>CAVPII010000004.1:0-153538 GCA_963704945.1 uncultured cyanobacterium | reverse complement strand
TTTCCCAATTAAGCAAAAGATTACTCCAACTGGGATCATAAACTGTCGTCGTGTTAAAAGGAGATTCCAGCACTGAACCATCGGGGAAGGTTACCGGCTCCGGCACCAAGCTGTTAATGTCTAATAAAGAGCCATAGGCACCGATAGACCAGCGACTGACCATCAACCAAGATAGGTATTTGCTAACTCCTTTAATCTGAAACAGTACGCCGGAAAAAATGATTTGGGGTAGTAATAAAATGGGCAGGGCGGTGTTCGCCTGGGTTTCACTTTTAGATAGTGCAGAAACCATCAGCCCCAAACAAAGGGAAGAAAACAGGGTGAGATAGGTAGTAATGATTAACCCAAGCCCCCAAGGCAAAAAGGGCGGGTTAGGGTGGCCGAAAACTAAGAGGATTAACGACACCATGGCCAGGGTTTGCAGAAGGGCGAGCCCGGAAAGTACAGTGACTTTGGAAATAATATAGGCAAAAATGTTGAGATTAACTAATCTTTCCCTGATGTAAATATCGTTTTCTTTGACAATTTCTTGTAATGAGCTGGCTAATCCCACCCAGATGGCTGCGGAGCTAAAGACCAATAGTACAGTCTGAGCCAGAGGGGCTAGTTTTAAATCTGGTTCACTACCCAGCACAAAGGGTTCCCGAGCGGCGATCGCCAAATCAATTAATAAAATGCCTATGGGGGCAGTAGCAATGGAAATACCAATGTTAATGGGATCTCTGGCCATGATTTGCCCGTACCGTTGGCAGAGTACCCAGGCTTGACCGAGGGGAGAGACTTTGGCCTGACTAGGAGCCACGGCAGCAGTGCTGGATTCATTCCCCCCCAGCCTTTGATCAATGTACTGGTATTGGTAACTGGAGTTGCGGTACCGTTGGGCGGTGCTTTGGACAGATGTTTTATTATCCAATTGAATATAAACATCAGCAAAATCATTACTTCCTAGATTAAAAAATTGACAGGCATCGGGAAAAGTACCGAAGTAACATAGATTACCCCCTTGACCTAAAAAGACTAGGCGATCACAAAGGTCAATGTTGCCAGTGGCGTGGGTGACTAAAATGATAGTGCGCCCCTGGTCGGCCAATTTCCGCAGTAGTTGCATCATTTTTTTGTCCAATCCTGGATCTAGTCCAGAGGTGGGTTCATCAAGGAAAAATAGTTTGGGATCTACTAATAATTCCACCCCAATAGATACCCTTTTTAGTTGCCCACCACTAAGGTTTTTAACTAAGACGTTGCGTCGTTCCTGCATTTCAATTTGCCCTAGAGTCTTTTCTATAATTTCGTCAATGTCGGCATCCCCTGGCAATCTTAATTTGGCGGCATATCTGAGAGCTTCGACTACAGTTAATGAATCATGAATAATATCTTTTTGGGGTACATAACCGATTTGATTACGATAGAGATTAAAGTTATTTCTCAGGTCTTCTCCATTTAAATAAACTGTCCCATTGGTGGTGGGTTCAATGCCCAATAGGGTACGCATAAAAGTGGACTTTCCAGCTCCACTCCCCCCCACTAAAGCAACCAATTGTCCCGGTTCAATGGGGAGAGATATCTGATTAAGTAGGGTGATAATTTGCTTGTTGTCATCCCGGACTGTCCTCACAATATTACGGGCATCAAGGCGAATATTGTCCCCGGTATCGGCAACGATCAATTGATTTTTTTGTAATACTAGGGTGTAGGGCAGAATTTTAATTATTGCGGCGGTATTAATCAGGATTTTTCCGTTTACTTTAATACCATTTACATAAACTCCATTGGTGCTGTAATCGTATAAAAGATAGGTATTGGGTTCTAAATAATCAATGACTGCATGTTTACGGGAAACAGCGGGGGAAAGTAATTGTAGATTGGCAGTGTCATCTCTACCGATAAGTATGGATCTTTGTTGGAGGGGAATAGCCGTAAGGGCTGTTTTATTAACGGTGTTAATGCTGTCAGAATTAAAATATTTGAGGGTAATTAAAATATTAATATTTTGCCCAATTTTAATCACATCGCCATTTTGTAGGGGATAACCAATTTCATGGGTGATGAGATGATTATTAATAAATAGTTTATTACTGCTAGGATTAAGACCATCGCCATCATAAATTACATAATCATCATCTTTGGTAATTAAGGTTGCCTGACAACGACTAATTACCCCCCAATCTGCAGGTACTAGGAAGTCGGCAAATTGGGGATCTCTGCCTAAGACATGTTTGCTTTTGCTGAGTTCAAAGGGGGGTAATGTTTGCCCTTGATTTGTGAGAATTAAGTATGGTTTACTACTTTTTTTCATGTTTATTTTAAGTCACAATAACTTTTTTATATTCTTTAATAATTTATTTTGAAGCTAATTATTTAAGGCTTGAATAATAAGATGGAAAATGGCTACTTTGGGTGTACCTCCTCTAAAAGCCGAGAAAATTAAGATATTTGTGTCAAATCCACTCCTTCATAAATTGTTGAAACGGGGATCTGAAGATTAATACTTTGTAATTCAATTATTTGATCATTGGTGAAGGTTTGTAATAGCCATAATGTGCTATCGGTGCGGCGAAATACTTCCACTCGTTGTTCCCATTGACTAATCAAAATATATTCTTTTAGTGTTTCAATTTTTTGGTAATGGGCAAACTTTTTACCCCGGTCTTTAGCTTCTGTTGACTCTGATAATACTTCGACAATCAGACAAGGATAGCTTTTATATTGTTTCGTTAGGCGATCGCCTTCATGGCAGGTTACTAAAAGATCAGGGTAGTAGTAGATATTTTCTGTTGCAATTTGCAGTTTCATATCTGAAGAAAAAGATCGACATTGCGTTCCCCGTAATTTATTGATAAGCACTGCTGAAAAATTATCCGTGATAATGACATGATTTTCGCTTGCCCCTGCCATTGCAAAAATCTGACCATCAACGTATTCATGTTTTTCTTCCTGTTTTTCTTCCCATTGCAAATACTCGTCACGGGTTAGAGAGTTAAGGTTAGCAACCATAGTTTGTTTCCCCATCAAAATCAATGGCTATTGAGTCCTATTATAGGGGCACTGACCGAAAGCTAAAAAAGATGATCGCCGGAGAAATTTGCTTAGCTCAAAGCGAGTAAATATTTTTTGCCGGTAAAAAAAGCTATTTTTCACTGCCCACAATTTTCATAATTATTTTTCTATTCTCTATATTTAAAAAACTGTAAGCATAGATTTATTTTCTCATTTTAGTCACTTTAATAAACTTAGAATTAACAATTTTTGGCTCTCCGTGAATCAGTGCAACTTGATAAGATCGCCTTTCTTTCTGGGTTGTATCATCATAGTAATAGTAAGTGTTACTACCAACCAAATTGATGCTATCTTCAGCGCTGCTGGTGACTTCAAGGTTTTCAACGCTTACTCGATCAAATTGATTAAAAAGGCTAGGATCAAAACTAGCTTGTAAGGATGGTGAATATAATTTAATAGCGCTGTCAAAATCTTTAGCAGATAAATAACTATAAAGTTCGTTAACTAGGTAGGAAGCATCGGCGGTGGTAATTAGTTGACTGGGTATTTCATTAATTGTAGTAACATTATTAGTTGAATTATTTAAATCTTGTTGAACCTTTACTAGTCGTTCTTGTTCTCGTTTAGCCCTAGCCCTTTCCGCCTCTAATCGTTGACGTTCTAGTTCAATTTCTTTTTGTGCTCTTTCTTGTTGCAATTTATCTGCTTCCAGGATTTTTCTTTCAGCCTCTATTATTTTTAACTCAGTCTCTTCTTTTTCTTTTTCGACTTTAGCAATGCGTGCTTCACCCTCCTTGATTTGGGTGGTAATAAATAAGCCCCCCATCGTACCAGCTGCAATAACAATAGCACCAACTATAATAGATAAAATAATAGCAGTATTATTATTCGTAGATTTATTTTCTTGGGTATAAAAACTATTGGAATTTAAGACTTCGGTAGGGGTAGTACTACTTGAAGTAGTTGAAGTTGGAGAGGGAGCAATAACAACTGTTGGTGCCGTTTTGGGATGGAGTTGATTATTTAATCCTAAATCTTTATACATTTCTTCTGCTGTGGAATACCGTCTATTTAGGCTTATTCGAATTGCTTGATCTAATACTTTAACTAGCTGAGGATCAACAATTCAGATATCATTTTGCCAATCGAATTCTCCCGTGAGCTGACTAATGGCAAACTCAACGGGCAATTTTTTGGTCATAGCGTAAATTATTGTTAACCCCAACGCATAAAGATCGGTGCTAAAACAGAACGTCCTGCACTTTGTTCTGGCACATAAAGCCTCTAGTGCCAATGACGACAGAGCTAACTGTTGACCCAGATAAGCACAACTGCCCCCATAGTTTCTTTTACTGCACCAAAATCAATTAAGACGGTAGTCCATCACTGTCTCGCAAATAATATTTTCTGGCTTGATATCTCGATGAATAATGCCCTTGTTATGAATATATTGGAGGGTAATTAAAAGAGAAGATAGAATGGTTTTGGCTTGCTCTGAAGAAATTTTCTTAGATTACCTTGCCAAGATTAATTCCTTGGATATATTCTTGAACTAGATAAAACTGATTATTGTCAGAAAAATAGCTATACAGTCGAGGGATTTGATTGTTGTTTTCTCCTGAATTCTTCAAGAACGCTTGCTTCTTTTCGGAAAAGTTTTTCAATTAATTCTGTTGATGTTCGATTTTACATTTACCGGCTTGAGACGCTTAACAACCACTAATCTTTGGGAAGGCATTTGTGTATCACGGGCAAGAAAGGTTTCTCCAAATCCTCCTGAGCCAAGGAATTGAACAATTTCATAACGATTTAGCAGTAAATTATCCATCATCAATAAAAACTAAAATTGACTTCTCGCTGCCATAAAAATTTCACTCGCCCTTGGTGAAGTCACATAACGCCAATGCCATGGTTCATAGCTGACACCTTGAATGTTACCTGGAGGAAATGAAAGTTCAAAACCGTATTGATTAGCATTTCTAGCTAACCATTGGTAGGCTGGTGTATTTTCAAAGCTTACTTTTAGATCATTTGCAGGACTGGCACCATCACCAATATCTAAAGCGTATCCGGTATGATGTTCACTATGACCAGGAGGTGCACTATATTTTGCGGCCGCTTGCTTTCCTCCCTTCCTTTGAATTTGACTTTCAAATAATTTATTTTGGGAAGCAATAGAACGAAATCCAGAAATAATTTTTAGTTGGATTCCTTGGGTACTAGCCGCTGACTGCATTTTTTTAAAGGCACTTGCCGCTTCTTGATCTAATAACTCAGTGCGATCATAATACTTGCCAACTACTACCAGTCTTTCTCTAGAACTTTCTTTAAATGGATAATGACCTAAATTAGTTTTAACAGAAATAGCTGTAGAACCTTTAGCAGTAGAGTAATTTACCTGCTCTTCTAGTAGTGGGTCTGGTTGTCTATAATCGGTTGGAAGTTCAGGTAATAAAGGCGTTGCTTCTACTTTTGGAATCGGAGTTATGATTGGGTCAAGGACTGTTGGCTTTATAATAGGAGATTGGATAGGAAGAGGATTCTTGTTTGCAAACTTACCAATGGATTGATTGATTGTTACATTATTTCCCTTGTTTGCTTCATCAAAGACTAGCTGTTTAGAACTTGGCAGATACCACCAACCATATAGCATTCCAACAATTAACGCCGCCAAGAAAAAATTCACTAATTGAAAATTATTTTTTAGAAAACGTATGATTTTCATTTTTTAAATGCACATATTAATTTACTAAATGACTAGCCATCCAACCAGTTGTCCCGGAACCGGGATGATAAACTTTATACCAAACATATCCATCTGAATTAGTTGTGCTGTCTAAAATTTCCAAAGATTCTCCAGTATATCCTTGCCCGACAACACCATATTCTGTGCCTGGCCCAGAACGAATATTTTTACTGCCTGGAACTCCTCCAATAGTTGATCCTCCTCCAGTAATAGCTTGAGCTTGATTTGCCAATGCTTGAACTCTTTGTCTTTCGGCAGCCAAACGTTGTCTTTCTTGCTTTGCTCGATTGGCCTCTGCTGCTAACTGTTGCCGTTCCTGTTCAATTCGTTGGGATTCTAATTCTTTTTGCCGTTTTTCCTCTGCCACAATTTTTTGTTCAGCCTCTATTCTTTTACGTTCAGCTTCTTGTTTATCCTTTTCAGCTTGGGCCGCCCTTTCTTCAGCTTGCTTTATTTGCTGAGTAATTAAAAAGCCACCTCCTAGCCCCCCAGCAACAACAAAAATACCAACCAAAACTGTTAACAATGTGGCAATTTTTGATTTTCCATTATTATTACTATTATTTCCATAGGAACTATTAGAACTAGCTACCACTGTTTTAGAATCAAAACCAGAAGTATTTGTAGTTACAGTTACATATTCATTACTTGGTACTACCTGAATAGTTTCCATCGTCACCGCTGGTTGTTGCCCAGAACTAATTAGAGAATGTAAACTTTGATACATTGCCTCTGCTGTCGGATAACGACGACTGGGCTCCATTTGAATTGATTTGTCTAATACTTTTTCTAATTCAGGATCTAGATCAGAAACGTGACTTTGCCAATCTAATTCGCCCGTTAATTGACTCGTGGCAAATTCAACCGGCAATTTTTTAGTCATGGCAAAAATAATTGTCAGACCTAAAGCATAAAGATCGGTGCTAAAAACTGATCGACCAGTACTTTGTTCAGGGGCCATAAATCCCCTTGTGCCAATGACAACAGAACTAACAGTGGAACCAGAGCCGAGGGTTACTGCCCCCATTGTTTCCTTGACTGCCCCAAAATCGATTAATACTGGAAGGTGATCGCTGTCCCGAATGATAATGTTTTCTGGCTTAATATCTCGGTGAATAATACCTTTGTCGTGGATATATTGGAGAGTAGTTAAAAGGGAAGAAAGAATTGTTTTTGCTTGCTCTGAGCCAATGGGCGCAATGGCACTTAAACTTCTGCCCTGGATATATTCTTGGACTAAATAAAATTCATTATTGTCAGAAAAATAGCTGTATAGCTTTGGAATTTGGTTACTATGATTGCCAAGTTCTTCTAAAACCGCTGCCTCTTTTTCAAATAATTTTTCAATTAACTCAGTGGAAGTGCTATTGCTGGCATTTGCCGGTTTTAATCTTTTTACCACCACCAATCTTTGGGATGGAATTTGAGTGTCTTTTGCCAGAAATGTATCGCCAAATCCACCAGATCCTAAAGATTTGACAATTTCGTAACGATTTAACAGCAAATCACCCATAGTATTGCAGCCCACTCTGTCATACAGATAAACCTAAAAAAATCTTATCCTGATTTTCGAGAAAAGGATCTGGAAAGTCAAAAAATCTTAATAAAGTTTTATTACAGTTATAACAGAGCGCCACGAAGCAGAATGCCAACCGATCGCCAGAATCGGTTGCAATTGTCAGCAAATCAAAGTGACGATTACCCAACCTCCGTCTGGGGTGTTTCCGTCGTCGAATCATTCCCCTTTCCCCACCGCTTTGTAATGGCCGCCGTAATCAAATGGGACAGTAAACCAATAGGCCCGGCGAATAAACAAAAAATCAGGGAATGTACCGTCCAAACCCCTGTTTCCCGCCCCTGCCAATAAATCCAGCGACCCACAAATAAATCCATTACCAGATAGTGAACCCAACCCACCGCCATAATTTTTTCGTCAGCAAAAGCTTGGGCAATAACGGATAACTCAGGACTAGCCAACGCCGCCGCCGATTCGGAACTGAAGGAACCAATAAATAAAAATAAATAAACCGAGGCTAAAACGGCGATCGGGATCAGCGACTTCATCACTTTTTCTGTCCATTGCCACCGAGGTAACAGGATCATCAAGCCCCAAAACGGCAACACAAATAGATTGCTGAGATTAAAAAGTAGTTCCGTAGCCATTATTAATAACAGTTGTTGATCAACAACCCGATAGAACAATTTACAGTATAAAAGAATTTACAAAATTGTGTTGGCAAAGGCGATCGCCAGAGAAAAAGAGGAATTTTCCATTAAGTTCTAGCAGATTGAGTACAATGCCGGGAATTGGCCATGGGCTTGTGTTTAATTTTCTGGGATCTGTTCCTGGGGCGCACCACACTCTTTACAGTGCGGTAAATGTTGATAGGTAAGGGCGTGGCAGGTTAAGCATTCAGCATATTGATAGTAACCACAATGGGGACAGTAGGAATCCTGGGGGCGAATCCTTTTAGCACATTGGACACAACTGGATTTTTGGAAACGTTTTGCCGCTTGACCTTTGGGATTAAAAACAAACCTTTGGAAAAATTTAATGATGCCAAAACCCACCAAAGGAATGAACAAAATGTAGAGGTAGCTAATGGCAAAAAGTAATCCCCCAAAGACGGCTTCAATGAAATCAAAAATGAGATTAAAAATAAACCCAAATTGTAGAAATTCAAAGACCTTTAAAATTAGAGGAATAAGAAAAATAACCAGCAAATGCCAGCTAATCAAAGCCACTAATCCATAGCCTTTATTTGCCGCAATACTGTGAATACCAAGGGCAATGGCAATGAGGGGAATTAAAAAGAGAGCTTGGAAAAAGAACTGAATGGTGGGATACCAAAAAGCCGCATTTTGATAGCTCTGGTTTAAAGCCTGCCAGCCATCTTCTTGATTAATAAAGTTAAGAAATTGGACACTTTCAGGTTTTGTGACAAGTTCCTGTTCTAGGCGGTTAATTTCCTTGTTGAGAGTGGCAATTCTAGCAATATTTTGGTTTAACTGTTGTTTAGCTTTCCCTGCCGGGGTTTGATTAATGGAGCTTTCTTGCCCTTGGCCGGCAATTTTTTCTAATAATGTGGAATCATATTGGGAACGAATGGTGTTGTTAGAGCTTTCAAGATCATTAATCTCAGCCCTAGCTTGGTTAATGGCAATAATAATATTTTGACTATCGGGAGTTTGGATTTGATCATGATACTGGGCATAGGTTAAACAAACTGCACTAACTTGACCAAGATGTCCTTTTTCTGCCTGCCTAAAAGTTTGCTCTAAATTATTTTGACCGACAGAATCGGGATCAATGGCTCCCTGAATAATTTCAAAATTTTTATCGGCGGAATTTTGGTTTTGGTAATTTTGCCATGGGGCGTGACAAGGATAAACGGCATCGGGTCGAAGATACCATTGCCCAATATCTTCTATGCCAGTAAAAACATTAATAAGGATAAAAATGTCAACCAGAATAATGACAACTAAGCTGACCTTATTAAGGGGCTCATTCTTAATTGTTCTGGATTTATTCCAAAATTGACCAAACAGCCGACGAATAGAAGTAAACATGTTGGGAATAATAGGAATTGAGACAACTGTTAAACAAAATCCCCTGGTTTAAGCAATCTATCAAGATTACTACCCAAGGGATAGAGATTATATTTAGTTGAATTTTCGTAAAACGCCTTTTCTACTTTCGGGGTAGAAGGGCTACGGGGTTAACGGCATTGGTGCCGCCTACGCGAATTTCAAAATGGAGGTGGGGGCCAGTACTGCGGCCGGTGCTACCCATTTCGGCAATTTGTTGACCCTGCTCCACATACTCACCTTGACGCACTAGCAAGCGGTTGTTGTGGGCATAGTAGGTAACACTGCCATCGGGGTGGCGGACTTTGACTAGGTTGCCGAAACCACCAGAATTCCAACCGGAGAATATTACTTCCCCCGGTGCTGCGGCCATAATGGGGGTGCCGATGGGGGCGGCAATGTCAATGCCCCGGTGCATCCTACCCCAACGACGGCCGTAGCCAGAAGTGAAGACCCCTTTGGCGGGCCAGATGTAACCGTTAAACTGACCAGCACCCCGGGGAAATTCGGGAGTATTAAGCCCTGGCAATTCCGGGCCCACTTCTTGGATGACAGGAATTTGGATTGACCCGTTGTATTCCTGCACCGAGGAGGGTGCCGCCCCGATAATTTGGGATTGGGAGGGAGAAGTGGAGAAGCGGGTTTTTTGAGCCTGGGGAGAATATTGCTGTTGTAATTGGGCTAAATCCTGCCGGGGTTGGTTGAAGCGGGCTGGCAGAGGTTTGGGGGAACGGGCCTGCCAATCGGGAACTTGCTCAGTATTGACGGGGCGGGAAGCCGTCAGGGTGCTCCGGGGCACCACTGGAGCCGTAGCTGGTTGGGTTTGATTGAGTTGGGTTACTTCTGCTTTCAGTTGGGTTTGGTACTGGGCTTCAGGTTCATCCTTAACGCTGGCTGTTTCCACTACCCTGGAGGGTTGAGTCGCCACAAAGGAGGGTAAAGTCGGCTCGGATGGGGGAGCCATTGCCACCGTGGTCGAGGGGGGAATAACTAAAATTTGCTCTGCTTTGATCTCATTGGGGTTGTTGAGACCATTAACCTGTTGAATTTTTTCAGGCTGAACGTCATGGCGACGGGCAATTTGACTAAGGGTATCCCCAGGTTGCACTTGGTAGGCTGTTTCTTCAGCAACGGGAGAGGTGATGCTTGGGCTGGAGGGCAGGGCCGCCATGGCAGTGGGAGCCGGGGCCGTTTCCATTACCATCGGAGGAGCAGGAAGCTGGGGTTGGGGGGCCAATGCCGGTTCCGATTGGGGAGGGATGACGGCGATCGCCACCGGCTCATTAATGTTCAAAGCAGTCTCCACCGGTTCAGCGGGGAGGGCCATGCCATTTTGACGCAGACTATCGAGGGAAACAGCTTCCCCCGAAGCTAGGGAATCTTCGTCCCGTTGGGCTTTTTGAGGCGTGGGGGCCACAGCGGGGAGGGTTGGAATGGGGCTAGATTGGGGATTAACCGGTTCAGAGCTAGCTTGAATCTCAACGGACTCGAACTCTTCCGGGGCTAGCACCGCAATGGGAATAGGAACATCGCTATGGGCGGCGGCGGCCACTTCCACCGGAGTGGGCAAAGAATTTTCTACGTTTAAATTAATCCCCGCATCGGCGGCGGTGGTTTGAATCTTTTCAGAAGTTAATTTTTCTTCCAACGGCTCGGCGGCGGCCACCTGGATGGGGCGACTGACATCGGCCACCTGGGCTTCCGCTTTGGGTTTTGTAACGGCGGTGTTGGCCGTAAGGGAGGACTGACCCGGAGCTAGGGATGAAGAAACCGCAAGGGAGTCAGTTTGTTCGAGGGTAGTAAGGGGGGGGATTTTCTTTGGAGACATTCCCTGGGTGCTGGCCACCGTTGTTGGGGAATCGCCGTTGGGAATGCTGAGAACTTGACCGGCCTGGAGAGTTACATCGGTGCTGATCTGATTAGCGGAGGCGATCGCCTGGGCATCAACTTGAAAAGCTTGGCTAATTTGCCAGAGGGATTCCCCTTCCTTGACTTGATACTTGAGGGACGGGGGAGTCAGGGGACTTTTATTTGCCGAATTATTAGCTTTCTCTAAAGATAAATTACTTACTGAAACCAAGGGGGAGTTGCCAGAACTGGTGGCGGCGGTGGCGGACTGGGAAAACAACATTCCCGTTGCTCCCATGGAAACAGCCAAACCGACCATTGCCGCAGAACGGCGAACCCGACGATATCCTTCGCCCATGGGCACAGTACTCTCGTGTTCTTTGGGCAAGTTACCGGAACTAGCTTCCGCTGGCGTCGCTGAACACGGGGGAAAAAATGTTGCCGATTGAGTGAGTACGTCTTTCAAGAAGAACCTCCTTGTGTGTGAATGATCCTAAAACCTAGAACTAGCTAGAACTAGCTTGTCAGACCGCCACAGCCATTTCAGGGTTTACAGGGAAACAGTTAATTCCCAAAGCCAAATCTGACTGAGCCAATATACTTAACGAAGACTGCTAAGAAAGATTAACCTGCTTTCCCTGTTTCCACAAGCTGGCAAGAATCTTCGTTTTTACAGAATTGTTAAAAATAGTAACTAATCTAGATCAAGAGATAACTGACCCCCTAGACGCAGGTCGATGGTTTTTGTTTCTGATGATTTTCCTTACAATTCAAGGCTTTTGCTCCGGGGCACTTCAGCCTAGGCAAGGGAAAAAACCACCCTGTCACCGCCGGGAATGATCAGTTTTGGGTCTATTTTCAATCAGAAATTTTAATTGAACGGAGAATCCCTTCCCAGCCCGTTGGCCATCACAATTTCTTATAAGTTCTTATGTTCACTTCAGTACCCTTTCCTACCCTTGGTCTTTCCAGGAAAAAGACCCTAGCTGAATGCCCGCAACTGTCGCCGCGCTTCAAACAGGGCGATCGCCGTGCTGGAGGCCAAATTCAAACTCCGCACCTCCCCATGGGGCATGGGAATGCAAAGCAACTGGGCGCATAAATCCCGCATGGCCTGGGGTAAACCATCTGTTTCACTGCCCATCATCAGCCAATCCGTAGGTTGGTAAGCATAATCCCAAAAATTCATGGTGCCGGTGACGCTAAAGCCAATCAGGTTGCCACCCACACTTTGCCAATGAGTAATAAAGTTCTCACAATCGCTATGGTAATGGAGGTCAACATAGGGCCAATAGTCTAATCCGGCCCGTTTTAAATAACGATCGCCTAATTCAAATCCCAGGGGGCCGACCAGATGCAATTCTGTCCCAGTGGCGGCACAGGTTCGGGCGATATTTCCTGTATTGGGGGGTATTTGGGGATTAACTAGGACAACTTTGACCATAAAGATTGATTTTGAGGAATTTAAGCAAAATACACTGAAAAATAGGCGGAAATGATTTCTCTAGTCCGTGATCCAGATCACTGTTCATAGATAAACAGTAGTTATTGAATGGTCTGCTATCGAAAAGTTTATGATTTTTTATTGGCCATCAGACCAAGCTGAGGACTCCATCTCGAACCTTGGTCAAGGGTAAGCATAGATCCTGGGCTAGCATGGCCTCCTCCGCCTCAGTTTGCCAAATTGCTTCCTGGACAATGGTTTGGGGGCTTTTTCCCGCCCCATACTGGGCAAGCCACTGCTGGGCCATGTTGCCTTCCCGTAAAATTTTCAGCAACGGCGGCAGAAAACAGCTAAATCCCTGGTGCTTGGCCTGGGGCAAAACTTCCTGGTACAAATCCTCAATCCACTCCCTAGCGGCGATCGCCCGGCCATCCTGCCAATGGCGGAGGGTGCTGTCCAAACTACCAACGGCGGCATCCACTTCATTTTGATCGGCTAGGGACAGCAACTCATCGGGGCTTAACGAACTTTGCTGGAGGGGGTCTAGGTCAGGCTCGGCAATTAATTGATGTAAACGGGCTTCCAGGAAAGCAACGATCGCCAACAGGGAAAGGGGATTGGTAACCAAATCGCAGATGCGTAACTCCAAGCGGTTGAGATTATGGGGACGATTATCCCCATTCGGGCGCACCGAGGACCAAAGATGGCGGACATTTTGCATAGTGCCCAGGGTCAATTGCTCCTCCGTCCATTGGACAAAGTGGCGATGACTGGTGAATAGGGGCACTTCCCTGGGGGTTTTGGGAAACATCTGCCAGCGGCTGGAGTGGTAGCCGGTTACCTTTCCGTTTAAAAAGGGCGAAGAAGCACTCAGGGCAAGGTACAGGGGGGCTTCCATCCTCACCAGGCGACAGGCCCGGATTAACGTCTCTAAATCGGGGATACCTATATTAATGTGAATGCTGGCGGTGACCACCTTGGTTCCATAGGTTTGCTCAATGTAGGTGTGGTAAGGATTTTGGCGATCGGAACGGTAAAAAACATCGCTACCCCCCAGGGCCAAGCAACTGCCGGGAATGAGGGTATAGTCTTCCCCCAAATGGCTCAGGTAATGGCGCAACTGACGACGGGGTTGGAGAATGCCACAGAGAAGGCGATCGTAACTATTTAATGGGGGCGTTGTATATTCCACATTGCGACTGTCCGGCTCCCGCACAAACCCACTTAAATCCCGCACAATGCGATCGGAAAGGCCGATAATTTCCCCGGTTTTCTTGCCGGTGTAAATTTCGACTTCTAGCCCTTTGGTTAACTGCACTGCACTGGCCTCGTTGAATCAATCTGGGGTAATACCACCAGGGGACATTAATATAAGTTGTCTTTCCAGTATCCCATTGGCTATCCCGCCAGGATTAATAACTCCTCCGTTAACTCAAAATTGGTGGTGACGGATTGCACATCATCCAAAGCTTCCAGGGTTTCAATCATTTGCAGGAGGGCTTTAGCCTGATCCGGCTCATCAATTTCCACCGTATTTTCCGGTAACCAGCGCAGTTCACTCTCCTCCACCGTTAAACCATGGGCTTGTAAAACCTTATTTAACCCTTCTAACTGGGGTACTTCGCTAAAAACTTCCACGCCCCCCCCTTCTTCCTCTTCTAGCCATTCGTAACTTTCTCCATCCCCGGCCAACAAAGCTTCTAACAACTCATCCTCATCAATGTCGCCGCTTAACCGCACCACCCCTTTTTGGCTAAACATCCAACCCACACAACCGGTTTCCCCTAAATTGCCCCCTTTTTTGCTAAAGGCCGCCCGCAGATCCGCCGCAGTGCGATTGCGGTTATCGGTCAAGGCTTCAATTAAAACCGCCACTCCCCCAGGGCCATAGCCTTCGTAACGGATTTCTTCAAAATTACTTTCCCCATCCTCATAGGTACCAGCCCCTTTTTGAATGGCCCGGTCAATGCTGTCGTTGGGAACCCCCGCCGCCTTAGCCTTGGCGATCGCCGTCCGTAGTTGAAAATTACCCGCCGGATCAGGAACTCCTTGGCGAGCCGCTACGATAATCGCCCGGGACAATTGGGTGGTGGTTTTACCTTTTTGGGCATCCACCCGTGCTTTTTGTCGTTTAATACTTTGCCATTTGCGACCGCCCATGGTTAAAAGTCCACCTCGAATACAGTTCTGAAAACTTCTATTTATTTTATCTGGAGGCAATCTTCATCGACGGCGATCGCCAATCGTTATTAAACTATTTCCAATTTTCAAAGCTGGTGAAAATGGATGTGTTGGGGAAAGCGGTGGGATTATTGGTATCTTCGATTTTTTGCCGTAACTGTAGCAGACGTTTATTGGAAATAAGAGAAGTTTGATTGACCAACTCATAGGGTAAATAATCGTTCTTCAACCCCTCCGCTGCGATAATGCCCGCCGCCGCCCCGGAAGACCACTCAAAGGAATGAACCCGATAGGCCGCCGCCGCAATGTGACTGGTGGCGATGGTTTTTCCCACCACTAATAAATTGTCAATGCGCTGGGGAATCATGGCCCGGAGGGGAATTTGGAAAGGGTAAGTGGGGGTATGGGCCTGGCGTTCCCCCGGTCTTTCAATATTGCCGGGTTTTTCCACCGGATATTCCAAATAACAGGGATGAAAATCAATATTGTAGTGGCCAATGCCCACGGAATCAGGGTACATGGTGGCCCTAGGGCGACGTTGCACCGCATCAGGGGAAAGTTTCCCGTCCAGAACATCCAAACCTTCAATGCCCGTTAATTCAGCATGGAGGCGGACATATTCCCTTGGGGAAAGGTTTTCCCTGTAAAAATCATCTTTAAAATCCTGGCGGGAAATGTCTGTTTCATTAATTTCAAAACCATCGGGATAGATAAAGTCTGGGCGGCCAATGATCCTTCTGCCTTCCCGAATATAGGGAAATTTTGATAAACCATGCTCTGTTCCCATGGGACTATCCAGCCCTGTCAGCAAACGATTATTGGGGTTAGGGGTTTTTACGTCATCCCCTAACTTGGCGTCGGTGGTACCCGCCACTAACCAATGGTAAAAACCCAGGGCTATTTTTTCCCCATTAGCCAAACTTTCCGTCCGCAGTCCCCCTAGCCAGCCACCGGGTTGTAACTGTCCTGTTTGTTGCTAGTTGATCCCTGGTGTACACAAAATTATCCCTGGGGGTACCAGGGGTGTAGTCATTGCCTGGGAGCCAATTTTGCATGGAAATTTCCCCCGGTTGGGCGGGGCTGACCCCATAGCGATTTTTGGGTTGCTCCGGGGTAGCGGCATCAAAAATACCTAGGCCCCTGGGGCTCCAGATCCGGCGATAGGTGAACAAACCATCAAAGTTAAAACGGGCCTGGTCGTAGCTATAGTAGGGGGTAAATCTCTGGTAAAAATCCGGCTCCGGTTGGGGTTGGGGATCAGCGGTGGCCTCCATGGCAAAAGTGTAGGTGAAGCCCTGGGTACAGTAAGCAAAACCCTCCAAGCTAGAGGAAGATGGTTCCCGGAAGGTGCGGGGATCTACCCCAACTCGATAGGGGACATCGGCTAAAGCAATTATTTCCCCGGTTTCCGTAGCCTCCACCACTAACCATTCCGCTTTTCTGCCTTGGTTGGTTTCGGGGGCAGTGAACTGAATTATTTTTTTGCTAAATTGCTCTGAATCTTCGTAGCGGTAGCTATCTTCAATGGTTTGGGATAACAGTTTGGTGTTTAATGCCGGGGCATTGGGGGCGGGGGAATGTTGAATGGCGATCGCCGCCGTAATTTGTTCCCCTGGCCCCACTGGCTGAATCTCTAACTCTTTGACCACGGTGTTAGGAAACCATTTGAGCGTACCCTTGCCTTCTTTTTCTGCATCGGTCAACATGGCCATTAAAATTTTGTGACCATCTTTGGGTAGAAAACAAGAGGAGCGGCTCACCCAACATTTTCCAGGGTTTTGCACCCCATAAAAATCCTTAATCCGTTGCCGCAGTTCTAAATACCCCCGGGGATAAAACAATTTATCTGTCTGGGTAGGCTTTTCATCTAACGCAGAAGTCCCCTGGGAAGTTAACTGACCCCCTACCCAATCCGTTAACTCCGTCATGCAAACGGTTTTTCCCACCAAAAGGGCCTCATAGGCCGTCGCCGTCCCGGCTAAGCCCCCGCCGACAATTAACAGTTCACATTCCACAGTTTCGTCCACTGCCCTGGGAGGAGTGGCTACAACGGGGGTTATAGGCCAGGAAAAAAGTGCCAGAAAAATAGCCGCAATACTGCGGCGGCAATGGTACACCATAAAAGTTTCAGTGTTTAACGTCCTAACTTATGTTGCTTGTAACTTTGGTCTAGCGATTAATGCTAACAATCCAGGTGCCAAGGTAAACCCGGACGGGAATATCCCCGGACACCATGGCATCGGCCACCATGTAGTAGGTTCCTAGGCTAGGGTTGGTAACGTTAGATAAGGTGATGGTAACTTGGCTATTGGGTTCAGCGGGTTCAGCCAACACAATTTGCAAAAAGCGGCTTTCCTTATCCCAAACCACATCTTCAATATCAATCAAACCTTGGCGTTTAGTTTCTACCCGCACCCGGTCTACATCGAAGGTGCCATCAAAATTTTCGGGGTAAGAAACATATAAAACCTTGGCCCCCTGGGTCATTTTTTTAGCCGGGATGTAGAGCTTGTAGCGATCCCTTTGGCCGGAACGACCGTTGAATTGCAAGTAGTAGTCGAGAATATCGCTACGATTGTCCACTCCACTGAAGATGGTGAAGCCGGAGTTGCCCTGGGCAAAACTAATGACTGGTAAGCCCATGACCAAGGCTCCACTGAGGGACAGCAGGGCCAAAAGACGTTTGGAAAGTTTAGAAGGCTTAGAAAATTTAAGGATAGGCATAGTTTTATCTCTAGGACTGTTACGACGGAAGCTTAAATAAAAGTAAATATTTTCTCGATCTCAGCTCCATCAAGCCTATCATTTCCACCAAGGCTTTGCGAATGGGGATTATCCAGCTTTTACACCGTCCATGGAATTTAGATGGCGATCGCCGAAAAACCATAAAGTCTATTACTGTCCCCAAACTAAACCGTAAACAAGTACAAAAACCAAGAAAAACCCCCTTATTTTCTAAGGAGGTTGTACAAATTTTAATTCAATGGTTTTGACACCCTTGGGTCAGTTGATAACCTTGGGATTATTTTTTACCGGCAAAAAAAGCAAGGTGGTAAAGATTGCGACGCCAGGGATGGCACTGGATTTCTTGGATTACTGCTTGGCCTTCCCAGGAAAGGTGGGGGATTTTTACGTCAATGGGGGTTTCCTTCACGGTAACCTGCCTCAACATAGTAATGGCGGTCTTGTGATCTACCACTAGGGAAATGGATTCTGCACCATTGTGACCATAGAGGGTGGCGGGGATTAAACCATCCCGGCGGAGGGCCCTAGGATTAACTTTTTCGGGGCGTTGTTGACATTCAATAGAAAGGGCCATGGTGAACTTGTAAAAACAATAATAAGGGTTAACAAAAGGAGAATTTAAGCTACGGGATCCCCGTTGGCATGGAGTAATGCCCGTTTGGGGCCGTGGATGGGGTCTTCCACAATAATGGTTTGATCCCGGCTGGCCCCTAGGGAAATAATGGCGATCGGCACTTCCATTAATTCCGCCAGGAACTTGAGATAATCCAGGGCCTGGGGAGGTAAGTCCTCCAGGGTACGACAATCTTCCGTAGAACATTGCCAACCGGGGAGGGTCTTATAGATGGGATTGCAACGGGCAAATTCCGCCGCATTGCCGGGGAAGTGGTCACAGGTTTTGCCGTCCAATTCGTAGGCGACACACACCTGGATTTCCGCCAGTTGGTCTAGCACATCCAGTTTGGTAATGGCCAAACAGTCCAAACCATTAATCCGGACTGCGTAGCGACCAATGACCCCATCAAACCAGCCACAGCGACGGCGGCGACCGGTGGTGGTGCCAAATTCGGCCCCCCGGTCACAGAGGTGTTGATTTAGTTCCCCTTCTAATTCGGTGGGAAAAGGCCCCTCCCCAACCCTGGTGGTGTAGGCTTTCGCTACCCCAATTACCCTGTCGATCACGGTGGGGCCAATGCCCGACCCCACACAGGCTCCCCCGGCAATGGGATTAGAAGAGGTGACGTAGGGATAGGTTCCGTGGTCTAGATCCAACAGAGTACCCTGGGCTCCCTCAAATAAAATATTTTTTCTTTGGTGAATGGCTTCGTAAATTTTCAGGGAACTGTCCACCACATGGGATCGGAGCCGATCAGCGTAGGTGGTGTATTCAGCAATCACCGTTTCTGGATCAAGGGGGGGCAGGTCGTAAAGTTTATCTAAAACTACGTTTTTATATTCAACTGTCCAAAGTAACTTTTTGCGGAGGGTATCGGGGTTCATCAAGTCCACTACCCGAATACCAGTACGCTCTGATTTATCAGCGTAGGTGGGGCCAATGCCTCTCCCGGTGGTGCCAATTTTATGCTCCCCCCGCTTCTCTTCCGATGCCTGATCCAACAAACGATGGAAGGGCATGGTCACATGGGCGGTTTGGGAAACGTACAAGTGATCGAGGGAAACGTCTAGGGATTCCAGTTGATCAAATTCCTGTAGGAGTACCTTGGGGTCAATGACAGTGCCCGAACCGATAATGCATTCTGTGTCTGGGTAGAGAATGCCAGAAGGAATAAGGTGGAGCTTAAAAGTCTGACCGTTAACCACGATCGTATGGCCCGCATTTACCCCTCCCTGGGGCCGCACCACTACATCCGCTGATCGACTTAATAAGTCTGTGATTTTACCTTTTCCCTCGTCGCCCCACTGGGCGCCGATAACAATAACGTTAGCCAAGAGCTTTTATTAAAAGAAAGTTCACACAAACTATCAATATTGCACTTCTAGGAGACCTTGTCAATGTTTATGGCAGTGTTTTAAGAATTAAATCCCGGAAAAGGCGATTTTTCCTAATAACGGCGGTCTGTCCGCTCCACTTTGATGGCGATCGCCTCATAGCTGGGGGCAACGGTAAGTTTTTGGGCAACGATGAAACCGAGAACGATGACGGCACAGATGGTGACTAACATAAATTCCTTTGTTAAGTTATGTTAACAATCTTAGCCATTCTTCTCAGTAATCCGCAAGGGGTAATGCACGAACTTTTCCCTTGCCAAGAAAAACCAGGCTAAGTGGTTAGCCTGGCGAAAGGAGTTGATTTTACCGAAAAAGTCTTCAACAATGAACAACCTTGTCCGGATTTCACTGGTGAGATTCGTGGGCAAATGAGCCTCGAATGGGGAATTTATTTCTTTTTCTTGTCCCCTTCGGTTTTTTCCTTCATGCCATATTTACGCATAAAGCGGTCAACTCGACCTTCTGTATCAATAATTTTCTGGGTACCGGTGTAGAAGGGATGGTTACCGGACCAAATTTCCACGTTAATTTCGGGTTGGGTGGAGCCAACGGTCATGATAACTTCCCCGTTACAGGTGACTTTGCATTCGGGGTACCAAGTGGGATGGATGTCAGCTTTAGGCATGGTAATAAACTTTGATAGACCTGATTAACGTTTAGAGTATTGGGGAGCCTTACGGGCTTTGTGAAGACCATATTTTTTCCGTTCCTTGGCCCGGGGGTCACGGGTCAGATAACCCTCAGCTTTCAAGGGTTGACGGTTTTCGGGGGAAAGTTGGCACAGGGCCCTGGCAACCCCCAGTTTAACCGCATCGGCTTGGCCGGTTAGGCCGCCACCATGGGCATTAACGAGGATGTTGTATTCTCCTTCCAAACCTAGGGTTTCCAAAGGGGCTTTTAAGCTTTGGATGTAATTGGCAATGCGGTTGAAATAAATTTCCCCCGGTTTGCCATTAACCACTACCTCCCCTGGGCCGGGCACCAAACGTACCCTGGCGATCGCCGCTTTACGACGGCCGGTGCCCCAGTAAACAACTTTATTGCTGGAATCGTTGGCTTGCATTAGTTAGCTCCTGCGGGAATGGTATTGACAACAAGGGTTTCTGGTTGTTGAGCGGTATGGGGATGGCTCGGGCCAGCATAAACTTTCAGCTTGGTAAACAATTTGCGACCGAGGCTATTTTTGGGTAGCATTCCCCGGATAGCACTCTCCACAATTCTTTCCGGTAAACGGGCTTGGAGTTTTTCGAAAGTTTCTTCCTTCATCCCACCGGGACGACCAGAATGACGACGGTAGAGTTTTTGCTCCCGTTTTCTGCCGGTTACTTCAATTTTTTCGGCATTAATGATAATGACAAAATCACCGGTATCCATGTGGGGGGTAAAAGTAGGCTTATTTTTGCCCCGGAGAATGGTGGCGACTTCGGTGGCCAAACGACCTAACCGTTGCCCTTCAGCATCAATGACGTACCATTTATGGTCGAGGTTATCGATTGTTGGTAATACAGTTTTGTTCATAGTTTTCAAAATACCATCGCTTAATAACGAGGAATAATCATTATTTCCTTACTTTTTTCCTGGTTAACCGTTGAAAGTCCATAGGGGCTGACTGTCAAACCACAGAGATTCAGGAAAAGGAAAATTTTCATAACCGACCCGCAGTAGGCATAACCCCTTGGCGGGGGCCGCATATTTGACTAAGTCCCGCCGCTGATTAACCCAAATATCGTTGAAGTTAGTCAGACTACGTTGACCCGACCCCACCTCCACCAATAGCCCCACCAAAAGCCGAACCATGCCGTACAAAAAACCATTGGCTTGGATTTCCAGATAGAGCATGGGGCCCCGTCGGTAACAGTCCACCCCCTGTACCTCTACCCAGGAATGGGTTCGGTCTGAACCGGCTCGATGGAAAGCCGCTAGATGATGCTTTCCCAAAAGGGTTTCCATCGCTTGTTTGATGGTGCTTTCTTCTAGGGGAAAACGGTAATAGTGCCAGCTGAAGGCATCGGCAAATAAATTAGGCCATTTGTCAGTATAAATGCTGTAACGGTATCTCCGCCACACCGCTGAAAAACGGGCGTGCCAACCTGGTTCCATCGGCGCCGATCCCCTCACTAAGATGTCCTTAGGCAGTTTGCCGTTGAGTACCTTACCCCAACGCTGGGCGGGAATTTGCCCCACCGGGTCATCAAAATGGGCCACCTGGGCCGCCGCGTGAACCCCCGCATCAGTTCTGCCGGCTCCATGAAGTGCCACGGACTGTCCCACCACCTTGGCGATCGCCAACTCAATTTCTTCTTGAATAGAGCAAAAGTTAGGTTGTCGTTGCCATCCGTGGAAATGAGTGCCCAGGTATTGAATAACCAGGGCGACCCTTTGTTTACCGAGGGAAGGAGATGAGGTCATGGGAAAAAATTAGTGGACTACACCAATTCAATGACCGCCATTTCCGCATTATCACCCCGGCGACGCAGGGTTCTGATAATACGGGTATAACCGCCATCCCGGTCTTTATAGCGACTGGGGGCATCGGCAAACAAGGCATGGACTGTGGGCTTGTCATAGATATACCCCAGGGCCCGACGACGGGCAGACAAGGAACCATCCTTAGCTAGGGTGATCATCCGGTCAACTTCCGAACGAACAGCCTTAGCCCGGGCTTTGGTGGTTTTAATTTGTCCATGGCGGATTAACTCCGTGGTCAAAGCCCTCAACAGGGCTTTTCTTTGGTCAGCGGGCTTACCCAACTGAGGCACTCGACATCTGTGTCGCATGGTGACTAAAACTCCTATACAAACCTATACAAAATTTAAAAACAGGGGGTTAGGGTTACTCCAAAACAAAGAGCCGCCAATTAGGGCTTTGCTTTTTCGTGGGGTAGGGTAATACCCAAACGCTTTTGCAACGCCTCAATCACTTCCTCTGCTGACTTCAGACCAAAGTTCTTAATCTCCAGCAGATCCTCTTGACTAAACTCAAGTAAATCCGCCACCGAATTAATCTGGGCCCGTTTCAGGCAGTTGTAGGCCCGAACCGAAAGTTGTAACTCCTCAATGGGAATCTGGCTTTCCGGGTTCACCTCATCCTGGTACTCACTGTGGGCCGTCTCCAGCTCATTGAGATCCTTTAACGGCAGGAAAAGATTGGCAATGATATCGGAAGCTTCCGATAGGGCCTCCCGGGGTTGAATACTTCCATTGGTCCAGATATCCAAGACCAGGCGATCCTTGGGGCTCATGCCATCGGCCCGGATATCCTCCACGGTGTAGTTAACCTTGGTGACCGGCATAAATACGGAGTCAATTTGCAGAAAATCTAATGATGAATTCTCCTCCTTGCCCCGCTCGATGACTCGATAACCCACTCCCCGCTCTACCCAGAATTCCATCTCCAACTTGGCTCCTTCCGCCAAAGTGGCAACATATTGATTGGGGTCAATAACTTCCACTTCCGAAGGTACGTCGAATTGGGCCGCCGTCACCGTTCCAGGACCGATCGCCGTTAACCGGCAAATCTGACGCTGATTGGTGTAGCTTTTCAACACAAGTTCCTTCATGTTGAGCATGATTTCCAGTACATCTTCCCGAACCCCTGGAATGGTGGCAAACTCATGGTTAACCCCGGCAATGCGAATGGCTGTCACCGCCGCCCCGGGTAAGTTAGACAACAAAACTCGACGGAGAGCATTTCCCACCGTCGTTCCCTGGCCCCGGTCTAAGGGTTCAAGGGAAAACTTACTATATTGCTGTTGATTTTTCCTGGTGCTGGATTCCACGCACTCAATTTGAAACTGCGCCACTAACGCGACCTCCCTTATATCTCTGTAGTAAATAGCTTGACCGACGCTATCTCAGTCAGAGGAAATTGTGATTTGCTCAAAAAAGCTGATATTTGAATAACCCAGTTGTCCTAAACCCGACGGCGTTTGGGGGGACGACAGCCATTGTGGGGAATGGGGGTAACATCTCTGATCAAGGTAATTTCTAAACCAGCTCCCTGGAGGGCACGGATCGCCGTTTCCCGGCCAGGCACCGGGGCCACTGACCATTACCTCCAGTTGTCGCATTCCCTGTTCCATGGCCCGACGGGCCGCGGAATCAGCGGCGGTTTGGGCGGCATAGGGAGTACCTTTTTTTGCTCCCTTGAAACCGCTAGAACCAGCGGAAGCCCAGGAAATTACATCTCCTCTGATGTCAGAGATGGTAACAATGGTGTTATTAAACGTGGATTGAATGTGGGCCACCCCGCTAGGGACATTCTTTTTTGCTTTTTTGGGCCCAGTTTTTCTGGTAGGACGCGCCATAATGATTGCTTGAGAGCTTCAATAAACAGGACAGGGGTTGGGGGAAGATTATTTCTTCGCGGGGGTCTTTTTCTTACCGGCAACGGTTAAACGACGACCCCGACGGGTACGGGCGTTGGTTCTAGTGCGTTGTCCCCGTACAGGTAAACCTTGGCGATGACGACGACCACGGTAGGTGCCAATATCCCCAAGGCGTTTGATATTCATGGCCTCCCAACGACGGAGATCCCCTTCGATCTCATAATTTTCGTCGATGTAGGTTCTTAATTTGAGCGCATCCTCATCACTGAGATCCTTAATACGGACATCGGGGCTAACCCCGGTGGCGTCTAGGATTTCATGGGAGCGCGAGAGACCGATGCCATACAGATAAGTGAGGGCGATTTCCACACGCTTATCCCGAGGCAGGTCAACACCAGCTATGCGTGCCACGTTGATTTTCCTCTAAATAAGTTCAATAATTTTATGGAGTAGGGTTTAAGACAGATCGGGATGGTGATCACTAGGGGAACTACTAACCTTGACGCTGTTTATGCTTGGGGTTGGCGGAACAGATAACCATCACACGACCGCGCCGACGAATAACGCGGCACTTATCACACATTTTCTTAACGGAAGCTCTAACTTTCATGCCTGAATTTTCTTTGGCAACACTGCAAGCTCTTGATTATAGCAAGTTATCGTGGCCATGTCACAGAAAATCCGAGATTAATATTCTGCAACTGGAAAACTTGCCAATTATTTCCCAACAATATGGTGATCAAATATGATTACTTTTTATTTTTGAGTCGATAGGTAATGCGCCCTTTGGTTAAATCGTAGGGAGTTAATTCCACCTTGACCCGATCGCCGGGGAGAATTTTGATGTAGTTACGGCGAATTTTGCCGGAGATGTGGGCCAGGACGTTAAAGCCGTTGTCAAGATCGACCCTAAACATTGCATTAGGCAATGACTCCATCACCGTACCTTCCATCTCAATTAGATCTTGTTTAGACAAACGGTTAATAACCTCCTAAAAAACAAAACAAAGGGAAGCGCCATTGAAAAGCGCCGTCTTTCATGATAACAAATCTGGGTTGTTTCATTCCCTGACCTATGTTGGTCTGGGTATTAAGCTTTAACCAGTTTCTGTAAAGTTGCACCGATAGATTCCATAGGTTGGTCACCGTTAATGGAGTAGAGTTTACCCTGCTCCTGGTAATAGGAAATTAGGGGGGCAGTTTGTTCTGTGTAAACCACAAGGCGGTTACGGATAGTGGCTTCATTATCATCCGCTCGACCCCGGCCAATAACCGTTCAACGACAACTTCGTCGGGTACGTTGAGGTTAATAATCCAATGGGTACGGTGGCCAATGTTAACTAGTAATTCGTCAAGGAAAATGGCTTGATTAACGTTGCGGGGAAAGCCATCCAGAATCCAGCCCTTTTTGGCATCGCCATGGCCTAACCGTTCTTCAATTAACCCCAGAATTAATTTATCTGGAACTAATTCCCCTTTGTCCATATAGTCCTTTGCCTGGCGCCCCAATTCTGTGCCATCGGCGATCGCCTGACGGAGCATATCCCCCGTGGAAATGTGGGGAATACCAAGGGTTTCTGCCAAACCCACTGCCTGGGTTCCCTTGCCAGAACCAGGGGCACCAAGAAAAATTAAACCTTTAGCCATGGCCATAATCCTTAAAAGCTCCAAAATATTGATTAAAAAAACGGCCAAGGAAACAACTTTGTAAACTTTCCCTGACCGCAACGTTTAATTGGGTGATATAGTCACCAAGATTGATTAATCGACGTAACTCTACCCCTGAAAATAGGGGGAACTAGGGCTGTTTAATCATTCCTTCATAGCGCTGGGAAATCACATAGGTCTGGATTTGCTTCGCCGTATCAATGGCAACCCCCACTAAAATCAGAAGGGAAGTCGCCCCCAAACCTTGAAATGTAGTTACCCCGGTAGCCTGTTCCACAAAAATGGGCAAAGTGGCCACAAAACTGAGGAAAATTGCCCCCAAAAAGGTAAGTCGATTCAATACCCCTTCCAAATACTGCTCTGTCTTTTTCCCTGGACGAATGCCGGGAATACTAGACCCCATCTTTTTGAGATTTTTCGACACGTCCTCTGGGTTAACAATCAGACTGGCGTAAAAATAACTGAAGAAGAAAATCATCAAGGAGTAGACGATGGTATAGATCCACGTGCCGGGACGGAGGGCGTTGGCAACCTGGACTAAAAACTCCCCAAAGCCCCCCAAGCCTTCATTCCCCGTAGCAAAGCCCGCTAGGGAAGAGGGTAAGATCAACACCGCCGAAGCAAAAATAATCGGCATTACCCCACCCTGGTTGAGGCGGAGGGGCAAATAACTGGTGCGTTCCCGATACAACTTTTTACCCACCTGGCGACGGGCAGAAATAATGGGAATACGCCGGGTGCCTTCCTGGACGAAAACAATCCCGACAATCATGACCAAAAAGACCAACATCAATAGCACCACCGCCGTGATGGATTGCCGCCCCCCGGATTGGGCATATTCGATGGTTTGACCCAGGGTTTGGGGTAGGGTAGCCACAATGTTGACAAAAATCAGCAGGGAAGCACCGTTACCAATGCCCCGTTCTGTAATTAGTTCCGAAATCCACATCACAAACATGGAACCGGCGGTGATGGCCAAAACGGTTTGGGTAACAAACAGCGGGCCATAGTTATAGGCATAGGGTTTGAGCAACCCAATGGTTAAACCCAGACCCTGGATAATGCACCAGCCAAAGGCAATGTAACGACTATATTGGGAAATTTTGCGCCGTCCCGCTTCCCCTTCATTTTTTTGTAAATCTTCCAAGGCAGGAATCGCCGCCGTCAGCAATTGCATGATGATGGAAGCGTTAATATAGGGCAAAATCCCCAGGGCGAAGATGCCCACAGTGGATAAACCGCCCCCGGTAAAAATATTTAAAAAACCAATGACGGAATTATCGTTGATAGCCTGGGTAAAGGCTTGACGATCAATATCCGGCACGGGAATAAAAATTCCCACCCGGACTAGAATTAATAGCCCAATAGTAATAAGCAGCCGACCCCTAAGGCCAGCCGCTTGGGCCATCTGCAAGAAAGTTTCCTGGGCAGAGGGGGCTTTATCTCGACTTACGACCATTTATTTGTACCTGATAAAAGTGCGAGGGATGGGGTAAAGATAATAAATAACCCCATTATCTCCTATTCAATTAGAAAGGATTTTGGCATTCATTATTAGGCAACAATCTCTACCGTGCCACCGGCGGCTTCGATTTTGGCTTTGGCAGATTGGCTACAGGCGGCATGAACCGTGAGGGCTACGGATAATTCCCCATCCCCTAAAATTTTCAAGGGACCGTCGTTGCTGGTAACAATGCCCACTTCCATCAAGCTTTCCAGGGTTACCACGGTTTGGGGAGCCAAGGCCGCTAATTTACCCACATTAATGATGGTGAAATGCTTGGGGTTATAGAGGGGGAAATGCTTTAACTTGGGCAGACGGCGATAGAGGGGCATTTGTCCCCCTTCAAAACCTGCTTTGGTGCCGGTACCGGAACGGGATTTTTGCCCCCGCATGCCGAAACCACAGCTAGCTCCTTGCCCTGCGGCAATGCCCCGGCCCACACGACGACGGCGTTTTTTGGCACCGTCCTTGGAAGAGAGTTCGCTCAAATTCATAGCTAATATTTAAAATTAAGTTCAGAGAAAATTGATCAAGAACCGAAATTAATCGGCGATCGCCTTAGGTATAAAGATGCTCGACGGATACCCCCCGTTCTTCGGCCACTTCAGAGAAGGTTCGCAGGGTTTCCAGGGCATTAATGGCGGCCCGGGCATTGTTGAGGGGGTTGTTAGAGCCCAATTGCTTAGCCAAAATGTTTTTGACCCCAGCTAGTTCCAACACGGTACGCACTGCTCCCCCGGCAATTACCCCAGTACCGGGAGCCGCGGGACGAACTACTACTTTCGCGCCCCCGGATACCCCATTGGTGAGGTGGGTAATGGAATTAGATTTGGTGAGAGGCACTTCAATCAGTTGCTTTTTGCCATCGGCCACACCCTTGCGGACGGCACCGATAACATCCCCAGCTTTACCGACTCCTACTCCGACCTGGCCGGTTTCATTGCCAACGACGACGATGGCCCGGAAGCTTAATTTTTTACCGCCCTTGACCACTTTGCTGACCCGACGGATTTGGATGACCCGCTCCTGCCAGTTGGTGTCTTCTTTTTTTTCACGGCTAGTTTTACGACGTTTTGCCATAATAATTTCCTTGGATTCTAAAAATTTCGTTCGCTTAGAAATTGAGGCCAGCTTCCCTGGCCGCTTCCGCCAGAGCTTTTACCCGGCCGTGATACAAATTACCACCCCGGTCAAAAACCACTTGGTCAATGCCCTTGGCGATCGCTCGCTGGGCCACCAGTTTACCCACCTCAGCGGAAGCATCTTGGTTAGCCGTAGATTCCAAGGATTTTTTCAAATCCGGGTCTAGGGTAGAAGCGGCGGCGATGGTGTGTTGGGCCACATCATCAATAACCTGGGCGTAGATATGACTATTGGAGCGAAAAACCGCCAAACGAGGACGCTCGCTGGTGCCAGATAAATTGCGACGGAGACGGTAATGGCGACGTTGAGTTGCGGACTTGCGTGTATCTTTCATAGTTTATTTTTTCCCTGTCTTACCAGCTTTACGACGGACGTATTCGCCTTGGTAGCGAATACCTTTACCTTTGTAAGGTTCCGGGGGACGCACAGCCCGAATTTTAGCGGCGGTATCTCCCAATAATTCTTTGTCAATGCCAGCAACGATAAGCTGGGTATTATTTTCAACCTTGATCTCAATGCCTTGGGGCATGGTCATTTCCACTGGCTTACTGTAGCCAACGTTGAGGGTAAGCTTATTACCCTGGGCCTGGGCCCGGTAGCCAACCCCCTGGATTTCGAGACGACGCTCAAAACCTTGGGAAACCCCATCCACCATGTTGGCGACAAGGGTACGAACTAGGCCATGACGTTCACGGGCAATGCGGGACTCATCCTGGCGGGTGACAGTGATGGTTTCCCCTTCTTGGACAATAATCACCTTGTCGGGCAAATGTCTTTCTAGGGTGCCTTTAGGTCCTTTGATGCTCACGTGGGTGCCTTTAATCTCGACGCTGACCTTCGCCGGAACAGGGATAGGGCGTTTACCGATACGGGACATAGGAGTAATTCTGTAAAGTTAAGTTTAAGTAGTAACTGAGTAGTAGCCTTCGACCGGGACTACCAAATGTAGCAAAGGATTTCTCCACCAATACCCTGGCGACGGGCTTCACGATCGGTCATGATGCCATGGGACGTGGAAACAATGGCAATGCCAATGCCCCCCAAAACCCTGGGTATTTTTTTCGAGGGAGCATAAACCCGTAAACCAGGTTTGCTAACTCGTTTGAGGACGTTAATCAATGGTTGGCGAGTTTTGCCTTTATATTTGAGGGTCAAAACCAAATTACGGTTGATGCCCTCTCCGGTTTCAGCATAGTCTTCAATGAAGCCTTCGCTTTTTAACACCTTAGCAATACTAAGGGTCATTCTTGTGGTCGGCACTTGGGTAGTGCTATGTCTCACTGCACAGGCATTACGGATGCGGGTGAGCATGTCGGAAATTGTGTCTGTTGAAGCCATTATTCCTGCTTGTAAATTCTCCTAAAGGATGATGATTCAGGTGGGTTGATGGGAGTTATATCAATCGCCCTGAGCCACGACGGACTAACTTCTAAAGGGCATGCCCAAAGCTTTTAACAGGGCCCGACCCTCTTCATCGGACTGGGCGCTGGTAATGATGGAAACGTCCATGCCCCGGATTTGATCGATGGTGTCGTATTCAATTTCGGGAAAAATAAGCTGTTCCCGGATCCCTAAACTGTAATTACCCCGGCCATCAAAGCTATTGGGACTGATGCCCCGAAAATCTCGGATACGGGGTAAAGCCAGGTTAATCAAACGATCTAAAAAGGCATACATGCGCTCGGAACGAAGGGTAACCATTACCCCCACCGGCATTCCTTCGCGGATTTTAAAACCGGCGATCGCCTTTCGGGCCCGGGTAACCACCGGTTTTTGTCCAGTAATCGTAGCCAGTTCACTTAGAGAAGACTCCAAGGCTTTGGCATTCTGAGAAGCTTCCCCCAGTCCTCGGTTAACGGTCACTTTGACCAACTTAGGAACTTGGTGGACATTTTTGTAACCAAACTCTTCCTGTAATTTGGGAAGAATGGTCTTTTGGTAGACGGTTTTAAGTCGTTGGGTCATGGTGTTTACTGGCTCTCTGGGCTTGGTCAGAGAATAAATAAGCTAAAAAGATCTTGGGAATAAATTCCAGTTACTAATCCAGGATTTCCCCTGTTTTTTTCAGCATCCGCACTTTTCTGCCATCATCGGTGACGGTATAGCAAATGCGACTGGCGATTTTTTCCTTGGTGGAATAGAGCATCACCTTAGAGCTATGAATAGGAGCTTCAGAGCTACTAATTTGACCAGACTCTCCCTCTTGTTTGGGCTTAACGTGTTTGGTGCGGATATTAACCCCCTTCACCACCACTTGACTGTGGCTAGGAATAGTTTGGATTACTTCCCCCACCTTGCCCTTATCCTTACCGGAGATAACCTGGATGGTGTCGCCTTTTTTGACGTGCATCCTCACCCGACTAGGAGCCTTTTTGGTTTTAGTCATTTAGAGCACCTCCGGAGCCAAAGAAACAATTTTGGTAAAGTTTTTATCCCGTAGTTCCCGGGCCACAGGGCCAAATACCCTGGTTCCGCGGGGATTACCCTCGGGGTTGATGATTACCGCAGCATTGTCATCAAAGCGAATACTCATGCCACTGGCCCGGCGCAGGGGTTGTTTGGTTCTCACAATCACCGCCCGTACCACATCGGACTTTTTAATGGGCATGTTGGGCAGGGCATCTTTGACCACAGCGATGATTTGATCACCAATGCCGCCATAGGTGCAATTTCCCGTGCCGAGAACCCGCAGACACATTAGCTTTCGAGCACCACTGTTGTCCGCGACGTTGAGATAGGTTTGTTGTTGAATCACGGCGTTTTCCTAAAAAAATCAGACTAGGATGAATGGCTCATAATGTTGATTACTTGCCAGCGTTTGGTTTTGCTGAGGGGGCGGGTTTCTTGAATGCGAACCTTGTCCCCTTCCTGACACTGGTTTTCTTCGTCGTGAGCTTTGAACTTTTTGGTTTTGACGACAATCTTGCCGTACTTGGGGTGAGGGGAACGGCTTTCTACAGCAACAACAACGGTTTTATCCATTTTGTTACTGACAACAATGCCCACACGTTCTTTAATCGCCATTGTTCTTTTATTCCTCCTCGGAAGGACTATTCTCAATTTGTCGTTGCCTTTCCACCGTCAATAGTTGGGCTAAGCGGTGGCGGGCGTGTTTAAATTCATGGGGGTTTTCGGGACGGCGGGTGGCTTGTTGGAATCGAAGCTGGAACAATTTTTGTTTTGTAGCTAGGATTTCACTGGCCAATTCTTCATCACCGAGTTTCCGGGCGTCAGCAATTTTGGGAAGAGCCATGGTTAAATGTAATCCTCCTGACGGGAAATAAATTTGGTTTTGATGGGTAATTTTTGGGCGGCAAGGCGCATCGCTTCCCGGGCAACTTCTTCCGATACCCCGGATAGTTCAAACATTACCCGACCGGGTTTAACCACCGCCACCCAATATTCGGGGGAACCTTTACCAGAACCCATCCGGGTTTCGGCGGGGCGCATGGTGACGGGTTTGTCGGGGAAAATGCGAATCCAGATCTGACCACCCCGACGGATATAACGGGTCATGGCTCGACGGGCGGCTTCAATTTGCCGGGCGGTGATCCAACAGGGTTCGATCGCCTGGAGGGCATACTCACCAAAGTTGAGGGTACTCCCCCGCTCTGCTAGACCCCGCATCCGTCCGCGTTGTTGTTTACGGAATTTTGTTCTTCTAGGACTTAACATAGTGCGTTAACGAATAGGCGTTAATGAATGGCTCGATCGCCAGAACAATTGTGGTTTTTGGTCTTAATTGTCTTGGGAACGGTCATCAAACTGTTGACGACGGGACTTCCGGCGAGGCTGGCTGGGGGGAGCAACGGCGGCCGCTTCCTGACCAGGGATGATTTCACCTTTAAAAATCCAGACCTTGATACCCAAAATGCCGTAGGTGGTTAGGGCAGTGCGATAGGCATAGTCAATGTCAGCCCGGAGGGTATGGAGGGGAACTCGACCTTCCCGCACCCACTCAGTCCGGGCAATTTCCGCCCCATTAAGGCGACCACTAACCTGGATTTTGATACCTTTAACTTCGGCTCTTTCAGCCCGTTGTAATGCTTGACGCACCACTCGACGGAAGGAAACCCTCCGTTCCAACTGTTGACCGATGTATTCCGCCATTAGGGCGGCATCAGCATCAGCGTTGGGTACTTCGATGACATTTACCCGGATCTGCCGGGATCCCCCAAGGAGGTTTTGCAAGCCGGTTCGTAGTTGCTCAATGCCGGAACCACCCCGACCGACCACGACACCGGGGCGAGCGGTGTGAATGCCCAACTCAATTTGTTCAGCTTTACGTTCAATGCGGATATCAGAAATACCAGCATTATTGAGGGTTTTCTCAATGTATTGACGAATTTTGTAGTCTTCCTGCAAAAGCTCTGGGTAGCGCTTGGGGTCGGCATACCAGCAAGATTTATGGTCTTTGGTAATGCCGAGGCGGAAGCCAACTGGATGTATTTTTTGTCCCATGTTTTGTATGCGTGACGTGAACAGGTGTGTTAGTTATCTGCCAAGGGGGGGGCAACGGCAACGGTAATATGGCAAGTAGGCTTGCGAATTTGGTATGCACGGCCCTGGCCCGGGGGCGAAAACGTCGCAAACTGGGGCCACCGTCGGCAAAAGCTTGGCTGACAACGAGGTTCGTTGGTTCTAAGCCTTCGTTATGCTCGGCATTGGCCACGGCGGAGCGCAGTACCTTGAGCACAGGCTCACAGGCTTTATAGGGCATAAATTCCAGGATGATCAGGGCTTCCCGATAGGATCGTCCCCGGATTTGGTCTAGCACCCGCCGTACTTTTAGGGGAGACATCCGCACGTAACGGGCGATCGCCTTGACTTCGGCTGTTGTATCAACAACTGTTTTCATACTTATTACCTCTGGTTACTTACGCCCTTTTTTATCGCTTTTGGAGTGACTGCGGAAGGTCCGAGTCGGCGCGAATTCCCCTAACTTGTGACCCACCATTTGTTCGGACACAAACACCGGCACATGTTGACGACCGTTGTGGACGGCGATGGTATGACCCACCATCTGGGGAAGGATAGTAGAGGCCCTAGACCAGGTTTTAATAACCTGTTTATCCCCTTTATCATTGAGCTTGTCGATTTTGCGGAGCAGGGAAGCTGCCACAAAAGGACCCTTTTTGAGTGAACGACCCATAGTTCAATTCCAACGAATAAAAACAAAAATAATTATTTGGTACGACGACGGACAATCAGAGCGCTACTGCGTTTCTTCTTGTTGCGAGTCTTAGCACCCAAAGCTGGCTTACCCCAGGGAGAAACGGGGCCGGAACGACCGATGGGGGCCCGACCTTCACCACCACCATGGGGGTGATCACAGGGGTTCATTACGCTACCCCGGACATGGGGACGGCGACCTAGGTGACGCTTCCGACCAGCTTTTCCTAGGGTTAGGTTACGGAATTCCGCATTGCTAACCCGACCTAGGGTGGCAACACATTCCTTGCGGACCATGCGAACTTCTTTAGAGGGTAGCTTGATGGTGACATAGTCCCCTTCTTTGGCTACCACCTGGGCAAAGGCTCCAGCGGAGCGCACCATTTGGCCACCCCGACCGGCTACCAACTCAACGTTGTGAATTTCACTACCGAGGGGAACTCGGCTGAGGGGGAGGGTGTTACCCACTTCAAAGGGAGCTTCTTCCCCAGCAATCACGGTCATGCCCACTTGTAAGCCTGCGGGGGCAAGAATGTAACGCTTTTCCCCATCGGTGTAGAACAAGAGAGCGATGCGGGCGTTGCGGTTGGGATCGTACTCGATCGCCGCTACCCGGGCAGGAATATTTTGCTTATCACGTTTGAAGTCAATAATCCGGTAAAGGCGCTTGTGACCGCCCCCCCGGTGACGACTGGTGATTACCCCCCGGTTGTTGCGACCTTTGTGGTCATGGCGGTTGGTGGTTAATGACTTTTCCGGCTTACTTTTAGTAATCTCAGTGAAATCGGAGACACTTGCCTGCCGAGTTCCTGGGGTCATTGGCCGATAATTACGAATACCCATGGGTTTAGATAACAGTTAATTTCAGTGATGGTCTAAACGTGGTTTACACGTCGGGGAAGAGTTGGATGCTATCCCCCTCTTTCAGGGTGACAACGGCCCGTTTTACCTGGGCTTTGAAGCCGATAAAACGCCCTACCCGTTTTTGTTTGCGGGGCATCCGGGCAGTGTTTACCCGGGTTACTTTGACATCAAACAAAAGTTCGATCGCCGCCTTAATTTCTGGCTTGGTGGCTTCGGGGCGCACATCAAAGACATACTTGTTGTCTTCGAGTTGAAGGGTGGCCTTCTCCGTCACAATGGGCTTAATAATTAGGTCTGCTAAACGACGCTGATCAATTACCTTACTCACCGTATACCTCCTGGATTTTCTCGAGGGCAGCAGCGGTGGTTACAATCGTATCTGCAACGAGAATGTCGTAGATATTCAGGTTATCTGCCCGTAAAATTTTTAAATAGGGGATGTTCCGCCCGGAAAGAAACACATTTTCCGGAATTTCGTTGAGAATCAACAAAACCCGTTTTTCTGGTTTAGCTCCCCAACGGGTCAGCGCAGTGGCCAATTCCTTAGTTTTGGGCTGGCTGAACTGATCTCCAAAGGCTTCCACTACCACAAAGTTCTCTGCCTTAGAGGCGATCGCCGTTCTCAGGGCTAAACGACGTTCCTTTCTATTCATTTTTTGTCCGTAATCCCGGGGCTTGGGCCCAAAGATTACACCACCACCCCGCCAGAGGGGAGAACGGATCGAACCTGCCCGGGCTCGACCGGTACCTTTTTGTTTCCAAGGCTTACGGCCACCCCCCCGAACTTCCGCCCGGGTTTTAGCAGAGGCATTACCTTGGCGGGCATTATTTTGTTGCCGCACTAGGGCCCGATGCACAATGTGGGCGGCATTTTCTTCCTTGGCAACCTTTAGGGTAAGGGAAGCACTTCCTACTTCCTCCCCCTGCCAGTTTTTTACAACACAATCAACCATGATTTTTTATCTCCAGCAATGACGGATAGCAGTGGGGGCTTAGGTGCGACCAACGATGGTAGCAGGGGTAATATTTAGCAACGCCCCAGGCTTACCCGGTAATGCGCCTTTAATCAGTAAAAGATTTTGCTCCGTATCCACCCGCACCACTGTCAAGCGACGAATGGTAACTTGGGAAGCCCCATACTGCCCCGCCATTTTTTTACCGGGATAGACCCGACCGGGGGTCGTACCCGCCCCAGTGGAACCAGGCTGGCGATGGTTTTTGGAACCATGGCTCATGGGGCCCCGTTTGAAGTTGTGGCGTTTTTGGTAACCGGAAAAACCGCGTCCCATGGTTTGGCCTGCTACGTCAACCAAGTCACCCACTTGGAAAATATCGGCTTGAATTGCATCCCCTAATTGCTGGGTAGGTGCATCCTTAAGACGATATTCTCTGAGGTGACGAACTGGGTCAGTGTCGGATTTCTTTAAATGTCCTAATTCAGGTTTGGACAAGGCTTTCTCTTTAACCGGCAAGTAACCCACTTGAACGGCGTTGTAACCATCAGTTTCTTTGGTCTTGACCTGGGTAACAGGACAAGGGCCCACTTGCACAACGGTCACGGGAATGGCAATGCCACTCTCTTTGTCGAAAATCTGGGTCATGCCCAGTTTTGTTCCTAATATACCGATAGACACGGTTAACCCTCTACACTCTGTAGATAAAAATGTGAATAATTAGGCAGAAACACTCGGACAACAACAGCCTCGAACAGAATTAATTCCGGCGAGACAGTGCAGCCTAACAGCTTATTCAGTGCAACAATGGAGCGTTTCAATCAAGTCGGTGCTTGATGACTGCTTTCGTCCTAGCGGTAGGGAGAGTTAGTCCTACATACGGGCGATGGGCAGATAACCCTGGTTCCTGGTCAGACTTAAAGACACGATGCCCTCAGTATCCGCAGGGGGTCTGGGATGTGCAGTTTTTAACGTACGATATTGTATTTAATATCTTATTTTGACCGCAATTAACCATCATACGCAGAAGGACGCCGTTGGTCAAGTCAATTTTTTCTTCGTTTTTCGGCGATCGCCATCGGTAGCCCGGCCAAGGATTAAGTCCCAGGCGCTAAGCGACTAATCCTCAAAATAGTTCCGAAATATTATATTTAGAAGACAAAGGTTGTCCGAATAACCCCAATCACATCATCTCCATTATTAGCATTTTGATTGGGGGCCAGTAACCAAATAAATCCTGGAGTGATCGAGATACTGTCATTGATGGCATAACGGTAAAAACTTTCGATATGTACCGGAACGTCCACGTTAAAAGGTTGGGGATCACCGCCCCTGAAACTGGTTAAATAGGGCTGAGCACCAAAAACAAAACCTAGCAAATCGCCTTCATTAAAGAGATTAGTAAAGCCAAGGGTTAGTGCATAACTGAGAATATTGCCATCTCCTTGACCAATTAATCGTGCTTCCGTATCGGAAAACCAAGCATTAACCGCAATGTCTTGGATGGGTTGCCAAGAAAGGTTAACGCCATAGGAGTTACTAATGACGGGGGACTGAGCCACCCCTAGGCGATCGCCAAATAAAAGATCCTGACCAGCCAAGGAGTTAGCCACCGCTGTTCCAGCAACCCCCAAACCGTTGTAGTTAAAACCGAATCGACCGGGGGTGCTGTAGGAATTTAGATAAACAGCGGCAATACTGAACTGCTCCCATGGTTGCCAAGTTAATTGCCCTAAAGCGCCATAACTGCCATTAAATAATCCTTTTTGTTGATCAGGAGAACCGGCTTCTAAACCAGAAGCAAGGTAACCACCTGATAATTTGAGGGAATCCAGTAATCGATAGTTAGCTAAAATACCCGTCCCCCCTCCTCCTAAGGCATAAATGGGGTTACGTTGTCCAAATTCAGACAGGGTTCCTTGCCCACCACTAGCATCATCAAGCAAGGGATTAAGGGTAGGAATAAATGGTTGATAGGCACTTGAACTATTGGTGACATTGAGTACCAGACGATCGCCAACGGGAAAAATATATTGCAATGCCAGCATCTGTAAGGAGTTATTGGTGTTACCAGCAAATTGGGAAGATAAAGTTCCTTCCGCTGTTTCTTGGGTAAGAGAAAATCCAAGGGGAGTAGGGATTTCTGTACCAGGCAAATTAAAACTAAGTCTAAGAGGTGTATTTCCTGCAAAAAAACTAGTGATTAAGGCATCTTTGCCACTAAAACTAGTAATGAAATTTAAATTAGTTCTATATTGCATCACCGTTTGGTTCCGAGAGGCACTGTTTCCAAAAACATTGGCCGCACTAAAAATTGCTGACCCCATCAACTTGGTAGTTGTGGAAAATTGACGATCCTCTAAATAGGAAGTACGGATTTCTAAATTGTCTATTCTGCCGCCGAGGGATGCCAATTCTAATTCAAACTGTTGAGCTAATCGTTTTAACCGCTCAATATCCTCCCGCAACACAGCAACATTGTCCTGTAACAGTTTTTCGATTGTCGTTGTGCAAGCATTAAGACCGGCTGCAAATTCCCAGCGACTCAGGGGTCGATCGCCGCGAAAAGTATTGTCGGGATAACCAACTACACAACCGTAGCGTTCTACCAAACTTTTCAGTGCTTCATAGGCCCAATCATTGGGTTGCACATCCCTTAATTGTTCTACTGAATTAATTTGAGCCAGGGGATCATCGCTAACCGTTAGATTTCCTTGGGAGGAGCGAATTTCCCTTAGCGATCGCCGGGGGGCATCAAACAAAGATTGCGCTTCTTCCTTGGGAGATACTCCATCATCGGGTAACGGAGCGGCGATCGCCGGGGCAATCCCTAACAATGAAAAAATCAAGCCTATGCTTAATCGTTGCAACATTTTTAATAGTCCTCACACACGTATATTTTTTATTCCAAATTAGTCAAATTGAATGAAAAAGGGATAATTAAAAATCCTAAATTATAGAGAGAGAAAAATCAACATTTAGGCATAGTAAAGTTTATTTTTTGTATTTTTTTGGCAGTAAAATAACCTGCTCATCCTCGGAAAATGAGCTATCAAAAAACAGTTTGAGAAGGTAGCTCACCAAAGAGAGAGTAATAGTCTTTTGCCAACTGTCCAGTGTGCCAAAAACCCCACTCTGACGACACTCGATTGATTGTAGTACCTTGGTTATATTGGGAAAATAAAGACTGTCTAAGTTGATTCAATCGATGACATTTCAGGTAGGCGCAGGGGGAAATGCCATAATAATCCTTAAAAATATACTCAAGGGTTCTTTTGCTAACTCCTACAAATTCACTAACGTCAGCAATTGAAATTTTTGTTTTAGCATGGGTTCGTATAAATTCTTCTGCTTGACGAAGATGTGATGCTCGTTTGACAAAAGTTTGCTTCGGTTCAATTTGTTGTGAACGGGCTAAGACTAAAATAAGCTCATGGACAATTCTTTCTTCAATATATTCAAAAAAATTGATCAGACTATAGGTAAAAAGCACGGAGTTAGGGGACTGCCCAAACAGGGAAAGTAACATCTGGGAAAATATTTTTCCAAAAATTTTACTGAATCTCCTTTGTTGATGTTTAGAAAAGATCACCGCCGAAGGTCTGTTAAAAGCATCTAATAAAAATTTTTGTGGTTCAGGAAGATGATATTGGTCGCAGAGCTTGGCAAAATAATTTTCACTAAAGCGCACAATATATAATTCGTAGATGGATTTTTGAATTAAAGTAAACGAGGCATTGGGAGGGGCAATCAATAAATAGCAATCATCTAAAAGATAACGATGATCAAACAATAAACATAGGGGCTGTACAGGAATTCCAAATGACCAATCATTAGTAGAACAGCCTTCAATTCTCAGGCGAGAATTATGAAAATGTTTTTCAATTTTTACCCCAGGGATGATTAAATCGGTGACACGCCCAAAGAAACTGCCCGGACTCAGTTGATTTACGCCAACATCAAAGTTATGTAAACCTTCATGAAATTTCCAAGCGTCATTGAATTCACGAAATGTAACGCTAAAATCGCTAGGATGAAAGTTAGGTGACGATAGTTGATACACTTATGATACAGTCAAGCCAGGGAATTTAATACTAAAAGAGTGTTCAGTATTGCCATAGGCAAATAAGCAAGATATCAAGACTTATTGAAAGCGGATATCTTATGGCATAAGGCATAAGGCATAAGGCATAAGTATAAAGACTTATTATATTTGTGGAATATAACTTCCGGGCCCCATGTTAAACCTAAACATCATCTTAATCAATCTTTATATTTTCTTGATCAGAAAGTTGCGTTTTTTTGATCATTGATATTTTCATCTGGCTTTAAGGTAAAGCAAGTACAAGTTTTTGGGTTATTATTGTCTTGCCTTGATTTATTGATCAGCTAATTACCTAAGTCGTGGAGGTTGCTATTTCGCGGCTTCGCCACTAGTACAAAAAAACGTCTCGCTTCTCGCTTGCGATTCGGCTGGCTTGATGCTTTTGTGAGAGTTTTAATGTCAGCAAGATTGTTAAACCAAGGTTAATCAAACAAACAACAGATTTAAGTCAACCAACTTTTGTTCAACACAAACTGTTGTTTGTTATTGCGTAACTCGTATTTTTGATTTATTTACTCTGCTTCAATTTGGAGAAAAAAATTATGCCAAATGGTCAACCCAATATCTTAATTCTCTGGGGTGATGACATTGGACAAAGTAACCTCAGTTGTTACAGCGACGGGCTGATGGGTTATCAAACCCCCAATATTGACCGCGTTGCCAAAGAAGGCGCTAAATTTATTCACTACTATGCCGAGCAAAGCTGTACTGCCGGGCGAGCAGCCTTTATTACGGGACAATCGGTTTTTCGTACAGGGTTAAGCAAGGTCGGGTTGCCGGGGGCTGAACAGGGTTTTCAGGCGGAAGATCCGTCCATTGCTGAACTACTGCAACCGTTGGGGTATCGTACTGGGCAGTTTGGTAAGAATCACTTCGGCGATCGGGACGAACATTTGCCGACCATGCACGGTTTTGACGAGTTCTTCGGCAACTTATATCACCTGAATGCAGAGGAAGAACCGGAATTACGGGATTATCCCCAACCCGCTGACTTTCCCAATTTTCAAAGCAACTATGGCCCGCGAGGGGTGCTTCACTGTTGGGCCAATGGCGATGGCACTCAACGCATTGAAAATACGGGGCCATTGACTAAAAAGCGCATGGAAACCTGCGACGAAGAGTTTATGACCGAGGCCAAACGCTTTATCCGCGATGCCGTGGCCTCTGGGGAACCGTTCTTTGTCTGGTTCAACACCACCCACATGCACTTCCGCACCCATGCCCGACCCCAGGATTTGGGACAGTCCGGCCGCTGGCAGTCGGAATACCATGACGTGATGATTTACCACGATCAATGTATTGGCGAAATGCTTAATCTCTTGGATGAGTTGGGCATTACGAACGATACGATCGTCATGTACGGCACCGACAACGGCCCCCACATGAATAGTTGGCCGGATGCGGGTATGACCCCATTCCGTAATGAGAAAAACTCCAATTGGGAAGGAGCTTATCGCGTTCCTTGCTTGGTGCGTTGGCCGGATAAAATTGAGGCTGGCACTAACATCACGGGAATTGTTAGCCACTTGGATTGGTTGCCCACCCTATTGGCTGCGGCAGGGGAACCCGACATTAAACAAAAATTATTGGATGGTCATCAGGTAGGTAATAAAAACTTTAAGATTCACCTGGATGGCTACAATATGCTGGATTATTGGACGGGCAAAACCGACAAAAGTCCTCGCGTCGAGTTCTTCTACTTCTCTGACGATGGCGATCTGACCGGATTGCGCTATGACAACTGGAAGATTGTCTTTATGGAGCAACGGGCAACGGGAACATTGCAAATTTGGGCAGAACCTTTTGTTGCGTTGCGGGTTCCCAAGATTTTCAACCTATTAACTGACCCCTACGAACGGGCTGATGTCACCTCTAACACTTACTGGGATTGGATTCTCGATCACGTCTTCCTGCTAGTACCGGCCCAGACCTACGTTGCTCAGTTCCTGGCAACCTTTCAGGAATATCCGCCCCGGCAAAAAGCAGCTAGCTTTAGCTTGGAACAGGTGATGGAGAAAATGACCTCGACGGCGGGCAGTCGATAGCTAACATTTTGATTTTTTAGGGTTTAGCCGATTTTGGTTAAACCCATTCATTTAAGTAAGTCAAAAGATAGCGAACTCTCCCCTAAATCCCCTCTTGAGAGGGGAATTTTCCACTTTTATTTGAATTGAATATCAATTTTTTAAGTATGAGTCCTGCGCAGTTAGTTATCCTCTCTATCAAGGCCAGTATTTTTCTGACCGTTTTTGCGCTGGGATTAGAAGCCAGTTTCAGAGACCTAACAGGTTTATTGCGTAAACCGCAACAATTGGCTAGGGCTTTTGTTTCCATTTACGTGATTATGCCCCTAGTGGCAGGTATCCTTATTTATCTCTTTCGCGACGTTCATCCGGCTATTAAGATTGCCATTTTTGCTTTGTCGGTGTCGCCGATTCCGCCTCTACTACCGCGAAAGCAGTTAAAAGCCGGTGCGACCCAATCCTATGTTATTGGCCTACTGGTTGCCATTTCGATTCTGTCGATCGCCGTTGTTCCTCTTTTAATTGAGATATTTGAAGTTGCATTCCAAAGGTCGGCGGGAATTTCGCCGGCAGTGGTGGCAAAAATTGTTTTAACTTTAATCTTGTTGCCTTTATTTTTGGGAATGGCTACCCGATACGCTTCATTGAAGATTATTAAGGAAGAAACAGTACAAAAGGGGAAGGCTATTATTTCGGTGGTGGGCACTATTCTCCTGGTGATAGGGGTTTTGGTTATTTTGGTCAAATCCCTGCCGGCGATCGTCTCGTTGATTGGCAATGGCTACTGTGCTTGTGGCGCTTATTTTCATAGGGGTGGGCTTGGCGGTTGGTTATTTTTTGGGTGGTCCTGATCCCGATGATCGCAATGCGTTGGCTGTGTCCACCGTTTCCCGACATCCCGGCATTGCTCTGGCCATTGCTAACGTCAACTTTCCCGAACAAAAACTTTCCCTGGCGGCGATCGCCCTTTACCTGTTGCTCAACACATTTATCACCCTTATTTACCTCAAGAAATTTAAGACGACCTCATAATTTTAATAATCCAAGCAACTTTTTCTTAAATTGAACCTGTGCAAAAAAAATTAACTCTCATAAAAGTAGATTTTTTGCGATTCATCGGTGTAACCATCGGTGGAACAGTTGCCTATGCCATTACAAGCCATCTGCCAGAGTTAGGTTCTGCCTTCACTTGTGCCGTCGTGATTATTACTCTTTCAGGTTTAGCTAGCAATCGTCAGGCTTACCCCCTACTCTGGTGGGCCAATCTAGGGGCGATCGCTGGAGCCATTGGAGGAACCGCTTTAGTCATTGCCGATCCTCAAGAGTGGATGATGAAAACTGAGTTTATTGACCGAGTGGCAAGTGTTACTCTTTTTGGAATTGCGGGTCTAGTTTCAGGTTTTTTTCTAGGTAGAGGTTTCCACGATTTAACCCTGCCCCGTCCCAAGGAATTTATCAAAGGAGCCAGTGCTTTAACCACTGTTGCCTATGCCATGATCGTCACCCTTAAGTTTATTTTTGAAGGGCTTGATCCCGCACGAACGCTTTCCAGTCGCCTGAGTACAACAACGACAATTTTAGTAGCTGCTCTCGCCATTCCAGGCTGGATTGGATACCGTCTTGGTTATCTTAAAATTTTGCATAAAAATCATTAGCATTAACTCCAACCTAATCACCTAAATTTTTCTCATTTCTATGGCTAACTTTCTTCCGCCCCGCATTCATGTCATGGCTAAGCCCACGGGGGCAATTTGTAATTTGGATTGCTCCTACTGTTTCTTTCTGGATAAGGAAGAACTTTACCCTGGTAGCAAGTTTCGCATGACGGACGAAGTGTTGGAGGCCTACATTCAGCAACTCATTGCCGCCCACCAAACTCCCCAGGTTACCGTGGCTTGGCAAGGGGGAGAGCCCACCTTGATGGGTCTGGATTTTTTCCGCAAGGCGATCGCCTATCAAGAGAAACATCGCAAACCGGGCATGACCTTTGAAAACACCTTGCAGACCAACGGCACATTATTAACCGATGAATGGTGCGAGTTCTTTAAAGAAAATAATTATTTGATTGGTTTGAGCATCGATGGGCCAAGGGAATTACACGATGCCAATCGGGTGGATAAGGGCGGTGGCCCCACCTTTGACAAAGTGATGAAGGGATTGCGATTACTGCAAAAACACAGCGTTGAATACAACATTCTCACAACGATTAATCGGGTCAATAGTCAGCATCCGCTGGAAGTATATCGATTTCTACGGGATGAAGCCAAAACCAGTTGGATGCAATTTATTCCGGTGGTAGAGCGCATTAATGACGATGGCAAAACCCTCTATCAACAAGGAACTAAAGTTTCTGAAAATTCTGTTTTACCAGAGCAGTTTGGTAAATTTTTAATTGAAATTTTTGATGAATGGGTTCGCCACGATGTCGGTCGCGTATTTGTACAAACCTTTGAAGCCGCGGTCAGAAGTTGGCTAAATCTTCCCACTGGAATGTGTTTTTTCTCCCCCACCTGCGGTATGGGAGTGGCGTTAGAGCATAATGGCGATCTTTACTCCTGTGATCATTTTGTTGAACCAGATTATTTACTAGGCAATATCCAAGAAACGTCCATAGGGCAATTAGTAGGTAGCGAAGAACAATATCAATTTGGTCGGGATAAGTTAGAGACCCTCCCCCAATATTGCCTTGACTGCGAAGTGCGTTTTGCCTGCCACGGTGAATGCCCCAAGCATCGATTTATCAACACCCCCGATGGAGAACCCGGCTTAAATTATTTGTGTGCCGGTTATAAAGCCTTTTTTAATCATATTGATGAACCGTTAAAAATGATGACTGAGCTTTATAGAAATGGGGAACCAGCCACTAAAATTATGACAAAAATGTTGACGAAGGATCGCCGTAAAAAACGGAAACCTATGGGTTTTGGGACGGCAATCCGTTAACTAGCACCATTAATAACTAATTTTTTTCTCCATTTTCTATAAAGACTGTCAAACTTTTAGCCAGATTTAGGAGCATGAATCCATCATCAGATCTTCCTTATAATTTAAATAATGAACTTGCTAAAGAGCGTAACCGGGCGGCAGCAGAACGCACTCTAATGGCCTGGATTCGTACCAGTCTTTCCCTAATTAGCTTTGGCTTTGGTATTGACCGAATTGTGGCGGCTTTACAGAAAAGTGTAAATGAAAATGTTGATACTTTTCATCTTTCCCGGGCATTAGGATTAGCTTTTGTTTTCATTGGCACGCTGGCTTTAACTGCTGCCGCGATAAGTCATTCTAAAAATTTAAAGCGCATTGAGAAGGGCGCATTCACTTACAAGTCTGAATTCTCCATCAGCTTGGCGGTGGCGATCGCCTTAGTAGTAGTTGGCGTTATTGCTTTTCTTGGAATCTTAATTACCAGAGGTTAATATGGAAATTTTCGAGCTAATGGAAATTGGCTTAGGGAAATTGGTCACAATTAGTAAATTATTTTTAGAAGCATTTTCAGTCATGTGTGTGATTGTCGGCTTTTTTAAAACCTTACAATTAGCGATACAACTGAGTCGCCGTCGTAACCGCTATCGTATTTTCAATAAAGTGAGATTGAAATTTGGTATGTGGTTAGCTTTAGCTCTGGAATTTCAACTCGCCGCCGATATTCTGGCAACGACTCAAGCTCCAACATTGGAAACCCTAGGAAAACTAGGACTAATAGCCGTTATCCGAACATTTCTAAATTATTTTTTAGGCAAAGAACTAGAAGAAGAAATAGAGTTTGAAAAAAATCCAGAGCCATTTTCCAATGATCTACTACTCTAATTTATAGCCCGTGCCTTGACTCATTGCCCCACTTGGATTGAAGTATTTATCTCATTAACAAAATTTTTCCTTTCAATTACCCTCGACTCTACTGGGTCACAGTTTTGATAAAATGGGGGTCAACTCGCTAAATCCCATCTCTTTATTCTTCCCAGGAGTTTTCGATGCGCCTCAAGGGGATACGTTTCGTTTTTTGCATTATTTTAGGGGTAATTCTTTGGCTAACGCCTCTTATTTATTTGAAAGCAAACTACGGCGAAGTTGCCGGTTGGTTGCCCCCCCGGGTGATGGCGCAAACACAGATAGATTTATCCCAACTAACTGATATAGCACAAAATAATCAAGAAGAAAAATCTACCACCGAAAACAAAGAAGAAAATAAACTTTTTGAACCTTCTCCCGTGATGTTAAATGGAGATGTGCTGTTTAAAATACAGACGTCCATTGGGGATGTACCCCCTGCTACCCGGGCCCGAGATACGACCAACAAAATCCTAAAAATTGCTAAGGATAGTAGCATTCCTCTAAATGACATCGAAGTTTTTAAAGTCGAAACATTGCGGGGCATTTCCGTTGAGGGCTTTCTAATTAATGTTGTCACCCCGGAAGATGCCAAGTTAGCCAATCAAACAACAGATGATTTGGTAGCACAACGCTTGCAAGCAATTAAATCTGGCATCCAAGAATATAGGGCAATACGACTCCCCGAAGCCATTGTCAATGGCTTAATTCGCGCGGTTATTGCCACGGCTTTTTTTGTTTTATTTTTGTATTTACTAAATCGCCTACTTCCTTCATTTTTTCATCGCTTTGAAAATTGGCAAGCCCAGCGCATAGAAAGATTAACTGAACAGGGTAAAGGTATAATTAGCCGTCAAAAGATAGCCCAAATGTTAAAGATTTTATACAAAATTATTCGTGTTGGCTCTAACCTTTTTCTACTCTATATTTACATCCCCCTACTTTTAAGTTGTTTTCCTATTACTCAACCTATTAGTCGTCAAATTGTTAATTATTTTTGGGGTGCAGTTACTCTTATTTGGGGTGGTTTTATAAGCTATCTTCCCAATTTATTTATTATTAGTTTGATTGGAGTGATTGCTTTTTATTCGATCCGCTTTTCCCATTTTATCTTTAATGAAATTCGGCGACGGCGTATAGAAATTAAAGGTTTTTATCCGGAATGGTCAAATACAACTCATAATATTATTGTCTTTTTGATTGTTGGTCTGGCAGTAGTTTTAATTTATCCTTATTTACCCTCCGCTAATTCTACTGGCTTTCAAGGGGTTTCGGTTTTTATTGGTGCCCTAGTTACTTTTGGTTCCACCGCCATTATTGGCAATATCGTCAGTGGTATTGTCTTAATTTATACCCGCTCTTTTCAAGTTGGAGATGTGATCAGGGTAAATGATAACCTCGGACGTGTCTTAGAAAAAACAATGCTTTCTACTCGAATTATCACTCCTGACAACGAAATCATCACTCTGCCAAATGCAAGTTTATTTGGCACAGAAATAACTAATTTTACTGCATCAATTCGTGATGAAAAGAAACCATTATTGCTAAAGACAACTATTACCCTTGGTTATGATGTGCCTTGGCGAAAAGTTCATGAAACTTTAGTTAAAGCGGCATTGAATTCTGACGGAATTTTAAAAGATCCAGAACCTTTTGTTGTTCAAAGTAGCTTGGATGATTTTTATGTAGCTTATACCCTCAAAGCTTATACTAATCAACCCTACAAAATGCAAATTATCTATTCCCATTTACATCAAAATATTCAAGATAAATGTAATGAAGTTGACATTGAAATTTTGTCTCCCCATTATCGAGCTGTACGTGATGGAAATATGACGACCATTCCATCTGATTATTTACCTGATGACTATCAAGCTCCTGGTTTCCGTTTAGAAACCTGATGAGCGTAACTAACGTCTCTAGAACCACGCTTTTTCTCGGACATAAAAGCACCAATGTGGACACGGTCTTAACTGTCAGATGACAAGAATACTATACCCTTATTTTTTAAGAGTCACTTACTGCTGTTTCTTTCACTTATTACGGGCTACCACAAGATACTCGTGGAACGCTTTTTTCATACAGGGTCACTCTGGATTTGGCCTCGCCGGGGATACTAACATCAGTTGGAATTTATTAGGGGGGATTGAATGGTGGGTTAATCGCTCAATTTTTTTGCAATTGGGATACCGTTTCTATGAAATTGATTATCAAAATGGCACTGGCAAGGGAGAATTTGGCATGAATTTAGATTTAAATGGGCGATTCCTCGGCGCTACTTTTTACTTTTAGCTGTTTTTATTAGCTTAGTTATGACGGTTTTTTGTTCTCAATTAGTCTAGTAATTTTTTATGTCATCTTTCTCTCGTTTTCATAAAAAAAATAGCTGGCAATCCCTGATTTTGCTGGCTGTTACAATCGCCGTTTGTTTCGCCTTAATTCTAGGAAATAACCTGGGGGTAATGGCTCAGGGTCGCATTGCCGATCCTCTCCCATCTTGGAATAACGGTCAACCCAAGCAAACGATTATTGAATTTGTTCAGGATGTGACCAATCCCAATAGCGACAATTATTTACCCAACGGTGATCGCATTGCCGTGTTTGATAATGACGGGACGTTATGGCAAGAAAAGCCCTTATATGTGCAACTCGCCTTTGTTTTAGAACAGATTAAGATCCTTGCTCCCCAACATCCTGAATGGCAAACTGAGGAACCCTTTAAAACCGTTTTAACTGATCCCAATCCCGACTTAAAATCCGTAGGCACAGTAGAAAATTCACTCAAATTAGTGATAGCAACCCATACGGGCATGACCCAGATGGAATTTGATCAACAGGTTCAACAATTTTTTAAAACGGCTAAACATCCTCGCTTCCAAAAGCTCTACACTCAACTTATTTACCAACCCATGGTCGAGTTGGTTGGCTACTTAAAATTGAATGATTTTGATGTCTATATTTGCACTGGTGGTGGTGTTGATTTTGTTCGGGCGATCGCTGAAGAAGCCTATGGTATTCCCCCCGAAAATGTGATTGGATCGGCTGTTCAAAAAACCTTTGAATTGACCTCCCAAGGCAGTGAATTAATTCGCCAACCCGAACTGGTCAAACCGATCAATGATAAGGCCGGAAAACCCGTTAACATCGACCGTTACATCGGCAAGATTCCGGCGATCGCCGTGGGTAATTCCGATGGAGATATTCAGATGTTGCAATATGCAAACAGTAACCCTAAACCGAATTTAGAATTATTATTGCACCACGATGATGCAGATCGGGAATTCGATTACAACCACGGCACAGAAAAAGCCTTAGTTTTAGCGCAACAATCCGATTGGACAGTGATTAGTATTAAGTCTGACTTTAAACGGATTTTTCCTGCCAACTAAATTAAGATCACTCAAACGATTCATTGCAACATTAATAATGCGGTTTTTACTCTCGAAGAGTGTCTCTATTTTTTTCGCAACTTTGTTGCTGTTCTCGGCGATCGCCTACTGGGGTTGGCCCTACTAATATCAAAATCAATTTTCCCAATAAAATTAGCAGGTTTAAGGTTTCCCAAAGGGACGGGCCAGGGGTTCACCGATAAAAATTCCTTGCCCTGGCCAAAAAACACTCTGCCAATAACTTTCTAATAAGGTTTCTCCATTCAAGTATGCCTTCATTAAAACTGGTATGTAAGGAAACTTTTGGGGAAAATTGCAGGGTTCCTCCACGGTGCCATAACTGCCCGTTGCCCCCGCATCGAGCCAGTCTAAACTACTCATTTGTCCTGAACCCGTTGTCAAAACTCCTCCAAATGACGTTAGATGATCGGCGATCGCCCCTGGACGGAATTTTAGGGTTTCTAGTTTTTCCACCTTCGCTAACCCCGTAAAGTAAAACATCACATCCGAACGATTTTTCAACACATTACTTTCAATAATATCAATTTTAAATTTTGAACTTAATTCGGCTTTAGTTTCCTTAAAAGTAACTGAACGGACATTCCGAGCTTTATCTTGGGTTACTAGCAAATAAGCCGTGCCCTTGGGATAACTGTTGTCGGCATTAACACCCCGATCAATTAACGCTTTGGCCGCTTCAAAATTTTTCGCCGCAATCATCATGGTAGGACGTACTTGAAAATCTTGATAAGGGCGATGGCTAGGGTTCTCAAAATAAGCATTTGGGGCAGTGGCTTTGCATCCATTCGCACAATAAACGGGACTATAACCAAGGGCAAACGCACTAGTAATTGACATGCAATTGACCCGAAATGGGGTTGTCCAGGTCAAGGCGAATCCTTGAATATTATTTGAGGTTTGTTTATTAACTTGCTCCTGAATAACTTGGAATTGTTCAACAGAGATTTGATTTTTGACCGGTGGAAACGACACTCGGATCATATTTTTGTTCGGAATGCCCCGCCTTTTTTGGTAATATTCTCCTACTTGCACACTCAAGGGATCTTGTTCATTGATAATGACCCCTAAATTTTGGGCGGTGAAACGGCGATCGCCTAAGGAGTTATCCGACCCTATCCATGCACAACCCGAAAAGCAGAAAATGAGAATGCCTACTCCCTAGGGATCGTAATCGAAGTGGTGGTAAGTGGCGGGAGACTTTCACAATTTATTAACGTTAAAGAGTGTTCTATTGTTGATGATAATCCAGATTCTTAACGCCATGATTCCCTGAGAGCGTTGGTGGGGTAAAGTGCCCTATTGTCCACAATATAACGACAAACTCATCCTCTCAATTCATTTTTGTTATGCACATTGAAATCTAATCGTCTTAATTACTTCATTGATAGCCCCTTCTTGTTGTTCAATGCTTGCCGTTAGTTGGAATTGTACTAAGGCTCGAATCAAATTATGTTCAGGGTACTTAACTTTAAAATAGCGATCGCCATTGATAAAATCGGTAAAAAAGCGTAGACCTAATTCAAAAGCAATTAAGCGAATGGCATCGAATAAATAGTCATAATCGGCATCGGTCAAAAAATTACGACATTGGGGCAAATAACCCTGCAAAATAGCACGGCAAAAATCCAAATTAAACGTCACAGATTGCCAATCCTGGGTTTCTTCCCCCAAAGGATTACAACCCGATCGCAAACAATCACCAATGTCATAGTGAATTAAGCCCGGTTTGGTTGTATCCAAATCCACCACACTGACCGCATTACCCGTTTGGCGATCGAACATAATATTGTTCACCTTCGGATCACCGTGCATCAATCGAATCGGCAATTCCCCTTGATGTTTCGCCCTTTCCAGCACGCTACACCAATCTGCACGACGGGCAATAAATCCTTGGCAAAATTGAACGTCACTGACCCATTCATCGACCAATCTTTGGGCATTGGCCGTGGCCTGGTGATACTGGGCTAAATAATCGGGGGTGTGGTGAAATCCCGGTAAGGTATCGGTTAAGCGACTTGGGGGTAAATCACTCAACAATTGGTGAAATAAGCCCAATGCTGTCCCCACTTCCTGGGCTTGGTGGAGACTCGTCAACGTATCAAAGGACTCCGACCCTTCAATAAAACTAATCGCCCGCCAATAGTTCCCTGATCCCGAATGCCAGTGATCCTGGCCCGTTTTCGTTAAAATTACCTTCGGCATTTGCCAAGGTCGGTCTAACGGTTGATCTAATAACTTTTGCTGAATATGTTCCGTTACCCAAACCATATTGCCCATCACCGCCGCCGGATTAGGAAAAACATGGTGATTAATCCGTTGCAAAACAAAACAGGTTTGTGCGGGGTCATCCAAGTTGACCAAAAACGTATCGTTAATATTGCCATTACCAAAGGCTTTTAGGCTGACAATCTCGCCTTGGTGAGCAAATTGAGCGGCGATCGCCATGAGATCCCCTGCGCGGTGCGCCAGCATAGTCCCGTTCAAACCCTGTCTCCTGCAATGAATAGATAGTTTCGAGCTAGCATAACCCCAAGGGAGATCTGCGTTAAATCAAAGCTATCTTAAGGGGTTTTCCGACGCTGACCCAATTCCTTTTTGCAAAAACTGGGAAAAACAAAGATTCGCTACCCTCGTTCCACCATTGTGTGGACATTATCCCCCTATGCAGACCCAGACCAACTAGACTTGCTATTGCTTGGAGGTCAGGGCAAACGGGATAATGCCAGAGGACTAATTTTGATTTTCCTTGCCATGCCCAGTTTCATTGTCTCCGTGCCCGCCACCACCGCTAACATTGGCCCCGGTTTTGACTGTTTGGGAGCCGCTTTGGGTTGGCATAACCATGTTACCGTTACCCCTTTGCCCGCCAATGGCCCAGATTTAATCATTGAAGCCACCGGACGGGATGGACAAAAAATCAGCATCGGCAAGGATAATTTGCTTTACCAGGCGATCGCCTATTTTTATGAACAACGGCAACAGGTCGTACCAAATTTAAAATTAGAAATTAGCCTGGAAGTTCCCTTAGCTAGGGGGCTAGGAAGTTCAGCCACCGCCATTGTAGGGGGGTTATTGGTGGCTAACCAAGTGGCGGGTAATCCCTGTAACCAAACAGAAATTTTGGCCATGGCGATCGCCCTAGAAGGCCATCCAGACAATGTGGCTCCGGCTTTGTTGGGGGGCTGTCAGTTAGCGGTAAAAAACGGTGAAGCCTGGGAATTGATCCCCTTGGACTGGCCTAGCAAATTTGTGCCGGTGGTGGCCATTCCTGACTTTGAACTATCCACGGAAGCCGCCCGCAGTGTTTTACCCAAGCAATATGACCGGAGTGCCGCCATTTTTAATGCCTCCCACCTGGCCCTATTGGTACAAGCCTTTAATCAAGGTCGGGGGGATTGGCTAGCCCTGGCCCTACAAGATCAAATTCACCAACCCTATCGCCAAAGCTTAATTCCTGCCTACGATCAACTCCACCAAGCCGCCCTGGCCGCAGGAGCCTATAACCTCGTGATCAGCGGCGCTGGCCCCACCCTCCTGGCGATCGCCGATCCCGCCACTGCGCCCCAGGTGGCCTCTGCCCTGGTGGAAACTTGGCATAATGCTGGTATCACAGCGGAAAGCCATTGCTTACCCCTAGATAATCAGGGGGCAAAGATCAAATTATTGCCATAACGGCCGCACAGGAGGCATTCTGATTGAAAACTTTTTTTGAATTATTGCCGGGAATTAACTATTTTTTGTTCTAGTTCTTCTCGACTGGTAAATACTTCAAAAACCCGATCCATTCCAGTCAAATCAAACAACATTTTAATTTGTTGATTGAGGGAACAAAGGATTAGGCGGGTCTTGGCATCCTTGGTCATTTTTAGATATTGCACCAGAGTGCCTAGACCAGAACTATCCATAAAGGTTACATCTTTGAAATCGATGATCACCAGGTCGATTTTATTAACTATCATCTGTTCAATGTCGGCATAATAGGTAGCCGCTTGACTACCATCAAAAATGCCGCTTGGTTCAATCACCCTAATCTTAATTGCCATGACATTTAATTCACTTTATCGAAAACGGTGATCGCCAAATCAGTCCACATCAGTCCCAAGGGAATGGGGAGAACTGAATCAATACTGAGTCACGTTAGAATCTACCTCCTGACTCCAGGCCGCAATTCCTCCCTTCACATTGATCCCTTCAATACCGGCCTCCTTGAGAAGAGAAAGAGCCTTGGCCGATCGCCCTCCCAACTTACAGTGTGCAATCAAAATGCCTTCGTGGCCGTCCAACATTTCCTTGATCTTATCAAGACCATGGCCTTCCTCAATATCCGGCAATGGTACTAATACTGCTCCAGGAATCCGGGCTATATCATGCTCATTGGGGTTACGAACATCCAGCAAAATAAAGTCTTCTTTCTGACTTTCCATCAAAGCATGTAATTCCCGCACAGTCATTTCCGACAGGGAAGATGCTTCTTCCGCTTCCGCCGCTTTGGCTTGGGGAATGCCACAGAATTGGTCGTAGTCAATTAATTTCTCAATCACCGGCCGCACAGGATTGGGGCGTAGCTTCAGTTCCCGGAATTTCATATCCCAGGCATTGAACAGGAGCAAACGACCGCTTAGGGTGTTGGGGGCTCCCAAAATAATTTTCAAAGCTTCCGTGGCTTGGATAGTGCCGACAATGCCCGGCAAAACCCCAAGAACTCCTCCTTCAGCACAGGAAGGAACCATGCCCGGCGGGGGGGGTTCGGGGTATAGATCCCGATAGTTGGGGCCCCCTTGGTAGTTAAATACCGTGGCTTGCCCCTCAAAACGGAAAATGGAGCCGTAAACGTTGGGCTTGTTCAACAGCACACAGGCATCGTTGGTGAGGTAGCGGGTGGGAAAATTATCTGTCCCATCAATCACCACATCGTAGGGTTCAATGATTTCCAGGGCATTGCTGGAAGAAATTTGGGTTTCGTACAAATCCACCTGGCAGTAGGGGTTGATGGCCTGGATACGATGTTTGGCCGATTCGATTTTTGGTTTACCTATCCAGTCACTGTCGTGGATAATCTGCCGTTGCAGGTTGGAAGTATCAACTATGTCGAAGTCCACAAGGCCGATGCGCCCCACCCCGGCCGCCGCAAGATAAAGTAGTAGTGGTGAACCTAGCCCTCCGGAACCGATGCAGAGGACACTGGCGGCTTTGATGCGTTTTTGCCCATCCAGTCCCACCTCCGGCAAAATAATGTGGCGGGAATACCGTTGATAGTCGTCTTGGGAGAGTTCAATCTCTGCTAGGTTTGGGTTAAGCATTAATCTTGTTAGCGGAAAATCATCGTCGGGTTGGATTCCCAACGGCTTTAATATTTTAATCGTTTTGGCGGCGACCCTACCATGGCTTTGGTATGAAGATTGTTAAATACGATTCTCATTTTTGGTAATTATGGCTACTATTGAAGATTCTCGGGATAAAAATGTTTTGGGCGGTGACCTTAAATGTTGCTGTAAGTCTCCGCTGACGGGGTTTTACCGCAATGGTTATTGTCAAACCGGGGCTACGGATTTTGGGCGCCATGTGGTTTGTGCCCAGGTGACGGCGGAATTTTTAGAATTTTCCAAGGCCCGGGGCAATGACCTTTCTACTCCCCAACCGGATTATCAATTTCCGGGGCTAAAACCAGGGGATAAATGGTGTTTATGTGCGGCCCGCTGGCAGGAAGCCAAAGATGCGGGGATGGCTCCCTTGGTGGATTTGAGTGCGACCCACGTTTCTGCGTTGGAGGTAATCAGTTTGGATGCTTTGATTCCCCATGCGTTGCCGGGACAGTTTTCCCCAGAAGAAGAATAAATGATTGATGTAACCACGGATCTGGATGAAGACCGGAAATTGCAGGAATTGATTGTTACCACCGATGCCGAAGGCACACCGCCCGCCCGCCTGGATAAATGGTTAGCGGATCAGTTGCCGGAGTTATCCCGTTCCCGTTGTCAAAAGTTGATTGAGTCGGGGCAGGTACAACGGAATGGTTTGGTTTGTCAGGATAAAAAGCTGACGCTCAAGGCTGGCGATCGCCTTTTGGTAACTATTCCTGAGTTAATACCCCTGGACGTGATTCCCCAGGCTATTCCTTTAGATGTTTTGTATGAGGATGAGCAGTTAATTATTGTCAACAAACCCGCTGGGCTGGTGGTGCATCCTGGCCCTGGTCACCCCGATGGCACCCTGGTTAATGCTCTGTTAGCCCATTGTCCCCATCTAGCTGGCATTGGCGGAGTCCAAAGGCCGGGCATTGTCCATCGCCTCGATAAGGACACTACTGGAGCTATGGTGGTGGCGAAAACGGAATTGGCATTGCACAGTTTACAAGCCCAACTAAAGGCGAAAACCGCCCGCCGTCTTTATTGGGGCATTGTCTATGGAGCCCCGAAGGAATTGCAGGGCACGGTGGATCTACCCATCGGTCGTCACCCCGGCGATCGCCAGAAAATGGCTATTGTCACCGTGGAAAAGGGGGGCAGAAATGCCGTTACCCATTGGCGACTGCTAGAGAGATTAGGCAACCATAGTTGGTTAGAATTTCAGCTAGAAACCGGGCGTACCCATCAAATCCGAGTCCACAGTAAGCAGATGGGGCATCCAATTGTGGGGGATCCCCTCTACACGGCTCACCAATCCTTGAACATTAACCTACCGGGGCAAGCTCTCCACGCCCATCAACTCTCCCTTGTCCACCCCGTGAGTAATGAAGTAATTACGGCGATCGCCCCCATGCCGGGGCATCTGGAAAAGCTATTGACCTATATGAGGCAACGCAAGACCTAATTACCCAAGCAGGTTTTGATGAAATTCAGAGGCTGACGGGATATTCAACCCGGTTCAATTTAGCGCCCAATTTACGGAGCTTGCCTTCAATGTCTTCATAACCCCGATCCAAATGGCGTAAACCTTGAACCACGGTGGTACCTTCCGCGGCTAAACCCGCAATCACCAGGGCGGCGGAAGCCCGTAGATCCGTAGACATCACCGGCGCACCGGAAAGGAAAGGCACTCCCTGGATAAAGGCCGCATTGCCTTTGAGTTTGATGTTAGCCCCCATCCGTTGCAGTTCTCCCACATGTTGCAGGCGGTTTTCAAATACCGTTTCCGTTACTACACTGCTACCTTCACTTACCGCCAATAGAGCCATAAATTGGGCCTGCATATCGGTGGGAAAACCAGGATAGGGCAACGTTTCAATGTCTGCTCCCCGCAAATCCCGAGGAATTAAACGTACCCGATCCGGGGCATCGATCGCCACTTCTGGGCCAATTTCCCGTAACTTAGCGATAGCGGAAGCCAAATGCTCAGGCACCACGGGGAAAAGACTGATTTCTGAATGGGTAATAGCCCCGGCACAGAGAAATGTAGCGGCTTCAATGCGATCGGGAATAATGGGAAAATCCGTAGTGTGGAGTCGTTCCACCCCGTTGATAATAATGCGACTGGAACCATCCCCCTTAATCTGGGCCCCCATGGAACGACAGAAGTTGGCCAAGTCAATAATTTCCGGCTCCCGGGCCGCATTATCAATAATGGTTTCCCCATCGGCTAAGGTGGCGGCCATCAAAATGGTTTCCGTTGCCCCCACGCTGGGATAGTCCAGATAAATCTTGGCCCCCGTCAAACGGCGACGATTACCCTTGACACTGGCATGAACCACCCCATGTTCAATGCGGACGTCGGCCCCCATGGATTGTAATCCCCGCACATGTAAGTCCACCGGACGGGCTCCAATGGCACAACCTCCGGGGAGAGGTACTTTTGTCATACCCAGACGGGCTAGGAGGGGGCCAATGACAAAAAAGCTGGCCCGTAGTTGAGATACCAATTCGTAGGGGGCTGGTTCGTGGCCCACACCGCTGGCATCCACCACCAGGCGATCGCCATCCCGTTGCAACTTAACTCCGATCGCCGCTAGGATTTGACACATTTTATCAATGTCAGCCAGGGCGGGTAGATTACTGAGACGGCAATCATCGGAGCAAAGGATCGTACCGGCCATGATGGCTAAGGCAGAATTTTTTGCCCCACTAATGCGGACTTCTCCTTTTAGGGAGGCCCGGCCTTCGATTTCAATTACCGTCTGGGTTTCTTCGGTAGCAGTGGGAGTAGCAACTTGAAGCACGGGTTTTCACAACCTCCAACAAAAAGGAACAAAAATCTTAATAACAATCAATCCTTTGGCTTCGTCTTTAGGGGAATGGGCAACCTAGTTGTTAGCCCCCCACAAGCGTCTATCTCAGGACAGCCTAGACGAGATCCATACGGTCTAAAAATCTGATGGGATGGCCGGTAAAAACCAATAACAACCCATTGCCTAGGCAAATATGCTTAACATCCTATACCGAATAAGTCAATTTGTAACACTAAGTTTACAAATCCCCCAAACGATGGATGTCAAACTAGCTGTATAGATGGCCCTAGTAATTAGAAAAGTTCCTGCCAGTTTCCCAAGACCAATTAGATTTTCCTACCCCCCGGCCACGACCATTGCCATGGCGATCCCCTAGGGATTGGCTACACGGTGGGTCAAAAACAGACCTACTAACTTAGCCCCAATAGCCCACGGGGAGGGCTGTACGCTGATCCCCCCCTCTGATAGACTTTTGACTAGTAACATTTATCGCAAGCTAGGGAAACCTAATCAGCAGTTGGGAGGATTTAAGTGGACAGTACCCTCGGTTTAGAAATCATTGAAGTCGTAGAAAAAGCGGCGATCGCCTCGGCAAAATGGATGGGCAAAGGTGAAAAAAACATCGCTGACCAAGTGGCCGTAGAAGCCATGCGGGAACGGATGAACAAAATCCATATGCGGGGTCGTATTGTCATCGGCGAGGGGGAACGGGATGATGCTCCTATGCTTTACATCGGCGAAGAAGTGGGGATTTGTACCCAAGAAAACGCCAAAAATTTCTGTAATCCTGACGAGTTAGTAGAGATTGACATTGCCGTTGATCCCTGTGAAGGTACTAACCTCGTTGCCTATGGCCAAAACGGTTCCATGGCTGTATTGGCAATTTCCGAAAAAGGTGGTCTCTTTGCCGCCCCAGACTTTTACATGAAAAAATTGGCTGCCCCTCCCGCCGCCAAGGGCCATGTGGACATCAATAAATCCGCCACCGATAACCTTAAAATCCTTTCCCAATGCCTGAACCGTACCATCGAAGAATTGGTGGTAGTGGTAATGGATCGTCCCCGTCACAAGGAATTGATCCAAGAAATCCGCAACGCCGGGGCCCGGGTGCGCCTGATTAGCGATGGGGACGTTTCCGCCGCCATTTCCTGTGCTTTTTCCGGCACCAACATCCACGCCCTCATGGGGATTGGAGCCGCCCCCGAAGGGGTAATTTCCGCCGCCGCCATGCGTTGCCTCGGTGGTCACTTCCAAGGTCAGTTAATTTATGATCCCGAAGTGGTTAAAACTGGTTTAATCGGGGAAAGCCGGGAAGGAAACCTAGAGCGTCTAGCTTCCATGGGAATCACCGACCCTGACCGTGTTTACAACGACAGCGAATTGGCCAGTGGGGAAACGGTGTTGTTTGCCGCCTGTGGCATTACCCCCGGCACCCTCATGGAAGGGGTTCGTTTCTTCCACGGTGGTATCCGTACCCAAAGTTTGGTTATTTCCAGTCAATCTAGCACCGCCCGCTTTGTGGACACGGTACATTTGATTGACAACCCCCACATGATCCAACTGCATTAATTGGTTAATTAATCATTTCAAGCCTTTTAAGTGAAGGGTTTGAATAGTTCAGATAAAACTAAGGGAGACTAGCTTTTGAGCTAACCTCCCTTTTTTAAGCGATTATTTCTGATTATTTCTTATTTTTATAGTTATTTTTCTAGCTATATCGTGAACTAACTATCCCAGAGAAAAGTTGAGATAGTTGTTGGTTATTAGCTAGCTAAATATTCCTGGATCATGGACTTACGCTTGCGTAACTTGGTCAGGGCTTCCCTTTCAATTTGTCGTACCCGTTCCCGGCTAATGCTCAACAAAGAACCGATGCTGGCTAGGGTTAGGGGCTGACCATCGTTGAGTCCAAAGCGGAGAATTAGCACTTCCCGTTGCTGGGGAGTTAATTCCGACATGAGGCTTTCTAGGTCTAATTGCAACGATGCATAGGTAGCAAAATCCTCCGGCAAGGGGCCATCGTCTTCCAACAGATCCCCCAATTCCGTATCTTGGTTATCCCCCACCCGTAGATCGAGGGATAGGGGATGGCGGGAACGCTCTAGGTATTCCCGCACTTGTTTGGGGGTTAATTCGAGATGATCCGCTAGTTCGGCAACGGACGCGGCTCGACCTTTTTCCTGGGATAGTTGCCGCTGGGCTTTTTTGATCTTGTTGAGTTTTTCCGTGATATGGATTGGTAAACGGATGGTGCGACTTTTTTCGGCGATCGCCCGGGTAATGGCCTGGCGGATCCACCAATAGGCGTAGGTAGAAAAACGATAACCCTTGGTGGGATCAAATTTTTCCACCCCCCTTTGCATACCAATGGTGCCTTCCTGGATGAGGTCAAGGAGATCCAGATTACGTTTGAGATATTTTTTTGCCACCGAAACCACTAGGCGGAGATTGGCCTCGACCATTTTTCGCTTTGCCCGTTCCCCTTCCTTGATTACCTTTTCTAGTTCCCGGACAGATAATTTAGCCGCTTCCGCCCACTGGTTGAGGGAAATGGGCTCATCCTCGCTTTCCGTCAAGGATTTCTTGATTTCATTGAGGTTGACTACCTGTTGAATCTGTTTTGCATAGACAATCTCTTCTTCGTGGGTGAGCAGGGGCACACGGCCAATTTCTCGGAGGTAAGCACGGACGGAATCGGGGCTGGTTCTGGCAGTCATCGTGGATTAAAGATTTCAGTATGGTGATCGCAGTGTGAGACCAATAAACCCAGGGAACGCCATGGTAGTGTCAGTTGGAACGGACGAGGCAACTTTAAAAAGGTAGTCAATTCCTGTCCGGCATAGGAGGCGTTGGGGGCGAATGGCAACTGAATGTTCAATGGGGATGGAATGATGGGGATCAATCCACTAATAATACTAATCGATTCTTTAAGTTTTGTAAAGTTTTTTGTTAAGTATTCACTCATCTATTGCCCATAAAGACCATATCGGTGTTAGAAACCGTCATAAACAGAAACCCTAAAGCTTTTGTTGATAGGGCTTTGGTGGTCTTTGATACCAATTATGAGAAAACTTTACAATTCTACTAATTTTGACTGTAATGCCTTAGGCTTGTTTCAGGTTTGCCTAGCGCACCCCCAGATATTTATGGGTCTGGAGGCTTAGGCGCCATGGGGGATGCTCCAGGATATAGTCAAAAATAGACTGATGAATGTTTTGGGTACCCCATTCTGCCTGTAAATATAGAGGGATATCCTTAACTTTGGCCGCTTCCGTCTCCGCCCAAAGAAAATCCTGGGGCTGACTAATGATTATCTTTAACTCACTAGCCTGGGTATAAATGTCCCCATGGGGAGGCTTATAGGGTTTTGGGGAAAGGGTAATCCAGTCAAACTGCCCTGTTAGGGGGTAGGCTCCGGAGGTTTCTAAATGGAGGCGTAACCCTCTGTTTTTAAGGGCTTGGCACAGGGGGACGAGATCGTGGAGGAGCGGTTCTCCCCCGGTAATAACCACAAAACTGGGATTAGCGGCCACCGCTTCATTAACCAAACTTTCTACCCCCGAGCGGGGATGACCTTGGGTCTTCCAGGTTTCCTTTTGGTCGCACCAGGGACAATGGACGTCACAGCCCCCCAGTCGAATAAAAAAAGCATTACTGCCAGCCCAGGTTCCTTCCCCTTGGAGGGAGTGAAAAGTTTCTGTAATGGGATAGGTAACGGTGGCAGAATCACAAAGCGTACTCATTTTTTATTTTTTCGCCGGACCTAGGGCTAAACAACAGGCTCGGAAATCTTCTCCCCGCTCTTCAAAGCTACTATATTGGTCGAAACTGGCACAGGCGGGGGACAGCAACACCCAACGGGCTCCGGTTTGTTGGGCTAATTCTAAGCTCCGCTGAACGGCATTGCCCATGGTGCCAACAATTTCATAATTTGTGTAACCCGACCCCTGTAAACGCTCGGCAAAGGCCGGAGCCGCTTCCCCGATTAGCAATACCCCCACGGCCTGGCGTTTAATTTGATTTAACCAGGCTTGGTCGTCCCCTTCTTTGGGTTCCCCTCCAGCAATTAAAACGGTAGGGCCTTTCATGGAAGAGAGTCCCACTTCCGCCGCATCATAGTTGGTGGCTTTGCTGTCATTGATGAACTGAACTCCATTGACAGTGCAAATCGGTTCTAAGCGGTGGGGCACCCCGGTAAAAGTTAACAAAGTTTCGGTAATTGCTTTCTTGTCAATGCCGGATAAAAGGGCCGCGGCGATCGCCAGTAACAAATTTTGCTGATTATGGCGGCCGGGCATTTTGAATAAATTAATGGGGGCAATTAATTCCCCAAAGGCATTGATCCAATTGTCCTGGAGGTAAACCCCCTGCTTGGGATCACAGAGGAGATGTTCCGCTCCCTGGGTGCTAGTCCAATAGGCATCAGGATAAAGACCCGCTCCATGGCGATAAAGGTGGGGATCATCACCGTTGAGAATTTGAACTTCTGCCCGGGACAGCAAACTCGCTTTGATGTTGAAATAATTTTCTAAGGTTTTATGACGACTGAGGTGATCGGGGGTAAATGTGGTCCACAGGGCAATTTTAGGGGCCAGGGTGAAGGAAGATTCGATTTGGTAACTGCTAATTTCCGCAATGATGCCATCGTAATTTTGCTGTTGCAAGACCAACTCGCAGGCCGCATAGCCGATATTGCCGCAGGCCGGAGCATTCAAGCCCGCCTTGTTGAAAATAGCCTGAACCAGGGAGGTGGTAGTGGTTTTACCGTTGGTTCCCGTAATCCCCAACCAAGGGATGGATTGTAAATGTTGCCATGCCAGCTCTAACTCCCCCATCACTTCTACCCCCTTTTCCCTAGCGGCCACCAGCAAAGGATTATCCCAGGGAACCCCGGGGCTAACAATGATGCGGTGAGGCCAGGTTTCTGCGGCGGGATCAAGGCTATGGCCTAGCTTTAGGGTAATACCTTCTTGTTTGAGGGCGGCTCCCAGGGTGCGGAGATTATCACTATCCGCCGAATCCGACACGGTTACGTCCCAACCATCCCGGTGCAACACTCGAGCCGCAGCAATACCGGAACGTCCTAACCCAATTACACAAGCCTGGGGCATATGGTTTGATTTTTTGAAAACGGCAAAAATTAAGCCAGCAGGATGCTCTATGAATTAGCTCCACAACCTTAGAAGTAAGCACAGTAAGCTAACGGGGATCGGGCTTGGCTAGACAAAAATTATGGTGATCGGTGTCCGCCCATTGTAGCTTTGAGGGGGATCGGAGCCAACTATTGAAATTTTTCCGGTAATTTTCACCAGGAAAATGAGCTAGCCAATCCCTTGAGAAAAGCCTGGCCATTGAGTCAAGAATCCGCCGTTAGAATTTTTGCTGTGATGGGGCGGGCAAAATGACGATTATCGGTGAATTCTTCAAATAATCGTCAAACACCTATCAATCGGTGAACACACTATTGCAGTCGGCTGGCCATGGTAATCAAGCCTTGCTGACCAATAAGAATTTCCCGCAAAAAAGTACAGATAAATACCCATAAAATCGGGGCTAAGTCAACTCCGCCGATGGGGGGAATAACCTTTCGTAGGGGGATCAACAGCGGCTCTGTGGGTAGGGCAATCAATTTCCAGGGCATTTTCGCCAGCTCCACTTGGGGATACCAGGTTAAGATAATCCGAAAAATGAACAACACCGTCATCAGTGCCAGAAGAATACCCAATGCCGAACCGGCGATCGCCGCGTAATTCATATTTTTCTACTTAATCTATTGACTTTTAGTGGTTATTAACGGAACTTCGCTCCTTTGGGGTCAAAGCCCTGCCCTACATTGTAGGCAAAATGGCCATCTATCTTCAAATGCTCTGATTGGTTGTCGGCTGATTTGGCAATGCCGCCCTTAAAATCCTGCTAAGGGCAGTAGATACTGAAAAGCCAGGGAAGCTACCCCCCGCACAATGGCATCCAACTGGGGAGTCCCCGCCCCCTTACGTCGAGCTTCCTGCATATTGTCCAAATCCTCTAAAAACCTTTCTGAAGTTTTTATCCCGACTTCATCCTGATTTTCTTCAAATAAAATTTGAGCATATTCCACATTTAGTTTAGCGGAGGCTTCATTCCCCATTTTCAACAGAGCTAAACCCCGTCCCAGATAACCAGGGGCAAATTCGGGATCAATTTCCAAAGCCTTATCGTAGTGATTCAAAGCAGATTTGTAGTTGCCTTCGTTAGTTTCCAATAGGCCCCAACCGTAAAATAACTGGGGATTACCAGCATCGAGGGAAAGACCCTTCACCCCTTGCATATAGGCGGCTTCAAGGTTGGTGTTAATAAAACTAGCCCTATCGAAATAGGCTTGACGAAAATCCGTATCCTGGGTGATGGCTCCGTTTAAATTAGCCCCGGATAAATTGGCTCCGTTAAGGGAAGTGCCGGTAAGATTAGCCCCGGAAAGGTTGGCCCCGGTCAAATCCGCCCCGGAGAGGTTAGCCCCTGACAAATCTGCCCCGGTTAGATCTGCCCTGGTTAAATTCACCATCACTAGGCCAGCTCCCCGTAAATCACAGAGAGGACATTTTTTAGTGGAAAGCAATTGGGATAAATCTTCGAAATTTTCGGCAACAGCGGCGGTGGTAAAGGTGCTTAGGCCCAGGGCCAGGAGGACGGAGTAGATCTTCATAGTGGATGCCTAGGGAGCTTCTTCAGGATCGGTTTCCATTCTAATCATTCGTTCAACTAGGGCAAAGTATCGGTTTGCTGATTTTTATTTTGTGTTATGACATAGGTACTTTTTAATTAATGGGAAATATTCATAATACTCCAAAACTATATATCATTTCTGGGATGATTTCTGACATCTTTTAACCTGACATCAAAGACAGGGGTTTCCACCAAGTGGAATGTAGTAGATGCAATGGAAACTCGATTTTCTGTCTTTGTAAATTCATCCAAAATACGCATGAAAATTTTATCTTTTGTTAAGCGGCGCTTTTTGTAATCAACTACATAACGAACTGTAAACTCCATCCAATTATCAGTGAGAACCAGTGCCACCGTCGGTTCAACACTAGCATTCTCAATTAAATATTTTCTGACCATGACCTGCCAAGCAGTTTTGACCGCAGACATAACATCATCGGTAACTATTTCTTCAACAACCTGCTCAAGGATTTTTCTGGCTAGTTGATGATCACTTCCATATTTAACCGGTACGTTGATTTCATCCCAGAGAAATGGAAAGTCTCCTGAATAGTTAAATACAGGCTCTTTAAAAACAAAACTATTAGCAATACGAACAATTCGTCCTGTATAAAGATCTGATTGCACCCATTCACCAAGCTCCATTAATGTAGTTCGTAAAATACCAATATCAATGACATCTCCTTTGATGCCTCCCAATTGAACACGATCGCCGGGTTTATAAAAACCACCAAAGGAAATAGCAATCCAACCGGCAATGCTGGCAATTACTTCTTGTAGAGCAAAGGCAATACCGGCACTGGCAACACCAATTGCAACGGTTAGGCCCCCTAACCGATCCTTGAAAACAATTGTAATAAAAATAAATCCAGCTACATATCCAATAAAGGCAATTAATTTACGGGCATAGTAGCGACTATCACGATCTTTAAGGTAGCGGGTTAATGAGTATTGAAAAAAACGAATCAATAAACTAATAATCAAGATGCCAAGAATGGCAAAAAATATCTTACCTAGTATGGGATGGGTCAAGCCCAAGGTAATCCATCTGGTTAAATTTTCCATTTCTGCTAAGAATATTGGATCAACATATCTATGGGAGTAGGCTTAATTACTTATCGGATGGTAGAAGAGCTTTCTAGTTTGTGACGGATAGAATTAATATCTTCTATTTTAATTGAATTGTAACCAGTTACTTAAAACATTAATCAAAATGATTTATGGTGATTTTTATTGGCAATTTCCCTTTAACGTGGCGGCTAATCCCGTTATCCCCCTGATTCTGTTAGAGTTTTTAGCGGAGTTTTCCAGGAATTAATTAAACTAAATTGGGGACAAATGAAAATTGGCATTATCGGTCTAGGGTTAATTGGGGCTTCCCTAGCAGGGGATTTACGGAAGCAGGGCCATTATTTGCTGGGGGTATCCCGTCAACAAAACACCTGTGAAAAGGCCGTGCAACGGCAATTGGTGGACGAAGCTGGACAAGATTTAGGTCTTTTAGCCCCGGCGGAAATTATTTTCCTTTGCACCCCCATTAATTTAATTTTGCCTACCCTGGAAAAGCTTATTCCCCACCTGGCCCCCACCGCCATCGTCACTGATGTGGCCTCCGTTAAAACGGCGATCGCCAATCCCGCCGGTAAACTCTGGCCCCATTTTATTGGTGGACATCCCATGGCGGGAACAGCGGCCCAGGGCATTGATGGAGCGGAGGAAAATTTATTTGTTAATGCCCCCTACGTCCTTACTCCCACGGAAAATACCGACCCGGATCAACTGGCCCGTTTGCAAGGGGTGTTGGAACCCTTGGGGGTCAGAATTTATCTTTGTTCCCCGGAAGACCATGATCAAGCAGTGGCCTGGATTTCCCATTTACCGGTGATGATAAGTGCTACTTTGCTCCATGCCTGTGATCAAGAAACCCAAGGGGATATTTTCATCCTTGCCCAGCAGTTAGCTAGTTCTGGCTTTCGCGATACTAGTCGGGTGGGGGGCGGCAATCCCGAATTAGGGCGGATGATGGCGGAATATAATCAACTAGCTTTGCTCAAAAGTCTAAAAATTTATCAGAAACAATTGAATAACCTAGTTAAGTTAATTGAGCTCAAAGAATGGGATGAAATTGAAACAAAACTGCAACAATCCCACGGCGATCGCCCTAATTATTTAAAATCCATTGACGAACGGGGGGATAGCCAACCCTAATAATTGGCAAGTTGATTATCATCAATAAAGAAAAAACCACCGATTCTCTCCATGGACGTTACCAAAACAGCGGTTTTTAACAACTGGAATGTCATTGCCGAAGGATGGTACATTGCCTGTGCCAGTAAACTCATCAAAAAAGGCCAAAGACAATCCCTAGACCTCTGTGGACAAAAAATAGTGATTTTTCGGGGGGAAAACGGTAAAGCCCAAGCTCTACCGGCCTATTGTCCCCATTTAGGTACAGATTTAGGTTTAGGGACAGTGGAAAAGAACTGGATTCGCTGTAAATTCCACCGCTGGGCTTTTGATCAAACGGGGCTGTGTCGAGATATTCCCTGCCAAAGCCAGATTCCAGCCAAGGCCAACCTACTAGCCTATGCCACGGCAGAAAAATATGACTTTATCTGGGTTTACCCGGCGGCGATCGCCCCCCAGGGAGTGCCGGATTTTGATGAACTTGAAGGCAAAGAACTAGTTATCCAAACAGAAAAAGCCTTTCAACGACAATGCCATCACCACATTTGTATGATGAACGGCATTGACGCCCAACATCTCAAGACTATCCACGGCTTGGACATTGAAATGGCAGTGGAAATTGACCAAAATGAAGCCGACCACCAGATAAATTTTACCCTCCGGGGGGAAGTGCCTGATACCACTTTTCGGGAAAAAATAGTACGAAGAATTTTGGGAGAAAAGTACTGTTACTCAATGGGTTATCACCATGGCTGTATTGGGCTCCTCACCATCATGAAAAATGTGCGTTTTTTTCCTCCTTTACGAATGATTTATGCCTATCGTCCTCTACCTCACCGGGACAGTAGGGGCTGTAATCCCAAACTGAGTAAAATCGAAATCATTCCTATTTATGTCACGGCTAAGCGTTCGGGGCTTATGGGGTGGTTAATTAGCCATTTTTTATTGCTTTGTACTAAGCTTGCTTACTATATGTTACGCCATGAAGACGGTGAAATCTACGACAATATCAAATTTAACCCCAACATCCTACTCCCCATTGATGCACCCTTGAAGAATTATATGGACTACGTCAACAATTTAAAACCATCCCTTTGGTCTCGATAAAACAGTCCGCCCTATCAACTCGATAATTCCGCCAGAGTAGTAATATATAGTTGAGAAGGATTTGAACCCGACTTTTGGCGTAGCTTTGGGAGCTATCCAACATTTTCACCAAATAACAATACTACCTTGAGTTTGCTTTAGCTCGCCGTTAGGGTATCGATTACAGTCTTGCGGTGGATGATTTTTGAGATAATATATCCATGCAAAAATTCTCCTTTCAGAAAGTATTAAGGAAGCCAGAGGTCAGGGCTATACTTCAACAATTGGAAAGTTCCTTTGGGGGAAAGTTTGCAATTATTGATGGCAATAACCGCTATCTTTGGGGGGAAGAGATAATATCCACCCAGAAGACTAATATCTATTGCTATCAAGTTTTGATTGGTGTCCTGGCGAGTGATTTTTCAGACCATTGTGCCCAGGCGATCGCCAGTGTGGTGGGTTATATTCTACAAACAGAATACGAGAAAAAACAATTAGCAAAAGATGCCCTGCAAAAATATGAAGAAGTGGTTTTCCTTTCCCAATTTTCCAACGAAATTGCCATTTGCACGAGCTTAAATGATGTAATTGATACTATTCGCTACCAGGTTCGTCAAGTTATTGATGTGGATGAAATATTTCTATTTTTATATGACAAAAACAATGATAAATTAACTCCATTTACCTATAAAAATAAAGAGTCGTTAGAGGATTTTAAAGCTATTGAAAAAATTGTGCAAAGAATTTTAAAGATCAATAAAGTAGAAGTTATTAATGATATTCGAGATGATGCTGACTACCTAGATCAATCATCTAGTATCCGTTCTCTGCTTTGTTCTTCTTTGACAATACAAAATTCAATTATTGGGGTGCTTGGCTTAGCCCATTATCAAACAAAGCATTTTAATTCTGCGGATTTAAATCTTTTTTCTACCATTACTACCCAGGTAGCCGCCGCTATTCAGGCGGCCCAATATTATGAAACCATTAAACAATATTCCCAAACCTTAGAAATCAGGGTGAAGCAACGCACTTCAGAATTAGAATTTGCTAAGCAACAACTAGAGCTGGTCAATCAACAACTGAAACACCTAGCTGTTTACGACGAATTAACCCAGATCCCTAACCGTCGCTACTTTATCAACTATTTAGAGCAGGAGTGGAAGGAATGTTTACGGCAAAAATCACCCATTTCGATTATTCTATGTGACGTAGATCATTTCAAAAACTACAATGATCTCTATGGTCATCAGGAGGGAGACACCTGTTTAAAAAATGCGGCCCGAATTCTTCAGGGGACATTGAAGCGGCCGTCCGATATCATTGCCCGCTATGGAGGAGAAGAATTTATTTTGATCCTTCCCTACACTAACCAAGTAGGGGCCTATACTGTAGCAGAACGTATTCATTCTGATTTATTTAACGCCAAAATTTCCCACGCCAATTCTCCCATCAGTAGTTATCTAACAGTCAGTTTAGGTATTGGTACCACCATTCCCACACTCCACTACCAACCCAGTGATTTAATTAAAATTGCCGACCAGGCTTTATATGTGGCTAAGGAATCTGGACGGAGCCAAACTAAAGTGAAGACTTTATCTTTTCAGTCTGGGTAATTTTAATTTTTTTAGATTCTTTGATAATTCTTTAAGCCTATTAATCCTTTACCATAATTAGCTTATGAGTTTGATTCTAATTTTAATTTTCTTTTTATTAGCCAATACACTTTTCACCAATCTATTTATAGATTCACCCCAAAATATTATTAATTTATTCGCCATGGCAAGTAAGTTTTTTATTATTGCCGTTGTTGCCATTTTAATTAGCTGGACAATGGGAGATAACTAGCGATGATTCCCCAGCGGCTGATCCTGAAAAATTTCCTGAGCTACCAGGATGAAAATCTTGATTTTCGAGGCTTGCATACCGCCTGTATTTGCGGTGCCAATGGTGCGGGGAAATCATCCCTATTGGAAGCTATCACCTGGGCTATTTGGGGAAAATGTCGGGCCGACAGTGAAGATGATGTGCTTCATAACGGTACAGATCAAGGGCGCGTAGATTTTGAATTTATTAGCAATAATCAAACCTATCGAGTTATCCGCAGTCGTCAACGGGGCCGCAGTAGTGTGGTGGAATTTCAGATAAAAAGTGGTCAAAGTTTTCGTACCCTATCGGCTAAGGGATTACGGGCCACCCAGGAAAAAATCACTACTACCCTGAAGTTAGACTATGAAACTTTTGTCAATTCCGCCTACCTGCGTCAGGGGCGAGCCGATGAGTTTATGTTGCGTAAACCCAATGAACGAAAGCAAATTTTAGCAGATTTACTAAAGCTAGATCAGTATGAACTACTAGCAACAAGGGCTAAGGATATTTCTAGGGAAGCTAAGGGTAAGATTAATATTTTAGATGAGCGTTTACAAATACTTAAAAAAGATGTGGAACAGCGGGAAGCAGTGATGGAAAATCAGTCCGCTTTGGCTACGGAAATTACTGCGGCTCAAGCTCAGCAAAAACAAGAAGAGTGGGAGTTAAATCAATTACAAGTTAGTCAAAATCAACGACAGCAGTGGCAAAACCAAGTTACTTGGCAACAACAGCAATGCCAAGAGTTAAACTCAGGAAATTCAACGTTTAGAAAGTCAGTATCAAACAACAGCTCAGCAATATCAAAATTTACAGGATTTGCTAGAACAAGAAACAGTAATCAATGAAAATTTTCAGCATTACCAAGCTCTACAAACCAAAGAAACTCAACTAGCTAATGATTTTCAGCAATATCAAAATTTACAACAGCAATGGCAAAATTTGGAGCGTCAGTTACAACACCAGAAAAGTGAACTACAACGCCAGGAGGAACAGGGGGTAATACGCCTAGAATATTTAGATAAACAGATTGCCGAATTGAAGCCAATTTTACAGCAACAGCAAGAAATTGAAGTTGATTTAGATAAATTAACAAAAGCGAAGACGGCCCTAAAGGAGCTTGATAATTTACAAAATCAAGTTTCTCCCCTCCTCCAACAACGCTATACCCTACAAACTAACTTAGAAAGGGCGGCGGCCCAGTGCCAGGCTAACCTGGAACAACGTCAGGCGATCGCCAAACAATTAAAAGTGGAAATTGCGGCCATACCAGAGCAAAGAAAAGCTTTTCAGGCACTGGATGAAAGAATTTCCCAATTGAAAAATAAGCAGGTTTACCTCAAGCGAGTGGAGGAAAAAGGCCAGGAAAGACGACACTTTAAGGAACGACTCCAGGAAAATCAAAGATTGTCGGAAAAACAATTGCAGGAAGTGGAGCAAAAACTAATTTTGCTTGATACCCCAGAAGCTATTTGTCCACTATGCGAACAGGGTCTAGACGGCCATCACCACCATCAGGTTTTAGAAAAAACCCAAGAGCAATGCCAAGAGTTACGCAATCAAATCTGGATTTTAAAGGAGCAAATCACCCTCACGGATCAAGAGCTAGATATTTTACGAAATGAATATCAAGAAATTTCCCAGCAATTGACGGATTTAGACAGACTATTACAACAGTCTGGGCAGATGGAAGCAGACTTGGAAAGGAGTGGAGAAAAGCATGAACAATTAAGGACATTAAACCAGGAAATTATCACTCTGCAAGGGAACTTAGAAACGGGAAATTTTGCCGGAGCATTACAAACGGAGCTAACTGTCCTCAATCAAGAATTAGACAGCCTTGCCTATGATGAACAAACCCATGCCCTAGCCCGGGCCACGGTGGATCGGTTACGAAAGGTGGAAATTCGTCAGGCTAAATTTAAGGAAGCCAAAACCAAGTATGAACAATTAACTACCGATCGCCCCTTGTTGGCGGAAAAGTTAGAGCAGTTACGTTTACAGTTACAGACCCTGGGGCAAACTTCTCCCCTGAGCCAAGCACTAGCCCAGGTTCGGGATGCCATTACCACCCTGGGATATGACAGTGAAGCCCATCAGCAACTATTAACCCAATTACGCCAGCAACAGTCTTGGCAATTGCGCCATCAGGAATTACAACAGGCAAAAAGTCAATTGCCTACCCTAGGACAACAATTGGCAGAATATCAGTCTCTCATTGGCGATCGCCGTCAGGGGTTAACGGAACGGGAAACGGAGTTGCAGAACTTAACTGAACAGATCCGTCACTATGCAGATCATAGTATGCAGATTCAGCAATTGGAGGCTCAGTTACAGCAGAGAAGACAACAGTTAGATGGTTTATTGGCAAAAAAAGGTGGCTTTGAACAGTTGCTTATTCAAATTGATAACTTGCAGATTGAATATGAAGAGACCCAGCAACAATTTCAACAAACTAAACAACAATTTCGTATCCATGAAGAATTGGGTAAAGCCTTTGGCAAAAATGGTATCCAGGCCATGATGATCGAAAATATTTTGCCCCAACTAGAAGCGGAAACCAATTATATTTTGGCCAGGTTAACGGGCAATCAACATCACATTCAATTCGTTACCCAAAAAGAAGGAAAAAGTGGCACTAAACGCAAGCCAAAAATGATTGATACCCTGGATATTTTAATTGCCGATGCCCAGGGAACCCGCCCCTATGAAACCTATTCCGGTGGGGAAGCTTTTCGGATTAATTTTTCCATTCGTTTGGCCCTAGCTAAATTATTGGCCCAACGTTCCGGTACAGCTTTGCAATTGCTGATTATTGACGAAGGTTTTGGCACCCAAGATGCGGAGGGTTGCGATCGCCTGGTGGCCGCCATCACCGCCATTGCCTCGGATTTTGCTTGTATTTTAACCGTTACCCATATGCCCCAATTTAAGGAAGCATTTCAACAACGCATTGAAGTCCAGAAAACGGAATCCGGTTCCCAGTTAGTCATTGTGAGTTGATTCTATCTTTTGCCAAATACCTAACCAAAATTAGTGGGTCAACAATGGCAGATTTTCCTTGGCCAGTTCCGATCTCTTATTCCCCATTCCCCTTATCAGGGGTATCCCAATCGTCCCAGAATTTTGCTTAAAGGTCTGATTAAAGGTTTTCTGAAATAACCCACTCCGACTATTTACTCGGATAATTGGGGTTAATTAACAGCTAGAATACGGACAAGTTAACGCCCCACAGTAATCCATGAACCGACGTAACAACGAATTGGCCAATCCCATTCCCCAAGCCGCTCTCCGGGCCTCCGTTGACCTCACCACCTGGGGCAACATCAGCTTTTGGGTGCAGATTGTCCTGGGGGCCTTTTCTGTGGTGACCTTTCTGTTTGCCAGCTTTAGCCTCAGCGGCCAAAACCGTACCACGGGCATTGAAGCGGGCATTGCTTCGGCGTTTATTTCCATTGTCCTGCTGGGGGTCGGCATCTTTTTTTCCACCCGCTATCGCAACCTGGGGCGTAAATTAAAGGACTCCGAGGCCCAGAAGCATCCCCGACGGGCAGATATTTTGCGGTTAATTCGTTGGGGATTAATTATTAACCTCGCTGGCATGGGTACGGCCATTATCGGGGGAGCAGCCATGAGTGGCATTGTGCTGGGAAAAGCCCTGAGCGTACCACCGGGAACCTTTGCCTCCGCCGCCGACCCCAATCGTTTTGTTCAATCCACTGACCTCCTTGCTATTCAGGCCAATATCAACACCATCATTGCCCACTTCACTGGTTTGTTGTCATCCCTGTGGTTGCTGGATCGTCTGAACAAATAATTTTTAGCCGCACGGTATTTTGTCCTTCTTCATCCAAGGGCACTTCGATGATTTCCTGGGTTAACCCTTCGATCGCCGTTAACAAAGAACGTAAATTGGGGGTGCTAGCTCCGGTGTCCACATAAAGGCGATCGGACAGGGTACCTAACCGTTTCCAAGTGGTAAAAAGCTTACCCACGCACTGTTCCAACTGGGTTGCCTGTTTGAGTAAATCCGCCGCGGTGTTGAGACAATCTAACCGCAGAGCCTCCTCCAGGGCCAATTCCATATCCAAGGGAAAAGCCTTCAGGGTTTGTACCTTGGCCGCCGCATCTAAATATTTAGACAAATTCCTGGCCGACGTAGTCAAATATTTAACCGTATCCACATCGGGGGTCTCAATGGCCTCTTTTTGCAGAGCTTCCAAATGACCGGCGGGGACTTTTTCCAATTCCTTAACCAAAGGAGCTAAATGGCGGCTGGGTACCGTACCGTCCGTGGCTTTTTCCTTGAGTACATCGGGCAATAGTTCCGAACTCATGGCTGTCCATTCATCGGATAGTTGTTTAACTTCCCGGCGGGTAATACGATCGCCGCTATGGGCCGCATCACTGATTAACTTTTGCACTTCCGGGGCGGACTTAGCCGTTTCCACAAAGGCCCGCTTACTAAAATTGTTGATGGAACTGGGATCCAGTTGTCCTTCTGCAATGAGGGTATCGGCACTGTTGGCTAATTGAATTAAAGAGTAGGCTTGGGTTTTGGAAATTTCCCGTTGCTTGAGCCAATTGAGAAACCCCGTACCCCGGCCATCGCCACCGATTTTTTCCCGATCCCGAATAGCCCGGAGAATGCGTCCCCGCCAAATTTCCGTTTGCAGGTCAAACCGTTCGCACAGTTGCCAAAAATCGTCCAATTGTTTCTGAAATTCATACTCCTGGATCTCCTCGTCCTCGGGATCCGGCAGGACAAAACTAATATCCGGGGGAGTTTCCAGGGCCGCAGTAATGGCTTCGGGGGAAGGCGCAAGCTCAACCATAGTTAAATTTTTCAGGGTGATAGGGTGCCAACCCAGGGGGGCGGTGGCAGAGCTTTACCAAAATATCACATCACCTTTGTTCCGTTATTCATTTCCCGATGTTCCCAGGGGAGGTAACTCCGGTTCTGCGGGAAGGGGAGCATCAATTCTGGGGGCCGGGGGCGCGGGGGGAGCCGTTACCGAAACGGGGCTGGGGGAAGTGGTGGGCGGTTGCCCGTAGCTTTGCCATTCCTGGATCAGGCCCTGGGCATTGGTGTGGGCGGCACTTTCGGAAGGAATTTGCCGGAGGGAACGGATGGCTTGGCTATAATTTCCATTCCGGGCCTGGCCCTGGGCTAAGGATAGGATTTGGTAGCCCCAGGTATTGATTAACTGGGCCCGTTGGGAGCCGGCATCGGTACTACGGGGAACTTGACGAATTAATTGGAGGGCTTGGGCAAGGGAATCCACCGTGCGGGCAGCGGCCAGGGTCTGGGCCTGCTTGAGATTACTCTGGGCATTAATTTCCCCTTGCCAGCGACTGATATAGGTACGGGCTTCCCCGGACAGGGCCCTATTCCTGGAGATTTGACGGGCGGTGCTAATGGCGGCTTCGTAATTCTGGGCATTACCTAAGGCGATCGCCTGGTCAAGGATGGGTTGGTCGGCCCTCCGTTGAATGGTGGCTTCCCATTGCCGAACACTTTGGTTTGCTTCGGAATATAATGCCCGGTCGGAGGTAATGCGTCCCGCCTGTTGAATGGCCTGTTCCAAATTACCGGCATTGGCCAACTGTCTAGCCTGGCTAAGAATGGGACGATCTTCATCGATCTGTACTTGCTTTGTCCAACTGGCAATGTCCCGGGAGGCTTCCCGGTAGCGGGGATTTTCCTTGGGCACTAACTTGGCCTGGGCGATCGCCTCATTAAGGGCGCTAATGGTACCAATTTCCGCCGTGTTGCGGGCCTTGGCCAACTGTTGTAGGGCGGTTTCTTCCCGACGCCAACCCTTAACCAATTCCTGGGCCAAATCATAGTAAGGACTGGAAGTATCGGTCAATTTTTCCACCGTGTTGATGGCCAAACCTAAACCTTCCACCGTGCCGGTTTGGGACTCTATCCCCGCTGTGGCTAAAATTTGCCAATTATTTAACTCTCCCTCTGGAAAACGATCGCCGGGTAAACGGTCGAGGGTGTTGCCGAGGGTTTGCCAATCCCGTTTTTCCACCATGGCGTTGATTCTGCCGGTCAGTTTATCCACCGCCTTGGTAATAAGATTTTGGGCTTCTTCGTAGGCGTAGCTGTCCTTGGGAATCTTGGCCGCATCTTCAATGGCTTTTAACCAGTTATCAATGCCCCCCCGGTTGAGGATACGGTAGGCATTATCCAGTTGACTACTTTGCTCCTGGGCAATCTGGATATTACGCATGGCCTGGTCATATTTGGTGGTGGCCCAAAACTTATTTTCCAGATTCAGCAGACGTACGGCATTGCGGAAAGCACTGTTCCAGCGGGATTTGCGTAGATCCCCCTCCACTTCTTCATAAATACTCTCCCCCCGTCCCCACAACTCTTGCCAGGCCGCAATCCTTTCCTCCACCAGGTCATAGGCCTGCACATGGTCAGGAATCTTTTGGGCGGCGGCGATCGCCGCTTCGAGTTGCCCTTCTTGGAAATAATCTTCAGCTAAATCAAGTAATTCCGAAGCCCAGGTTTCAATATTACGGTTCACTTCCTCCCCCAGGGGATGGTCTTTGGGTAAGGCCGCCAAGAGATTAATGGAACGTAATAGGCCATCGACGGTTTTTTCATCCGCCGACAACTGGGCACAATAAATCCGCATAGAGGCGGAGGCCGCCGGCAAAACACCCGGGAACATTGGGGACTTTTCGGTAGGGCAAATAGCCAATTGGTGGAAGCTATACCTATACCCCCCGACATCAAGATCAGAAAAATCGCCCAAAACTGGAGAGGAAAACGTTGGATGCCAGATTGAAAATAGCGGGCAACGGGGATGTTAAAGGTATTATTCATCTGGGGTAAACGGGAGGTAAAGCCAGGTCGTCACAGAAATCTAGGCGATCGCCATCCATGGCCGAGGGAAAAAGTAAGCAGAATTACTCAGGAAATCTTATTTTTTCTGGCCAATCTTAACATTACTTGACTGAAAGTCTGGGATAGAAGGTGGGATGTGCCGACAAATTCGATTCAATGGAAAATTGTTGCTAATTGCCCTGGTTATAGTCCATGGCTAGTCGGCGTTTGTCTGGATCGGAGCTTTGAAAATGGGGTAAACTCACGGATATCAAAACGACTCAGACTAACAATCTAAACAAGCCGGGGGAAAAATGCGGATTTTGGTAACGGGGGGAGCGGGCTTCATTGGCTCCCATCTCATAGACCGCCTCATGGCCCAGGGCCACGAAGTCCTCTGCTTAGACAATTTCTACACCGGCACCAAACCCAACATTGTCAAATGGTTAGACAATCCCAATTTTGAACTGATCCGCCACGACGTAACCGAACCTATCCGTCTCGAAGTTGACCAGGTTTATCACCTGGCCTGTCCTGCGTCCCCGGTGCATTACCAATTTAACCCCGTCAAAACCATCAAAACCAATGTGATGGGAACCCTCTATATGTTGGGTTTGGCCAAACGGGTAGGGGCTAGATTCTTGCTCGCTTCCACTTCGGAGGTTTATGGCGATCCCGATGTGCATCCCCAGCCGGAAAGTTATCGAGGCAATGTTAATACGATTGGCCCCGGGCCTGTTATGACGAAGGGAAGCGGGTGGCGGAAACCCTTGCCTTTGAATACTATCGTGAGCACAAAGTGGATATACGGGTAGCACGCATCTTCAACACTTTTGGACCACGTATGTTGGAAAACGATGGTCGGGTGGTCAGTAATTTCATTGTCCAAGCTCTCCAGGGTAAACCCCTAACGGTGTTTGGTGATGGTTCCCAGACCCGTAGTTTTTGCTATGTGTCTGACCTGGTGGAAGGTTTGATACGTTTGATGAATGGGGATCATACTGGGCCGATTAATTTGGGTAATCCGGGGGAATATACCATTTTGGAATTGGCAGAAAAGATCCAACAGCGCATTAATCCCGATGCTGAGTTGATTTACAAACCCCTGCCACAGGATGACCCCAAACAACGGCAACCCGATATTACCCTGGCAAAAACATATTTAGACTGGGAACCCACTATTCCTTTGGATGAGGGCTTGGATATGGCGATCGCCGATTTTCGATCCCGTCAAGATTCCCGTTGCGATCAGTGAAGTTAATGGTTAATAGCAGTTATTAAAACTAATGAGCCACTAATTCTTACGGAATAAGAGTGTGTTTTAAAACGCCCCCTGACCTTCCAAGTTGCGAGGGAAATCAGATACCAGTCCCCCATTATTGCCGGAAGTTTAGTGGGGGCATTCTTTGCTGGCAACGCCACTTCTCAAACACTTTCAACGTTAGACTGATCCCAATGTCATCACACTAACTCCCATGATTAAAGCCTACGCCGCCCTGGAACCTAAAGGAAAACTGCAACCTTTTGAATATGACCCCGGTGCCTTAGCGCCGAATGAAGTGGAAATCGAGGTGCAATATTGCGGCATTTGCCACAGTGATTTATCCATGATCAATAACGAATGGGGAGTATCCAGTTACCCCCTTGTCCCTGGTCATGAAGTGGTGGGCACAGTGGCGGCGATCGGTGAACAGATAACCCATGTGCAGGTGGGGGATACGGTGGGACTAGGTTGGCACTCTGGCTACTGTATGACCTGTAGCTCTTGTTTGGGGGGGCACCATAATCTTTGCGGCACAGCGGAATCAACCATTGTGGCTCACCATGGCGGTTTTGGCGATCGGGTAAGGGCTAAGGGGGTGAGTGTGATCAAGTTACCGGCAGGAATAGATCTCGAAAGCGCTGGGCCTCTGTTTTGTGGTGGTATCACCGTATTTAGCCCCATGTTTGAGCTTGAATTAAAACCCACGGCAAAAGTAGCGGTCATCGGCATTGGTGGCTTGGGACACCTGGCATTGCAATTTCTGCGGGCCTGGGGTTGTGAAGTTACCGCTTTTACCTCCAGCGAAAGTAAGCAAAAAGAGGCTTTGGATTTAGGGGCCCATTACGTTCTTAATTCTAGGGATCCAGAGGCGATCGCCTCGGCGGAGGGGAAATTTGACTATATTATTTCCACCGTTAACCTAAAGCTGGACTGGAATTTATATGTCAGCACCCTTGCACCCCAGGGTCGGATTCACTTTGTTGGGGTAGTTTTAGAACCATTAGATTTAAACCTTTTTCCCCTACTGATGGGGCAACGTTCCGTTAGTGCTTCCCCTGTGGGCAGTCCGGCCACCATTGCCACCATGTTGGAATTTGCGGTGCGCCACAACATTAAACCCGTCATCGAAAAATTTAGCTTTGCCCAGGTCAACGAGGCGATCGCCCATTTAGAAAAGGGAGATGTCCATTACCGGGTGGTTTTGAGCCACGGTTAAAACTGGCGAAGATAACCTAGGGAAAGGAACAGGGTAGTGTCAAAACAAACAATTTTGACGGGGGCATTACTGCTAGAATGTGCCATTGATCAGTTCTTCAGGTAAAAGCAGTATGGGTCGCGCCAAAAAAGTCGTTCTCGCCTATTCCGGTGGGGTAGATACATCAGTTTGTATTCCTTATCTAATGAATGAATGGGGGGTAGAAGAAGTCATCACCCTAGCGGCGGATTTGGGCCAAGGGGATGAACTAGGACCCATCCAGGAAAAAGCTCTGCGATGTGGTGCGGTGGAATCTCTGGTGATTGATGGCAAAGAAGAATTTGTTAAGGAATATGCTTTCCGCTCCATCCAAGCCAATGCCCTCTATGAAAACCGTTATCCCCTCTCCACAGCTCTAGCCCGCCCCTTAATCGCCAAAATGTTGGTGGAGGCGGCGGAAAAATATGGTGCCGATGCGGTGGCCCATGGTTGTACCGGCAAGGGGAATGACCAAGTACGGTTCGATATTAGTATCATGGCTCTCAATCCTGAGATTAAGGTTCTTGCCCCAGCTCGGGAATGGAAAATGAGTCGGGAGGAAACCATTGCCTACGGTGAAAGGTTTGGAGTGGAGTCCCCCGTTAAAAAGTCTTCCCCCTACAGCATTGACCGCAATATCCTCGGCCGCAGTATCGAGGCGGGGCCCCTGGAAGACCCGATGACCGAGCCCACCGAAGAAGTTTATCTGATGACAGCGGCGATCGCCGACACCCCGAACGAACCGGAATATGTGGACATCGGTTTTGAAAAGGGCATTCCCGTAAGTTTGAACGGGGTAATCCTTGACCCTGTCACTTTGGTGGAACGTTTAAATGAAGTGGCCGGGAAACATGGGGTAGGCCGCCTAGACATGGTGGAAAATCGGGTGGTCGGTATTAAATCCCGGGAAATTTACGAAGCTCCGGCCCTTTTGGTTTTAATTGATGCCCACCGGGATTTGGAAAGTCTGACCCAAACCGCCGATGTTACCCACTACAAAAACACCGTCGAAGAAATCTATAGCCAGCTTATCTACCGAGGTCTATGGTACAGCCCCCTTAAGGAAGCCCTGGATGCCTTCATTCTCAAAACCCAGGAACGGGTTACGGGAATGGTACGGATGAAATTTTTTAAAGGTAATGCCAACGTTGCCGGCCGCAAATCCGATTACTCCATCTACGATGCCGAATTGGCCACCTATGGCATGGAAGACCAATTTGACCACAAAGCAGCGGAGGGCTTTATCTATATCTGGGGTTTACCTACCAAGGTTTGGGCCCAAAAAATGCGTGGTTAATTGCTAGCTTCCTAACTTTTCCCAAATTAATAGTTTTTTCTGTCCCCGATGGTCTGACGGTAATCAACAAAGTTACCAATGGCGATCGGGGCTTCTTTTCGCGAACACCAAGCGAATATCGTTTGAATTGATGGATGACAATAGCTAAGAATCTTCTAAACTTCTGGCAGAAATAATTCAACATTTGACAAATTTGACCATGCCCTAGGCAATCATCAAAAACAAATTTTTTGAACTGGTAAACTGTGAATCAATTTTTTGTTGATTTAGCCATGGCAATAATTCCATAACCCTTCACCAAGAAAAAGGGCTTGTGTGAAGATACTGGTGGGAATTAATGGGCTTATCGACTCTTCTTGAGAGGCTTGTTGAAAAATCCTAAGTTTCGGTGCAGTGCCGCTTTGCGAGAAGTTTTAGATGATTTTCCCACGCCGTATTTTGTTAAGATGATGGATTGCCAAACAATATTGAGCGCTATGTACAACCCCTCCCTACGTCGAGAACCCCGTTACGAACCAGCGGCAGTTTTGCCTGTTACCCGTGAAGAATCTCTGATTGATTGGCTGGAGAGCAATAATCGTCTAATTTATCGGGACATTGAAGAAGGCACCACCAGTAATGTAAGTGACGAAGATGTGGATATTGCTGAGTTAATGGACGGAGACGACAATCTTTATAACGATGACAGCAACGATGACATGAATGAAGATTAATCCTTAATCGAGATTCCCGGTGGCTGACAAAAGTTAAGACTCCTGCTAAAGTCTGATTGACAATTTTTCCCGTTGAGCCATTAAAGCTAGCGAGGCATTTTGTTTAATTGTCGATATATTAACTTCTTAGCTTCGAGTCCACATAACTACTAGAATCGGCCAGGGCCATGATAAATCTCCATTCTGCCCTATATTTAGCCCTATCTTTATCCCTTCCTTGGTTGATTGTGGAGAGGGTTCTTGCCCAAAATCAGCCTTGGCCGCAAGGAGTGATGGCTGTCTCCGAGATGGCCGTTGATGGCAACGAATCTAGACAAAGTGAGGCTGAAAATGGTGCATTTCTCTGGGCTCAGGGACAGGTACCCACGCCTCCTTTACAACCCCTTCCGCCGGAAGATGATGTGGAGATTCCGGCCACTCCCCCATCTTTAGATTTGGGAACGGAAACGCCAGATGCTTCCCCCGATAAATCACGGGAAACCTGTGCTTTTACTAGCCCTGAAGTAAAAATGTCCCAAGCCATCCCCTTTTTACAGGTGCAGGTGGACGGTAATACCCTAACTGTAAATTTGGTGGGTATGACGGCATTTTCCGCCGCTGAATTGTTGACTCTGCCGAGTTTACAGCCTTGGCAAACTGCCCCCCCTAGTACTAGCACTCCTCTGGCGATCGCCGAGGATTTTACGACGGCAGAATTTGAAGTTTTATACCAGGGTTTAATCCAGGACATCACCCAGCGTTACATCAATGGTGGTTACATAACTTCCCAGGCGATCGCCCAACCTCTGGAATCCAACGAAAATGACGGCGGCAACCTGTTGCAACAACCCATTCTTGTGGTGGAGGGGCAGTTACAGTCCATCCAACTCCAGGGAAGGGGTCGGCTCCGCCCTGCTTATATCTGCGATCGCCTAGTGCTGGGCTTGGGTACTCCCCTTAACATTGGCAAAATTGAAGAAAATCTGCGACTCCTGCAAATTAATCCCATGCTGGAGAAAGTGGGAGCTAGCCTATTGCCCACCGGCAGGGTCGGACTGAGTGACCTTTCCGTCACCGTTACTGAGGCCTATCCCTTTAGTGCCAACTTAAGTTTTGACAACTACTCCCCCATTAGCCTCGGTAGTGAACGGGGAAGTATAACCTTAGACTATAAAAATGTCACCGGCCTGGGGGATCAACTGACGGGCAGTTACTACGTTTCCACCACCGGCGGCCTCGACATCCTTGATTTCAACTATCGAGTGCCCCTCAATCCCACCGATGGCACCCTTCAGATCCGCATTGTTCCCACCTGGACCAGAATCACCCAATCCCCCTTCGACGTTTTTAACATCACCGGTACTAACCCTCTCTATGAAATTAGTTATCGCCAGCCCATCTGGAAATCCCTCCGGGAAGAATTCGCCCTAAGCGTAGGATTTCGTTATCAAGACGGACGAACGTTGGGGTTAAACCGCCCGGATTTAGCCAGCGTTAGTCGTACCAGTGTTTTCCAATTTGGCCAGGACTATAGCCTACGGGACGAAACTGGTCTGTGGTTCTTTCGCTCCCAAATGAACCTTGGCACAGGGCTATTTGATGCCACCACCAATCCCAGTCCCCTGCCCAGTGGAGAATTTTTTAGCTGGCTAGGCCAAGCCCAACGTTTACAAAGACTGGGAAGGGATAATTTACTGATTTTGCAAACTGATCTGCAACTTACCCCCGACAGTTTGTTACCGGATTATCTTTTCATAATTGGTGGGGGACAATCAATTAGGGGTTATCGGCAAAATGCCCGCTCCGCTGATAATGGCATCCGGTTCTCGGTGGAAAATCGCATTACCCTCGCCAGGGATGGGGATAATAATTCTGTCTTTGAACTGGCCCCCTTTGTGGATTTTGGGGCGGTGTGGAATAGTGCGGGTAATCCTACTCAACTGCCGCCCAATTCAGTGTTAGTGGCCCCGGTTTGGGTATTATCTGGCGGGATATTCTTGGTATGACGGGCTTAAGCCTGAGATTTGACTATGGTATTCCCGTGGTGAAATTGGATAATTTAACAGACAATTGGCAAAATGATGGCCTGTATTTCCAACTCAACTATCGCCCTCCCTTTGGCAAGAATAGTGGTGATGGCATGGGGAATTAGAAATTTTTGATCAACTTGAAAAAAATCGATTTGATAATTTTTTAACTAAATTTAAATTAACTTACAACAAAATTCCAGCAGTACATGACTATTTTTTACCCTGGAAAATCTGCTGTATTTGTTCCCAAATTTCCGCCGGTGTAATTTTAAAGAAAATATACAGTACCGCTAAAATAGCGATGATAATTAGCCCATTTTTCATGGTTGTCGCAGTCACCTTTAAAAACCAGGTTAGTACAAACCAAAGGATTAATATAGAGGCTAAAAATAGAAGAATTTCCATAATTTTCTACTACCCTTTATTGAACTGGGACAGTAAGGAATGCAATGGCAATACCCAGGGCTAAACCAGCAAAAACCTGTACGGGGGTGTGCCCTAGTAATTCCTTCAGTTTTTCCTCGGTCAGACTTTGGTCTTCTTGGAATAGTTGGTCAATTAATTGGTTGAGGATGCGGGCCTGTTTTCCGGCGGCCTGTCTCACCCCGGCGGCATCATACATAACAATAACCGCAAACAAGCAGGCGATGGCAAATTCACTACTACCCCAGCCCTTTTGTAGGCCAACTCCGGTGGCCAGGGCCCCCACTAGGGCGGAATGGGAACTGGGCATCCCTCCGGTGGAAACTAGGAAACGGAAATTAATTTTGCCACTGCGGATAATTTCAACGATCGCCTTAATGGCCTGGGCCAGGAAACAAGCCGCCAGGGAAATGATCAGGACTTGGTTATGGAATACTGCGCCAAAATCTTGCATAGGGAAAGCCGACGGAATGGGGAGTCCGGGTCTAGAAAGACTCGCTAAATTACCATAATCACCATACCTCAAAGGTAGGCGATCGCCGTTTTGGAAATTGGTTTTAGGTGGTGATTTCTACGAGGGGGGCCATAATGGGCAGGGAAAAATAGAAGGTACTACCCTGACCGGGTTGGCTGGTGACACCAATGGTGCCGCCGTGGTGCTCAACGATTTTTTTGCAAATGGGTAATCCTAGCCCGGTGCCCTGGGGTTTATTGGTGAGAATGTCTCCCCCCTGTTGAAATGGCTCGAATATTTTGGCTTGGTCTGCCAACTGAATACCAGGGCCGTTGTCGATGATGGCCACTTGCAAAAGGTTTTGGTGACGCTGGGCTTGAACCGTAATTAAGCCAGCATCGGTGAACTTGATCGCATTGGAAAGTAAGTTCAACACCACCTGCAGAATGCGGTTTTCGTCCCCAACAAAGTTCGGTAAGTCCGGCTCAATGGCGGTAGTTAAACGAATTGCCTTCGCTTGGGCCTGGGGAGTAATGGCGGCGATCGCCCGTTGGACAATGCCCTGTATCTCACAGGTTTGCCGGGCCCACACTTCCTGCCCTGCTTCCATCTTGGCAATGTCTAACACATCGTTAATTAAGTTTGTGAGGCGATCGGCCTCCGACTCAATAATGGCCAGATTACGCAACGCTTGATCCATGGCTTTGACTACCCGAGGACGGGGGGTTTCCAACTCAGGAAAAATTACCCTTGCCAACTTATCTTGAATAACCGTAGCAAAGCCCAACACCGACGTTAGGGGAGTACGCAACTCGTGGGACACCGTAGCCAAAAAGTCCGTTTTCATCCGTTCCACTTCCCGCTCACGGGTAACATCCCGAATCATAATTACCGACCCTAAACATTGGGGCTTTTCCTGGCCATTCAGCCCAGTGGTAATGCTAGTTACTAAAGCTTGCCCCTGTCTGCCCTGACTTAATTCCACATCAGCGGTAATAATTTTTTTCTCCTCTCTTTCCGACTTCGCTAAAAGTTTATTCAACGTAGCAGGAAAATGGGAGTCCACCTTGGTTCCCCGGAGCTCCAGGCCTTCCAGGTCAAACATGGCCAACAGGGCCGGGTTATAGCGGGTAATCCGGCCAAAAATATCCGTAACCAACAAGCCATCGGCTAAGTTGTTGACGATCGCCGTTAGATCCGCCAGGGTATTTTCCATGGTTGTAGATTGTTCCTGGAAACGGGCCAAAAGCTGGGCTTGATAAACCGCCACCCCCAACTGATCCGCAATTTGATGGAGCAGATGGGTTTCCCTGGATTGCCAACGCCTGGGGGCACCATTTTGGTAGGCCCCCAATAGACCCCAGAGCTGTTCCCCCACAAACACCGGCACCGTTAGAAAGGCTCGAATTTCAAAATGGCGCAAATTTTCCAAATGGCAATCGCTAAAACCGGCCGCTTCCACATCCTCCACCGCTAAACTTTCGTGCCGACGGTAGCGTCCCCCCTGGGTTTCCTGGAGAAAACTATCCTGCCAAAGAATGGTTTTGGTCTGGTTATCTAGCATGGGGGGCCGCATCATGGCCACGGACTCATGGATAAATTCCCCGCTCCAATCGGCATTGAAGCGATACACCAAAACCCGGTCACAACTAAGTAAGTGGCGGACTTCATCGGTGGTGGCCCGGAAAATGGTTTTTAGCTCCAAGGTTTGTCGAATCCCCTCAATTACCCTAGTCAAGGCCCGTTCTTCCTCCGCAATGCGAGCCAAGTAATCTTTTTGGACTTGCACTTCCCCCAAAGCCCGTTGCAGGGCCGCCGATCGCCGTTGGGACTCCTCCAACAATTGGGACTGTTGCAGGGCTACCCCCAAATTGACTGCAATTTTTAGGGCAAATTCAATTTCCGAACTTTCCCAGACCCGGGCATACTCATATTGGTGTACCGACAACACCCCCCAAAGGCGATCGCCAGAAAATAGGGGCACCACCAAATTGGAGCGGGGTAACCCGAGCAGGGGGCCACCAAAATCTGGAGTATCTTCCTGGGTATCATCCATGGCCAAGATTAAGCCCTTCTCAAAATGGGCAATCCATTCCGGCGACAGGGGAAATTTTTCCTGGGGAAGCAAAGGATATAATTTCTCCTTGTCTGCTTTTTCCTCCCGGTGGGCTACCGCTTGAATTTCTCCCCAGCAGGGTTTTTTATCCTGACCAATTTTGATAATTACCACCCGATCGCCATTGAGAAGTTTAACCACCTCCGTCACAGTGGTTTGAAAAAGCGACCCAAGATCCAGCGTCAGACGAATTTTATCAATGACATCGGAGATGGCCCGTTCCCGTTGGGCTGATTTAATATAGGTTTCCTTTTGGATTTGACTCTGGGCAACAATGGTTTGCAGGGAAGCCTTTTGATTGTGGCAATGGATCCAGAGTTCCTTTTTAGTAAGCCCGAAACAAAGTAAATTGACCATGCGTTGGGCAAATCTTTGATCCTCGATCTTCCAGGGGCGGGGCTCCGTTACATGTTGCAAACTGAGAATGCCCCAATGGCGTTGCCCTAGGGAAATGGTCAGGTGCAACAAACTCTTTAGCTCCAATACCCGGCAAAACTCCTCCTGCACAGGATTCAGTTCTTCAACATCTTCTTGCTTTTCCCCCAGGGTCCAGAGCCCCTCATTGGGCAACTTTTCCAGGAGGGGAAACCAACTGGAATCGGCCTCCGCATCCACCTCCCGCAAGGCTGGAATCCCCAGGGCGGTGGCCTGGGCCACAATACGACTTCTGCGGTGTAACCCTTTGGTGTTGGTATTTTGCACTAAAACCACCCGATCCACCCCCAAGCCCTTTTGTAAACCGTCCACCACCAAATCATAGATGTGATGTAAATCCTGAAATTCCAGAATTGTTGCCAGCAGGTGATCGGCGATCGCCTCAGGGTCAAGGGAAGGGCAAGGAAGCTGCATTGTTACTTTTCTTAAATAAGTGTTACAATAGTTAACATAAGTTTTCGCTAGGAGTAATCCAATTATGACAACCCGTGGTTTCCGTCTGGATCAAGACAACCGTCTCAACAACTTCGCCGTTGAACCCCAGGTCTATGTTGATTCTTCAGTGCAAGCCGGCTGGACTAAGTACGCAGAAAAAATGAATGGCCGCTTCGCCATGATCGGTTTTGTCTCCCTACTAATCATGGAAGTTGTGACCGGCCACGGCGTAATTGGTTGGCTGACTAGCCTTTAGGGTGTGTTATAAAGCCTGGATCCATTCCTTGACTTGATATTCTGTCCAGATGCCGTTTTGCCAATAGGGATCCCCCTCCACTAATTTCTCCACAGTGGTTTGGTCTGGGGCATCGTAAATACCAAATACTTGACTCAAATCCTTAGTAGGGCCAATGGTGACTAAAACACCACTGGCCTTCTGGGCTTTTAGTCCTTCTAAATGGGCCTGGCGATAGGGGGCTCTTTTTTCTTCGACATTGTCGCAATAGCTGCCCCAAAGGATGTATTTTGGCATGGCTTAAAACCTTTGTGCTTAATTTTCTACGGTGACAGCGGTATCGCTATCGTCCAAATCGTCTTCGGCAATCTTCGGGGGTAAGCTATTGAGCAAGTTAAGGATTTTGTCACCCCGTTCTAGGGATCGGTCTTCTAGGAAGGAAACCTCTGGGGTACGGCGTAAACGCATCCGTTGACCTAGTTCCCGCCGCACAAAGGGGGCCGCAGAATGAAGACCGGCCATGGTTTCGGCTTTGGCTTCGGGGGAACCGTAAATGCTGACAAAAATTTTAGCGTGCTGTAAATCCCCGGAAACTTCTACTTCTGTAACGCTGACTAGCCCTGTGCCCACCCGGTCATCTTTAATGTCACTGAGAAGCATTTGACTGACTTCCCGCTTGATCAGGGATGAAACCCGGGAAACTCGACGACTGGTGGCCATAGATTTTATCCTCGGCAACAAAAAAACTTATGGGAAGAGCATTGAGCAAACCGAAACCAGCCCTACACCCCGGTCAATCCTAACATAGCCCGCAGGGTGAAGTAGAGAAAAATAAAACCGCTCACCAATAGGCCAATTAAGGCGATCGCCCCCAGGGGATTTTTCAGTAGGGGTTGTAACCAGGAAAAGAAGGAGAAAAAGATGCCCAGCGTGAAACTGATCAGATAACGGGGATAGCGTGAAACGTTGGAAAGAAAGTCACCCATGGTTTTTATTTAAGGTTAGGAAAAATTTCAGGAAAAGTAACTACTGGAGCCAGATTGATAGTTGGGGGCAAAAGCTAGCAATAGGGGAAATTGCAACATGGCCAAATCTATCTGTTCCTCTGTTTCGTCAATTAAAACTAGGGGCATTTGGCGATCGCCGATGAGCCTTTCCGCCCGCTGGATCAAGGCACCGGGGGACTCAAATAGTACCACCCCCCGATCGGGGCCAAAGTCACTGCGGGAAATACCCAAACAATCCTGCAAACCCCGTCGCCATTCCCCCAGCCTTTCCGGGGTAGCGGCTAAAATTAAAGCCCGACTTTTATCACCATAGAGCTGATTCAAAATGGCGATCGCCGCGGAACCCACCAAAATATTCTGAAGCCGACTGTCCAAACTGGGAATGGCCCCCCGGCCACCGAGGTTAAAAAACCAACTTTCTATTTTTTCTGCGTGAATCGGTTCAAAGGTACGACGCAGTTGCCAGGGAGGGCCATAGTAATCCGGGCGAGTGCGGTACTGGTCTAATAAATTTTGGATTTGCCGTTTTTGGGAACTAAAGCCCTGGTCAGAAAACGCCACCACCGGGGCCGTATCGGCGTTCTCAATGATGGAATCCCCATGGGTAGAAGAGGACTCCCAACTATCTCCAACCCCCAATTCCAACTGATCAGCGGCGGAAACCAAATCCTGTAAACTGCCCACCAAGTAATCCTTAAAGCCCTGTACCCGGATGGCCAACTCCTGGGAAGCCCCCGCAAAGGTAGTCCGCATCTCCTGCTGAACCCGTTCTTGGCGACGTTCTAACTTTTCAATTTCCTTTTCCAGGGAAGCTTTCTTCTGGGCTAATTCCTTGGTGCCGTCCCGAACCAATTTCTGCATTTCCCCCTGCAACTGCCGGAACTGTTGCCCATACCATTGGGACTTTTCCTGTTCCAGGGCGGCAATTTCCCGTTGCAATTGCTGTTTTTGGGCCAGGAGGGAAGTCAATTCTAATTCTTGCTGTTCTCCCCCAGAGTTGGGAAGGGCGGCAGAAGTTTCGGCGTCAGCCACAGTTTCCCCGACTACCTTTTCCGCCGTGACCGCCATTTCAGTGACCGGAGGTAAATCTTCCCCAGTGTCAAGGACTTCCACCACTGGTTGGACTTGGGCGCTATTTTCTCCACTGCCTAAACCATCGGATCCACCATCGGTCACAATATCTGCGGTTATTTCCAAGGGTTCAGAGGGGGATTCTTCAGGAAAATTGGGGGGCAATTCTGAGGTCATTCCGTAGGGGGGGACTGGAGGGGACAATGGTGTTCAAGGCAGGCCTTGAGGGTCACCGGGTCAAAGATAATCGGCAAGAAATGGATGCTCTTGACCTCTTTAAAATAGAACAAAATGGGAATGGGTTCCCAAAAAATACGCCAGTTTTGCCATTCACTATAGGGAAAAGACCGGATCAGTTTCCCCGTCCGATAAACATCCAACGCTGTGGCGGTAAAGCTCAGTTTGATGATGGCGGCCTGCACCATGAGGAAACAGCCAAAAACGGCGATCGCCAACCCGACCCACATTTGCAAAAAGACAATGGGAATGGCCCCAAAGAGTATGGCCAGGGGAATGACAAAACTAGGTCTTAGTTCCGTGGGGGCATGGGGGACATTTAACGACGTGGTGGCCATGGCTAAAAATTCTTACTTTGGTAATCTTCCAACAGGATTAGCAGGCGATCAACCATGGTACTGGGGAGGGCATCCAACAAAGAGAGCTTTACTTTTCCGCCCCCGATCGCCACGGAAAGTTCCTTCAACGCCGCTTCCACTGTGCCTTTACTCAATTCGTCCTTTTCTAGCAGGGGGGCAACCCTCTCCGCCAGGGGAATGTGCAAATGGGCTTCCGCTAAAAATAGGTTCCACTTGGCTACATCAATGGCAATTTGTTCTCCAATCTCAGCGGCAAGGGCTTCAATCTCTCGGGTGGTTGAGGTCATGGCGACTCCGGAACTCTAGCAAAATCAACAATCGAAAAAACTAAACCTGTCTTCTAAAAACTAGCACATTGTCCCTAGCGGTAGAGACAAATCAGCAAACTCTAGGAATTTGCTGTAAATCATAGAATTCAAAACGGTCTTTCTTCTTGGCGACGACTGCCAAATATGTAGGTAAAAACAAAGGTGAATTCACAACCAATAAAAAACACTTGAAAAATCAAATATATCCATAGCAATAACACCATCACATTGCCGACCACCCCATAGGCTTGGAGATTTTCTCCGATGCGGATAATTCCATTGCCCACCGCATTTTGTAGCCCCATCATCGCCGCCGCTGTTATTAAAGCCCCCGGAAAAATATCCCACCATCGCAGACGAACTGGCGGTAAGACTTTAAACAGAGTGAGGATGACACTGGTAATCAAAAAATAGGAAATACCTGTTTGTAGAGCAGTAATCAGTGCCAGTTTATCAATGCTGATCCAGGTAATAGTCTGTTCAAAATCCTCCAGAATCGTGATGGCAATCCTACTAGCTAAATTGGCAAACATGGAAAGCAAAAACACCACCACAGTGCTAAGCATTAAAAGAAAAGCAAAAATTTTATTCCGGATGAAAGTGAAAGCATGGGCCTTAACGCCGTTAACTTCTGGACGTTTGTGAACCGATGACCAAATTTTATTGACATTCTGATTTAAAGCATCGAAAATGCGGCTGGCAGTAAGAATCAAAATGCCGAAGCCAATAATCCCTGCACTAAAACTACTTTCACTGAGGTTGGTTAACGCTTGCTTAAAAAGTTTCAGACTTTGACCTGGCAAAACATTTTGGGCCAAATCAGTCAGTTGGGTATAGTAATCAGATTCTGGCCCCAGCAATCTACCGACAATGCTAAGAATAACCAAGCAAATGGGAAACAGGGAAAACAGGGCATAGTACGCCAGGGATGCCCCCATGTCCAGACAATTATCCCTCTGCCATTTAAGAACAGTTTGTAAAATCACCTGGCTAGGGCGGGCCGGTAGGATTACAGTCCGAAAGAAAGCAATAAGATGTTTTATTTGGGTAAAATTATGCCCCATCAATTAATCAAAATAAGGATATTAATATACAAAAAGATACCAAAAAGGTGGGCACTGAACCCACCCAAGATTAAATCAAAGACTAGGTTTAGGTTGTTAGCGTTGGGCCACTACTTCCTTATCCTTGGCAAGAAATACCTCTAGTTCTTCCAGCATTTCCGCATCCACTTTGGTTTGCATGGGACAGAATTTGGGCCCACACATGGAACAAAATTCTGCAGTTTTGTAAATATCCGCCGGTAGGGTTTCGTCGTGGTATTCCTTCGCCCGTTCCGGATCTAGGGATAATTCAAACTGACGATTCCAGTCGAAGTTATAGCGGGCTTTGGACAGTTCGTCATCCCGATCCCTGGCCCCGGACGATGGCGGGCAATGTCGGCGGCGTGGGCGGCAATTTTATAGGCGATTAAACCGTTGCGGACATCTTCGGCGTTGGGTAAGCCGAGGTGTTCTTTAGGGGTGACATAACACAACATGGCAGTTCCATGCCAACCGGCGATCGCCGCTCCGATGGCGGAAGTAATGTGGTCATAACCGGGGGCAATGTCCGTTACCAAGGGGCCAAGAACATAGAAGGGGGCTTCACTGCACTCCTCCATTTGTTTTTTGACGTTGAATTCAATCTGGTCAATGGGGACGTGGCCGGGACCTTCCACCATTACCTGTACATCATGTTCCCAGGCCCGTCGGGTTAACTGACCAAGGGTTTTCAGCTCCGAAAGTTGAGCATCATCGGAAGCATCATGGGTACAGCCAGGACGGAGGGAATCCCCCAAGCTGAACGAGACATCGTACTTTTTAAAGATTTCGATGATCTGATCGAAGTGGGTATAGAGGGGATTTTGCTTATGGTGATGCAACATCCATTTAGCAATAATGCCACCGCCGCGGGACACGATACCAGTAATACGGGACTTGACCAAAGGTAAATATTCAATCAACAACCCCGCATGGATGGTCATATAGTCCACCCCCTGTTGGGCATGCTTTTCGATGATGTGCAGGAAGTCATCGGGGGTTAGATTCTCGATACTGCCATGGACACTTTCCAGAGCTTGGTAAATGGGCACAGTGCCAATGGGAACAGGGGAAGCATTAATAATGGCGGTGCGAATTACATCTAAATCCCCCCCTCCAGTGGACAGATCCATTACGGTATCGGCACCATACTTGACCGATAGCAGTAATTTTTCCACTTCCTCATCAATGTTGGAAGAGTTGGGGGAAGCGCCGATGTTGGCATTAACCTTACATTTGGAGGCAATACCGATCGCCATTGGTTCCAAATTGGTGTGGTTAATGTTGGCGGGGATGATCATGCGGCCCCGGGCCACCTCATCTTTAATCAAGTCCACGGGCAAATTTTCCCGTCGGGCTACATAATCCATTTCCTCGGTGATGACCCCTTGACGGGCATAGTGCATCTGGGAAACATTTTTGTGCCCCTGACGCTTAGCAACCCAAGCAGTTCTCATACAAATTTCCTCGAATGGTGAGCTTCCCTCCGCTGGTATTACCCAGTCTCAGGTTCTAAGGGTTTTTCTCAGCCTAGACCTCTAGACACCCCTAGCTATAGGGGAAATTTTAACACCATTTTTCGGGGAACTGGACGATTAAATTATTGCGGTTTATTCCGGTTGCCAGGGGAACCAATCTTCATCCAAAATTTCCTCTAGGGTAAATTCTGGGGTCTCGGGGACTAGGGTTGGGCTAATATCACTAGCATCAAGAAATAATTTTCTAGCATTTCTATATTGCTTAACATATACATCTTGCAAAAAAGAGTTTAGACTGGGACTTGCTTCCAGTTCAGCTTTAATTTGCAGACGAAAATTACGTACTTCTATTTTCCAACCTCGATAACCCTGCTCTCGTTCCGATTGCCAATATTTTATTTTTAGTAGATGCTCGCACAGTCGCATCAAATAGCTGGAAATGGAGCGTTTTTCACTTCTGCCCAAACCTTCTATTTCCTCAATTAAGTTTATTAAGTCCAGGTTGCTAAAATCATGGCCTTTTAATTGCTCAATGGTTTGTTCTAACCAAAGATAATAGTCTTTGTCGTATAACGTTTCATTATGGGTTTTAAGATCAACGTACATCAATAAATCCCCCTATACTTAGAGATTACAACGGTAACTCAATATCCCTTCAAGTTGCCATTGGTCTTTACCTTTAGCAATTATCCGTCCGACAAATAAGAATATTGGTATTGTGTTTGTGTTCAGGCGATCGCCAAGAATTCTGTGAATTTTACTTGTCATCCAATATCGCCCTAAACCTGTGGGAAAATTGCCTAAACATTTAGTTTTCCCCCATTATTCGCCATGAAACGCCGCCAAATCATCTCCCAATCGGCGATCGCCGCCGGCAGTGCCGCCAGTTTAATTGCCTGTGGTCAAGGGGCTACCTCTGACAGTCAAACCACTCCCGGAGGAGAGCTACCCAATATTCGTTGGCGCATGGTCACCAGTTGGCCCAAATCCCTCGATACCCTCTTTGGGGGAGCCCAGGCCCTCTGTGAGGCGATCGCCACCATGACCGGGGGAAAATTCCGCATCGAACCCTACGCCGCCGGGGAAATTGTGCCAGGGTTGGAAGTATTAGATGCAGTACAAAATGGCACAGTGGAATGTGGTCACACCGCCAGTTATTACTACATCGGCAAAAACCCCGCCCTGGGCTTTGCCTGTACTATGCCCTTTGGTCTGACGGCCCAGCAACAAAACTCCTGGCTTTATGCTGGGGGAGGGCCTCGAAGCAACCCAAAAAGTTTATAGCGATTTCAACATCATTAACTTTCCCGCTGGCAACACCGGAGCCCAGATGGCCGGGTGGTTTAAACAACCGATTAATTCCCTGGCGGATCTACAGGGTTTAAAAATGCGTATTCCCGGTTTAGGGGGGCAGGTAATGGCCCAATTGGGGGTTAATGTGCAAGTTATACCAGGGGGAGAACTATTCTTGGCTTTGGATCGGGGCACCATTGACGCCGCAGAATGGGTGGGGCCCTACGACGATGAAAAATTGGGGCTGAACAAAGCCGCCCAATACTATTACTATCCCGGTTGGTTTGAACCAGGGCCTACCTTGGATGTATTAATTAATAAAACCCAATGGGAAAAGTTACCAGCGGAGTACCAAGTCATCTTCCAAGAAGCCGCCCGCAGTGCAAATCTATTGATGTTATCCCGCTATGAAACCCTAAACAGTATCGCCCTGAAAAAATTGCTCGATGGGGGCACTATTCTCAAAGCTTTTTCCCCAGAAATTCTGCAAGTAGCCCAAAAAACATCCCAGGAACTGTTGGCGGAGTTTGCCAGTAAAGATGCCCAGTTCAAAGAAATTTATGACCAGTGGCAAGCATTCCGTAAACAAATTTTTACTTGGAATACCATTAACGAACTTAGTTATACTAAATTTGTGGAAAAAGACTTCTAGGTAAGACGAAAACGCTCAAAATTCCCCGCCTGGAGAAACTCGGTAATTTCTGCTTCGGAAAGGGGATGGCTAAACCAATATCCTTGCATTTCTCTACATCCCAACTCAAACAATCGCCGGGCTTGGGAATCGGTTTCAATGCCTTCGGCAATAATGTTTAAATCAAAACCATCTCCCAACAGTAACATCGCTTGGATAATGGCCGCATCATTAGGGGTATTGAGAATATCTTTAGTAAAAGAACGATCAATTTTAAGGGTATTAAAGGGGAAAGTTTTGAGGTAGGAAAGGGAAGAATAACCGGTACCAAAATCATCCATGGAAAGACGAATGCCATGGGACTGGAGGGAATTTAAAAGATTCTGGGTAGCGGTGACATTTTGCATAACAATATTTTCCGTAATTTCCAGCTCTAGCCGTTGGGCCGGAATGGAAAGTTCCTGCAAAATTCTAATGATGGTGGGCAACAAATCCGGTGCTTGAACTTGTTGGGGAGATAGATTAATAGCAATGCGAAAATTGTCGTCTAGCCCTGGGGCCCATTGTTGGAAATGCTGGAAAGCCGTGCGCATAATCCATTCCCCCACAGGGATAATTAAACCGGTTGTTTCCAAAAGTCCGATAAAAATCCCTGGTGGCACTAGGCCCATGGTGGGGTGTTGCCAACGAATCAAAGCTTCTACTCCACAAAGGCGACCCACTTCTACGTCAACAATGGGTTGGTAATAGAGCAAAAACTCATTCTTTTCTAGGGCTTGGTGGAGAGCATGCTCCAGTTGAATTCTTTCCAAGTGATCGCTGTTCATGGACTCGTTATAGAAGCAATATTGTCTACTGCCGATGTCCTTAACTTCGTTTAAAGCTACCCCTACTCGATTGAGTAATGTTTCTGCGTTGTCTCCATGGTCGGGATAACAGGCAATGCCGGTATAACCCTGGAGATAAAGGGGATTATTGGCAATGAAAAAGGGCCGCCTGAGTATGGAAAGCAAGCGTTTGACAAAAACTTCAATTTCCTCTAAGTTTTGACAGGATTGAAGTAATAAAATGAAGGTATCTCCCCGCCAACGACAAAGCAAATCCTCCACCCGAATGTGGGCTGAAAGTCGTTCAGTGATAATCTTTAATACTTCATCGGCAACGCTGTGGCCCAGCAGATCGTTTAGGGACTGTAATTCTCGAAAGCCTAGTAAGACTAACCCTATAACTTTATTCTGGGTTTCAGTGCGACTTAATACCTTGCCTAATTCCTGCTTAAAAAGGAAGGGGTTCGGTAAATCAGTTAAGGGATCGTAGAAAGCTTGGTAATGGATTGATTGTTCAATTACTTTGCGCTCGGTGATGTCAAAAATATAGCTACGAATAAACTGGCTTTCGGCGGGATAATGGATATGTTGTTCATAAAACTTGTCACTTATTTGTATTTCTCTGGTGCGGAGGTAGTAAATCTGGTCGTCTTCCCGGTCTGAAATAATGCCGTTGAGTAAAGGGTGAGCCATCAGGTCATCCTGGAGGCTAGGAAACTTTTCTTTGGTAGCAGTATTTAAATAGGTGAGATTACCAAAGTAGTCAATTTCCACCATGGGGTAGGGACTATATTCGAGACAAGCGGCCAGCTTGGCTAGCTTCTCATGGCTTAGTTTGGCTAGATCTTCTTCTCGGCCAATCAGGGTAACGTCCCATTGTTCCTGGGGAAAATGCTCCGCCAGTTCCGGGGTAACCCTTTGGCGATCGCCGTGGCCGGGAATACTATCTTTAATAGTACTGGGGATAGCCTGGTAAAAAATCTGAATATCTTCAGAGAGGGCGATGACGTCACCGTGGACCAACTCATACTCCAAATGGGATTCTCCGTTAACCCAGACCCCATTACGACTGCGGTGTCCTTCCAAATCACCATCAATAATATGAAAAGAGATATCTAAATTGGGGTTGATTTTTTTAATCAGGGTGGCGTGGCGGCGGGAAATTTGGGGAGAAGGAATGACAATGGTATTGCTTGGATGGCGACCAATGGAATAGCAAGAATTCTGCAGGTGGATGACTTTTTTAAAGGAAGGGGAGTCAACAACCAATTGATAGAGCATAAAGATTTACTGGGGATGGTCCAGGCTTTGTAAAAATAGTCTCAGGGGCAATCCGCAAGCAACTTTGTCAGTCCGACTATGGAGATAGATCAGTCTTAACCTAGGCTTTGCAAAACAAACGACGTTTATTAATATAGGGGGTGGATATGTCAACGGTGTGACGATGGCATGAAGTTTTTATATTGGTTTTATGTGGATATAACGAGGGAGGGGACTGCCCCTGTTATCTAATTTTGTCTGATTGTCCGACAAACTAAGTTTTACTGTAAATGTTAGCCGAACTAACTATCATCAAGCATCCCCAGCTGGTTGTAGTTATAACAAAATCAGCATAAAACTCCAGAGGAAAATCTAGGTTCAGATTCGGTTTTCCGATCCCAGGGGGCTCTACCAAACCATGGTAGATTCTGAAGAAAGTTAATTTATATTTTAAAGCTATGCCATTCACCATTGATTCTGCCCGTGGGATTTTTCCCAACACCCTAGCCGCCGATGTTGTACCCGCTACCATCGCCCGCTTCACCCAACTTAATGCCGAAGATCAATTGGCCTTGATTTGGTTTGCCTACCTAGAAATGGGTAAAACCTTAACCATCGCCGCTCCTGGGGCCGCCAGTATGCAACTGGCAGAAAATGCCCTCAAAGAAATTCAGGCCATGACCCCTCTGCAACAAACCCAGGCCATGTGCGATTTAGCCAACCAGGACGACAGCCCCATTAGTCGCACCTATTCTAGCTGGTCCCCCAATATTAAACTGGGCTTTTGGTACCGCCTTGGGGAATTAATGGAACAGGGATTTGTGGCTCCCATTCCCCCTGGGTATCAGCTTTCCGCCAACGCTAATGCAGTGTTAGTCACCATCCAAGGACTGGAATCTGGCCAGCAAATCACCGTGCTCCGTAATGCGGTAGTAAATATGGGCTTTGCTGTCGGCAAAGATGTCAATCGAATTGCTGAACCAGTCGTCCCCCCCCAGGACACCGCTAGCCGCACTAAAGTCACCATTGAAGGGGTGACCAATGCTACGGTGCTGAACTACATGGACAACCTCAATGCCAACGACTTCGATGTTTTGATCGAACTGTTTACTAGCGATGGTGCTCTGCAACCTCCTTTCCAACGGCCCATAGTAGGCAAAGAGAACGTTCTGCGCTTTTTCCGGGAAGAGTGCCAAAATCTCAGATTGACTCCTGAACGGGGAGTGACTGAACCCGCCGAAGATGGTTTTACTCAAATTAAAGTCACCGGTAAAGTACAAACCCCTTGGTTTGGGGGCAAGGTAGGCATGAATATTGCCTGGCGCTTCCTGCTCAATCCCGAAGGCAAAATTTTCTTTGTGGCGATCGATCTTTTAGCTTCCCCCAAAGAACTGCTTAACTTTGCCCGGTAGAAGTATTAGCTCCCAGACCTAATCAGTCCACCATAGTCGCTAGGGCTAAAGGGCCTGAAAGGGTACTTAAATAAAATAAATAAACGCTTAAAACAGTGGGTTTCTCGTTGCAGAGCAAGCCCACTTTTTTTATGATGGTAATGATAATTACAAATCTATAGCATAAGTTAATGTTAAATACCGCCGAAGCCCCCTGGTCTGAGAGTGAAACCCAATCCGCCCATGTTCTGTTCCAAAAGGCTTATGAACGGGAAGTGGTGGGGTTGTTAACCACGGTGCAAGCCCAGGCCTCCCAGATTAGCCAAGTTGATGACCTTTGGAAGCTCCATGATTTTTTGAGTGCTAAACGCCATGAGATCGATGGTAAGTATGACGAACGCCAATCGGTGATTGTTTTTGTCTTCGCCCAATTGCTCAAGGAAGGACTGGTGAAAATAGAAGAATTGAATTTTTTAACCGGTGATAAACAATCTAAAATTAAGGCCCTGGCAAGGCTTTAGACAGCGGAAACTGGGTTGGGGCCAAGTTCTGGTGGGTAGTTCGTCGGAGAGATCAACCGGGAATGTTAAGATACCTTGCAGTTTCCCTTGAACGATTTATCCCAATTCGGCTTTCCCCAACTCCCTATGTTCCAGCGTTTTATATTCCTCTCGGCCCTCACTGTCTGCGGGATGGCAGTGTCCTTTGGTTTACCCCTGTCGGCCCAAGGGCAGGGAGTAATGGAAGTGGAAGAAGTAATTATCGAAGGTTCAGATTCCGAAAATTCTAGGGAGTTTCGCCCCCTCAACCAAGACGATAGTGTACTAAGTATTGCGGCTGGTCGCCGTTTGATGAATGAAGCCAATGGGGCGATCGACCAAAATCAATATGTTTTAGCTCTGGATAAACTCCAACAGGCCCGTAAGATTTTTAACCAGCTCTCTAATTTTCATTTGCAGTTAGCCAATAGCTTTTCCGGCATTAACACGGTCATTTTTGAAGAACAAAGGTTATCAGCCCTGGAAACTGGTCAATTGCGGGATGAAGCTACCTACCGCCTGGCCCTGGTACACCGGGCCAACAATGAAGCCGCCCTCGCAGTTCCCCTGCTATTACAAATTATCCGCTCCCAAAATCCCACTACAGACTTGGGGAGAAAATCCTATCAACAACTTTATGAGTTGGGTTTTGTCGCTTCCCCCTTTACGGAAACTTCCCCTACCGGTTCCAATGCCGCCCCCACCACCCCTGTGATTCCATAGATTTTCCCCGTTATTTGGGGGTTGGGGACTTAGACTTTCAGTTACAGTAAGAAATGTTGCCTATTCTTTTGTCCATTGTCAGAAATAATCATGATTAGCCTTGACCAAGTTAAACAGCAAATTCAATCGGCCTTGCCGGGTGCCCAGGTAATGGTTAATGACTTGGGGGGGGGAGATCACCTGGAAGCCGTGGTGGTTTCCCCTGCTTTTGCGGGCCAGTCTCGGGTTAAGCAACACCAAATGGTTTACGGAGCTTTACAAGAGGCTTTGGCCACGGAGGCGATCCATGCCCTGGCGTTGAAGACCTTTACCCCCGATGCCTGGGAACTCGTCCAACAACGCTCTGCGTAGTCAAATCTCCCCATCATCGATTAGAGCAGACCTTATCCTGAATAGAAAACTATTCTTCGTTGGGAGGTGGAGATTAAGATGAGAGTATTTAAACAACAAAAAAGTTGTTAATGTAATTAAAATTCTCAATTTGTCCTTGGAGAGGAATAACCGTAATGAATCCAGAAACAAAAGCAAAAATTGACAATTTGGTTGCCACCAACAAGGTAATGGTTTTTATGAAGGGGACAAAGTTGATGCCCCAGTGTGGTTTTTCCAACAATGTGGTGCAAATTCTCAATATGGTGGGAGTTCCATTTGAAACCTTTGATGTGTTGGCGGATGCCGATGTGCGTCAGAGTATTAAGGATTATTCCAACTGGCCGACCATTCCCCAGGTCTATGTCAACGGTGAATTTATTGGGGGTTCCGACATCATGATTGAACTTTATCAAAATGGGGAGTTACAGGAAATGTTAGAGGTGGCGTTAGCTTCCTAGTTTCTTTCAATCTTCCCAAAGGGGCGATCGCCATTTCTGCATCGAAGATAGTTTACTGTGGGGGGAGAGTCTAGATGGGTTTTCTCCCCCGGTGAAGCGTTTAGTTGGCGGAGACGGTGGGATATAATTTTACAGGCTTTGGCTTGGGAATAGTTTATCCTGGGCGATGGCTCGACCATTTTTTAATTATTTAGAAATCAATTCCCATGGCACAAGGTAAAGGCAAAGGCTTCGGATTCGGTCTTGGTAAAATTAAGGAATTACAAGAAGCGTTCCAAAAGGCCCAACAGGTTCAGGAAGGGGCCAAGGTGCTCCAGGAAGAACTGGAAAGAATGGAAATTGCTGGCAAAAGTGCTGATGGGTTGGTGACGGTGTTGATGAGCGGCAACCAGGAACCTATTAGCGTCCAGATTGACCCTGCCGCCCTGGAAAAAGGGGCTGATGGTTTAGCTGAGTCGGTAACCGAAGCAATGAAGGTGGCCTACGCTGAGTCCACGGAAACCATGCGCTCTAAAATGGAAGAGTTAACTAGCGGTTTGAATTTACCCGGTATGTAGTCCGTCGGCCGCTTTGCCCCCAATCGGAGAGGGATCTGTGACCCGTATTCTTAAGCTCTCGCAACTCGCCCCCCTAGAACTTAACCAACTCAAACGGCGCTCGGAACAAAACATTGACCAAGCCCTGGCGATCGCCAAAGAGGTGATTGGGAAGGTAAAAATGGAGGGGGATGCGGGGGTTTTGCATTACAGTCGTCAGTTTGATTTTGCCGGGGCCACGGCGGAAAACTTGCGGGTGAGTGAAGCGGAATTTGCCGAAGCAGAAAAATTGGTTGACCCATCCCTCCGTCGGGCGGTGGAACACGCATTCCGAAACATCGAAAAAGTCCATGCAGGGCAAATGCCTTCCCCCATGCACCTGGCGGAAATAGAGCCGGGGGTATTTGCGGGGGAAAAAATAACTCCTTTGCCCACGGTGGGGTTATATGTTCCTAGGGGTAAGGGCGCATTTCCTTCCATGATGCTCATGTTGGCCGTACCTGCCCGGGTGGCGGGGGTAAAAAAAATTGTGGTTTGTACCCCCCCGGATAAGGAAGGAAAGGTCGAACCAGTTTCCCTGGTCACTGCCCGCATGGCCGGAGTAGATGAGGTTTATAAATTAGGCGGAGTTCAGGCCCTAGCGGCGATCGCCTATGGGACTCAAACCGTCAGTAAGGTAGATAAATTAATTGGCCCCTGTAGTATTTACGGAGCGGCGGCAAAGCGTTTACTGTCCGGCATTGTGGATGTCGGTTTACCGGCGGGACCCAGTGAATCCATTGTCCTAGCCGATGAAACCACCGACCCTAGGCTAGCGGCTTTGGACTTATTGATTGAAGCAGAACATGGTTCTGACTCAGCGGCATTGTTAGTCACCCACAGCGAAAGTTTTGCCGAAAAAGCATTGAAATACTTGCAGGAATACCTGGAAAAACTACCCCCCTGGCGGAAGAAATTCTGTGAAGAGGGCCTGGGTTCCTACGGTGGCATTTTGCTCACCGATAGCTTGCAAGCTTCTTTGGATTTTGTGAACGACTATGCCCCAGAACATTTGCAGGTGTTAACCGCCGATCCCTTTAAATTAGTGGGCAAAATTGACAATGCCGGGGAAATTCTTCTAGGTAACTACACCCCCTCTTCCGCGGCCACCTATGCCATTGGCGTTAATGCGGTACTACCCACCGGGGGCTTTGCCCGTTCCTACTCAGCCGTGTCGGTATTTGATTTTCTCAAACGTTCAACTTTGGCCTATCTAACGGAGGAAGGTTTTGCCGGAGTTAAGGAGACGGTGACCACCCTGGCGGATTATGAAGATTTTCCTGCCCATGCCCTGGCGATAAGGGAAAGGGAAAATTTGCTCTAATTAGATTCCTGAAACTCTGTGCCAAGATCCTGTCGCCTGAAAAATATCTATGGACAGCAATCTTCTGCCCGATATTCACCGAGGCAAAATTCTACGAATTGAATTCCTGGGTAGTGTTATTCATGTAGTGAAGTTAAGGTAAAGCCAATATTTTTATCATAATTACTCATAGCTCAATCAGCCAATTTAATGGTGCAAGTTGATACAATTTTTACTATTGCCAAAAGCTTTTTTAGCACTATCAAAAATGAGTTTATCCACCATATTACTTTCTTTACCCGCGCCCAGGCTCGCACTGCCATTGTTGAATGGATTGAGGTCTTCTATAACCGCCAACGATTACATTCAACCATCGGTTTTCTTTCACCATCTCAATTTGAGGATTATTTTTACCACTCTCTTCAACCACCTTTCCCCGCTTAACTTCCCTGTCCACTTTTTCAAGTCTTTCAAGATAAGTTTATTTGTATTTACCCTCCAATTTTTGGAGGGTAAGGGGAGCTTTTAAAACATACTCTAAGGCGCTAACCAGGAAAAAGGAGCGAAGGGAATATTTCTTACCACCCAGTAGGCAAGGATTGCCTGGAGTAAAAACCAAATTAATTTGGGCGAAATAATCACTTCCATGGGATATTTACCAGTGAAGGTTTTGATTGCATAGGAAAAATAGGAATAAACCATAAAGGGCAATGAAATAATCATCAGGGGGTTTAACCCAAAGGCAGTCCAAAAATGACCATTAAGTAATTGATGTAATGCCCGCAAAGTTCCACAACCAGGACAGTACAGCCCTGTTAATTCCCGAAAAGGACTGGGGGGATAAATGCCAGAAGAAGCAGGATTAAACAAATACAAAGTAGCCAGGGCGCCAACAATGGTAGTGCTGACGGCAGCAAAACTAACGTAGTTAGTAAACTTTTTGTTGCCTAGTAAAGATTGGAATTGTTTTTTCATTTTAGGTACTTTTTTTGAATTTGTATGCAAAAGTAAATGTTCAATTTCCTTGGCTTTAGTTACCGCTAATAGCCGCAAGGACAACGAAAAGGATATAAAGGACGGAGAATCCTAAACCAAGGCCGAAAGACCACCAGCAGAAAGTTTTTGCTTGTTGAGATGAGGCCAATGCCCCTTCATAGTCACCGGCTTGCAATTTAGTATTAACCTCTGCGGCTTTGATGATGGCAACAACGCCGAGGGGCAAACAACAAAACAGAGTAACTAAAATTGATTGGACTAGATAATTTGGTACGTTTCTATTTTCCATAGGAAAGCTTTTCTGACTAAATGAAAATATATTCGCCAGGATAAGGGAGGATTCACTTAATGGTTGAAATAGTTTACGTTTCTTAAAGGTGACAGTCTTCCAGCACCGATGAAAACATAAGGTGTGGGTTTCCTAAGAATCACTTCTTAGGGTTTCTGGTTTTTCCCTTACGGGGTTTCGCCTCTGATCTAGATTGAGTTGCCTCAGCCTCCGACACTCCTCGATTTTCGACTCTTGGGATTTGTCCACTTTTCTCAGTCAGGGTCAGACAGGTTTCCATCCACTCAAACAAAGTCTCTTGCTGAGTAGCTTTATGGATAAATGCGAAACCAATAGTTAATGGTCAACGTACTTCAAAATTAACGTATTTAGTGAAAGATGCCTGTCCAGCAAATACTTGCCCCATAACCATCGAGGGGAACCGACAAGCAGCGAGACTCCATGGATCCCGACACTCAATCAATTATTTAGAGTGCCGTTCTTATGTTCTCGTACCCTTGGAAGATCAACGTGATATGATGAGAGGTCGCAACGAAATTTATCCGTAAGCCTAAGTTTTTTTCAATACCGACTATGTCCTTAACCCAGATTCGTAAACAAGAATTGATGACCGAGTATCAAGCCCATGAGACTGATACTGGGTCCGCTGATTTGCAAGTTGCCTTCTTGACAGAAAGAATTACCCAGCTCACAGGACACCTCAAAGCCAACCCCAAGGATCATGCCTCCCGTCGGGGCCTACTTAAAATGATTGGTCGTCGTAAACGCCTTTTAGGTTTCATCAATGCCCGGGAGCCGGAACGTTACCAAGCTCTGATCAAACGCTTAGGTATCCGTCGTTAAGATTTTTTAATTTTTCCCATGGCTGATTCCAGCAATCGTGATCCCCTTCCTTTTGAGCGCAAATCCAAAAAGAAAAAGGTCGAAAAAAAGCCTCCCCAAGCGTTGGCCCCCAGCAGTAAAACCCCTCGTTCTAGAGAAAAAAAGTCCCGCCCCCAGGTTGACGGTGGCATTCCAGAAGTAGTAAGCCAGCGCATGGTCAAGCGGATGGCCTTGTTTTCTGGCATACCCACGGGGTTGGGGATGATGTCCTTTGTGGTTTTCTACCTGGTGGTGAGCCGAGATTGGTTGGAAGTCCCCACCTATGCAGTATTTGCGGTCAGTTTACTGTTTTTCGGTTTGGGGGTAGTGGGTCTTAGCTATGGTGTTTTTTCCACTTCCTGGGAAGATGAACCCGGTGGTTTCTGGGGGTGGTCAGAATTCCGTCTGAACTTGGGACGAACCCTGGCGGCCTGGCGAAAATCCAGCAGTACGGCCCCGGGAAATAACGACAGCCAATGATGGCTCAGCAATTCTTAACATTGTGCCCCTAGCTCCGTCCCCAATTAATTCCGTTAAGATTAACATTGACTCGGCTTTTCAAGTCTGTATTTATTTTTTGTCATTTCAGTTATCACTGAATTTATAGCTAAAGTTTTAGCCCCCCCAACCCACCCTATCGAAAGAGGAAGTTTGTCATGATCGTCGTCATGAAAGTCGGCACCCCGGAAATGGAAATTGAGCGCATTGCTCAAGAATTTGCTGAACGGGGTTTTACCCCAGAAAAAATTGTTGGCAAACATAAGGTGGTGATGGGTTTGGTCGGGGAAACCGCTGGGCTAGATCCGATGCAAATCCAAGAGGTTAGTCCCTGGATTGAGAATGTGTTGCGGGTGGAACAGCCTTTCAAACGGGCAAGTTTAGCTTTCCGCCATGGGGAATACAGTGAAGTAATTGTCCAAACCCCCGCTGGGCCAGTGGCGATCGGTAAAAACCATCCTGTGGCGGTGGTGGCGGGCCCTGTTCAGTGGAAAATGAAACCATGATCGTGGAAACGGCCCGGCGGGTTAAAGCTGCCGGAGCCCAATTCCTGCGGGGTGGAGCCTTCAAACCCCGTACTTCTCCCTATGCCTTCCAAGGCCATGGTGAGAGTGCTTTGGGCCTACTGGCGGCGGCTAAGGAAGCGACGGGTCTGGGTATTATCACCGAGGTAATGGATGCGGCGGATCTGGAAGTTATTGCAGAAGTGGCGGACGTGATCCAAGTGGGAGCCCGCAATATGCAAAACTTCTCCATGCTGAAAAAGGTGGGGGCTCAGAATAAGCCTGTGCTGTTGAAACGGGGCATGGCGGCCACCATTGATGAATGGCTGATGGCGGCGGAATATATTTTGGCGGCGGGCAATCCCAATGTCATCCTTTGTGAGCGGGGTATTCGTACTTTTGACGGCCATTACACCCGTAATTGTTTAGATTTATCGGTGCTTCCCGTACTGCGTTCCCTCACCCATTTGCCTATTATGATTGACCCCAGTCACGGTACTGGTAAGTCTGATTACGTTCCTTCCATGGCGATGGCGGCGATCGCCGCTGGTACGGACTCTTTGATGATCGAAGTCCATCCCAATCCGGCTAAGGCGATGTCCGATGGTCCCCAATCCCTCACCCCCGACAGCTTTGATGAAGTGATGCAGCAACTTGCTGTCATCGGTAAAACGGTGGGACGCTGGCCCAAAGTTGCCGCCCTAGCCTAGGGTAAACACCAGTCTCAAAGGCTGTTTACTGATTGGTTAATCATGATTACCAAATAATAGTTTGAACATAAGCTTCGCCTGGTGGGAAACCATCGGGCAATTTTTTTCTTGACCTTCCCTCGGACCAAAAAGGCAAGCCCAGAAGATACACTGGGACTAGTTGTGGCATTGATGGCGAAAAAGTTATGAGCGAACAGAAACCCTTCTCGGCCCTGACGGGGTTTGCCCTAGCGGCCCTGGTTGTGCTGATAGCTGGTACAGGTTTTGCGGTGTGGACCGGTTTTAATTTTTCCCAACGTTCTACCGATATTCTTGTCGATCCCGAAAAACCCGATGTGCCAGCCCCGGGCCAGGCTCAAATCTATTGGGTAGCCCCTGACCCAAATAATGAAGCGGCGATCGCCTTTGTGCCCCAAAACGTTCCTTTCACGGATCAATCCCAGGAAGGTCAAATCCAGCGAGCCATGACAATTCTCTTGGCTGCACCGGGATCCGCCGTCACCGCCATCCCCCCCCAAACGACTTTACTGAGCCTGAACCAAACCCCTGAAGGCATAAAAATTGACCTTTCCAAGGAATTCACAGAGGGAGGGGGGAGCAGTGCCATGATTTCTAGGTTGGGACAAATTATTTACACCGCCACCAGTACTGACCCAAGCCAGCCCGTTTGGTTATCGGTGCAGGGGGAGCCCCTTACGGTCTTAGGGGGAGAAGGACTGATGGTGGATCAACCCATTACCCGGAAACAGTTTGAGGCAGATTTTATGGTCTTTGATAATTGACCAAGAAAATCGAGATCCAAGTACCCCCCTTCAGAAAAGGTTTTAATTTTTCGTTCATTGCCGCTTGACTGTCCCCGAAGAGAACACAACGGAAAAAAGTGTTAATGATGGATTACAAACGTGAACCCTGGTAAGACTTGATGTACAAGCCTTTTGCCATGGCTTCTCTGATCCCAAAACTTGATCGATTTGTTTGCTTCGTAGGAATACTACCCTTTTAGAGCAGGTGGGATGTCAAAATTGAAGTCACGGTCTGATCATCTGTTTTCGGAAACCCTGTCTTTGAAAGCTGAATACCCAACTAATGACATCATCCTCAGAACTTGGTAATGCGTCTCCTCTCTCGTTGCAGTTTTTGCTGTTCATTGACGATCGCCCCAGTTCCCAAGACAGCGTCCAGGAAATTAGTTATTCTTTGGCGAGACTGTTAGAGGATTACCACCATGATCTGCAAGTTTTAGAAATTAGTAAACATCCCCACTCTAGTCGAACATTTTCGCCTGGTAGCTACCCCTTCCCTGATTAAAACTGAACCGGAACCGAAGCAGGTATTGGCGGGTAGTAACATCATTCAGCAACTAGAAAAATGGTGTCCCCGCTGGAAACAAGAATTACAGGACCAATTAACTGCTCCCATAGTGCCCGAATCCCCTAGCTGTCCCCGGGAGATTTCTTTGGTGGGTTACTCCGGCGAACTGATGAAAATGTCCGATGAGTTATTCCTACTCAAAAAGGAAAAAGAGGAGTTATTGGAGCAGATGCACTTTAAAGATCAAATTCTAGCCATGTTAGCCCATGATTTGCGTAGTCCCCTCACCGCCGCTTCCATTGCCGTAGATACCCTAGAGTTACTGCAACAAAAGCCCCTGGAAGAACAAAAACAGTCCCTGCGGGACCAATTGTTATACCAAGCCCGTAATCAATTTAAAATTATGGATCGCTTAATTAGCGACATTCTACAGGCTTCAAGAAATCTTAATTCCCAATTTCAAGTCCAAGGTTCTCCCCTCCACATCGCTGAGCTTGTCCAGGAAATTTTGGAGTTGTACCAGGCAAAATTTAGTAAAAAAAATTTGTCTCTCACCTACGATATCCCCCAGGACTTACCCCCGGTTTTTGCCGATGAGGAATTAATCCGCCAGGTAATCGCCAATTTGTTAGACAACGCCATTAAATACACCCCCAAAGATGGCTGTATTACCGTGAGTGCTTTTCATCGCACCACTCAAAAGGTTCAAGTGAGCATCATCGATAATGGACCGGGCATTCCTAAATCCAAACAAGAAACAATTTTTGAGCCCCATTTCCGCCTGCAACGGGATGAAAAGAGCGATGGCTATGGTTTGGGGCTGTCCCTTTGCAATAAGATCATCCATGCTCACTACGGACAAATTTGGGTGGACAGTCGCCCGAAACAGGGAAGTTCTTTCCATTTTACCTTGCCCGTTTATCGCTAACGTGGCGGATAATATTGGTATGAGATGGCTATAGCGGCTGACTTGAAACTTTTCGTTGATGTACCCCTACATAGGTAGAAAGGCTGTGGTAACCCCAACCCTTAAAGCACCCAATCGTAATGGACGAGCAAGCATTATTGTTAATGCCAAGGTGAAGCAGGAGGGCCGTTTGATTGCCGCTTCCCCCGTCACAGAACGAATGGTGGAGGCCCTAAGGGAGGCGATCGCCAGCCAATCTCCGGAAACCATTGTTGATGTGGTGGCGGTGGCGGGGCTGTGGTCGGATCAAGCTCAACAACAAACCCAAATGGGGGGGCGGATTTATTGCCCGCTGACCATTCAGTTACCCCGGTGGTTGGATTTCCGTGGTCAAAGCATTTATCAAGCTTGCCAGGATATCAATGCCCGACGGCAATGGGTGAATGAGAATTTAGGTTTACCCCTTTGCAACGATGCTAATTGGTTGGGAGACCACTGGTTACCCATTATTGTCACCGACGACGGAGTGCAATTTTTTCCCCTAATCTACGAAGGGATGATGCCCAATGCCTATGAAATGGTGTCTTGGGATTTGCCTCCCTACCAGCCTTACCAAGGTAGTTTAAAGAATTTGGCTCGGGCCTTGGTGGAGGAGTTAAATGCTCCTCCGGCGGTGTATTTATTGCAGTTTAGTATTGCCCAAGGTTTGCTTTTTGACCGCCTTTGGCCCTTTCCCCGCCGCTCCGGCGATCGCCACCATCAACGGCGACCATGCCAATTTATACAGTTACCATTGGTGTTGTTTAAATAATTTGCCCCTGCCCGTCAGCGGCGATCGCCAACCCCAGGAATTATTAAGTCGTTAGCCCATGCCCCAACCCATTGTGCCCCAGCCGGGGCAGGAATCCGTATGGGATTATCCCCGGCCTCCGAGGATTGAAGTTTCCTCTGAAAAAATAGTGGTGGTTTGTAACGGCATCACCATTGCCGAAAGTTGCTCTAGCCAGCGGTTGTTGGAAACTAGCCATCCCCCCGTTTACTACATTCCCCCCCAGGATATTCAACTCCAGTATTTGCAACCCTCCACCCGTCATTCCTACTGCGAATGGAAAGGGGAAGCTAGTTATTACCACCTCACCATCGGCGATCGCCAGAGGGAAAACATTGCTTGGTACTATCCGGCCCCCAATCCCCATTTCGCCGTCATTAAGGACTACGTCGCTTTTTACCCCAGTAAAGTGGATGCCTGTTATGTGGACGACGAATTGGTAAGTGCCCAACCGGGGGATTTTTACGGTGGTTGGATTACTAGTAAAATTGTCGGCCCTTTCAAGGGGGGCATGGGAACCTGGGGTTGGTAATGGGACTGATTGGGCCCATTTACCGTTGCGGCGATCGCCAATATTCGTTAGATTACCGAAAATTGCTGAATGCCTCTAATTTTCCTTATCGTGTCCCATGGTTAAGGCCCATTCTTCCGGTTTAACAATTCGTTGGCACCATGCCCTGGCGGAAATTCCCCAACCCCAATGGGATCGACTGGCTTTACCTCTGCAAACTCCCTTTTTGGAATGGCATTGGTTGCACAACCTGGAGGCTTCGGGGAGTGCCACCAGGAATACGGGGTGGCAACCCTGTCATTTAACCGTGTGGCAGGGGGAAACCCTCAGGGGAGCGGCGGCGCTGTACCTCAAGGGCCATAGCTACGGGGAATTTGTTTTTGATCACCAATGGGCGGATCTGGCCCAACGTTTGGGCATTGGCTATTACCCAAAATTACTGGGCATGGCCCCCTTCACCCCCGCCGAAGGTTACCGTTTTTTGATTGATCCGGAGGGGGACGAGGCTTTAATTACCCAGGTTATGGTGGAAGCCATTGACCATTTTTGCCAAACCAATCAAATTTCTGGCTGTAATTTCCTCTTTGTTGATCGCCAATGGCAACAACAAATGGAAGGTTTAGGATTTACGGGTTGGTTGCACCATAGTTATATTTGGGAGAATCAAAATTTCCAGCAATTTGATAACTATTTACAGGTTTTTAACGCTAACCAGCGACGCAACATTAAGCGGGAACGCAAGGCGGTGGAAAAGGCTGGTTTACGGATCCAGGTCTTAGAAGGGGACAACATTCCCCATCATTTTTTCCCGGCTATCTATCGTTTCTACAGCAGTACCTGTGACAAATTTTATTGGGGGAGTAAATATCTCACCCGTAAATTTTTTGAAAATCTGTACCACGAATACCGGCAAAGGGTGGTTTTAGTACTCGCTTTTACCGAAAATGACGACCAGCACCCCGTTGGTTTGTCCTTCTGTTTACGCAAAGGCGATCGCCTCTATGGCCGTTATTGGGGCAGTTTAGCGGACTATGATTGCCTTCACTTTGAAGCCTGTTATTACCAACCCATCCAATGGGCGATCGGCCAGGGTATTCAACTTTTTGACCCAGGGGCCGGGGGTCGCCATAAACGTCGTCGAGGTTTTCCCGCCACGCCTAACTACAGCTTGCATCGTTTTTACCAACCAAAAATGCAAACTATTCTCCAGATTTACATTGACGAAATTAATGCCATGGAACAGGCGGAAATTGATGCCATCAACCAGGATTTACCCTTTAGCAAAAGGGAAATTGCCCTAGCCGTCTGAGTTTGGTGACATAGTATCTCCCTTGGGTAATGGATTAAGCCCTGCGGATATGGGGTAAACTTTAGCTTAAATCTTTCCCAATCCCCTATCTCCCCATGCTTGGCGGTCAGTATTATCTCATTGCATTTATTTTGGCGGTGATTGTGGTTTGGTTCACAACACCGCTAATTAATCGTTGGGGCCAGCGCGCTGGTTATGTGGATCAGCCCAGTGCCCGGAAAATGCACCACCGTCCCATGGTGCGACTGGGGGGAGTCTCCATTTTTCTGGGTAGCGTAGTGGCCCTGTTGGTGGTTTGGAGTCTGGGGGCCTTTGGCACCATGAACACCAAAGCCGAGTGGGAAGTGTGGGGAGTGGTGCTTGGTGGCTTAGCTTTTTTTGGCATTGGTCTATTTGATGACCTGTTTGATCTCAGTCCCTTTTCCCGTTTGCTGGCCCAGGTGGCGATCGCCACGGTGGTTTGGAATATGGGGGTAAGAATTGATTTTTTTACCCTGCCCTTTTTAGGTAATTTAGTCTATTTAAATTTTCTAAGCTTGCCAATTACAGTGGTGTGGTTAGTGGGGTTAGCCAACGCCATTAACTGGATTGACGGCTTGGATGGCTTAGCCGCCGGGGTTTCTGGCATTGCGGCGGTGGTACTATTTGTCCTTTGTTTATTCATGGAACAGTCGGAAGCGGCCTTAATTGCGGTGGCTTTAGCCGGGGGAGCCCTGGGATTTTTGCGCTACAACTTCAACCCGGCCCAAATTTTCATGGGGGACGGAGGAGCCTATTTTATGGGCTTTACCCTGGGGGGAGTCGCAGTTATCGGCTTAGTCAAAATTGCGGCCATGGCTACGGTGGCGGTAACGGCGGTGTTACTTCCCTATCTTGTTCTTGCCGTACCTATTTTGGATATGTCGGTGGTTATCTTTTCCAGGGTAATCAAAGGCAAATCTCCCTTTAAAGCAGATAAGGGTCATCTCCATCACCGTTTAATTGATGCCGGCATTTCCCACCGTTTAACGGTGTTATTTATCTATGCCCTCACCCTCTGGGCCGGCAGTTTAGCTTTAGGTTTTTCCAATATCCCCAGCGGCTGGGGTTTTGCCATCGGAGCGACTCTATTGTTGGTTTACCTCGGTTGGCAGGTGTGGCGTAACAGCCGCAAAGTTCAAGAGTAGTAGCAAGTCTCCGCCATGCCTAACATTTTGATTGTGGAAGATGACCAGGAAATTGCCCAGTTAATACGGGAAACTTTGGAGCGGGAATTGTTTACCTGTGAGGTAGCGGAGGATGGGCAAAGGGCTTTACTGATGTTCCAGGAACAGAACCCAGATCTGATTATTCTAGATTTGATGTTGCCGAAATTGGATGGGCTAGAGGTGTGCACCCGCATCCGCCAACAGCCTGGGGCAAAAGACCCCTACATTTTAATGTTGACCGCTAAGGGGGAAGAGATGGATCGTATTATTGGTCTCTCCACCGGGGCCGATGATTATTTAGTCAAACCCTTCAGCCCCAGGGAATTGGTGGCCAGGGTCCGGGCCTTGTTACGGCGGCAGTTGCGCCAGGGAGAAACCGCCGGACAAGTTTACCGCACTCGCCATTTTCAAGTGGATTTAGACCAACACCAGGCCTATCGTTACCAAGACGATGCCGAAGGCACCATGGGACACCGGCCGGAAGAATTAGAATTAACCGGGTTGGAATTTAACCTGCTGGCTACCTTCATGAGCTATCCCGGTCGGGTCTGGAATCGGGGTCAGTTGATTGATAAGCTATGGGGCAATGACTTCTTTGGGGACGAACGGGTCGTGGATACCCACATCCGCAGGTTACGCAAGAAAATAGAGCCAGACCCCGCCAACCCAACTTTTATTAAAACTGTCATTGGTTCGGGTTATAAATTTGAAGATTAAGGTTGAATAACAGAAATTATCAAGGCTTCTTAGGGTGTGTTTTAGAAGCCCCCCTGACCCCCCAAGTTTGAGGGGAGATTGAGACTTTTTTGAGTTCAAAGTCCCCCAGAATTAGGGGATTTAGGGGGCGAGACAAGGTTAATAACAAAACTAAAGACTTGTGTGTACACCGTAGCCAAGTTTGGGGGGAACTAGATACAATTCCCCCATGCCGGAGCTTTAGTGGGTCGGTTTAGGGGGCAAACTAAAACTTTGCAAACAGGCTCTTAGAGCTAATTTTGACATATTTCTCAGTAAATCAAATAGCAAGTAATCATTAATTATTAAGGTTAATTTGCAAAGACTAATTTCAGGAAAATCAAGATCTATGATGTAGTTACAGAACTAACTGGGTTTAGCTTTGGTGAAGGGGTTTGTCTAATCAAGTTAGTATTAAAATCAAGTTAAGAGGGTCATGATTATGCAATCAATCAGTAAAAGTTATGTGGTGGATTTCTACCTTGACGGTTGTTATTTAAAATCCCAATCCCTTCTTCAAGATCATAAATTAGAAGTGGGGGAAGTGGTAAATGTTAGTTTGCCCAAAAACAATACTGAAATTACGGGAAAAGTAGTTGATATTTTGGATATGAGTGAGGATGAATATCATATTTATCTGCGTAGTTTTTGAGTAAATCCAGTTAGGGGAACCAATTCCCTGGCAGACGGGATAGGAGGGTGATCACACCAAAACTCAGCAAGACTGCGCCGCTGAGGGGAGGCAGCCAGCCTGACCACTGCCGTAGTTGCAGAAGCCGTTTCAGACTGCCGGTGAAGATTCCCACCAAAATAAGGGGCAGTACATAGCCAGCGGTATAGGCTAACAGCAGTCCACTACCCAGCAGGAGATCCTGGCGACTAGCCACCCAGGCCAGTAAGCTAGCCAAGACGGGAGTACTACACGGGGAAGCAATTAGCCCAAAGGTTAACCCCGCTAAAAGTGCTTTTAAGGCTGGGGGAAAGTCGTTGCTAATCCAGGCCGTTGCTCCCAGACTCGGGAATTTGATGGGCAATAATTCCAGCAAATTTAGACCCATGAGAATTGCCACAACGCTGACTAAAATGGGTAGTCCTAGGCCAATTTGTCCGTAGATTTTTCCCAGGGCCGCCGCCCCCAACCCTAAGCTGGCAAGGGTAATGGCTAATCCCAGGGCAAACCACAGGGATTGTTTGAATGATTGCAGGCGATCGCCGTCGCTGGTGCCGCCGATGTAGGCAATGGTTAGGGGCAAAAGGGAAAGTAAGCAGGGGGTCAAACTGGTCATTAACCCAGCCAGGAAAATAATTACCAAGCTCAGGGGAGTAAGTTGGCTAAGTTGTTCTACTACCAGGGTGTTGGCCCATTGCTGGAGTAAATACAGTTGGTTTTGGAGGGACTCCCACATTGTGCTTATTTAGGTTTTTTAAAAGATTACCGAGTTAAAAGTTCAAACTTAATTATCTTCAGCATAGAATTTTCTTCGCTGGTTTGCTTCGCGTTTCAATTTTTTAATCCCTAGGTCTGGAAAGCAATCAATCACTTTACAATTTGTTATAAACTGGAGGCTCAGTTTCCCCACAGGACTTTTCTATGCTCCGACTCGAACACATCCGCAAAATTTATCCCACCGGGGAAGTCCTCAAGGACGTGAACTGGGAAGTTAAACCGGAGGAACGGGTTGGTCTGGTGGGGGTCAATGGAGCGGGCAAGTCCACCCAATTAAAAATTATCATGGGGGAAATTGAAGCCACCGCCGGGGAAATTATTCGTCCCTCCGCTTTGAAAATTGCCCATTTAACCCAAGAATTTGACGTAACCCCCACCCGGACTTTGCGGGAAGAGATGTGGACGGTATTTGCCGAAGCCAATGCGGTACAGCATGCCACCCACGAGGTTCACCAGGAAATGGAAACCGCTGATCCAATTACCCTCGATGGGTTAATCCATAAATTGGATAAGTTACATCGTCAATTTGAAGCCCTGGATGGTTACCGTTTAGAATCCCAGATTGAGCGAATTTTGCCGGAAGTGGGTTTTGAGCCGGAAGATGGCGATCGCCTGGTGAGCTCCTTTAGTGGGGGCTGGCAGATGCGGATCAGTTTAGGGAAAATTTTGCTCCAGGAGCCGGATTTATTACTGCTGGATGAGCCTACTAACCATTTGGATTTGGAGACCATTGAATGGTTAGAAACCTACCTCAAGGGCTTAAAAACCCCCATGGTAATTATTTCCCATGACCGGGAATTCCTCGATCGCCTTTGCACCAAAATTGTGGAAACTGAACGGGGTGTTTCTACTACCTATTTAGGCAACTACTCCAGCTATCTTCTGCAAAAGGAAGAAGGTAGTCAAGCTTTGGCCAGTGCCTACGAGCATCAACAAAAAGCCCTGGCTAAACAACAAGCCTTTGTGGACAAATTCCGGGCCAGTGCTACCCGGAGTACCCAAGCTAAAAGCCGGGAAAAACAGCTAGATAAAATTGAACGGGTACAGGCCCCCGTCGGCGGCGTTAAAACCCTTAAATTTCACTTTCCCCCTGCCCCCCGCAGTGGTCGTCAGGTAGCTTTAATTCAAGATATTTCCCATTCCTTTAACGATAAACTGCTGTTCCTCGGGGCAAATCTAGAAATTGAACGGGGCGATCGCATTGCGTTCCTTGGCCCCAATGGCTGTGGTAAATCCACCCTTCTGCGGATGATTGTGGGCATGGAACTTCCCGATGAAGGTCAGATCACCATGGGGGAACATAATATTTTGCCTGGCTATTTTGAACAAAACCAAGCAGAAGCATTGGATCTCAATAAAACAGTGATGGAAACCATCCACGACGAAGTACCGGACTGGAAAAATGAAGAAGTTCGTACCTTACTAGGTCGCTTTCTCTTTTCCGGGGAAACGGTGTTTAAAAAAGTGGAAGCCCTCAGTGGTGGGGAAAAAGCCCGTTTAGCCCTGGCAAAAATGTTGTTAACCCCGGCTAACTTTTTAATTCTCGATGAGCCCACGAACCACCTAGATATTCCCGCTAAGGAGATGTTAGAAGAGGCCCTCCAGGAATATGAAGGCACCGTAGTCCTTGTTTCCCATGACCGTTATTTTATTTCCCGGGTGGCCAACAAAATTGTGGAAGTCCGGGACGGAGAATTAGTTGTCTATGCCGGAGACTACCACTATTATCTGGAAAAAATTGAAGCGGAAAAAGCGGCGGAAAAACGTCGCCTAGCCGCTGAACAAAACGCTAAAAAACAAGCGGAAAAACGGGCTAAACAGGCCGCCAAAAAAATAAAAAGCTGAGCGTTCCTAGAATGTGTTTTAAAAATCCCCCTGACCCTCCAAGTTTTGGGGGAAACGAGATATAAGTCCCCCCTTATCGCCGGAGCTTTAGTGGGTTGGTTTAGGGGGTAGACTAAAACTTTCTCAACAGGCTCTTGATTATTTCCCCTAAAAAAGGCTCCTAACTTTCCTAAAAGCCGTTGATCTCCCCAGGTTAAGGATCGATCTGGGGGAACGATTCGCGTTACGGTGCAAAGGAGTCATTGTATAATGGGTTGCCATGGTAAGCCTTCAACTTTCTCCTCGCCTACATTTAGAAAATCGGCTCCTCAGCCATCCCCAGAGCTACATCAACAATGGTCATGATGTAATCCAGGGACTACAACAACAGCCTAAAACTCTTCCCCCCCATTACTTCTACGACGACCGGGGTTCTCTGTTGTTTGAGCAAATTTGTCTATTGCCGGAATACTACCCCACCCGCACGGAAGCCAGCATCCTAACGGCGATCGCCAAAGACTTGGTCAATATCACCGGGCCCTGTGACTTTATTGAGTTGGGTAGTGGCAGTTCAACGAAGACCCGCATACTACTAGATGCCTTTGCCGAAGCGAATATTGCCCTGCGCTACATTCCCGTTGATGTTAGCGAAACCATTTTAAAAGAAAATGCTGAAGCTATTTTAAATACTTATCCAAATTTAAATGTCCAAGGCTTAGTAAGCACCTATGAGTTGGCTTTAGCTGCTTTGCCCGCCCATGACTATCCCCACCGTTTAATGGCTTTTTTAGGGAGTTCGCTGGGAAATTTTTCCCCGGAAGACTGTGGAGATTTTTTTCAACAAACAAGTAATTCGTTGGATCCAGGGGATTATTTTTTGTTGGGGGTTGACCTTTGTAAGCCGGTGAATATTTTGGAAGCGGCCTATAACGACGCCCAGGGAATAACGGCGGAATTTAACTTGAATATGTTGCACCATTTAAATTGGCGTTTCCAGGGCAATTTTAATTTAGGTAATTTTTCCCACTCCGCTATATTTAATCAGGAAAAATCCCAAATTGAAATGTATTTACGCAGTGCAGAAAAGCAAAATATTAGCCTTAAAAACCTTGGGTTAAACATTAATTTAGCCGCCGGAGAAACCATCCTTACGGAAGTATCCCGTAAATTTTCCCTGGAGGAAAGTAACCCCCAAGCGATCACCCATCAATTAACCAACCATGGCCTAGATCCACTCCAGGTTTGGACTGATGAAAAACAATGGTTTGCTTTAATTTTAAGCCGTGTAAATTAGGCGTAATCAACAGTTTAGTAATTCTGAATTTCACCAAAGAGAACTACAGGCAAGATCTTGCAACCCTTGTCCGATAAATCTTTGAGGGAAATTGCCTGGTGTTTACTTAAATTAGCTTTCTACAATTTAATCAATTTCCGACAGCCAAAGTTGTTCTAGTTGGCCCTTGTTAACCCGAAAAATTTGAGCCGATCGCCGCCATTGGTCGTCAAAGCGATTTAAATGGGTGGTGGTAATTAAGGTTTGGAAACGGTCTTCAATGGCCGTCAATAACTGACTCTGACGGTCGAGATCCAACTCCGCCAAAATATCGTCCAACAACAGCAAAGGCGGTTCCCCAATCACCGCTTCAATGAGGGTTAACTCGGCCAACTTTAAAGCCAAAACTAAGGTTCGCTGTTGCCCTTGGGAGCCGTAGGTTTTAGCGGGGGTTTCATCAATGGTGAACTGAACTTCATCCCGGTGAGGGCCTACCACCGTTGCCCCTAAATGCAATTCCGCCGATCGCCGTTGTTCTAGCCTTTCCCAAAAGGCCTGTTTAACTACTTCTGGGTCATCCCCTTCCCAGGCCACACTGGGTTGATAGTTAACGGTTAAAGATTCTTTACCCCCACTAATGCGGCTATGCCATTCCTGGGCGAAGGGAGCTAACCGGGCTAAACCCCTGGCCCGCCGTCGGGCCACCCTAGTACCCATTTCCACTAACTGCTGATCCCACAATTGCAACGAAGCGGTTAACTCTTCCCCCAGAACGGAGTCCTTTTCTAACTGTTGTCGCAGGCTTTTGAGCAGGGCATTGCGTTGTTTAAGAATATGTTGATACTGCCCTAAAATATGGGCATAGAGGGGCTCTAGCTGGGTTAATAAGGTATCTAACCATTGGCGACGACAATCCGGTGAACCCCGCACTAAATCCAAATCCAAAGAAGAAAATTCCACCGCATTTAAACAGCCTAAAAAATCCAATTGGCGGCGGGATTGGGTTTGGTTTATTTGCAGACTACGTCGCCCCGATCGCCGTAGAATAATTTCCAACTCAGCAATGCTATATTGCCTTTCCAATAAAGCCTTAATTTGACCATTGGCCGCCCCATCCAATACCAATTCTTGATCCTTAGAAGTGCGATGGCTCTTTAACGTGGCTAACAATTCCACTGCTTCCAACAGATTGGATTTTCCCTGGGCATTATTGCCCACCAAAATTGTTTTCTGGGCAGAAAATTCCACTTCCTGTTCCAGATAGTTGCGAAAGGCCCGTAAATAAAGCTTTTTGAGGTACATTTTTAGGATTTGCTAAAGCCTTCATCCACCAGGGTTGCTTTGGTTTTTGTGGCCGTTACCGCCAGGTGGTCGCACCGTTCATTTTCCCTATTTCCCGCATGGGCTTTTACCCACTGAAAAGTTACCTGATGTTTTTTGCAGAGGCTGAGCATTTCTTCCCAGAGGTCAGGGTTTTTGGCTTTTTCCTTGGCATTTCTTTGCCAGCCTTTGGCTTTCCATTTTTCTGCCCAGCCCTTGCTAATGGCATCCACCACATAGCGGGAATCGCTATAGAGCAATACCTTGGACGGTTCCTCTAGGGTTTTCAATCCGACGATCGCCGCCATTATTTCCATGCGATTATTGGTGGTCATTTTATAACCAGCGGACAATTCCACCCGGCGATCGTCGCCATAGAGAATAACCACTCCATAGCCCCCAGGGCCAGGGTTAAGGGAACAGGCACCGTCGGTGTAAATTGTTACGGGGGTTAGGGTAGAAGCCATGGGCAATGGAAAATTAGGACTAAGACAATGAGAATACGTTTAAAAAACGAAAAAACAAACAAATATGGTTGACAATGACCGTTTTGCTGATACCAAGTTAATCCGCCTACAGTTATGCCTATATCTGCTTCCTGTAGTTGGCATATTACCGTCCCTCTGGCAACTGCGCCAACCACCGGGGGACAACCTTAGCCGTCAGCACCGTCGCCTTAGCCAAAGGTCGTTACAGCTTACCTTGGGGTGGTTAGGGGTTTATGTTCTGCTTTGGGGCGGAGCCGGTCTGGCCTCGGAAATTGATAGTTTAAGGATGATGTACCTGAATGGATTGATCACCAGTGGCTATTTCCTCACCTGTTTAGTTTGGATGGGCTGGATTTTTTTTCAACCTTCCCCATCCCAGAAAAAATGAATTTTCCCAGGTTACCAATTGTACTTAGACCAAACGGGGTGATTATAGAGAAATTCCGCCACCCTGACTCCCCGTAATTGGTTTAACAAAGGTAAGTGACCCTGGGGGGCAGATAAATCCCAGGTGAAGCCGTTGGGCCAACGGGTCCACACATTGCCGTTTTTCCAGCCAATTTTCGGCCAAAGCTTCGTAAATTCTTTGCCGGAAGTGAGCCAGAGCCTCCGTTGCACGGAAAAGCCAAAATTACCGTTGGAATGGAGCCACCAAAGGGCGTTGATGGTATGGAGATCTAAGCTGGGAAATTTTTCCACCTCTGTAAAATAGAGCCATTGCCGTTGACTAGCTCCAGGGCCGGCCAATTCGCACAATTTGTCCCTAGTGATCTCGTCCGCCGTTTCAAAATCTTGGTTTCCCAACGCTATTTGCAGGGGGCGGTAATCTAAGGACTGGGCGGAGCCTAAGGGGAAAATCCCCGTGGGATAGGCCTCCTGAAGTTTAGTATTAAGACTTTCCTGTTGGAGGTTCCGCAGGGTTTGGTAGGCACTGCCCACCGCCAATTTTGGTACTTCCATGGGGGCGTTCTTGGACAAATAATCGAGCAGTACCTGCCAGCCCCCTTCCCCTGTTTCCGCCAATTGGGCGATCGCCGTTAACTGTTTTTTCTCTGAAGCATCGTGGAGTTGTTGGGAAAGTACGGTCAAATTATCAGACATAGAAACAGCGGGATTAATCAGCCTTCAACCCCTATTATCTGCCATGATTGCGGCGATTAGATTTTTTTTGAGACCCACGCAAATGATTTGACACATCCTTTTCCCTAGGGAATGGATTTTTGGTTCACCAATCGACTTCGTGGATTTTAACCATGGTCTAGGGTTGGGTGTTGTTATTCTGCTCAATTTGAATACGCAGGGGAGCATCGGGTTTTTGCGTTAGTCCGAGGTTATTCAACAATTGCACTACCCCAAAGGCCACTAATATCCCCAGGAGCAGACCCCCAGCCACTAGCCCCACAAACCAGTTTCGAGCTTTTTTGAGGGCCTGTTCCCTTCTTTCTCCCTGGATATCATCAAAATCATCTAGGGACGAATTACCATTGTCGGAGCCACCATTGGGAGGGGGAGAAAACATAAATCTTAAGGGCGATCGCCAGGACAGCTTTTCAAGATTACCTTAATTCCTTGAAAACCATGGCAGTACACTTTACCCTAAACTCCCACCGGCTAATGCCAAAACATCCTTGTATAATGTCCCAATGATACGCAACTTCATTCCTGATGTTCCCGCTTCCATGAAAAGTGCATTTTTAGACCGTCTCCATAGTCCCGATCGCCCGGTGTTGGTTTTTGATGGGGCCATGGGCACTAACTTGCAGGTGCAGAACCTGACAGCGGCGGACTTTGGCGGGGCAGAATACGAAGGTTGCAACGAATATTTGGTACACACTAAACCAGAAGCGGTGGCCACGGTGCATCGAGCCTTTTACGAAGCAGGGGCTGATGTGGTGGAAACCGATACCTTCGGGGGAACTCCCCTGGTATTGGCGGAATATGACTTGGCAGATCAGGCTTATTACCTCAATAAAATAGCGGCGGAGCTGGCAAAATCCGTAGCCGCAGAATTTTCTACCCCGGAAAAACCCCGCTTTGTAGCGGGTTCCATGGGGCCAGGGACGAAGTTGCCCACCCTCGGCCATGTGGACTACGACAGCTTAAAAGATGCCTATGTGGTGCAGGTACAGGGTCTGTACGACGGTGGAGTGGATTTACTGTTGGTGGAAACCTGCCAGGACGTGTTGCAAATCAAGGCGGCGTTGAATGCCATTGAGCAGGTTTTTGCGGAAAAAGGTGACCGTTTGCCGTTGATGGTGTCGGTAACCATGGAGACCATGGGCACGATGCTGGTGGGTACAGAAATGGCGGCGGCTTTGGCAATTTTAGAACCCTATCCCATTGATATTTTGGGATTAAATTGTGCCACCGGCCCCGATTTAATGAAGGAACATGTCAAATATTTATCGGAACATTCCCCCTTTGTGGTGTCCTGTATTCCCAATGCTGGTTTGCCGGAAAATGTGGGCGGGCAAGCGTTTTATCGCCTAACCCCCGTGGAATTGCAGATGTCTTTGATGCACTTCATCGAAGATTTGGGGGTGCAAGTCATTGGGGGCTGTTGTGGCACCCGACCGGATCACATCAAAGCGTTGGCAGATATTGCCAAAGATCTGAGAGCTAAGGAACGGCATCCCCAATACGAACCCAGTGCCGCTTCTATCTATTCCACCCAAACCTATGCCCAGGAGAATTCCTTCTTAATTGTGGGGGAAAGGCTCAATGCCAGTGGTTCCAAAAAATGTCGGGATTTACTGAATGCCGAAGATTGGGATAGTTTAGTTTCCCTGGCTAAATCCCAGGTAAAAGAAGGAGCCCAAATCCTGGATGTCAATGTGGACTATGTTGGCCGGGATGGGGTACGGGATATGAAAGAATTGGCTTCCCGTTTAGTTAATAATGTCACCTTGCCTTTGATGTTGGATTCCACCGAATGGCAAAAAATGGAAGCCGGTTTAAAGGTAGCCGGGGGAAAATGTATTCTCAATTCCACCAACTATGAAGACGGGGAAGAAAGATTCTACAAACTATTGGAAATTGCCAAGGAATATGGGGCTGGTATTGTCATTGGTACCATCGACGAAGATGGCATGGGGCGCACCGCTGATAAAAAATTTGACATTGCCAAACGGGCCTACGATGCGGCGATCGCCTTTGGCCTTCCAGCAACGGAAATTTTCTTTGATCCCCTAGCACTGCCCATTTCAACGGGGATTGAGGAAGATCGGGAAAACGGCAAAGCCACGGTGGACGCAATTAGCAGAATTCACCAGGAATTACCCGGTTGCCACATTTTGTTGGGGGTTTCTAACGTTTCCTTTGGATTGAATCCCGCCGCCCGCCAGGTGCTCAATTCCATCTTTCTCCACGAATGTATGCAGGTGGGGATGGATGCGGCCATTGTCAGTGCCAATAAAATTTTACCCCTGGCAAAAATTGATCCAGATCACCAAAAAGTTTGCCAAGATTTAATTTATGATCGCCGGGAATTTGACGGTGAACGCTGTACCTACGATCCCTTAACGAAACTAACCACTTTATTTGAGGGTAAAACCACGAAAAGGGATAAATCCGGCGATGCTAATTTGCCAGTGGAAGAAAGGCTAAAACGCCACATCATTGACGGAGAAAGATTGGGTTTAGAAGATGCGTTAAATGAAGCGTTAAAACTTTATCCACCCCTGGATATCATCAATATCTATTTGTTGGATGGGATGAAAATAGTGGGGGAATTGTTTGGCTCGGGGCAAATGCAGTTACCCTTCGTGTTGCAGTCGGCCCAAACCATGAAAGCGGCGGTGGCATTTTTAGAACCCCACATGGACAAGGATGACTCCGTTGATAATGCCAAGGGTACTTTTTTAATCGCCACCGTTAAGGGGGATGTCCACGACATTGGCAAAAACTTAGTGGATATTATTCTTTCCAATAATGGCTATCGGGTGGTTAATTTGGGCATTAAACAGCCGGTGGAAAATATTATTGAAGCCTACAAAGAGCATAAACCTGACTGCATTGCCATGAGTGGATTATTGGTAAAATCCACTGCTTTTATGAAGGAAAATTTGGATGTTTTTAATAATGAAGGCATAACTGTTCCTGTTATTCTTGGCGGAGCGGCGTTAACTCCTAAATTTGTCCATCAAGATTGCCAAAATACCTATAAAGGTCAAGTGGTTTATGGAAAAGATGCCTTTGCGGATCTGCACTTTATGGATAAGTTAATGCCCGCTAAGAACTCTAGCAATTGGGATGATTTCCAAGGCTTTTTAGGAGAGTACGCCGAAGAAAATGGCCATGGGTTAACAACGGATGATGGGGCCAAGACCAACTTTGGCATTGAGGATGAAAAATTAATTGATGCTAACGAAAAATCGACGGAGCCAGAGGTCATTGATACAGTTCGATCCGAGGCGGTGGATCCTAATATTGCAAGGCCAGTGCCACCTTTTTGGGGTACGAAAATTTTGCAACCTAATGATATTTCCCTAGAGGAAGTATTTCCCCTCTTAGATCTGCAAGCTCTATTCGTTGGGCAGTGGCAATTTCGTAAGCCCAGGGAGCAATCCAGAGAAGAGTACGATCAATTTTTGGCAGAGAAAGTTCACCCGATTTTGGCAGAATGGAAAACTAAAGTGGTCGAGGAAAATTTACTCCATCCCACCGTGGTTTATGGTTATTTCCCCTGTCAATCCGAAGGCAATACCCTATTTATTTACGATCCCGCACTGGTCAGCCAAAATAACGGTCAGATTCCTAGTGATGCCCAGGCGATCGCCAAATTCGAGTTTCCTCGGCAAAAGTCCGGTCGTCGGCTCTGTATTGCAGACTTCTTTGCTAGTAAGGAATCGGGGTTAACGGATGTATTTCCTTTGCAAGCGGTGACGGTGGGAGAAATTGCCACCAAATATGCCAAAAAATTGTTTGAAGGGGACAATTACACGGATTACCTTTATTTCCACGGTATGGCGGTACAAATGGCGGAAGCTTTAGCGGAATGGACCCACACCCGCATACGAGGGGAATTGGGCTTTGGCGATTTAGATCCCGACAATATCCGCGATATTCTCCAACAACGTTACCAAGGCTCCCGCTACAGTTTTGGTTATCCCGCTTGCCCCAATATGCAAGATCAATACACCCAGTTGGATTTACTCCAAACCGACCGCATTGGTTTGTTCATGGATGAAAGTGAACAGGTTTATCCAGAGCAATCCACCACCGCCATTATTGCCTATCATCCCACTGCCAAATATTTCAGTACCTAGACTTATAACTGCTCAAGATGTCAAAAGTTTCCTAACTTTAAAGAGTTTCTATTGATTCTGACATTTGTCGCAGGCAACCCTTTGTTTGATGTTCTACGTAGCTCAGGGGGTGTTTTAAAAACCTCTTTACCTTTCAATGGGAAAAATATCCGTATTGCCAGGGTTTTGGTGAGGGGATTTAGGAGGCTAACTAAAATTTTCCAAACAGAATTCTAGTTCCATATTACTAAAATCAGCAGAGATAGTCCGGTTGATAAAAAGATAAATCCTAAAACAATGGGGACAAAAGTTCCAAAATTAACGCCCGGTTTCAAGATAGCAAAACTGGGTTCTGTTGGTTTATAAAATACATCAATGGCACTGCCAATTGGGTATTTATTTTTTTCGGCGATCGCCTTACTTCTTTCACTAAAGCGTTTACTTGCGGTGGAACCGTCGCCAAGGGAATAACGATCGCCTGTGTAGGAATGGCCATCCACTTGGTAATCATAGGTAATCGTCAAATGATGAGTTTCCACCCTGGTACTGCCATTACGATCAACTTCTCTGATAATCCGCACAAATTTAACTTCGCCCGCTACAACTGGCCATTTTTTCGTAGCTAGGGCCTCTTGTAAAAAATTGACACCGAAGATAATCATTGCCGCTCCACCGACGGTTAAAAGTCCAGTGAACCCAACTCCTAGCCAATATTGCGACGGGGGCATTGTTTGTTTTGTCATAACAAAGTTTATTTATAACAGGCGATCGCCTCATTAGGATTGTTGAGATCATCCGTAAGCTCAGGAAAATAGGGGTATAAGGGAGCATTCGGGATATTAAAAGCCCCATTATCACTTTTTTATAAAAATGGCTGGGGAAAATATCTCGGCGATCGCCAATGCAGTCGTGCTTAGTGCAGAAAATGCCGTACCCCGGTAAAGATCATCACCAAACCTAATTCATTGGCGGCTTGGATAGAATCCTTGTCCCGTAAAGATCCCCCTGGTTGAATGATGGTGGTAATACCAGCGGCGGCGGCGGTGCGGACAGAATCGTCAAAGGGAAAGAAAGCATCACTGGCTAAACAAGCGCCCTGGGCTTCCGTTCCCGCTTGTTGAAGGGCAATTTCCACTGAGCCGACCCGATTCATTTGCCCGGCCCCTACCCCCAAAGTGGTTTTATTTTTGGTGATGGTGATGGCGTTGGATTTAACGTGTTTGCAGACTTTCCAAGCAAAGGCTAATTCCGCCAACTGTTCCGCATTGGGTTGTTTTTCCGTTACCACTTGCCAATTGTTGGGATCTTCCCGTTCATCGTCCGCTGATTGCACCAAAAATCCCCCGGCGATCGCCTTAATGGTTTGGGTGGGGCCGGTGAGGAGGTCGGGCAGAATTAACACCCGTAGATTATTCTTCTTGGCTAAAATTTCCCGGGCTTGGTCGTTGCAACCGGGGGCGACAATACATTCTAAAAAGGTTTTAACCATTTCCGCCGCAGTGGGGCCATCCAAGGGTTGATTGAGGGCCACAATACCCCCAAAGGCGGAGGTGGAATCGGCATTGAAGGCTTTTTGATAGGCTTCCACTAGGGTCGGAGCCAGGGCCACGCCACAGGGATTGGTATGTTTCAAAATTACCGCCGCCGGTTCGCTGGCATCAAATTCGTTGATAATGCGGCGGGCCGCCTCCAAATCCACCAAATTGTTATAACTCAGTTCCTTACCCTGGAGTTTTTCCGCCCTGGCCCAGCCCGTAGCTTGCCGACCTGTTTGATACCAACCGGCACCCTGGTGGGGATTTTCCCCATACCGCAAAGGTTGTCGCAATGTACCACCGATGCTAAATCTGGCCGTACTTTCCCCGCCTAAACTGCTGAAATAGTTGGCGATCGCCTGGTCATAGGCATTGGTGAGGGCAAAGGCTTCCCCAGCAAATTGTTGCCTTAAACCTAAGGGAATTTCCCCCTGGTCTTGCAACGCCGTCAAATAAGCCTCGTACTGGGCTGGGTTAGTGAGGACGGTGGTATGGGCAAAATTTTTGGCGGTAGCTCGGATCATGGCGGGGCCACCAATATCAATCTGTTCCACCGCATCGGCCACCGTTACCCCAGGTTTAGCGATGGTTTCTTCAAAGGGATAGAGGTTGACCACCACCAAATCCAAAGGACGAATATCGTTAGCTTGTAAATCCGCTTGATCACTGTCCAAGTCCCGTCGGGCCAAAATCCCCCCATGGATGCGGGGATGTAGCGTTTTTACCCGGCCACCCAAAATTTCTGGAGCCCCTGTATAGTCACTCACTTTGGTGACGGGAACCCCGGCGTCTTTCAGGGTTTTAGCAGTGCCGCCGCTACTGATCAGGTCAAACTGAAACTCCTGAACTAACCGTTGGGCTAATGCCACAATGCCACTTTTGTCGGACACACTCAGCAGGGCTAGACGGGCCATTACCTTCTCCTCATTGAATTTTTTCACCCCCCATTATCCCCTAGCCGTTCCCCAAATCTGCCCATCACAACCCCCAAGAAGCCCCCCGTCGTAATCTTTGCTCCAGCCAGGATACGTCACTGTCACTAAATGCTGAAAATTTCAGGGGATGTTGTGGCTCTTTTCCAAAGGTTTGCTAGCGTTAAGGGGAAAGTCTGACCAGTTTTTAGGAAATGCCTGTGCCTAAGTCGATGCCTGTCCCCCCCACACTAGCTGATGTCCGCATTGGGCAATCCTTTCCTTTGGGGGCAACGGTCTATACCGATGGGGTAAATTTTTGTCTGTTTTCCAAGCATGCCGAGGATGTGGAACTGCTCCTTTTTGATGGCCCCAATGATCCCAAACCAGCCAGGGTAATCAATTTACACCGAAACCATAATCGCACCTTTTACTACTGGCATATTTTCGTTGAAGGTTTAAAAGCAGGGCAAGTTTATGCCTACCGAGTCCATGGCCCCTACGAACCAGAAAATGGTCATCGTTTCGACCCGGACAAAGTTTTATTAGATCCCTACTCCAAGGCGATCGCCGGTAAAGATATTTATGACCGCAAAGTCGCCATTCTACCGGGGGACAACTGTGCCCAGGCCCTCCGTAGTGTGGTAGTGGACACCAGTGTCTACGATTGGGAAAATGACCGGGCTCCCCGGACTCCCTACGCCGCCAGTATTATCTACGAACTCCATGTAGAAGGCTTCACCCGTAACCCCAACTCCGGTCTAGGTAAGGAAAAATTGGGTACCTATGCAGGGCTAATTGAGAAAATCCCCTACTTTACAGAGCTAGGCATTACGGCGGTGGAACTGCTCCCCGTCCATTACTTTGACCCCGAAGATGCCCAACCAGGGTTAACTAACTATTGGGGATATAGCACCATTGGCTTTTTTGCCCCCCACCAAGGCTATAGCTCCGCAGACGATCCGTTGGAAGTGGTGAATGAATTCCGGGACATGGTTAAGGCCCTCCACAAAGCAGGCATAGAAGTTATTTTGGATGTGGTTTTCAACCATACGGCGGAGGGTAATGAAAACGGCCCCACCCTTTCCTTCCGGGGCATTGACAACAGAGTGTACTACATCCTTGACGAGGACAAGAGTTCTTATAGCAACTACAGCGGTTGCGGAAACAGCCTCAAAGCCAATCACCCCATCGTCGGCGGCCTAATTCTCGATTCCCTCCGTTATTGGGTTTCAGAAATGCACGTGGATGGTTTCCGTTTTGACCTCGCTTCGGTGCTGGTGCGGGATACCAAAGGGGTTCCCCTCCATGGCAGTGAAATTGCAACGGCGAACATCATCTGGGCGATCGAATCTGACCCCATTTTGGCCGGCACCAAATTAATTGCCGAAGCTTGGGATGCGGCCGGACTATACAGCGTTGGCAAATTTGTAGAGTTGGCGGACTGGTTTGCGGAGTGGAATGGGCCCTTTCGGGACGATGTTCGCCGCTTTGTTAAAGGGGATAATGGCACAGTACCCCTGTTGGCTAGTCGTTTATTGGGCAGTCCCGACATTTACCATCGTCAGGACACAGATATTAACCGCAGTATTAATTTTGTCACCTGCCACGATGGTTTTACCCTTTATGATTTAGTTTCCTATAACGAAAAACATAACGAGGCCAATGGCGAAAAAAATCAGGATGGAGCCAACGATAATTTCAGTTGGAATTGTGGCGTAGAAGGGGAAACGGACGATCCAGAGATTAATCAACTGCGCCTAAGACAAATAAAAAACCTGTTAACCATTCTCTTTTTCTCCCAGGGTACGCCTATGTTACTCATGGGGGATCCCGTGGGGCGCACCCAAAAGGGAAATAACAACGGCTATTGCCAAAACAATGAACTAAGTTGGTTTGACTGGTCTGGGGAGGAAACCCATAGCGACGAAACCCACTTTTTAAGGGGAATTATTGGTCTTACGCAAAAATTATCTTTGTTCCTGGAAGAAAGCTTATTGCCCGTTCTACATTTTGAATTACCCCGTTTACCAGCAGAGCCAGAGGATTCAGAGGCCCACTCAGAGGGAGAAGAGCCAACCCGTAAACCCCTACCCCCGGTAGATGAAGAAGCCCTGCGGACAACTTATCTCAAGGCTACCCACCACTTACCGGGCCCCTGTGTGGTTTGGCATGGGGTTAAACTGGCCCAACCGGATTGGAGTTACACTTCCCACACCCTTGCCGTTAGTTTGTTCCATCCCCAGGCCGGAGAAACTTTACACCTACTTTTAAATTCCTACTGGGAACCCCTCAGCTTTGAACTACCTCCTTTGAATGACGGTTTGGTGTGGCATCGGGTGGTGGATACCTATTTACCTACCCCGGAGGATTTTCGGGAATTGGACATTGCCCCGGCGATCGAGGGAAATGAATATCTTGTGCAACCCCGCACCATGGTGGTAATGATGGCTAAAAATACATAGATTGTTTCCTGGCATTCTCAGAGGAGAACAAAATTTTTGACTTATCAAAAGAAACGTTCCCCATCATTATTAAATTTTGGTGGGCACATCTTCCTCCACCAGGCGGGACTCCAAATCCGTTTTGACTTTTTCTAAATCTACCCCTTCCCATTGATGCAGTAGCACATATAAACAGGGAATCAAGAACAGGGTTAATAAAGTCGCTAAGGATAAACCAGAAAAGACCACAATGCCTAAGGGCTGGAGCAGTTCCGAGCCCTGGCCGATGCCTAAAGCGAGGGGAAACATCCCTAACACCGTTGTGATGGTGGTCATCAAAATGGGTCGGAGCCGTTGGGGGGCTGCCCGCAAAATTGCCGCCTCCCGACTAATACCTTCCCTTGTCCAGATTTGGTTCGCCAACTCCACCATAATGATGGCGTTATTGACCACAATACCCACCAAGAGCACTGTGCCCACAATGACGGTAGCCCCGATCGCCGTTTGGGTAACATATAGCCCCAAAATACCCCCCGCCAAAGCCAAGGGTAGAGTAAACATAATCACCAGGGGATCTAGGAGGGAGTTATATTGCACCGCCATAACGACAAAGACCAAAAAGGCCGCCAAGCCCCCCAAAATCACCAGGGATGACTGCAACTGACTATTACTGGCCGCCGCCGTACTGGGTAAAAGGGAAACCCCTTCTGGGAAGTCCATGGTAGACAGCACCGTATCCACTTCTTCTATGGCTTCACTGAGCCGAGCCCCTTCCACCAAAGTACCGGCAATGAGGAACACGGGTCGTTGATTAATGCGCTGAATTTCCCCTGGGGCTTGACCTTTGCTAATGCTGGCCACATCCCCCAAGCGGACTGCCCGATCGCCGGTCACAAACAGGGGCAATTGACCTAGGTCTGCGGGATTAGACAACAAATCATTATTTAACTTGACCCGCACATCCACCAGGCGATTTTCCCGTTGTAACTGGGTGGGTACCGTACCATCGAGGGCTGTTTGAATGGTGTCCCCGATCGCCCTGGTATTTAAGCCTAGCTCCGCCGCCCTTTCCCAGTCGGGGCGAATTTGCACTTCCGGTTGTCGGGGATCGGCATCGGGACGAAAACGAGCTAACTTAACTTTTTCCCCTAAAACCGCCAACACTTCCTGCCCCGCTTCTGATAGGACATCGGCATTATTGCCCTGCAAAATCACATCTACGTCCACATTCCGCAGGGGGGAATTGCTTAAAATCAAGCCCCGTAACTGTCCCGGCACCACCCGTAAACGAATATCCACTAAATTCAGAGCTTCCAACTCCGCCGTAACCCTTTCCGTAAAGGCTTCCACGTCGGTATCGGGCTTGAGGGTAATGGTGCTGGAACTACGGAGGGCATTGGTGCTCACGTTGCTAGCAAATAAAAATCCCCCCACCGTGGTGAATGCGTATTCCGTTTCCGGTTGGTTAATAAGTATGTCATCGACAATTTCCATCAATCGGTAATTGTCCTCCAGGGGAGTACCGGGGGGAAATTGGGCAAACAGATTGGCCTGGCCTGTGTTGATGCGGGGCAGAATTTCCTGGGGAATTTTATCGATCATCCATAAACTACCCCCCCCAAAAACCAGAAAAATAGAGACTACGGTTATTACCCGATGTCGGATTAATCGGGATAAAAATCCACCGTAGGCCGCCGTCGCCCCTTCAAAGCGTTTGTTAAATTCCCGAAAGAAAAACCATTGCCCCAAACCGCTCCGTTGACGAATGGCCAACAGTCGAGAAGCCGCCATGGGCACTAGGGTCACTGCCACCAAAATGGAAGCCCCCACCGCAAAACTAATGGTCAAAATGAGTTCATTGAAAATCAGGGCAATGAATCCCCCAATCATCAAAAAGGGCAACACCGCCACTAAGTTGGTACTGGTGGAAGCCACTAGGGCTGATTCCACGGTTTGACTATCGGCGATCGCCTGGTTACGCATTTCCCCTTTGGTTAGGAGATTTGGGTTAACTTTGCCAGGGGTCATGCCCGCCCCCTCCGCAATGGTTTCCAACATGACAATGGAGTTATCCACCACAATGCCCACCCCCAGGGCCAATCCCCCCAAACTAAAAACATTCAGGGATAACCCAAAGGCTTTCATGACAATGATGGCGGCCAGGGTAGCCAGGGGAATGGCCAACACAATGATCAAGGTCTGCCGCAGGGAACCTAAAAATAGCAAAACGGCGATCGCCGCCAGGGTCGTGCCGATTAACCCCGAAACCACCACATTATTGACCGAGTTGCGAATAAACACCGAATCGTCCAAGGTCGTCGTCAATTCCGCTTCCTGGGGAATAATCCCCTCGCTACGTAACTCTTCTAAGCGTTTTTTCACCCCGGCTACCACCTCGATGGTGTTGGCCTCCGGTTGTTTTTGGACACTGACTTTGACGGCGGGATTACCATTAAGGGTGACAAAAATCCGTTCTTCCTCCGTGCCATCAATAACGTCGGCCACATCCCGTAGGTAAACCTTTTGGGCGGGTTGGTTTTCCCCCCCTGGCACCGTGGCGATGACTAAATTTTCCACCTCCGCCGCCGTGGCAAACCTTCCCACAGTGCGGGTTAAGGGCTCTGCTTCCGTGCCAATGAGTCTGCCCCCGGAGATATCCACATTACGGGAGCGCAGGGCATCTAGCACCTGGTTTAAACTTGCCCCGGATCGCTGTAACCTTTGCAAATCGACGTTTACCCTGACTTCTTCCGTCGCCGCCCCGGACACATTCACCGCCGCCACCCCGGATACGACCCCCAATTCCCGCGCTAATTCTTCCTCCGCAAATACCCGCAATGCAGGGCCAGATAATTCAGGGGAGGTAACCGCAAATTCATACACCGGCAGTTGGGAGGGGTCAAACTTAAACAGTCGGGGGGTTTCTAGGTCGTCGGGCAATTGGTTCCGGGCCCGGTTAAAGGTAGCGGTGGCATCGTTCAATGCCTGGTCAATGTTGCCCCCCGGCTCAAAGAATAAATCTAGACTAATTTGCCCTTCCCTAGTTTGGGAATAAATTTGCACCACCCCCTCGGTGGCCGACAGGGCCGCTTCTAACGGTCTGGTAATCTCGTCCACCGCCACTTCCGGTGCTACCCCCGGCGCATCCAGCCTGACCCCAATGCGGGGATAGGTGATGGAAGGCAACAGATCCACTGGCAGGGAAAAAATAGCAAATACCCCCAGCACAATGATCGCCAGGGTCAACATGAGGGTGGCAATGTGGCGACGGATGGCGATGCCGCTCAAACTAAAACCAGAGTTGGGGGAAGACATGGGGGGTAAGTAGGGTGAGGTTGGGCAGGAAAGAACTGGGAATTGCTAATTATTGGGAAGAAGATTTCTCCGAAAGTACGCTCAAGCGAATCTCACTATCCGGTTGCAAAGGTTTGCTACTACGGACTACGTAACGTTCCTGGGGGTTCAATCCAGTTAAAATTTCCACTTGGCCATTGGCGGCTTTCCCTGGGGTGACCGATCGCCGCTCTAGCACCTCCTTTTCCCCTACTTTTTTAACGACAAAGATTGAATCATCCTCCCCCAGGGCCGAGTTGGGCACCAGCACCGTTTCCCCCTTACCGGCTCCAAAATTTACCCTGGCCAACAATCCCGCCCCGATTTTACCGCCAGGATTATTAACGACTACCTCCACCGGCACTAGGCGGGAGTTAACGTCTGCGGAGGGGGAAATGCGGCTAACTACCCCCGTTAAGGTTTGATCGGGAAAAGCATCGAGTTTCACCGTTACCCTTTGCTGTGGCTGGATCTGTCCCAACTGCAATTCCGAAACTTGAACATTAATTTCCAGGCGGCCAAAGTCCCCCACTTGCAGAATTTCCGTCCCTGGCTGGACTAAGTTGCCCGGTTCACTGAGCCGTCGTAAGACTTTGCCCTGGAAGGGGGAACGAATGGTGGCATACTGTTGCCGGGTTTGGGCCTGGTCGATGGCAGACCGTTGGGCATTCATCTGGGCCGTGGCCGCTCCGACTCGCTGTTGTTCAATCTGCACCTGGGCGATCGCCGAGTTAAGAATTTGGGAAGCTGTTTTGGCCGCCGTTTTAGCCTGGCTAAGCTGTTGACTAGCACTAGCCTGTTCATTGCGTAAAATTTCCTTGGCTTGGCGAGCCCGAGTTTGGGCCTGTTCCGCCTGTTGGGCCCCGGCGGCCCCTTCTTCGGCTAGTAACTGAAAGCGGTCAGCATCAGACTGGGTTTGATTTACTTCCAATCGAGCCTGTTCAATGCGGGCATTGAGGGACGTTTCTAGCCTAGTGATGTCCGCTTCCGCCTGTTGCAACTGGAGCCGAGCCTGTTCGACTCGAATTTGGGCATCCCCCACCTGACTTTGGGCGGTTAAAACCTCTGACTGTTGGGCCATTTTTTCTGCTTTAGCCTGATCCACTGCCCCCAACAACAGGTCATCTTCGATATAGGCCAATACCTGTTCCGCCCCCACGGTATCCCCCACATCAACCAACAATTTTTGCAGTCGTCCCTCAATTTGGGCCTTGATGGACACCTCCCGTACCGGAGCCGTGGTGCCTGTATATTCCAAATTCGCTTCTAATGAGTCTGTCTTTGCCACCGCCACATCGACGGCGATCGCCTCATCGGTGGAGCCCCTTTCCGTTTGGGCTTTAACATTCTGTTCCCAGGGGTTGCCGCAACCCAGAAGACATACGCTCAAAAGACTTAGGAGGGATAACTGTCGTCGAAAATCACGATGCTTTTGGGTATACATAAACTTATGGAGGAGGAATAACTGCTCTAATTGACCCAAGCCTAGGCAGCAACTAACCCCGGTGGCGCATTAGGATCTCTCTGTTTTGGACTGCCCTAGAAATACCTGAGTGCTGGGGGCATAGGGGCATCTCAAAAAGAATCTAAAATCAATAATGTTGCTTTAGCTTAACAAATTAACAAATAACTTTACCAAGCCCCGGGGGAGGGGGACAGTTCAGAAAAATAATAGGACAGTTTACCAAGATCATCAGCCCTGGAAAAACGAAACAAAAACAATAAAATTACCCCATTTGAGGTATGGCATAATGGGCGAGAATGGAGTAAATTTTTCTGATTTTTTGAGGTCGAGGGTCATGGCAACAAAAGTATTTCGCAACATTTGTAAATTTGCCCTAATGACAACCATCGGTGGCGGGGCGATGAATTTTGGTGCAACGGCGATCGCCGCAATGCCTAAGCCAATTAATCAATCATCTCCGCATTTCTTGGTGGCCCAAATTATTCGGGGTTGTCCCAGGGCAGAAGTGGTGGAAGCCTACGAAACCAAGACTTACCTGGCTTATATTTGTCAAACCATGGATGGTCAATTTTTCTACCGGGGCGTTAACAAAAAGAATGGTGACCAAATCAATGTGATGGATGTGCTGAGTACCGACGGCGGCACCTACTACGCCACCAATGGAGCCTATACCTATTGGGTTGACCAGAATGAATTGCGGGTGACCAAGAACGGCAAAACCATTTTTTTTGAGCCTGTTTTAAAGTAGGGCTAATTAGCAAAATTTTTTTTTCGGCAGGACTATGCAACTCAACCTTTCCACCTGGCCCGAAGTTGAAGCCTATCTCCAATCTTCCCCCGGCATTATTTTCCCCATTGGTTCCACCGAACAACATGGCCCCACAGGCTTAATTGGTACGGATGCCATTTGTGCCGAGGCGATCGCCAAGGGAGTAGGGGAAGCAACGGGGGCCATGGTGGGGCCCACCATTAATGTGGGCATGGCTCTCCATCACCTCGCTTTTCCCGGCAGTATTGCTTTGCGCCCCAGCACCCTCATCCAAGTCATTTTGGATTACGTCAGCAGTTTAGCCAACAACGGGTTTAGCCGTTTTTACTTCATTAATGGCCATGGCGGAAACATTGCCACCCTCAAGGCCGCTTTTTCGGAAACCTATCATCACTTAGGGATATTGGGCCATCAACAGGATGTCCGCTGTCAGGTAGGCAATTGGTTTATGGCCCGTTCCGTTTACCAATTAGCCAAAGAACTCTACGGCGACCAAGAGGGCTCCCACGCCACCCCCAGCGAAGTGGCTGTTACCCAGTTTATTTATCCTGAAGCCATTAAAACAGCGGAATTAAACCCGGAAGTTGCCAATGGCCATAGCATTTACAGCGCCAAGAATTTTCGAGAACACTACGTTGACGGTCGCATGGGCTCCAATCCCGGTTTAGCTACTCCAGAGCATGGCCAACGGTTTTATGAAGCGGCGGTTAAAGATTTGAGTGAAAGCTACCAACGCTTTTTGGAAGAATCCTAATTAATATGCTCCAGCTTATTTATCGACACCCTTAAAAGCTTCTAATCTTCCACTGAAATTTTCAATTAAGTAGAGCCGCTTTGCCTCTCCCAAGCCAGGCATTACTTGTTTGGCCGTTTTCCTCTTTCCTCAAACCTTTTATGGAAAAAAATAGCACCACCCCTCCGACTGTTATTAGTGGCGATCGCCAGGAAGTGTTTCCCCTTTCTCCCCTCATTAAAATCACCCTGGTCAATCTTTACCTAGCTTTGACCGTACCTTTACCCATTTTGGCCCAGGTCACCCAAGGCAATGGACAACTAACAACTTTTTTAGCCGGCGGACTGGCGATCGGCTTACTGGCCTTAGCGGCGGCCCTCAGTGAAGAAGTTATCCTCACAGCAAGTCACATTTCGGTGTGTTATCCCCGTTGGGTACCCAACTTTTTCCGTTCCGGCTGGCAATTGCCCTGGTCAGAAATTACCGACTTGAAATGTCGCACCACGGGGCAGGGAGGATTGGTTTATTATTTCGTTACCCCTGAAAGAAACCGGGCTTATTTACTCCCTATGCGGATAGCGGGATTTAACCGCCTAACCCAACTGGTGACCCAACATACGGGCATTGATACTGTCGATGTGCGACCCCTATCCCAACCCTGGATGTACCTATTATTATTACTTTTCACCATTATCCTCTGGGGCAGTGAATTGGCAATCTGGTTAATACTTCAAACCAGTCCTCCCCTGGCGTAATCGGGGCAATGCTGAGTAGAATGTAAATAATTGTAAAGAAGATTCTAATAATTCCCCATGGTCAATCCCTACCCCGACGAGAAAGAACTACTGAAAAATATTCTGGAACCCTTACTGGAAGACTTTGACCATTGGTTTGGTCGTTCCCGTAAACTTCTAGAAACCCAAGGGCTATCTTTTCTAACCCCGGCACAACAGGAAGATTTACTAAACCGGATTAAGCAGGCCCAGGGGGAAGTCATTTGTGCCAAGTTGATGTTCCAAGCTACAGGGGAGCAGGTAGGCATCGAGATGGGGGTATTAATGCCTTGGCACAATCTGGTGACGGAATGTTGGCAGGTGGCCCAACGGCACCGACAAATGCAGGCTACGGGCAATGTGGAAATCCAAAGGGATTAAGGCAAGGCAAGCGGGGTCAGAAAGGTGAGGAGTGGCATTCAGTCAGTCAACCAACAGTTGACTCAACCCCGACAGTGGAAAAACCCTAGGAAAATAGGGACTTTTTCATTAAATCCCGAATCAGATTATCCCGTACCATGATCTGCTGCATAGTCTCCAGGAGATAGTTAACGGTTTGCTCCCTATCCAGGTCTTGGTACTCCTGTTGGAGGCACTGTAACTGGAATTTTTGCTCTAGGGATAGGTTGAAAGCTTCATTATTCATCATGGCGATTGCACTCCTTAAAGAGGGGGGTTATCAAAAGTTCTCGAAAAGTAACGGGCACCTAACCCAGGGGCTCCAGGGGGGCTTGGCCCATAAGGTCACGGATAACGTTGGATTTAATCATCAACAGCCGAGAAGCTTGCACCAAGAGCTCCAACGCTTGCTCTCGGCTAATTTCCGCAGTAGCGTCCTGCATACGGCGAAATTCAAACAATTGCTCAATGGTGAGGTCAAAGGATTCGGATTTCATATTTGTTGCCCTCCAAGGCGACTGGCCTTTAATTGTAAACAAAAGTAACAAAGAGTTGACTGGACTAACAGTATCTGCTTATACAAGCTTACCCCGATCGCCCGCTGGAGTCAGCAAAAATCGCAAAATAATCACAAAAATTAAATTTAGACAACGAAAAGCTGACCGTCGCTTGCACATGTGGTCTGTTTTAGCAATGGCTTTTAGAAAAAAATGCTCAATTTGAACATCTTGACCGGCGATCGCCTAGGGAAACGGCTCAGTTTCCAGGGGAGATCGCTGAGTATAAATACTCAAAGCCTTGGGGGGAGGGAATTCTCAGCGGCATTGGTCGAATGCTGGTGTTTTTTTAAATGTTTTTAAATCTTGTTCGATCAGCCGGGTTAATTGCTTGGGGCGCACTGGTTTGCAGGGATAGTCGTGGGCCTCAGCTTTGAATGTATTTATTTCCTTCCCTATATTCCATTCCTTGCCATAGCTAGGGCGGCGGGGAGGCCAATTGCTGACGAATTTTGTGCAGTGCAACAACGCCCCCCAGAAGAAAAGCCCTAGATGCAGAAAAACTAACCCATTTGGGATTGCAGGTAATTCGATAAGCCAATTTTTTCAATTAGCCCCAATTGTTGCTCCAACCAATGGGCATGGTCTTCTTCCGTATCTGCCAGGATTTTCAGCAAGATATCTCGGCTTTGATAGTCTTGCTCCTGCTCACAAACAGCCATGGCCTCCTTCAAATCCCCAATGACCTGGTACTCATAATCTAAGTCGTACCGCAACATTTCCGGCACGGTTTTACCAACTCTAATTTGATCCTGCTGGGATAGATCCGGAGTATCTTCTAAAAATAAAATCCGCTCAATTAAAAGACTGGCATGGCCAGTTTCATCCTGCATTTCGTGATTAATGCGTTCATAGAGTTTTTCCAAGCCCCAATCCTTATACATGCGGGAATGGATGAAATATTGATCCCTTGCGGCCAGTTCTCCCCGCAGTAGTTTATGGAGTTGGGCGAGGACAGCGGGTTTACCTTTCATGGGAAGTACCTTCAGAAAAAATGGTGAAAATGAAGCTCTAGATCGCCCCTTGTACGACGATCAGAGCCCATCCAATTTTAACTGCTCTGTCCGCTGACCCCGTTTCTGTCCCAAGACTTCATTGATCCGCCATGTTGGCAAATGTTTAGGGCTCCTCCGATTCCGGCTCAAATTGCTTGCGTTCCTCCTGTACCAAGGGATCTTCCTCCAAGCTAGGAAAAGTGGCCAACTTGGGTGTGCCGCCAAACAAATTCCGTAGTTGTACTATGCCCGACTGCTGCCACCAGCCCACAATGCCATTGGGAAGTACGGTGACCACAATCAGGAACAGGGCCCCTTGGAAAAATAACCAAACTTCGGGGAATTGTTCACTCAAGCTACTCTGGGCTAAGCGCACCAATAGGGTTCCCAGTACTGCCCCCACCAAGGTTGCACGCCCCCCCACGGCAACCCAGATAACCATTTCGATGGAGAAAGCCACGTCCATAATGCTGGGGGTAATAATGCCGGTTTGCACTGTGTAGAGTCCCCCGGAAAGACCGGCGATCGCCCCGGAAATGGCAAACACTAAAACCTTAAAGCCGGTGGGATCATAGCCCGTAAATCTCACCCTGGTTTCATCGTCCCGAATAGCTACTAAGATGCGGCCAAACCTGCCACTGGTCAGCCAACGACAGAGAATATAAATCAGGAGCAACGACAGCACCGTTACTTCATAAAATACCAATTGCACCCCATCGGAACTGGCCAGGTAACCGAAAAACATTTCTGTATCGGTTTTTAGTCCATTGGTGCCGTTAATTAATTTCTGTTGCCCGTTGAAAAAGTTATAGAACACTAACAGGGCCGCCTGGGTCAAAATCGAAAAATAAACCCCCTTAATGCGGTTACGGAAAATCAGATAGCCCAAAACAGCGGCGATCGCCCCCGGCACTAACACCATGGCCAGGAGAGTAATGGGCAGGGAATGGAAGGGTTGCCAAATCAGTGGCAGTTTGTCCACCCCGTAGAGACCGAAAAATTCCGGTAATTGACCCTCGGGTAACTGCAAATTTAAATACATGGCAAAGGCATAGCCCCCTAGGGCAAAAAAGATGCCATGGCCCAAGCTCAGTAGCCCCGTATAGCCCCAAATTAAGTCAATACCCAGGGCCACAATTGCCAGGGAAAGGAAGCGCCCCATCAAACGAATCCGCAAAAAGGGAAAATTCTTTAGTAACCACTCGCTCACCACCCAGTCGGACACGGACAGGGCCGCAATGATTAGGGGAATACAGGCAAAAACTATCACTGCCCCAAATAGAGCATAGTCATTCCAACCCAGCTTTTTCATCAATTTGGTTAGGGGAGAACCAGTTTTTGGAGAAGAATTTTGCATAGGAAAAAACGACTGGGGATGATAGTAAAAAAATTAGTTAAACAATGGCCGCATTGGAATAGGAAAGGAAAATATCTGATCCTTACAACTCCGCTGTACGCCCCTTGGGGGGGAAAATTCCGGCGGGCTTAATCTGTAAGAAGAGAATAATCAGGGCAAAGACCAATACCCGGGCCATGCTGGTGGTGGCAAAAAAGGTAAAGAATTCATACAGCGGTTGTAAGGCTCCTTCGGCGGGAAATAAACGGGTCAAGGTACCACTGCCAATGAGGTCGCTGGATACCCCGATCGCCACCGACGCAATAATTGTCCCCAAAAGGTTACCGACGCCCCCCACTACCACCACCATGAAGGTGTTGATGATGTAGTTCTGACCGACGTTGGGCCCCACCGCCCCCAGGAAACTGATGGCGCAACCGGCAATGCCCGCTAAACCTGAACCCAGGGCAAAGGTCAAAGCATCCACCTGCCCTGTGGGAATACCCAAACAGGCACTCATGCTCCGGTTTTGGGTCACGGCCCGAATCCTCAGACCCCAGTTAGAGCGGTAAAAAATCAAGTACACCGCCAGTAAACACAGCAGGGTTAGAAAAATAATGAAAATACGGGTGTAGGGCACCTGGAAAGTTCCTAGAACCAGACCCCCCCGCAACCAACTGGGGGCACTGACGTTCACGTTCCTAGCTCCGAACCAGGCCCGATTCCAGAAGGGGGATTTACCTTGGACAATGGCAAACCCGACTATCCCGGCGATCGCCGCTGACAAAAAGAAAATAAGCACTTGGGCTTTGGCCAACCAGGGCTTAGCCCCAGCTTGGCGCTTTAGAAACCACACTCCTCCGAAATAAAGCAGTATGAAAATGCCTAGCACCACCACCATATTCCAGTTCACACTGCGGACAAACTGTTGCAAAATCAGGCTTACCCCCCAGGTAGCCAGCAAAGTTTCCAGGGGCCGGCCGTACAAGTAGCGAATTACCTGTTTTTCTAAAATTAAACCGGCGATGGCCGCCACCAAAAATGCAACGGGTAGGGCGGCAAAAATATAAAAATCAAACCAGGGATCCCCGAAGGTTTGGAATAAATTTTGTACTACAAAAGTGCTGTAGGCCCCTAACATCATCAATTCCCCGTGGGCCAAGTTGATGACCCCCATGAGACCAAAAACAATGGCCAGCCCTAAAGCGGCAATTAGTAACACCGAACTGGTGCTTAATCCGTTAAAAATACCTTCTAAAAGTACTGACACAATATTTTCTAGAATGGGGAATGGAGCGCGAAATCTAGGCTTATATTTCTCATTTCCGATACTCAGATCGAAAATTTCATCGGGGAAGCCTATGTTAGCTTTTATAGTTAACCCTGCCCTGCCCTATAAATTTGTTACCCCTTATACCAACAACCCAGATGCCATGTACATTGTTTGTCGCTATTTTCCCCTAGGGTTAATTAACCAGTTACGGCGGAAAAAGCGGGCGAGGGAAGATTCCTCTAGGGCCAAATAAATAGGACGGCCGTGGGGACAGGTTTGGGGATTTTCACATTGTTGCCATTGTTCAATCAATTTATTCATTTCCTGACGATCCATTACCGTGCCGTTTTTGATGGCACTGCGACAGGCGATCGCCGCTTGGGCTGGGGCAAGGGAATCCAGATGGCTTAACTCCTCCAAAATTTCAACTAGCTCGCCTTGGTCTATCCGTTCTTGTAATAACTGGGGTAAACTCCGCACGGCCCACACATCTTCCCCAAAGGGATCAATTTCTAAACCTAAATTCTGTAATCTTTCCACCTGCTCCGGGCTAAACCGTTGTAAAAGTAAGGGTTGCTCCAGGGGAATACATTGCCAATGGCGTTCCAACTGCTCAAATAAAACCCGTTCATGGGCCACATGTTGCTCCACCAACCAAACTCCCCGGTCATGTTCCACCACCACATAGGTTTGGCACACCTGGGCGATCGCCTTAATTGCCCTAGCGGAGGTTGGATTATTTAACACCGTTTCCGTCAGGGATGATGGAGCCTGCAACTGATAAACCCCCGCGGGTTCGGCGGCTTTAAGCAATTGATTCAGGCGGGGAGTGGGATCAGTAGTTAAAGACCCCAAACTCTGCTGTAGTGAGGTTTTTAATTGCCCTTGCCAATGGGATAAATGCTGGAGATAAATTTCTGTCTTAGCCGGGTGACGATGCCAATCGATCCAGGGGGGCGGCAGTTGCAAATGGACAAAACAAAGGGGATAGCGGTGCCGGGGTAGGGTGCGGTGGAAACTAGCCATAACTACCTGTTCCAATTCCGGCAGGTTAACCGGGCGACCATTGATGGCAATAATTAACCAATCGGAGCGAGGACGATGGCAACGGTCGGGGTAACCAAAAATAATTCTTAAATTTGCTTTATTTCTGTTATCAACTGCTTCGGCCAATTCTGGCCCGCATAATTCTTGGTCAATACTGCCTAGCTGACCAGCGACGAGGGATTTGAGGCATTGCAACAAAATGGCTTGGGGGTTCGTACCGGGGCTAATGCTTAATCGCAAACGTTCTCCCTGCCACAGTTGCCAAGTTATGCCGGGATGGCACAGGGCTAATTTCTGTAGGTAGCTAACAATGCTCTTAATCAGGGAGTTGGGATGGGCGAAAGCTTGGCGACGTTGGGGAAAATTAGCAAACAATTCCCGCACTTCTACCCTTGTTCCCACGGCGATCGCCACTGGTTCCGGTGGAGATGGTTGCCCCTGGGCAGTGTAGCGGCTACGCCAACCGCAATCCGTTGCGGCACCAGAGCGACTGTTGATGGTTAACTGAGCTACCTGGGCTAGGCTGTGGAGGGCTTCCCCTCGAAATCCTAGGGTTTTTATTTGTTGTAAATCTTCTAGGGACTGGATTTTGCTAGTGGCGTGGGGCAAGGCACAACTTTTCAACTCCTCAAAGGTCATACCCTCGCCGTTATCCCACACTTCCAACTGCCATTGTTCCAATCCAAGACGGACTAAAATACGGTCTGCCCCTGCATCTAAGGCATTTTCCACCAACTCCCGCACCACCGCCAGCGGAGAATCGATCACCTCCCCCGCCGCAATTAAATCCACCAATTGGCGATCGAGAACTTGAATCATCGAGTTTTTTGCAAGGCCCATAAATAAAGAGGGTAGACTATTCCTCTCCCTCTCTACTTAAAAGCTTATTCGTTCGACAGTGTCGATAGCCAATCTAAGCAGACTGACTAGATTCACTTATGCTTACTTGTTGGGTTGGGGGGTCAAACGCAGGTAGGGCTTGATTTCTTCCACACCTTTGGGGAATTTAACCTTGGCATCTTCGGTGGAAATGGAAGGTACTACCACACACTTGTCGCCATCTTGCCAGTTGGCAGGGGTAGCAACTTGGTGGTAATCGGTCAATTGCAGGGAGTCAATTACCCGCAAAATTTCGGCGAAGTTACGGCCGGTGCTGGCGGGATAGGTCAGGGTCAACCGTAATTTTTTGGCGGGGTCAATGATAAATACAGATCGCACCGTCAAATTATTGAGGGAGTTGGGGTGGATCATGCCGTACAGGTCAGACACTTTTTTGTCGCCATCGGCAAGGATGGGATAATTAACGGTGGTGCTTTGGGTTTCGTTAATATCTCCAATCCAACCTTTGTGGGATTCCACATCGTCCACGCTGAGGGCAATCACTTTAACGTTACGCTTATCAAATTCCGGCTTCAGTTTAGCTACGGTGCCTAATTCAGTGGTACAAACCGGAGTGTAATCCGCAGGGTGGGAGAATAAAACAACCCAGCTATCACCAGCCCATTCATGGAAGGAAATGGGGCCTTCGCTGGATTCTTGGGTAAAGTCGGGGACAACATCACCGAGTTGTAATGACATAACAGATAGTTCCTAATAAATTGCTAAAAGGGTGTGTGTTTCGATCATACTGCCATATTAGATACAGAATCTATTCAAATTAGAAAATGTTTTAAAAACAATTACAAAAAAATAAATCTTCAGGAAATCCATCCCAATGGTCATAATGGGATCCAGGGGTCAAACTGTTGAAGATGGGCGATCGCCGCTAGGCTCTAGGCAATGGACATTAACTGCTAATTCATTTCTTTCGATAGATATTATGTTGACTTCCACAACGGATATTATTCAAGGCCGGACAATTTCTGCGTACCACGGCATTGTGACAGCGGAGGTGGTGTATGGCACCAATGCCCTGCGGGATTTTTTTGCGGGCATTCGGGATTTAATCGGTGGCCGTACCGGCAGTTATGAACAGATTTTTGAAAGGGGCCATCGGGAGGCGATCGCCGAGTTGAGTCAACGGGCGGAAAAGCTGGGGGCCAACGGGGTAATTGGGGTGGCTGTGAATACGGGGACAATCAACATTGATGACAGAGGGGCATTGTTATTGATTACGGCAACGGGAACAGCGGTGACGGTGCAGTAATTTCTTGGGCTACAACCAACAAGTTCACAACCCTAGATCTATTTTTAGAGATATTTTTTCAACAGCGTTTATAGCGCATTCCCGGTTCCTGACTGACTAATCCCATAATTTCTAACTGCAGCAATCCCGCTGACACTGCCCCGATCGCCATGCCGGTGACAGCCACAATTTGATCTAGGGGAGTAGTTTCTAGGCTGATGGCTTCCAAGAGCGTTTTTAAGGAGGGTTCCAAATCTGCCGGTGGTTCAGCAGGGGCAATGACCTGGGGCGGATTGGTGGAATTACGGGGCAAGGATTTAGGGCCATCTGGGGGAGAACCATTGACCAGTTCTTGATCTAGCAACGGAATAGCCCCCAAACTCTCTAGTAGTTGATTTTCCGAAAGAATTACCTCCGCCCCCTTGTGGAGTAAATGTAAACAGCCGTGGGCCTCTTGGATGTCGGGGGAGTTGGGCAAACTGAACACATCCCGGTTAAATTCATTGGCATAATCCGCCGTAATCAACGCCCCGGATTTGGGGGGAGCTTCCATTACCAACACCGCTCTACTTAAACCGGCAATGATGCGATTGCGGGCCGGAAAATTCCCCCGCTCTGGTTTTGTTCCCACCGGATACTCGCTTAAAACCAGACCCTCCGTGGCAATTTGCTCAAATAATTCCTTATTTTGGGGTGGATAAATTAAATCTAATCCCGTTCCCAAAACGGCGATCGTTCGACCCCCAGATCTTAAACAACTGCCATGGGCTTGGGCGTCAATGCCGGCGGCTAACCCGGAAACAATCGTAAAGCCCGATTTCACCAAAGCCTGGGTGATTTTTCTTGTCCAACGACTACCATGCTCGGTGGGGTAACGGGTTCCCACTATACCGACTCCAGGAATTTGCCCCTGACTTTCCCGGCCATCAAGGCGACCAAGGTAATACAGTACCGGTGGCGGGCTGGGAATTTCCCACAGTAGGCGGGGGTAATCCCCATCGGCGGGGGTTAAAAACTGGGGATTTTTCCGTTGATGTTCTTCTAAAAACTGTGGGGGATCTAATTTACTTCTTTGGGCAACAATCTGGTCAATTAATTTACTGCCTAAACCACTTACTTCCCCCAGGGCGATCGGTCTTGCTTTCCAGGCATTTTCCAAAAGTTCAAAGTGCTGGGCAATGCGTTTGAGCAGGATCGGCCCAATCCCCTTAATCTGACTCCATGCTAACCAATAGGATTGTTCAGGGTTCGCCATGCTTGATGAAAAATTTCGTTGAGAGTTCCTCTAAGATACGTTCTCCAGATGCTTCTGGGCTAACAGGGCTGACCTGCCTGACAGAACCAAAACCGTTAAGCTAGAAAGCGTAATTGTTTAGACGATAGCCATGGCCAGAGATTTACGGGGATTTATCCAATTGTTGGAGTCGCGGGGACAATTGCGCCGCATTACCGCTGAGGTGGATCCCGACTTGGAAGTGGCGGAAATTTCTAACCGGATGTTACAGGCCGGTGGCCCAGGGCTGTTATTTGAAAATGTTAAGGGCTCTCCTTTCTCCGTGGCGGTGAACCTGATGGGGACGGTGGAGCGCATCTGTTGGGCGATGAATATGGAGCATCCCCTGGAGTTAGAGGATTTAGGCAGAAAATTGGCCCTGTTACAACAACCTAAACCGCCGAAGAAAATTTCCCAGGCGATCGATTTCGGCAAGGTTTTATTCGATGTCCTCAAAGCAAAGCCCGGCCGTAACTTTTTCCCCCCATGCCAAGAAGTTGTTATTGATGGCGAAAATCTAGATTTAAACCAAATTCCCCTCATCCGCCCCTACCCCGGTGATGCAGGCAAGATTATTACCCTGGGGCTAGTTATTACCAAAGATTGTGAAACCGGTACGCCCAACGTGGGGGTTTATCGTCTGCAATTGCAATCTCAAACAACCATGACCGTCCATTGGCTTTCCGTGCGGGGAGGGGCCAGGCATTTACGGAAAGCGGCGGAACAGGGTAAAAAGCTGGAAGTGGCGATCGCCTTGGGAGTAGATCCGTTAATTATTATGGCGGCGGCCACACCGATTCCCGTGGATTTATCGGAATGGTTATTTGCGGGTTTATACGGTGGTTCCGGAGTGGCCCTAGCTAAATGTAAAACCGTCGATTTGGAAGTGCCCGCCGACTCGGAATTTGTGCTGGAAGGCACCATCACCCCCGGAGAAATGTTACCGGATGGCCCCTTTGGGGATCACATGGGCTATTACGGCGGCGTGGAAGATTCTCCCCTGGTGCGGTTCCATTGCCTCACCCATCGCAAAAATCCTGTTTACCTGACTACCTTTAGCGGCCGTCCCCCCAAGGAAGAAGCCATGATGGCGATCGCCTTGAATCGTATTTATACCCCGATTTTGCGGCAACAGGTTTCGGAGATCACCGACTTCTTTTTACCCATGGAAGCGTTGAGCTATAAAGCGGCCATTATCTCCATTGATAAAGCCTATCCTGGCAAGCCAAACGGGCCGCCCTCGCTTTTTGGAGTGCCCTGCCTCAGTTTACCTATACCAAATTTGTCATTGTGGTGGATAAAAATATTAATATTCGGGATCCCCGCCAAGTAGTTTGGGCCATCAGTTCCAAGGTTGATCCCGTGCGGGATGTGTTCATTTTGCCGGAAACCCCCTTTGACACCCTTGATTTTGCCAGCGAAAAAATTGGCCTTGGGGGACGCATGGGCATTGATGCCACTACCAAAATTCCCCCGGAAACGGATCACGAATGGGGCGAAGTATTGGAATCGGATCAAGCCATGGCGGAACAGGTCAGTCAACGCTGGGCGGAATACGGTTTGGGGGATATTAACTTAACGGAAGTTAATCCCAATTTATTTGGCTACGATGTCTAATTTTAACTGATTTTCAGTACTTGTTTTATGCGCCTTGCTGATCGTCTGGATGCCTTTGGCAGTAACGTTTTTGCAGATATGGATTTGGCTAAAGCCCAAGCTCGGGCCCAGGGAAAAACCATTATCGATCTATCTTTAGGATCTTCGGATTTACCTACCCCCGCCCCCATTATTGCCACGATCGCCAAAGCCCTGGAAGACCCTGACACCCATGGTTATTTATTACACCAGGGAACCCTACCGTTGAGGGAGGCGATCGCCGTTTGGTATGAAAAGAGGTTTGGTTTAGCCGTAGATGCAGAAACGGAAGTATTGCCCCTGATTGGCTCCCAGGAAGGCACAGCCCATTTACCCCTGGCGGTCTTAAATCCCGGTGACGTGGCATTGTTGATGGATCCTGGTTACCCTTCCCACATGGGGGGCGTTTACCTGGCGGGGGGGAAATTTACCCGATGGCGTTGAGGGCGGAAAACCAATTTTTACCGGTTTTTGCCGATATTCCTGAGGCGGTTTTAAGCAAAGCCAAAATGATGGTGCTCAGCTATCCCCACAATCCCACCACGGCGATCGCCAGCCCAGAATTTTTCCACACAGCGGTGCAATTTTGCCAGAATCATAACCTAGTGTTAGTCCATGATTTTCCCTATATGGATTTAGTTTTTGACGATGCAGAATTGCCCCCATCCATATTGGTTGCCGATCCCCATAAAACCTGTACTATCGAGTTCTTCACCTTTTCCAAGTCCTATAACATGGGAGGTTTTCGCATTGGTTTTGCCATTGGCAACGCCCAGTTAATTGCCGCCCTGAAAAAGATTAAAGCAGTGGTGGATTTTAACCAATACCAAGGCATTCTCCAAGGGGCGATCGCCGCTCTCCAAAGTCCTCCGGAAATTGTGCAAAAAACAGTGGCTATTTTTTCTGAACGCCGGGCGACATTGGTGAATAGCTTGGCTGACATTGGTTGGTCTGTGCCCTTACCCACCGCCACCATGTACGTTTGGGCTCCATTACCTCCTGGTTGGTCGGGCAATTCCCTGGAATTTTGTCAGCAACTGGTAGCTAGCACTGGTGTGGCCCTTTCCCCTGGTTCCGGCTTTGGCCAAGGGGGAGAAGGTTATGTGCGTTTTGCCCTAGTACAAGAACCCGCAATTTTAGCTGTGGCGGCCCAAAAAATTGGTCAATTCCTAAGTGATTACAAAACGTCCGTTGCCAAATAATATTCTGTGAACTTAGGGCATTCGTTAATGACTAACCAGGAGTAGATTCCTCCGCATTTTCGGCGATCGCCTGGGCGGTAAATATTGCCTGGGCACTCTGGGTTTGTTCTGGGGAAGCGGGGCGGCGTTGCACATAAACTCCGTCGGGTTGTAAATCCCACGCTTGACGATTATCCGCCAAAAGAATGCCCAAAATTGATTGTAATTCCTGTTTCAGATCATCCTGTTCTATTGGTACAACCGCCTCAACTCGCCGGGTTAAATTGCGGCTCATCCAGTCCGCACTGCCGATGTAAATCTCCTCATTACCACCATTGTGGAAATAGAAAATACGGGAATGTTCCAATAGTCGCCCAATGACACTGATTACTCGAATATTTTCGCTAACATTTTCTACCCCCGGCCGTAAGCAACAAATACCCCGAATAATCAAATCAATCTGTACTCCAGCCTGGGAAGCGGCATAGAGAGAGCGAATAATTTGGTTGTCCACGAGGGAATTCATTTTAGCGACAATGCGTCCATTACCCCCATTGCGACAATGTTCCGCCTCTCGCTCAATCATGGCTATCATTCTTTCCCGCATATTGACCGGGGCCACCAACAGTTTTTGGTAATCTTTTTGGCGGGAATAGCCAGTGAGAAAATTAAATAAGTTGGTTAAATCATTGCCCAATTCTGGACGACAGGTTATTAGCCCTAGGTCGGTGTAGAGTTTCGCCGTTTTGGGATTGTAATTGCCCGTGCCAATGTGAACATAACGGCGGATATCTTTGCCCTCTTGTCGTACCACCAGCACGGTTTTTGTATGGGTTTTTAGCCCCACTAATCCATACACCACATGGACTCCATACTGCTCTAACTTACGGGCCCAGTTAATATTATTTTCTTCATCAAAACGGGCTTTTAACTCCACTAAAACCGCTACCTGTTTCCCATTTTCCGCCGCCGCAATGAGGGCATTGACGATGGGAGAATCCCCAGAAGTACGGTACAGGGTCATTTTGATGGTTAAAACCTGGGGATCGTAGGCCGCCTGGGTGATAAATTGTTGCACCGAAGCAGTAAAAGATTGGTACGGATGGTGGACTAAAATATCTCCCTGGCGAATAAGGGTAAAAATATCTACCCCCTCTTGATCCACCCGGCCATCTTGATTACCATCCACAAATTCCCGGACGTTTTTAAGGCGATTGGGAATAACCGATGCCCAGGATTCGTCCTTAAGGTGGGGAGCAGGCAAAGACAAGAAAAAGAATAGATCCTTTAGTCCCAAAAGTCCGCCGATGTCATAAACATCAATTTCCTCCAGTCCCAAGTCCGCCATTAGGCGATCGCGAATTGGTTTGGGGGTGGAAGCGTGGATCTCCAACCTTACGGCTGATTTTCCCACCCGTCGTTTCCGTAATTCTTCTTCGATCGCCAGTAGGAGATCATCCGCCTCATCCTCCTCCACCGCAATGTCGGCATTCCTGGTAACCCGAAATAGATGACATTCCTGGATAATCATGCCCGGAAATAGGGACTGTAAATTATGGGCAATGACCTGCTCCAGGGAAACCCCTGTCCATAGCCATGGTTTACCGGGGTCTGGTTGACAAATATCCTCCGGCAAAGCCACAAAACGAGGCAAGGTTTGGGGGACTTTTACCCGGGCAAATAATTCCTCGTCCGTATCGGGATTCCTCACCACTACCCCAAGGTTCAAACTCAGATTAGAAATGTAGGGAAAAGGATGGCTGGGGTCCACCGCCAGGGGAGTTAAAACTGGAAAAATATGCTCGTCGTAAAACTGGTGCAGATAGTGCCGTTCTTCTTGGCTTAGATCTACATAGTCATTGATAAAAATTCCCTGCTCCGCTAGTTTGCCTTTCAGCACATACTCAAAAACTTCATTTTGCTGTTGCACTAGAGGCCGCAGGGTTTGACTAATTTCCTTGAGCTGTTGGGAAGGACTGCGGCCATCGGCGGTGAGCTTAGTGACATTGGCTTCCACCTGTTGCTTGAGGCCCGCCACCCGCACCATAAAAAATTCATCCAAATTAGAGCTGAAGATTGCCAAGAACTTCAGCCGCTCCAAGAGGGGAGTGCGATCATCCAATCCTTCGTGGAGAACCCGCTGATTAAAAGCCAGCCAACTCAGTTCACGGTTGAAGTAATAAGACGGGTCTTTGAAATCAACGGTGATGGCAGTAGGCATGGCTTGGATCATGGGGAAAAATGCACCAATAACTGATGGGGAAGCGATTGGTTTGATCTTAACCCAGCTTGCTTAGGGGAAAAATTATCATTAGTTTAAGAGTTGAAGAAGTTAATGGTTAGATCTAGCCGCTCTGCCAAAGCCTTGACCCCAAAGAATAATTAGCTACGACCGATGCCTACGTAATGGAATCCAGCTTGCTGTAATTGTTCCTTATCGAGGAAGTTACGGCCATCAATGATTACGGGTTGGTGCATGCGGCTGGCAAGGCTAGCAAAATCTAGTTTTAAAAATTCCTGCCATTCCGTAACCAAGATCAAGGCGTCACACTGGTCTGCCAACATAACTGGGGTGGATTCAATTTGTACCCCCGACAGGCCATGGCTCACCCCGGATTGGGAAACGATGGGATCGTAGGCCTTGACCTTGGCCCCCAAGCGATTTAGTTGCTGAATAATATTCAAAGCTGGGGCATCCCGCATATCATCGGTGTCGGGCTTGAAGGTTAATCCTAAAAGACCGATAACTTTTCCTTTAAGAATTTTTAATTCTTGCTGGAGTTTTTCCACCACAATCAACCGTTGTACCTGATTTACGTCCACCACCGCATTGAGAATAGATGTGGTATAGCCATAATCCCTAGCAGTGTGAATTAAAGCCGATACATCTTTGGGGAAACAGGAGCCTCCCCAACCGATGCCAGCATTGAGGAATTTGCTACCAATGCGGGAATCCAAACCAATGCCTTGGGCTACTTGGGTCACGTCCGCCCCCACTCGATCACAGATATTGGCCACTTCGTTAATAAAACTAATTTTGGTGGCTAGAAAAGCGTTGGCGGCATATTTAATCATTTCGGCGGAACTCAGGTCGGTGGTTACCACTGGCACCGGGGGAAAATCCGGATGATCCCCTACTTTGCGTTCAATCAGAGGAGTGTAGAGTTTTTTCATCAACTCTAGGGCTTCGGGACTATTGCCCCCCAACACAATACGATCGGGGTTGAAGGTGTCATAAACCGCCGAGCCTTCCCTTAAAAACTCTGGGTTACTCACCACATCAAAGTTAACGGCGATCGCCTGGCCCGTTTCCTGTTGTTGTAATTTATTGCCTTCCATCACAATCATGCGTACCCAATCCCCGGAACCGATGGGCACAGTGGATTTATTAACAATTACCCGGTATTGCTCATCTAGGTTTTGGCCAATACTTCTAGCTACCGCTTCCACGTAACGGGTATCACTGGAGCCATCGGCCAAAGCGGGGGTGCCTACGGCAATAAAGAGAATTTCACTTTCTTTCACCCCCTTACCCAGATCCGTCGTGAAAACCAAGCGGCCACTGGCCATGTTGGCCACCATTAAATCGGACAATCCCGGCTCATAAATAGGGGACTGGCCGGCCCGCATGAGTTTCACCTTTTCCTCGTTATTATCAACGCAGATAACTTGATGACCCATATGGGCTAAGCAAACCCCAGTGACTAAACCGACATAACCCGTTCCAATAACACAAACACGCATTGGTTATCTGTACCCTATTAAATGGTTAAAGCTGAGAAATGAATCTAAGCCTAGGAGATACTCCCCCCCCTGTCAATTGTCATTGTTAAGATTACAGGCTAGAAGCCTAACAGTCCCTGATACATTTTATTTTCTTCATTTTCAAATTAGTGACGTGAACTACCTCTCCCTGCTAAAGCGAGGGAGGGGCTTCCTACTCAGTAGCCAGCAAAGCAGTAGAAGTCTTGCGACCTTTACTACCTTGTCTTACAGCTAGGCAATAGGCGGAATCCCCGGTTCCCGAGGTCAAAATACGCAGTCCTTCATCACGAATGTTCTGTGCGGCATTGATGTCACGGTCATGTTTAGTACCGCATTTACTGCACTGCCAAAACCTAATATCCAGGGGAAGGCTGTCAACCCTGTTTAGGCATACATTACACGTTTTAGAGGAAGGGAAGAATCGATCTACTTCAACGTAAACTTTTCCTTCTTCTTCTGATTTGTACTTGAGCATGGTGCAAAATTGTCCCCACCCGACTTGTCCAATGGCTTTGGCAAGACAATGGTTTTTCATCATGTTTCGTACAGCTAGATTTTCCACCACGATGACTTGGTTCTCGTCAACTATCCTGCGTGAAAGTTTATGGTGAAAATCTTCTCTACAACGAGCAATTTTGTTGTGAACCGTAGCAACTTGCCTACGGGTTTTATTGCGGCTATTAGACCCCTTCTGGCGACGGGATAACCGTTTTTGTTTTTGCTCTAGGTTACGTTCATGTTTGGCTAACCAACGAGGGTTGTCAAACTTAGAACCATCACTGGTAATAGCAAAATGGGTTAACCCCAGGTCAATCCCGACAGCTTTACCGTCTATAGATTGATTGGGAATATCCTTGCCATCATCAACCAGAACAGAAGCAAAATATTGTCCCTTAGCATTAATCGACACGGTGACAGTTTTAACTGTACCCTCAATGTCTCGGTGAATAACTGCATCAACTTTCCCCTACTTTTGGGAACTTAATCTGGTTGACTGACAAAAGATGGTTGCAAGTAGCCGAATGCTTTGTGGTGAGGTAGTTTTGGGTAATGGATGGAAGAAGGGGGAGCCAGCGTTCTAAGCTTAGATACTACTCAAAAGCATGAACACTGTGAAAAAAACTCCCCTCTCTACAGTGCCTTGAATTCCTGGCTAGGTCAATCGTTGCCCTGGGCACATCGAAGCCATCTAACAACCTGCCTTTGGATGGTGATAGCCTTGCTTCAACGAGGGGAGGTAAGTCTAACCCGGTGGTTACCCTATATTCCCTGTCGAGGGGTGCAGGCCCAAAGTAAACAAAGGCGTTTGAGTCGTTGGCTACATAATAGTCGTCTGAACGTGCACCGACTTTATAAGTCATTGATTAGGGCAGCGTTAGCGGATTGGCGAGAAGACGTTTTATATCTAAGCTTAGACACCTCGCTGTTTTGGGATGAGTATTGCTTGGTACGCCTGGCGGTAGTCTACCGAGGTCGGACATTGCCCTTAGTTTGGCGGGTACTCAAACACCGCAGTGCCTCCATTGCCTTTCGTCAGTATCGGGAGATGCTCTATCAAGCCGCTAACCGATTGCCCCAAGGGGTCAAAATAGTCCTGCTTGCCGACCGGGGTTTTATTCACACCGATGCGATGACCGCTGTCACAACTCGGTTGGGGTGGCATTACCGGATTCGGCTCAAGCGAAATACTTGGATTTGGCGGGCTGGTCATGGATGGTGTCAATTCAAGGACATTCACCTTCAGCGGGGGGAGGCATTGTGTTGGCACAACGTTAGGCTCCATAAAGGCGACTACTATGGCCCAGTCCATATCGCTTTTGGTTGCAACAACGTCAATGGTGAGTTTTGGGCTATCGTCAGCGACGAACCGACTTCTCTGCATACCTTCCAAGAATATGGCTTGCGCTTTGACATTGAAGAGTCCTTTCTCGATGACCAATCCAGCGGCTGGAATCTACAGAAATCCGAAATTCGTTCCGTTTGTGCCCTTTCTCGTCTTTTCTTCCTTCTCGCCATTGCCACCCTCTATGCCACTGCCCAAGGGGTCGAGGTTGTCGCCACCGGCAAACGTCGCTGGGTTGACCCCCATTGGTTTCGCGGCAATAGTTACTTTCGTATTGGCTGGGATTGGCTCAAAACCTCATTAGAGCAAGGCTGGACAATTATTCGTCACGTTCGCTTTACCCATGGCAGTGATACCCAACCTGCTATTGCTTCTCGCAAATTACATGACCAGCGCACTTATCGCATCGAGTTCAAAATCAACACGTACTGCTATCCTGTCGATTAGTTTTGTCAGTCAACCAGCTATCCAACACCTTGACGTTTTGTGGATAACTAATAGACTGACGACCATGGTTTGATTTGAAGCTGGGATAACCTGATCTCCGTTCAAAGAAGTTGACGAATGCTTTGGATAAATTCCGGGCAACTATTTGTAAACATTGCGAATAAGGTTCGCTCATCCACTCATGCTCTTTCTTGAGTTCGGTTATAGCTTTTTGAATGGCAAACCGACCAAGCCCTTTACCTGTTCCTTTGTAAGTTTCATTGACAAGGTTTAGAGCAAAGTTCCAGCCATAGCGACAACATCCCAGGCTACGTCGAAAATGTAGCTGGCACTTGATCTTGCTGTCGGATAGATGCGAAACTTTGTTGCTCGTATCATTACCAATAAATGATTTACCGATAACAGTGTAGCGCATCTTTTGTGGATTCGCTGTCGCTCAGTTTGTTTCTGGGTCGCTATTCATCCCCTCCCTGCCCTATCGGTCGAGGAAGGAGAATTCCGCGACATTTTGTTAAAC
>CAVPII010000003.1:0-135903 GCA_963704945.1 uncultured cyanobacterium | reverse complement strand
CTTTAGTAAAAACCACCATAGAAACTGCAAGAATCCCTGTGTTGGGAACCATAAAAAATATTATGGACACAGCAATTAAGCTTACTCAGTTTGAGCTTGTTGTGGTGGAGGATGCCCATCTTTTAAATGAACAAGAATTAGAAACTGTCGCTAGAATGGCAGATAAACTACTTTTGTTAGCAGAAGTAGCAAATAGTAAACAACAAAATAATTTCTGCTTTGATAACTTTATAAATAAAATATCCCCATCGCATAAAATTCAACTATCAGAAAATTTTCGCCTTAACCCTCAGCTTGCCTATAAAATTTTTAATCATTTCTATGGATTTTATCCTTATTCTCCCCTGAAAAATTATGCGTCTATTAATAATCGACTTTGTTGGTTTGAGAGTAATTTATTAACAAAAATAGTTCATCAAGTTACTGATTTTATAACTGAGCACTCAAATTTAATAATAGGAATATTATTTTTTGACATACATAGTAAAAATAGATTTCTTCCTCAAATATCAGAATTTATTAATTCTTCGATGGATATAGATATTGTTGATAATTGGGCAGGGAAAGAATGTGATGCAATTATCATTATTTGTGATGGCATAATACCTAAGCATGATCAATTAAAGTTAGCGTTTACCCGAGCGAAGGAAATTATTGCATGTTTTGGTGAGCAAGAATATTATCAACAACAAGCTTTATCGCCACTGAGACCTTTATTTTTATCAAATTTCTTTCATATTATTAGAGATGTATCACTATGAAAATTGTTTATGAATTACAAGGAATTTTCAAAAGATTTAATAGTGAAGAAGATATTAGGCAAGTTACCCTCTCTGGTCTGTGTAACGATATACGTTCAATCGCTACCATGAGAGGCTATCGTCAACTTTTCCAGAATTCAGCAAGAATTTGGACTAGGATTTCTTCCCCAAAATACTTTTGAGAATTTCTTAACTAAAGTTGACGGTAAATCCCCTCTTCTAGCTAACAATATTTTACTACCTAGTTTTCAAGATGTTAATTATAGGCATAATAATTACACTTATGTATTTAATTCAGAGACGGAGAACTTAACCATCAATCTTGAAGCGGATGATCCCCAATTGCCCTTATGGAGTGGGGAATCTTGCCAAGGTAGATATGCAATTACTCTTAACGAAGATAGTCAAAATCAACAGTCTAGATTGATCATTGCGGAGACATTGCGGATTCTTAATTCTATAGATCCTGTTGATTTGATAAAGGCGGCACGAAAATCTCCATCTTTGTTCCCTTTGTACTTGACACTCTCCAATGGCAAAAAAGTTACAGTTTGGCAAAATCTGGAAGAATTAGATGGGTTAATCAGAGAAGCAGTATTAGCTCTGGAAGAAAGTAATTTATCTCTTGTATCAGATGAAATTAAAGAGTTAATCACAAAATATAAGCAACGTTACCAAATTATTAATTCTTACCAATTGCCCACACTTTCTTTGACGAATAGCCCAACTCCGAACACTAAGTTTATTATTGGTAGGAACATGCACCGCCAAGCTCTCACAGATATTATAAAATCCGCTGAAGAGTTTTTGGCGATCGCCAGTTTCCGCCTTGAGGATAAAACAATCATTGATCTAATCTCCGAAAAGGCTAAGATATTACCAAAAGGAGTTTGGATATTAACTGATTTAGGTAACGAAGTATTGGATAGAATTGACACTGATATGCAAGGTAAAATTGACCATGAGGAAGACTATGCAGAATCAGATCGTAAAAAAAGAGAATGTTTGCGAACTTTAGCTGAATCCGGTGCATTTATCCGCAGTGGTTTATTTCACGTAAAATTTTGTCTAACGGAGCAACAAGCTTATCTGGGGTCTTGTAACTTAACCGGTGGAAGTTTAGAAAGAAACGGTGAGGCGGGTATTATTTGGCAACAAACAGAAAAACATTATCAATTATTTGAGTATTTTCAAGATTTATGGTCAGCAAAAACAACGGCTGAAATTATATCTTCGATTCAAGGTGTAAGGAGTATCAATCTTACCAATCAAACCTCTATCACTTCTGTTAATGGTTTCTTGAGTTATTTTGATTACAAAAATGATTTAGAATCTAGTCTCACAGAATTTGCTAAGCATCCCGATGGGGAAGTTTATATCTATGGACGTAGTATTAGACCAAGTTTTAAACAAAGGCAAATTTTAGCTAATCTAAATTCTAAAATATTTTATGGTTGGAATAATTTTTCTGGTTTGAAAGCCTACTTAATTCGGAATCTTCATGCTAAGGTCGTTATTCTTGGTAAACAAGTTGCCTATATTGGCTCCCAAGACTTATCTGTATCAAGAAATCCTAACCATGATTTAACCTACAAAACCATCGATACTGAAGAAATAAAACTGATTAAGCAATTGGTTGAAAACTTGCATCCAAATTAAATTTGAGCTTAGTAAGTTATCTATTAACTAAAATATAAAAATGACTACATTATTTAACTTAGAATCATACAGTCAATTTTGCTACTATACTCAAAATTTAAGCAATTCTAGTCTCACTGTCGAATCTGGTTTGCCAACCGGTTATTTGAGCTTTTTAAAGAGTGCTAGAAAACATTTTCTTGAAATTACCTCTATTCATAGAGGAATTGCCAACTAATTTTTGTTTAAGCAATAAAGATTTACAATATCATCAAGTAGGGGAAGAAATAGAAGATGGGAGAGAAGATGACTTATTGCTCATTCGGGATATTGATGTTCTTAGTCTAAGAAGTTTACAGGATTCGCTATTTATATGTAAGTGCCTACCGTTACTGGAATTTTGTTTCCCAATTGTCTCCATTGGCTAAAACTGGTAAGCCCTTGGTTATTTACGATTTAGATAGCTTACCCTGCCCCTATTCTTTACCAATTATTTTTAGGGAACAAGACTCCTTAGAATATCCTATTCCCGTTTTTGATATGAGGCGAGTGGAAGACTTTGATGGTTTGAGTTTGCCTTTTAGTAATGTAGATATTATTGATAAAATATATCAGGGTATCGCAAAAAAAATTATACTTAATGATTTTAATTTACCTCTCCATGGAGTAAGTGAATCTATTATTATCAAGCATCTAAAAGCAACAAATTTTCTTGTCAGCATTTCTAATAAGTTAAAAGGGAGTGCTCAAGTCAATACCCTTAATTTATTTATTAGAGCTTTAACCAATGAATCTCAACCAATTCATTTTAATATAAATCTTAATATTCAAGATTTGGAACAAGTTATTTTATCGATACTGCCTATAGCAGATTTAACTAAGATTGCTCATAATCATCCCGATTATAATTTTGTTATTATTAGCCCTTATAATGGTTTGCCTAGTGTTCAGTCTGCCCTAAACAGCGATTTTTTCTTACCTGATGTTAATCAAACAGAGTTTCGTAAGATATGGCAGAGAAAGTTATCTGAAAATTTCCCTTTATATTGGCCAGATTTAAATCAAATATCTTTTTGTGTTGGAGATGATTGGATTAATGTTCCTAGTAATAAAGAACATCTTGAAAATGCTATTGTTTATGAAGGAAAAGATAAAGGACAAGAATTTTTAGGTAGCTATACTAAAGGGGAAAAAATTTATGAATCAATTTTTAATGGATACTCAAATAGCGGAGCTTCCTGTTCGAGTTAATGGCAATCCTTTATTTAAAAATGATCACGAGCAAGTATATCAACTCACCAACCAGTTTTTTACTGAATCTCATGAAATCAACCTTAAAATTCGCTTTTTAATCAGACTGGGGTATGCTCCTATTTTAAGAGTTGAAGATGGACAAAAAAGAGCAATAGAATATGAATTTGTTGATGCTAAAGAACCTGAAATTAAAGGGTATTTACCAGTTCAAGATATCCAAGATATTCGATTAATAAAATCGAAAGAAAAGGTTCACTTTATTGAATTTGTAAATCTTCAAAAACTAAGATATGAGTTGTATGATATCCAATCTAACTTAGATATATCTAAGTTAGATTTTCTTACTTGTAAATTAGAATCTTCTTGGAAAAAAATACACCGAATTCGAGAATCTGGTTCTCGCGCTAGGGGAGTAGATCCCTTAATGCATATCAATGTAACTGTAGATAGTATTAATAAATTAAATTTAATAGAGATTCTTGAGAATATTAATCTTAATCAAATAGTTGAATTTATTTTAGAATTGCTAGATAGGTCATCTCATATAGTTTCTAGTAATAAAGTAGATTTCTTAGTAAATAATTTTGTTTTTATTGGGAAGCTATACTCATTTTCTTCTTTAATTCAAGAAGAGACCATGCTCAATTTTTTTGATGCACGATATGTAAATATAATATCAAATGCAAAGGAAGATAGTCAGGTACGTCTTCGTATTATGGATGAATATTGGCGTTTTTTGGCAAGGGTTTCAACATCAGAAAAACTTCAACTAGCATATTTTAGGCTTTTTTTCGAGGACTTAAGCTACGGAAATGCTTATTTTTCAGATGTCTATCTTTGGGGCTATAGTAGAATTTTACTGTGGTACTCAAACTTTAAATATCCTCAATATAAAGACTATCGCCTACATGCTAATGAAATAATCAAGAGGATGACTGAAAATTATTTACCTATAAATATTACCGGTCGTCGTGCAACTCCTGAAGAAGAAAAAAATTATCAATATAAACAAAATTCATTTCTTTCGCTAATTTATCTTTTATCTTTTAGGGCAAAGGATAGAAAGTTTTTTGCTAAAAATACCGAAGAGTATAAGAAAGCTCACCAACTTATTGACAAGCTTGAATTAAGAGGAGAGAAGATTATTTTAAAAGCAGTTCATGAAACGAAGCCTCTGGCAAGTATTTATAGGGATTTTCTTGACCAAGTTGAAAGACCTGAAGATATAGACAGAATCAAGAAAATTGATTAATCCCATTTGTGGGCTAGCCTATATCGATTAACTTTTTGGCATAGGCCAAAGCCTCTTTTGAATCACTAATTTTCCCTTCGATCTGGGCAATGTTAATTTCTGTCAACAATTGACCAATGAGGGGACTAGGTTTGATTTTCAACTGATCAATTAAATCTTTGCCAGTGATTAGGGGTTGAGGATGGGCCAGCTGATCGCCAGGGTTGAGGTAGTGGGCTAATAGTTCAAAAATAAAACTGTGGTAATCATGGGGGCTGTGGGCCAGGGCATACAGAACAAAATGGGGCAAATATTTACCCAATTCGGCAAAGAAAAAGTACAGTTGCCGCACAGATGGATTATTTTTTAAATTATTTAACTGGGGATAGGCTTGCAAAATGCCTTGGACTGAGCGTAGTTCATGGCGGGAATATTTTAATCGTTGCAATTCTACTTCGGCAATTTTTGCGTCAGCACAAACTAGACTGGCTAATTTGGCAATGGCAATGCCCTTTTTTCCCTAGCGCTTGGAAAAATTGCTGACGTTCTGCGCAGGGTTAACTGATTTTTGATGGCGGCGATCGCCAAATCGATGCAACCGATGGCATTGAGGGAACTCAAATTAGCATGGGCAAACCAATGGGCTAACATTCCATCCTGCCAAGCGGCCAGTAACCACTGACTACCCCGGGGACTACCCAGTAAATAGTTAAATTCCGCCTGTACCCGTTCCGCGGCCACCGTTCTAATTTTAGGAGCTAGACTCCTGCAAAATTTCCCTGGTTCGGGGGTCAAGGGTAAACTGTAACTGGGCCGCTTGACGGTAAGCCCGCAGTAATCGCAGGGGATCATCGGCCAAGTTTGCCGCCGCCACCATCTTTAACTGGCCCCTTTCCAGATCCCCCATTCCGGCCATGGGGTCAATTAACTTATTTTGGTGGAAGTTATAGGCGATCGCATTGACGGTGAAATCCCGCCGCCCTAAATCCTGCTCCAGGGTAATACCTTCCTGCTGGGCAAAATCCACCGTGCCATGGGCAAACACCACCCGGGCAATGTGGCGCTCCTTATCCAAAACCACAAAACCGGCCCGATACTGACTGGCGATCGCCGATGCCGTTTCAATGGCCCCACTAGGCAGAACAAAATCCCAATCTACATATTCCCGTCGTCTTCCCAGCAAAGCATCCCGCACCGCACCGCCTACTAAACAGGCCTGGGGAGGAAGTAGAGCCAAATCAAACGGAACCTGTTGACGTAAATCAGCCAGGTGGCTCACAGGACAAAGCATGATCAACAACCGTTACCCCAAGACAGTTTGCAATTTAGGCACAATCCCTAAGTCTAAGCTAGAGTAGCGAAAAATAGGGAAAATACGAGGTTTACCATGTGTATTTGTGTGAACTGCCATTATGTGGACCGCTGTGTCACCTACCATGCGGTGGAGCATCAACACCAACAACCCCACTTGAGCGATCGCCCAGACTTCGATCCAGAAAATCCTTCCATCAACGTTAATATTCGCACCCCCGACAACACCATCGAAATGGAATGGGACGTGGTGGGTTGTGACAGTTTTTTGGAAGAAATGGGCAAATGGAGCCGTCTACGCCCCAATGAATTAGTGCCTACCTGACATTTTTTCGATGAAAACCAGCTTCCCCTGACAGCTAAACGCGGCAAAAATAACGCTCCGTGTAACAATGAACGCGGTATCAATAACACATAGGCAAATTCGTTAACCAAGGTTTCAAGATGGAATTACTCTATCAATTAGCTTGGCTAATTCCCGTCCTGCCCCTGTTTGGCGCAACGGTAGTTGGCATTGGCCTCATTTCTTTTAATCAAGCAACCAATAAACTACGGCAACTCAACGCCGTTTTCATCATCACCTGTTTAGGGGCTGCATTGGTGATGTCCGGGGCTTTGCTCTGGGATCAAATCCAAGGCCATGCCAGCTATTCCCAAATGATCGAATGGGCATCGGCGGGGAGTTTCCACTTGGAGATGGGTTATGTAATCGATCACCTCAGTGCCTTAATGCTGGTGATTGTTACCTCCGTGGCCCTGCTGGTGATGATCTACACCGATGGCTACATGGCCCACGATCCGGGCTATGTGAGGTTTTATGCCTATCTCAGCCTCTTTGCTTCCTCCATGTTGGGCTTGGTAATTAGTCCCAATTTGGTGCAGGTTTATATTTTTTGGGAGTTGGTGGGGATGTGTTCCTACCTGCTGATCGGTTTCTGGTACGACCGTAAGGCCGCTGCCGATGCCTGCCAAAAAGCTTTTGTTACCAACCGGGTGGGGGATTTCGGGCTGTTATTAGGAATCCTTGGTCTCTATTGGGCCACCGGCAGTTTTGACTTTGGTGTCATCGGAGAACGGCTAGAAGGTTTAGTTTCCTCCGGAGCCATCACCGGGGCGATCGCCGCTTTGTTGGGAATTTTGGTATTTCTGGGCCCGTGGCCAAATCAGCCCAATTTCCCCTCCATGTCTGGTTGCCCGATGCCATGGAAGGCCCCACCCCCATTTCTGCTTTAATCCACGCCGCCACCATGGTTGCCGCCGGGGTATTCCTGATCGCTCGGATGTATCCCGTTTTTGAACCGATTCCGGTGGTGATGAATACCATTGCCTTTACCGGTTGTTTCACTGCCTTTCTGGGGGCCACCATTGCTTTAACCCAAAACGACATTAAAAAGGGTTTAGCCTACTCCACCATTTCCCAATTGGGTTATATGGTCATGGCCATGGGCATTGGGCCTATTCCGCCGGGTTATTTCACCTAATGACCCACGCTTATTTCAAAGCAATGCTTTTCCTCTGTTCCGGTTCCGTCATCCACGGTATGGAAGGGGTTGTGGGTCACGATCCTGTACTAGCCCAGGATATGCGGGTGATGGGAGGATTGCGGAAATATATGCCCATTACCTCCGCCTGTTTCTTGATTGGAACCTTAGCCATCTGCGGGATTCCCCCCTTTGCGGGCTTTTGGTCCAAGGATGAAATTCTCGGTTTAGCCTTCCAAGCCAATCCCCTGCTTTGGTTGGTGGGTTGGGCCACCGCTGGCATGACCGCTTTTTACATGTTCCGGATGTACTTCATGACCTTTGAAGGCGGTTTCCGGGGCAATGACCAGGAAGCTAAAGACGGAGTTTTGCGGTTTTACGGTTTACTACCCAACTTCGGCCCCGGTGCCATGAACGTTAAGGAATTGGAACATGAATCCGGCCACGATGACCATGGGCACAGTTCCGAACCCCATGAGTCCCCCTTAACCATGACCTTTCCCCTGATGGCTTTGGCCGTTCCTTCCATACTGATCGGTCTCTTGGGGCGACCCTGGGCTAACCAGTTTGAAGCCTTTATCCATGCCCCTGGGGAAGTGGTGGAGCACGCCGCCGAATTTGAATGGGGCGAGTTTTACATCATGGCGGGGAATTCCATTGGCATTGCCCTAATTGGCATTACGGTGGCTTCCCTGATGTACTGGCAACATAAGTTTGATCCGAAAGTTCTGTCGGATAAGTTTCCAGCCTTGTACCAACTTTCCTTGAACAAGTGGTACTTCGACGATATTTACGACAAACTTTTTGTCCAGGGTTCCCGCCGGGTAGCTCGCCAAATTATGGAAGTGGACTACAAAGTCATTGATGGAGCTGTCAACCTGACTGGTTTAGCAACTCTGGTCAGTGGAGAAGGCTTGAAATATCTGGAAAATGGTCGAGCCCAATTCTATGCCCTGATTGTCTTTGGGGCGGTGTTAGGTTTTGTGATTCTGTTCAGCATTACCTAAGCCTTTCACAAACAAATTTCAACAAAAAAAACCATCTGGAAATATTCTCCAGGTGGTTTTTTATTGGATGCAATTTTTCAACTTCAAAGCCTAGGGGAACTTATTAGAACTGTCGCAGAAACCGCAGGTCACTGTTATAAAGCCGACGAATATCATCAATCTGATGCAAGACCATGGCAAAGCGTTCTACCCCAAAGCCAGCGGCAAAGCCGGTATAAACCTCTGGGTCGTAGCCCACTGCCTGCATTACGTTGGGATCCACCATGCCACAACCCATCACCTCTAACCATTTGCCCTGCCATTGCACATCTACTTCAGCAGAAGGTTCGGTAAAGGGAAAATAGCTGGCCCGGAAACGGATGGGCAAGGATTCCCCAAATATTTGTTTAATAAAGGCTTGGATGGTGCCCTTTAAATCGGTGAAGGCTAAACCCTTGTCGATCGCCAGTAATTCCACTTGATGAAACACAGCGGAGTGGGTAGCATCCACCGTATCCCGCCGATAGACCCGACCGGGGGCCACAATGCGAATGGGGGGATCATTATTCTCCATATAACGGATTTGCACCGGGGAAGTATGGGTACGCAGGAGGTGGCCATTTTTCAAAAAGAAGGTGTCCTGCATATCCCGGGCCGGGTGGTCAGCGGGAATATTTAACGCTTCAAAGTTGTAATAATCAGTTTCCACCTGGGGGCCAGTGGCCACGGTGTAGCCCAGGCCAACAAAAATATCTAAAACTTTGTCAATGGTGCTGTTGAGGGGATGGCGGCGACCCAGGGGGCGGTAACTACCGGGCATGGTCACATCGAGGGTTTCGGCCGCCAGTTGAGCTTCGATCGCCGCATTTTGTAAATTAGTTTTGCGGGATTCCAAATCCCGTTGCAGGGCTTCCTTGACTTCATTGGCGATCGCCCCAAACTTAGGTCTTTCCTCGGCGGAGAGTTTACCCATACCTTTGAGGATGAGGGACAACTCCCCCTTTTTGCCCAGGTATTGCACCCGCAACTTATCCAACCCGTCCAGGTCATCACAACTGGCGATCGCCGTTTGGGCAGATTGTTGTAAGGATTTTAAATCAGCTTCCAAAGAAATAGTCATGGAAAAAGTTAATCTGGGCACTCCACCCTTGAAAAGGCTTTATTACTGTACGTCATCCCCGAAATTTCCTCACTAAACTAAAGTTCCGGAAACCTTGGGGGACTCGAAATTTGATTCCCCGCAGAATTGAGGGGCCAGGGAGGCTTTTCAAACGAACTCAAAACCATCACCCTAGGGGAAAATTTCCCGCTACCGATTTTACCCCAGGAGAGAACGGAAATCCTTCTTCATTAAGACTCAATCCGGGGTATCAGGGGAATTTGCCGCAATTTAATGCCAGGGATGGTGAACTGTTGTTTAATTAAATTCGAGTCTAGGGGAGTCACCGTGTCAAAACTGGCTTGGCTGGTAGATAAAACCCCTAAAACACTAAGGGGCACCTGGAGAAATAAATTGGCCATAAAATAGGCGATCGCCCCTAGGCACAATCCCGCCAAACGAACCTGGGGAAAATCTGTCACCCAAGGATAGGCGATCGGAGCGTAGTAATAGACCAACCACAGCAGGCCAAGACTAATCATTCCCCCCAGCAAAGTTATCCACCGTTGTTGACCTCGTTTGAACAAACTGAGAATCCGTAGTTGAGATTCCCCTAAACTGTCGGGGCGTAGGGCAATGATGAGTAAGCTAAAAATTTCAAAGGGCTTGAACCACTGCATTACCATCACCGGTAACCAACCCACCGCAATTAAAAAAATGAGCTCCCCACCGTAGGCAGAAAAGGGAGTTCCCACCGCTAAGCCCAGCATCATAGTTAACAGGGACAATGGCACCACCACAATCCCTGCCAAATGGATCCAGAGAAAGGGTTCTGCCCGAAAAGATGTGCCCATGGTTGTAATGCCTAACTGGTGGTCTGATAGTCGTGTTGCACTGTGACCAATAATACCAAATTGACCCTGCTAAGAGCCTGTTTGCCAAGTTTTAGTTTGCTCCCTAAATCGACCAAACTTGGGGGACTTTGAAGATTTCCCCCCCAGAATTGGGGGGCCAGGGGGGCTTTTCAAACCCGCTCTAAATACCGGACAAAACCTTAATAGCCAACCGGAGTACATATCGGTTCTGTGGTTCTGTTATCCGTCGGGGGTGAAATACAGGAGAACCACTGTAGTGAAAACTTTTTGGCTAATATCCCGGCTCGTTGCCCGGTTTCCATTTGATGTTGCAACCAATGCTAGGTTTTTGCTCCGACGGTACAGTGTCACCGGCAATTACTAAATCAATGGCCCTTCTTAGATCTTCTCCTGTCACTGGCAACCCATTACTGGGACGACTGTCATCCAATTGGCCCCGGTAAACCAATTTTTTATCCCCATCAAACAAGAAGAAATCCGGAGTGCAGGCCGCTCGGTATGCTTTGGCGATCGCCTGGGTTTCATCGTGGAGAACGGGGAAATCTAGACTCCAATCATCAACCATTTTTTTGAGGCTAGGGGGAGCATCGTCGGGATATTTTTCTGCGTCGTTGGCACTGATGGCCACCATCCCCACCCCAGAGGTTTGATAATCCTGGCCCAGTTGACTTAGTTGAGGGTGGATATGTTTAACAAAGGGACAGTGATAGCAAATGAACATTACCAATAAACCTTTTTTTCCCATCGCTGAAGCTAAGGTTACGGGTTGCCCTGTTACCACATCGGGTAGGGCAAAATCCGGGGCGGGGGTACCGAGGGAGAGCATGGTGGAGGGGGTTAAAACCATAGTCCTAAGAATTCATTACGTTTTGTTAATCAGAGACCCAAGCTATCATGGGGGTTGAGGTTTTCCCCGTTTGTCGGAGATTTTTTTAATTGAAAGTGTCCATGAGTCATCGCCCCTGTTCCGATCGCCATTTTTCCCCTAGCCATAGCCGTTTCTGGAGTCGCTTGGGGACGGGTTTACTCGTTGCCAGTACTTTAGCCCTGCCCCTAGCGGCCGTGGCCCAGGAAAAGGAAGTGGTGGATTCTATCAAGCCTAGCCCCACTCAATCCACTGCCCCCAGCCCTGAAGGGGAAAAACCTAGCTCCATTTTTAGCACGGGGGCCAGAACTCCCGCACCGAAAATGAACTATGGGCAGTTGATTGATGCCATCAAAAAGAATGAGGTGGCCAAGGTCGAAGTGGACACCAACCGTCGTCAGGCGATCGTGACCCTTAGAAATGCTCCCCCCGGTGCTAAGCCAGAAACGGTGCAGTTGTTGGACAATAACCCGGAGTTACTGAACCTGTTGCGGAGCCGTTCTGAAACCATTGACTTGGACATTAACCGTACCCCCGATAACACGGCCCTCTATGGTTTATTAACCAACCTGTTGATTGTGGCTATCCTTATTGGTTTGGTGGTGATGGTAGTGCGTAAATCCGCCAATGCCTCGGGCCAAGCTATGAGTTTTGGTAAATCCAAGGCCCGTTTCCAAATGGAAGCCAAAACCGGTGTGGGCTTTGACGATGTGGCCGGCATTGACGAAGCCAAAGAAGAATTACAGGAAGTAGTCACTTTCCTTAAGCAACCGGAAAAATTTACGGCCATTGGAGCCAAAATTCCCCGGGGGGTATTGCTAATTGGGCCCCCTGGTACCGGAAAAACTCTCCTAGCTAAGGCGATCGCCGGGGAAGCAGGGGTGCCTTTTTTCAGCATTTCCGGGTCGGAGTTTGTGGAAATGTTTGTGGGGGTAGGGGCTTCCCGGGTCAGGGATCTATTTAAAAAAGCCAAGGAAAATGCCCCCTGTTTAGTCTTTATTGACGAAATTGATGCGGTGGGTCGTCAGCGGGGTGTGGGCTACGGCGGCGGTAACGATGAACGGGAACAGACCTTAAACCAGTTACTAACGGAAATGGACGGCTTTGAGGGCAACAGCGGCATCATTGTCATTGCGGCCACTAACCGCCCCGATGTGTTGGATTTAGCATTGCTACGGCCGGGAAGGTTCGATCGCCAGGTAACAGTGGACTACCCCGATGTCCAAGGGCGGGAATTAATTCTGGGCATCCACGCCCAAAACAAAAAACTCCATGGAGATGTACAACTAGCGGCGATCGCCCGGAGGACTCCAGGATTTACCGGAGCAGATTTGGCCAATGTGTTGAATGAGGCGGCTATTTTCACCGCCCGACGGCGTAAAGATGCCATCACCATGGCGGAAGTAAACGATGCCATTGATCGGGTGGTGGCTGGCATGGAAGGCACTCCCCTGGTGGATAGCAAAAGTAAACGCCTCATTGCCTACCATGAAGTGGGCCATGCCTTGATTGGCACCCTGTGTCCTGGCCATGATCCAGTGGAAAAGGTAACTCTAATTCCCCGGTGCCAAGCCCAAGGTTTAACCTGGTTTACCCCCGACGAAGACCAAAGTCTAATGACCCGTAACCAGATGATCGCCCGCATTGCCGGATTATTGGGGGGAAGGGTAGCGGAGGAAGTTATTTTTGGTGAGGACGAAGTTACCACCGGGGCCGGTAATGACATTGAAAAAATCACCTACCTGGCCCGGCAAATGGTCACCCGTTTGGGGATGTCTTCCCTGGGCTTAGTGGCACTAGAAGAAGAGGGCGATCGCCATTACAGCGGAGGAGATTGGGGCAAACGTTCTGAATATTCCGAAGACATTGCCGGCCGCATTGATCGGGAAATTCAGTCCATTGTGGCCGCCGCCCACCAACGGGCCACCGGCATTATTGAAGAAAACCGTAACCTGATGGATTTTCTGGTGGATACCCTCATTGACCAAGAAACCATCGAAGGGGAAAGCTTCCGGCAATTGGTGGAAAGTTTCCAACAGGCCCAGAAAAAACCAGCTTTGGTTAGGTAAATAAAAATTCAGCCCCCCATTTTTTATCCTGTAAAAAATCGAAAATGTTCAAAATCAAACCTAAACTTTCGCCGGAGCGATTGCCAGATGATCATTTAAACAACGCACCTCAGCCCATAACCTGGGGCAAATTTCTGGGGGGACTATTTTTGTTGAGTCTCCTTATTGTTAACCCAGTCCAGGGGTGCGAATATTCTCAGAGCGAGGCATCCCCCGAGGCTGTCCATCAGGATCAGCAAATAAGCGAGTCCCAGTCCTCGAATCCCAGTCCTTTAATCTCCAAAGCCCCTATGGTTCCCCAGGCGATCGCCGACAAAGTTTTAGCTGACCTAGCCCAACGTACTGGCCAACCCATTGGCAACTTTAAAATCAAGTCTTCGGAAAGTGAAAACTGGCCCGACAGTTGTCTTGGTTTAGCCCAGGAAGGCCAAATGTGCGCCCAGGTCATTACCCCTGGCTGGAAAATAACAGTACAATCGGGACAAGAAACTTGGGTTTACCGCACCAATCAAAATGGTCGCACTGTTTTGTTAGAACCCTAGCCCTAGCAACAATTACCATTGGCCAAATGAAGACAGATTTGTCCCCAGGAAGTCATTATCACGCAACTGAATTTTCCTCATTTTCCTCGTTAGTTCTTCCAACACCATGTTTTTTTGAGGAGGAGCACTTTGTCTCGGCGTTTCTTCTGAGACAGGAATTTCGTTGCCCATATCAGATATGATAATTTGCCGTCACGCTTTGGACTTGATTGGGGAAATACCGCCATGCGTCTTAACTCAAAAGCAAAGTCATTTTTGACCCAGGAAATTACCAAGCAAGCCGATCCTTTAGGGTTTGAAGTACAAAAGGAAATTGTGCTGAAGCGTTTGGATCAGTTGGCCACAGAAAAGGGCAAGCCCCTGGGGAAAGATGATTTGGCCCTGCAGGTGACGGATATGTTTCCTGGCTTTGAAGATAAAACTTTGACCAAGGCGGCAAAATTGAACACCGCTAAAAATTGGCGAATGTGGATGGGGGCAGGGGGGATTTTAAGTGCTGGTTTAATTGGTTTTATGGGTTTAGTGTGGCTGGTTAACTTACCCTATCCCATGGTGCGGCGACCAGTGGCCCGGGTAGCCCCCATGCTGTTACTGCCCAGTTACCTAAAAATGGATCGTAATTATCGAGAGGCGATCGCCCATGGGGAACAGGCGGATCAATTGGTGAACAACGCCACCAGTGCGGCGGATATTGAGTTGGGGGCAGAAAAAGTTAAGTTAGCCCAGGACAACCTAGACCAATTGCCGGTGTGGTTTTTGGGTTATGAGCCGGTGAAGGTTTGCCAGTTTATGGGGGGCTGTTCTTGGCGTTTCACCTTTGATGAATTTCAACAAGCCCGGGCCCAGGTGGGAAGGATGGAAGCAAGGGTCTTCCAGGAAAAAAATGCCCTGACGGAATTGACCACCGCCGAAGAACAAATCCAAACAGCCAAAGCTAGCTATGAACAGGCCCTTACCCCAACAGAAAAACAAACGGCGATCAACCAATGGCAGAGTGCGATTAATCAACTAACCCTAATTCCTCCCGAAACTTTAGCGGGTAACCAGACCACCAATCGGTTACGAAACTACGAACAAGAATTTCAACAGGTGGCAGGCCAGGCCGCTGGTAGTAACCAAACCCAAACCATGGTGATGGCGGCCCAACAATTTGCTAATCGGGCAGATCAAACCATCGCCCAAGCCCCCTTGACCACAAACCAATGGCAGGAAGTTCTCACCCTATACACAGAAGCTATCCAAAGGTTAAACACCGTTACCCCCGAAAATCCTCAATATTTGGCGGCTCAGACCTTTTTAGCAGAATATACAGAAACCATTGGAAAAATTAGGACTAATTTAGCGGCAGAACAGGGAGCAGTCCAGAAATTTGACCAAGCCCAAAGCCAAATCCAAAATTTATTGACCAATCTTCCCACCGCCAACGATGGCCAAAGTCGCAATGTAATCAAGGGGCAAATTACCCAAATCATCGCCCAGCTACAAAAAGTCGAACCCGGTACCACGGTTTATGGTCAAGCCCAAACCCTAATTAAACAAGCTCAAGAAAGGGCCCAGCAGCTTTGAAGCTTTTGATAAACTCAACTTTGGCATCGGAAAACTGGGTCTAAAACCCCTTCCTTCAGGACAGCTTTTAACTGGACTCCACCTACACAAAAATCTAACGACCTAGCTTATCCGTCATCCCTGGTTAAACTCTGGTGGCTCTGTGTACGCCAATAGTATTCTTTAAATTCTTCAGCCAGGATGGGGGCAGAATAATGGTACCCCTGGGCCATGGAAACTCCTGCGGATTGGAGAGCCGCAACGTGTATTTCGTTTTCGACTCCCTCGGCGATGACCTGTACTCGGGTCGATTGTAGCAAGGCTGAAAGTCCCCCAAGCCAGTCTGGGCAGGGGCAATCGGGGGTGATCTGGGCTATGAGAGACCGGTCGATCTTAATGATATCCAGGGGACAACGGGACAAGATGGCGAGATTTGCGCCGCCTAGCATTACGTCATCGAGGGCAATTCGGACACCAGATTTGGTAGCCGCTTCGAGGGCGGCAAGGCCCAGTCGATCCGGCAATCCCCTCTCCGTTACCTCGATGATGAGCTGTTGCCGGAGTTCTGCCAACCCAGTCTTGTTCGCGGCGTATTCCAGTCCGCCCCGTCCTAGAATTTCCGGAGGTACATTGAAACTGAGATGGGCTTCCTCGTGGGCCCGGAGCCACTGGCCTAACTCGGACGCGACGGTCTCCATCACCCAATAGGTCAGCAATCCCGAGACGGGAGTGTCCTCAATGAGGGGAATGAACTGATCGGGCATTACCAGCCCGGAGGGCCTTTGCCACCGAATCAACGCCTCCGCCCCCATACAGTAGCCCTCGGCCAGCGTGACGATGGGCAAATACTGCAGGAAAAACTCACCCCGTTCCAACCCATCTAGAATCGCATCAACAGTAATCATTTGGCTCCGTAGGTTAGTGGGTCGAATATGGCTTTTTCTTCAGGATGGGGAGGATAAATAGGGGAAAGGTGCGGAGGGAATAAGGCAAAAAAAGCGAAAAGACAGTAATTGTGTACTTTAAATCCCATCCTGACCCCCTAAGTTTGGGGGGAAACTAGATACAAGTCCCCCAGTATTGCCGTAGCTTTAGTGGGTCGATTTAGGGGACAAACTGAAACTTTGCAAACAGGCTCTAAGCGTGTGGATATACGCATATAGTAAACTATTTGACACTTCTTATCGTTAACGACGAGGATTCTTGCTTGATCGGGTTTGTCTGATTTCAGATCATCTCTAATCCCAAATCCTGTCCAGATTTCCCTCCACAAGCAGTTGTTTTTACGTCTACGATATACGCCACCGCAGACAAGACAAATCCTTATTAATGTTCTGAACTAATGTTCTAATTTTCTCGTTTTTAGCTTAAGTGAGCAAGAAGCCCCCTGCCGTAATCCTTTGTAGTCCTTTTCTGTGGTTCGGCAGTGGGTACGTCACATTGATGGGCTTTGAATCTCTAAAATTTAAAGCTGGTTCTTAAAGCCGCTACCCAGAGGGGATCCCGGCCATTGGCGGGGTTGATGCCAATCCAAAAGGCAGGGGTGAGGGAAATATTGTCATTGAGTTGGTAAAGGTAAAAGGTTTCCACAAACCAGGGGGCATCGGTGCTGGAGGGGGTAATGTCAGGGACATTATTGTTATTGCTTATGTAGGCGGCATAGGGAGGTTGACCGACGGAAATCACTCCGACATTACCTTCCTTGCCTAAATCGGGAAAAGCAAAGCTAACTTTCCAGTTCCAAATATCCGCTTGATCCCCCTGGCGATCGCCTCCTTCGGCCCGGGCATCGCTGTACATACCCCAACCTTCGATGCTAAACCAATCGGCCAATTGCCAAGTTCCAATCACAGCGTAGTGGTTAGTGCTACTGGCGGCATCGTCAAAGGGGTTATCGGTGTTGGCTAGGCCTGTGTAACCCAAAGCAGAAAAGCTGTCGTATTGCCCCTGGGGAATGTAGTTATGGAGGTAGGAAAAAGCAATGCCAGTGTTGGCGGCGGGGGCATAATTTAGCTGGGCTCCCACCCCAAATTGACCGTTAAACAGCCCTTCGCTTTGATTGGGGGAAAAGCCCTTCCCGGCTGAGTAAAAGCCCCCCAGACTTAAGGCATCGGTGAAACTATAGGAAAAACCTGCCCCTGGGCCCGAATTGTCGTTGGGTAGATAAATAGGGGCGATCGCCCCGAAGAAAGACACCGCCCCATCGGTGAAGGAATTGGTGTAGGGGGCCAGGGGATCCATGATGTCGTCCATGGTGATGCGATTACCGGCGATCCAGACCCGGGCCCGATCGCCAACGGGAAAATTGTACTGAATTTTATTGATATTTAAATTACCCTGTTCTTCGGTGGCGGCAAAGTTAAAATCCGTTAAATTACTACCGCCCCGGGCTAAGAAAAAATTACCCGATTGAAGACGAACTAACAAATTATCTTCCCCGGAAAAACTGGTGTTAAAGTTAATCCGCTGGCGAAAGTTACCTGTAACTTGGCCATTTTGAATGGGCTGATCCGGAGGGCCGTCCGCCTGTTCGCTACCCCCTACCCCCGATAAAACCCAAATGGAATCCCCGGTTAATTTAGTGGTAACGGAAAACTGGTGATCTTCCAAATAGGCAATGCGGGTTTCTAGGTTATCAATGCGGGTGCCGTAGGCGTTCAATTCCTGTTGAAATTGCTGGGCCAAAAGCTTTAGTTTATCGATGTCCTCCCGCAACACCGCCATGTTTTCCTGTAACAGCCTTTCCATCACATTCATACAGGCATTTAAGCCAGCGGCAAATTCCCACCGACTCAGGGCCCGATCGCCTCGATAGGTGCGATCAGGGTAGCCCACAATACAGCCATAACGCTCCACCAAGCTCTGGAGGGCTTCATAGGCCCAATCCGTGGGTTGCACATCCCGGAGTTCGCTAACACTGGTAACTTGGTTTAAGGATGAGGACTGTAGGCTATGTTGTAAACTGTCCACCGAGGTTTGGGCGTTATCATCCATCCGAAAAGTACGCCCCAGTCGCCGCCGTTGGCCAAAGGAAGAATGGGCGGAAATATCATTAAGTTGGGTTAAGGATTCCGCCATCACCGCCGCTGAATTAACGTCAACGGCCATGGAAATACCTAAGGTGCCAGGGACTAGAATTGATAACCAGGAAAATTGCTTAGAAGTGATCATTTTTCAGCCTATTCAAATTATTCAAAAAAGAGAATTTGATCGTAAAAAAATTTCTGGTGAGGAAGGTATGCTGGGGGCAAGGATTAAGCTGAAGCCGCTTTCTTTTTAGCCCTACCAATGGGGTCCATGTAACTTTCTAGCCACTTGAACACAAAGGAAGAAACGGTGGTGAGCAGTAAATAGACCAGGGCAACGGCGATATACACTTCAAAAGCCCGATAGGTGGTAGCCACAATTAACTGACCTTCCCGGAATAATTCCTGAAAACCAATCACCGCAGTCAAACTGGTGTCCTTGATGAGGGTGATGAATTCATTGCCTAGGGGGGGCAGAATTCGGCGGAAAGCTTGGGGGAAAATCACTTCCTTCATGGTCTGCCACGGGGACATGCCTAGGGATTCACAGGCTTCCCACTGGCCTTGGTCAATGGATTGGATACCGCCCCGAATGATTTCTGCTAAATAAGCGGCAACGTTTAAACTCAGGGCCACGATCGCCGCCGGAAAACGATCAATGGTGATGCCTAGACCAATTTCCTTAAACAGGGCGGGCAAACCAAAGTAAATGATGAATAGTTGCACCAGCATGGGAGTGCCCCGGAAAAATTCCACGTAGATGCGGAATAGGAGCTGGAGGGGTTTCATATCGGAAATAAGGGCGATCGCCACCCCAGTGCCACCAATTAAACCGAAGAACACGGAAAAGGCCGTGAGCAGAATGGTGAGGATAGAACCTTTGAAGAGATTGCGGAAGAGGGTGATGAGAAAGTTATCGTTGGGATTAGCCTGACTACGCTCGGTTAAAGTCTGGGCAGTGCCGACTTTGCCCACCAGGGAAGGGGCCACCAGGGGCAAAAAGGGTGGATTATTTTCCCCGAACCATTTTTCATAGATAGCGTTGTAAGTACCATTTTCAATGACGGAAAATAAACCCTGGTTGAGCACTTGCCTGGTTTCATTAATTTGTCCTGGGGGAGCCAGGGGCATGGCAATGCCGTAGTAGTCTTCGGTGCCCACATCCGCCACAATTTTTACATTCTTTAAACCCGCATCTTTGATCGCATAGAGCAATACAGGGCGGTCATTAATTACCGCATCGGCGTTACCGTTAACCAATTCCTGCAAAGCGGAAGTAATGGAGTCGAAGTTAGTGACATTGGCTCCGGGAACTTCCGTCGCAACCATGGCCCCGGTGGTGCCGATCGCCACCGCCAATTTTTTATTTTTTAAATCATCTAGACTTTTAATACCCTCATTGCCATCCCGTACGGCGATCGACAACACAGACTTAAAGTAGGGACTAGAAAAAGAAACGGATTGGGCCCGCTCCGGAGTGATGGTGATGGCACTAATGGCCGCCCCCACCGTATTGGACTGCAAAGCAGGAATGATGCCATCAAAGGGATAACCTTGAATGTCAACGGTAACCTGGGCCGCTTCCCCAATAGCTTTAATCAGATCAATATCAAAGCCCGTCAATTGCCCCGTGGCCTCATCGGTCATTTCGAAGGGGGGAAAGGTAGGCTCCGTAGCTACGATGATCGTTTTGAGGCGGGCCGTTTGGGATAAAGCTGGAGTAAATTGCATGGCGATCGCCAACACCACCCCCAGGGCCAGCAGTAGATAATAACGCCAAGCCCTTCCCCAATGATTCAATGTCACCATGCCTCTCACTCCTAAATGACGCAATTCCGGTCTCCCTGGATTTTTGTGTTTAACAGTAACAACAAGGGAGACGGTTAACAAACTTACCTAGTATTTAGGCAAAAGTTAGCTAGAACAGCATCGTAGAACACTTTTTAGACCAACCATGCCGATGTTTTTCCGAGAAAAAACAAACCCCCAAAGAAACCAATGGTTCCCTGGGGGCATTTCTCAAATTTGGATTTTGACGAATTAACTTAACTAATTGGCGGGTACGGGTTGTTGCCGTAGGGCTTCAAAATAGTTATCCCAAAATTGTTTCTGGGCATCGATCATCATGGTGGCGGATTTTTCCTGGGCTTCCAGGTAACTTTTGACCATTTCTTCTTGTAATTTAAGACTGGTTTCAAAAGTATCCGTTAATTTAATTTCAGCGGTGCCTTTAGGCAGGCTTTCCATCCAAGTGCTAAAAAACTTCTTCTGCCAGTCCATTAACTGGGTTTGGTATTCTTCAAAAAACTGAGTGTTCATAGGGCTAAAACCGCTAATAACCCTAAGCAAGGCTTAAGGGGAAGCAGGGCGGTGCAGACCACTTCCAAGGGACATTGGTATCGCACACCCCCATTATAATTACGTTCCCTAGGTATCTAACCAAAAGCCCGGTAGTAATATCACCAAAGTCTGACATCCCTACGTCCTTAAAAATTAAGTTTTGCTTAAATTTTGGCTAAATCTAAACATTGCCATAGACCAGCTTTTCCCAAGCTAATCGAGCCGCCCCAATCATCCCCGCTCGATTACCAAGTTTAGCTACTAAAATTTTCAAGCCCTGGCGGGATGGTAACAGCACCCTTTCTTCAATTTCCGATGTCATAGAAGGAAAAAAGTAGGCCGAACTTGCACTCAGTCCCCCACCAATAATCACCGCCTCCGGGGTTAATACATAGATCAAATTGGCAATACCCATGCCCAATCGCTGACCAAATTTCTCCCAATAGGCGATCGCCTCCGCATCCCCCTTTGCGGCCAATTCCGCCAGGTCTAAGCCGCTCATATCCAGCTCCCGCCGGAGAGTTTGGGCAGAAGCATGTTGCTCCAGGGAACCTCGATTGCCACTATTGCAGGGATAGCCTTCTGTTTCGATGGAAATTAAACCCAACTCCCCCCCCGCTCCCCTGGGCCCAGTGAATAATTTGCCATTTAAAAAAATAGCTCCCCCCACCCCCGTACCAAGGGTTAACAAAATAAAATTCTGGTAATCACAGCCCGCCCCCAACCAAGCTTCCCCCAAACCAGCGCAATTGGCATCATTCTCCAGCACCGTTGGTAAGTGGCCATGGTCTTCCAGCCAATTCGCCAAGGGAATATCATGCCACTGGGGTAAATTAATAGCTAACTGGGCAATGCGACCGGCCCTATCTGCGGGCCCCGGCATCCCCACACCGATCGCCACACATTCCGTTGTCTTTAATTGATCAATGCCATGGGCCAGTTGGGCATAGACCGCCTTGGGCAAAGACGGTTGGGGGGTCGGCAGGGTTAGGGATGCGGTACAGTCCCCATTGCTCAAAAAACGACCAAACTTAATGGAAGAGCCACCAATATCAATGCCGATCACCTGACGATTAGCTGGGGGTTTGGAACTCATGGCAGTAATCAGAAAAGTTTGCTGATTTTACCCCAGAGTCAGAAAAAAGTTAAACCAACAGAGTTGTCATGGTATAGTGAAAGACTGTGCCCGATTACTAGCCACATTATGCCTAAACTCAAGACTCGTAAAGCCGCCGCCAAACGATTTCGCCCAACCGGCAGTGGCAAAAAAATTGTTCGTCGCAAAGCGTTTAAAAACCACCTATTGGAACACAAGAGTTCTGAACAAACCCGTCGTCGCCTCTCCAACCTTGCTTTGGTTCATGAAGCCGATGAGAAAAATGTCCGGCTCATGCTTCCCTATATGTAACTGTCGCTGAATTTTGGGGGGATTGCGATTATTGATAACTGAAACAATATCCACCCCCATCATTGACTAACAAGTTTTCGGATTATCTTTATTTTCTAAAGTTACTATGACCAGAGTTAAACGGGGCAATGTCGCCCGCAAACGCCGTAAAAAAATTCTCAAGTTAGCCAAAGGTTTTCGGGGTTCCCACTCCAAACTTTTCCGCACCGCTAACCAGCAAGTAATGAAGGCCCTCCGTAATGCCTACCGCGATCGCCGCAAACGGAAACGGGATTTTCGTCGTCTTTGGATTACCCGTATTAATGCCGCGGCCCGCCAAGAAGGGATTAGCTACAGTCAACTAACTGGCCAGTTGAAAAAAGCCAACATTGAAATCAACCGCAAAATGTTAGCCCAGTTGGCTGTTCTAGATCCTGCCGCTTTCACTGAAGTGGTCAAACTAGCTGGCACGTCCAAGTAGGGTTATAAATTAAATTCTTTCTTATCTGCTTTAGCTAAGCTGAACAGGTATTTTGAAGACCTAGACCTCTAATGAAACTAGGTTTAAGAAAAGTTATCTGCAAAATCAAAGTCGACTTCCTTGGAGGTCGGCTTTGTCATTATTGTTAGTAATTGGCAATCTGTTGGTAACAAAAATCCCTAACAATGCACTGGCTAAAATACTCCACAATCAAGAATGGGGTAATTGCAACGGCCAGCAAAAGTTAGGGAAGGCGGAGGACAAAACAGAAGTTTGATCCAGATTGTTGGAAAATTGCTACAGAACCTGTTCAACTTCAGAAATTTCAGGAATCATTTCCCTCAATTTACGTTCAATGCCCATTTTTAAGGTCATGGTAGAGCTGGGGCAGGCGCCACAAGCCCCCTGTAAGCGTACTTTGACGATGGGCCCATCCAGTTCCACCACTTCCACATTGCCGCCATCGGCCATCAAATAGGGACGGAGTTCATCCAATACAGTTTCTACATTATCGAGAGTGAGTTCCATCGCTAACCTCAGCGAGAAGATTGATACGGTAATATCCTAACGTTAACCCTGGGGCCAAGGACGGTGAAAATCCCAGGGCTGGGAATAGAGAAAACTGACTAACGGTCTTTCAACCAACTGAACATGGCCCGTAAATCCTTGCCAACTTCCTCGATCAGTTCTTCCGATTCCCGACGACGCATGGCGGTAAAACCGGGCTTACCGGCTTGGTTTTCCAACACAAATTCCCGGGCAAACTGACCCGACTGAATTTCGTGGAGGATTTGGCGCATTTCTTCCCGGGTTTCTTCGGTGACGATGCGGGGTCCCCGAGTCAAATCTCCGTATTCAGCGGTGTTGGAAATACTATCCCGCATTTTTTCCAAGCCCCCCTCCACAATCAAGTCCACAATTAGTTTGACTTCATGGAGACATTCAAAGTAGGCCAATTCCGGTTGGTAACCCGCATCCACCAGGGTGTCAAAGCCCGCTTTGATTAAGGCGGTTAAACCACCGCAGAGCACCACTTGTTCCCCAAAAAGATCGGTTTCGGTTTCTTCCCGGAAAGTGGTTTCCAAAATACCGGCCCGGGTACCACCGATGCCTTTGGCATAGGCCATGGCATAGTCCCGAGCTTGGCCACTGGCGTCTTGGTATACCGCAAATAGCGCAGGAACCCCTTGTCCTTGTTCATAGGTACGGCGCACTAGGTGACCAGGGCCTTTGGGGGCGGCCATCACCACATCCACATCGGCGGGGGGAACAATTTGACCAAAGTTAATGTTGAAGCCATGGGCGAATAGGAGCACGTTCCCCGCCTTAAGATTGGGGGCAATTTCGGCTTCGTAAACGGATTTTTGCACTTCATCGGGCAGGAGAATCATGATCAGATCCGCCACTTTGGCCGCCTCGCCCACCGGCAGAACCTTCAGCCCAGCCCCTTCCGCTTTGGCTACGGATTTACTGCCGCTGTAGAGCCCCACGACAACGTTAACGCCACTGTCTTTGAGGTTAAGGGCATGGGCATGGCCCTGGGAGCCATAACCGATGATGGCTACGGTTTTTCCGGCTAAGAGGTCAAGATTGGCATCCTGATCGTAATACATACGAGCCATGTAACTATCTCCTTGCTGCGATTGAATGGTGCGGTGCAAACTTTTAATCATAGCAAATCTTGGTCTAATTACTCTGCTCCTGAAGGGCATTGGGGAAAAAGTGTTGTAGGATCAGATACTGAGCCATCAAAGTTCAGAATTAAATTCTATAGACCCTATGCCCGCTTTCCTCGACACTATTAAAACCATTGATGATCAACTTTCTAACCGTGCCATTGAGCTAGACCCCGCAGGTTATTGGTTAGTGATGGTGGAATGGGAAGCCCAACAGTTGAAGGTGGAACATTACAGCAACGATATTAACGATCAGGGTTTGGCGGTGGATCCGGAAACGGGGGAAGTAATTGCCTGTAAAGGCGGGAAAAAAAGGCTTCCCACTTTGACCTTGAGGGGTCGCACGGCGAAGGAACTTTGTGTGAAAATTTTTGAACAATTGGAACCCTGTCCAGTGACCATGCTCAACCATGCGGCCTATCTGGGGCGGGAGTTGATGCGGGCGGAACTGGCCCTGAGGCAAGATGGGGAATACATTCAAGATTAGTTTTCCACCGTGACCGTAGAGGGGGACAAGGCTAGAAAAGGCTAGTTGGTAAGGATTTGAGAGAATAGGAGAGCAAAAAAAGTAGGGAGAGGACAAGACTCTTCCCCCAAGAAAATAAAGATTTAGTTTTGGAATTGACTCGCCTCAAGCCCAATAAATTATTCTTTTTTCAACTAGGCTTCCACGATCTTTCCCTTATACGACAAGAATTTTACCCCCTTATCCCCCAGGCTTTTCTTAATCCGCCTTACGGGGGGCAACGGGTTGAAAATTAGCCCAGAGTAGGGCGGCAATGCCAATATTAATCGAGACATCTGCCAAGTTAAAAATGGGAAAATTAATCAGCCGAAAATCAAGAAAGTCGATTACATAACCAAAGATAAAGCGGTCAACCCCATTGCCCACAGCTCCGGCCAGAATGCAACCGTAACCCAACTGCTCTAACTTCCGCAGGGGAACTTTACCGGCAAAAATAATTAGTCCCACACTTACCCCCAGGGAAAGCCATTTCAGCCAGCCGGCTCCCCCCCGAAAAGCACTGAATGCCGCTCCGGTATTGAGTACATAGGTGAAATGGAAAACCCCAGACCAGAGGGGCCAAGTACTTCCCACCGGAGCCAAAGCCTGACTAATCCAAAATTTACTGACTTGATCCAAAATAATTCCGACGATCGCCACTTGCCAGAACAGGGAATTTTTGGTGAAGGAAAAAGACCGGGCCATCAATAGAATAAAATTCTCCGCAAAAAGTAGGCTAGCACAGCGGTTAAACAGACTAAAATCATTTGTCCGGGCAAGGCCATGAGGGAAAAAGTGATTAGAGCCTGGGGTAAATCCACAAAGTTAATGATGGGGGGATTGCCCAGTTTTAGCCCTGCTAGGATCAGTAGATAAATTATGCCCGTGCCATGGATGATGCCTAGACCGGCTAAGCAACTCAGGGCGAGGGTTTCAATTCTAGCCGGGGAACGGTAGGCTAACCAACCGCAACACCAAGCTCCGGGGATAAAGCCTAACAGGTAACCAAAAGTCGGTTGCTGCCAGTAGTCCCAACCGCCACCATGGGCAAAAATCGGTAGCCAGGCCAAACCAAGGAAAATGTATCCTAATTGGGCGATCGCCCCGTGCCCCCAGCAACGCAGGCCGTTAGTAACACTGCCCCCACTTGATAGGTGGTGCCCAAAGGATTGGAGTAAATGCCCTCTTCCCACCATTGCCAGGGGGGATTAGTGGCAAAGACCTGGACAAAGGTACAGAAAATGGTTAGCAGTAGTCCGGCGATCGCCAAGAGAACTTGTGCCACCAGGGAAGGCTTGGGGAGTTCAATCTCCTCCACCGCTAGATCCAGTTCAGAATCAGGATTGGTATTCACCGGGAATAGGGGCTTCTCCCCCTTCTAAGCCGAGGGATGCTAATAATTGTTGATCTTTTTCCGGGGGTTGGCCCAGGGTAGTCAAATAGTGGCCTACCAACATGGCATTAATGCCCGCTTGTAGCCCTAAATCCTGTAATTCCCCCATCACCGCTTCCCGCCCCCCAGCATAACGAATAATTTGTTGGGGCAAAATAAACCGGAAAATGGCGATCGCCTTGAGGGCATCGTAGGGATTTAACTTTTGGCTTTCCCCTAGGGGGGTACCAGGGCGGGGGTTCAGTAAATTAAGGGGTACTGATTCCACCTCTAGTTCCCGTAAAGCCAGGGCTAAGTCAATGCGATCTTCCCAACTTTCCCCCATGCCCAAAATGCCGCCGGTGCAGGCCTGAATACCCGCCTCTTTCAGATTTTTCACCGTATCCACCCGGTCTTGCCAAGTGTGGGTAGTGACGATTTTTTCGTAATAACTGGCCGAAGCTTCTAAATTATGGTTATAGCGGGTTACCCCAGCTTCCTTTAATTGCTGGGCCTGCTCCGGGGTCACTTCCCCCAAAGCACAACAGGGCTTGATGCTGGTTTCCGTAACAATTTGCCGCACCGTGGCTAAAATTTCCTCGAATTCCCGATCCTTGGGACTGTGATATTTGGGGCCTCGACCCTGGCTGACGAGGCAAAAACGTTTAGCCCCCGCCGCCGCCGCCGCCCGGGCCTGCTCCAGAATTTCCGCCTGGGTTTTCAGACCATAAATAGGGGAATTGGGATCGGGGTGATGGCTCGATTGGGAGCAAAAGCCACAGTTTTCCGAGCAATTGCCGGATTTAACGTTGATGATGCTACACAAATCCACCACATTGCCGCAACAGGCTTCCCGGATGCGATTGGCCGCTTCACAAAGTAACAGAATATTCTCTTCCCCTTCGATCGCCACCAACTGCAATGCTTCCTCCCTGGTCAGGCGATCTCGCAGAGATCCGCTACGCGGTGCGCCGTCAATGATGCGCTGACTGAGGCCTGTTAACCAGGTTCGGAGTTCCCCGCTTGGATCAGCAACGGAATGGGGCGAAGAAACAGGGCGGGAAGATGCTAGAACCACGGCAATTGTAGGGTTAGGGGTCTGGGTCAATTTAAAGGGCATTTTATCACGCTGGGCAAAGGTGCCAGGGGGTTAATCCTTGCCCCGACGTTTTAGCTCTGTTTTCACTGCTTCCACCACGGTGCGGATCACCTCCACCCGGGCGAAATATTTGTCATTAGCGGCAATTACCGTCCAGGGAGCGGCGGGGGTGCTGGTGCGGGCAATCATCTGGTTTACCGCCACATCGTAGAGGGGCCATTTTTCTCGATTACGCCAATCTTCATCGGTCAACTTATATTGCTTGAAGGCGTTATCCTGCCGTTCTTCAAAACGGGCTAGCTGTTCTTCTTGGCTGATGTGGAGAAAGAATTTCACCACCACATAACCTTCCGTGGTTAGCTCCGCTTCAAATTCATTAATTTCCCGATAGGCCCGTAACCATTCATTTTCCTTGGCAAAACCCTCCACCCGTTCTACCATTACCCGGCCGTACCAACTGCGGTCAAAAATGCCAATTTTTCCCCCAGGGGGGATCCGTCGCCAAAACCGCCAAAGATAATGAAATTTAGATTCTTCTTCCGTCGGGGCGGCAAAGGTGTTTACTTCATAACTACGGGGATCAAGGGTATCCGTTAACCGCTTAATAGCGCCCCCCTTCCCGGCCGCATCCCAACCTTCAAACAAAACAATGACGGGGACTTTTTCCTGGTAAATTTTCCCCTGGAGTTTACGGAATTCGATCTGGATTTCCCGCAACCGTTGACGGTAATCTTCCTTACTCAGTTGGGAAGTTAAATCAACTTTAGCCAGGAAGTTTGGTTCCGTAGGGAGTAGTTCTTTTTGGAAGGAAACCGATTCAAAGAAGTGACGATCATTGACCCGTTTTTTGTCTAGGGCTTGGATGATCACCGCCACTAGTTGGGATAACACTTTTACCCTTGTCCACCGCTCACAATCCCCTTCCACCAAAGTCCAAGGGGCATAGCCGGTGCTGGTGTAGGTGAGCATTTCTTCTACTAGGGCAGAATACTCGTCATAACGTTTTTGCTGTTGCCAATCCTCGGGGCGTACCCGCCACATTTCCAACTCGTCCGCTTCGTATTCCTTTAAACGTTTTTTTAATTCCTTCTGGCTCAGATGAATCCAAAATTTGGCGATCGCCGCTCCGTCTTCCGTTAATTGTCTTTCAAAGGCATTAATATCCCTCATTACCAAGGGCATTTGGGCGGCGGGGATGCGATCAAATAACCGTTCTTCCAGGCAATTAGTGTACCAACTGTGATAGAAAAATCCCAGGCTCCCCTTAGGGGGAAGCTTTTGCCAAAATCGCCAGAGGATGGGGTAAAGCCGTTCCTGTTCGTTAGCCGCAAAGGTGGGATTAACAGAAAATCCCCTAGGATCCATATAGTTAACAATTTTTTTGAGCAATGTGCCCTTGCCCGCGGCGGCCCACCCTTCCAAAACTATAACCACAGGAATTTTTTCTTCCCAACAGGATTGTTGCAGGGTCCGCAACTGCCTCATCAGATCCTCAATTTGCTCCTTATAGCTTTCTTTGTCTAATTTCCGGGAGAGGTCTAGGGTATCCAACATAGGCGCTCACTAATGGGAAGCATGGGGGAAAGATTATAGCCAAAGCTAAGTTCACGTCAGAAACCCAGAACAAGATCCCGTGGTTATAATGTGGTGGCCTTTGCCTTGACTGCCCATTCTTCAGGTTTTTCATGCAGAATCTTGGTTTACAGTACCCTCTTTTTGGCCCGGAAATTCAATGTCCCCATTGTCGGCAAACCATTCCAGCCTTGACCTTAACGGATACTTATTTATGCAACCGCCACGGGGCCTTTGAAGTTAACCCCGAAACCGAAGATCTAGTGCATCTACAATCTGGCCGTCACTGGCGGTTTTGGCAGGGGGAATGGTATCGGCAACATACTCACCCCGACGGAATTCGCTTTGAAATCCATGAAGCTTTAGATCGGCTCTATACGGAAGGCTACCGAGCTACCAAGGTAATTATTGCCCATCGCTACTACGATTTAGTGAGCGTTTACCTACAGCGACAGGGCAATTGGCGCCATCCTGAAGATAGGGACAGCCCCCTGCCACGCCTTTACGGACTACCGGTGGAATTTAGCCCCCCGGACACAACGGATGATTGCTGGGCAGTGATTAATTTCAGTTTGGAAAAGGAAAAGGGCATTCCCAAACGCTATCCCTATTTCCGCCTGTTCGATTAGTTTCTTGGCTAGCAATGGAACAAACCCGCACAAATTTGCAGAGTGAGTTTAAGAATTTAAATGGAAACCATCAAGACTATTGGGACTATACTAAGCTTGGAAATTTGACTACAATAATCGGCAAGCTTACTGAGCTACGGCTCGGTCAACCATTTCAATCCCTCCAGCGGAAGGCACCATGAATTCAGGCATTGATCTTCAGAATAGTTTTCTCCAGTCACTGCAGGGTTTTGGCCTACCCCCAGGTTTAGCTAAGGTTTTCTGGATTCCCCTGCCTGCCATTTTAATGATCATCGGAGCCACGGTGGGGGTATTGGTGGTGGTGTGGTTAGAAAGGAAAATTTCCGCCGCCGCCCAACAGAGGATTGGCCCTGAATACGCTGGGCCCCTAGGGGTGCTACAGCCCGTGGCCGATGGCATTAAGCTCGTGTTCAAAGAAGATATTGTGCCAGCGAAGGCGGATCCCTGGCTATTTACCCTTGGGCCGGTGCTGGTGGTGCTCCCCGTATTTCTTTCCTATTTGATTGTCCCCTTTGGGCAAAATCTAGTCATTACCGACATCAATATTGGCATTTTTCTGTGGATTGCCCTTTCCAGCATTGCTCCCATCGGTTTGTTGATGTCCGGTTATGCGTCCAACAATAAATACGCTCTATTGGGGGGACTCCGGGCTGCTGCCCAGTCCATTAGTTACGAAATTCCCCTGTCCTTAGCCGTGTTGGCGATCGTAATGATGTCCAACAGTCTCAGTACCATTGATATTGTTGACCAGCAATCGGGCTACGGCATCCTCGGCTGGAACATCTGGAGACAACCAGTAGGCTTTTTGATTTTTTGGATTGCCGCCCTGGCAGAATGTGAGCGTTTACCCTTTGACCTACCGGAAGCAGAAGAAGAACTGGTCGCCGGTTATCAAACGGAATATGCCGGGATGAAATTTGCCCTTTTTTATCTGGGTTCCTACGTGAACCTTGTTCTTTCTGCCCTAGTTTTTTCCGTGCTGTACCTGGGTGGTTGGGATTTTCCTATCCCTCTTGAAAATATTGCTGACTGGTTGGGGGTTGCCCCCACTACCTCCTGGTTGCAAGTTCTCATGGCGGCCCTGGGTATAACTATGACGGTGTTTAAATCCTACTTTCTTATTTTCATTGCCATTCTTTTGCGTTGGACGGTACCCCGGGTGCGTATCGACCAGCTTTTGAATTTGGGTTGGAAATTTTTACTACCCGTTGCCTTGGCAAATTTGTTAATTACCGCCGGGCTCAAGTTAACCTTCCCCATGGCCTTTGGGGGTTAATTCAAGCAAAATTTAAATTTGTTGCTGAAGCCCTTTATTTTTTCACCATTGTTTACCCTTCCCCCTTTTGCAAGCTATGTTCAACACCATTCTTAAGCAGGTTGGCGACTACGCCAAAGAAAGCTTACAAGCGGCTAAATACATCGGTCAGGGGTTGGCGGTTACCTTCGACCACATGAGTCGTCGCCCCATTACAGTGCAGTATCCCTACGAAAAGTTAATTCCATCGGAACGGTTCCGGGGACGAATTCATTTTGAGTTCGATAAATGTATTTCCTGTGAAGTGTGTGTGCGGGTGTGCCCCATCAATCTGCCCGTGGTGGATTGGGAATTTAATAAAGCAGTTAAGAAAAAAGAACTCAAACATTACAGCATTGATTTCGGTGTTTGCATTTTCTGTGGTAACTGTGTGGAATATTGCCCCACTAATTGCCTGTCTATGACTGAAGAATATGAGCTAGCGGCGTACGATCGCCATGATTTGAATTTTGATAACGTAGCCCTGGGGCGCCTTCCCTATAAGGTTACCGAAGATCCCATGGTTACCCCCCTACGGGAACTGGGTTATTTGCCGAAGGGAGTGCTGGAGCCCCACGACTTGCCCAAGGGGAGCCAACGGGCTGGGCAACATCCAGAGGATTTGGTAAAAACAGAATAGATTTTTGCTTTTACCCCTCATCCATTGTTTTCTGTTTTCCAATCAAGTTATTTTTTCTCAATTTTTCCCTTACCCATCCTAGGAGATTACCCGTTGTGAATTTAGCTGAAGGTGTTCAGTACATATCCTTCCTAATCCTGGCTTTTTTAGTCATTGCGGCGGCCCTAGGGGTCGTGTTGCTCTCCAACATTGTTTATTCCGCCTTTCTCTTAGGAGGAGTATTCCTGAGCATTTCGGGTATTTATATTCTACTTAATGCAGATTTTGTGGCAGCGGCCCAGATTCTGGTCTATGTGGGAGCAGTGAGTGTACTGATTTTATTTGCCATCATGTTGGTCAATAAACGGGAAGACTTTTCCACAATCCCCGGCCGTTGGATAAGAAATCTTTCCACAGCCCTGGTGTGTGGTGGTATTTTCGCCCTGTTAAGCACCATGGTTTTGATTACTCCTTGGCAGATTAACGAAGCAGGGCCCTTTGTGGACAATACTTTAGTCGCTATCGGTAAACATTTCTTCAGCGATTATTTGTTGCCGTTTGAATTAGCTTCTGTGTTGTTATTAATGGCCATGGTGGGGGCGATTATCCTGGCCCGTCGGGATTTAATTCCTGAACTACCCAAAGAAGAAAGCACCGCCACTGCCCTCACTTTGCCGGAACGCCCCCGGGAGTTGACTTCTGCCCCTAAATAATCTGTATCTAATAACAAATTTTAGGTCAGGTTGCTTAAAGTGTTGTAGGCCATCTTTTTATTAAACCAGATATGCCAAAAGTATTAATGTATGCTAATTTCTGGATTTGAAAAAGTACCAATTTAAGGGAAAAATGTTATAAGCAACCTTGGTAATTTTCAAATTTCTAATTCCGTTAACCTAGCTCAACCTTAACTATTCACCATGCATTTGCAACTCCAATACTGTTTGATTCTGGCGGCGGCCCTCTTTTGTATCGGCATCTATGGCCTAATTACCAGTCGTAATGCGGTGCGGGTATTAATGTCCATTGAATTACTACTAAATGCAGTTAACCTAAATTTGATGGGCTTTTCTAATTACCTTGATCCCAGCAATATTCGGGGCCAGGTATTTGCCATTTTTGTTATCACCATTGCCGCCGCTGAAGCCGCGGTGGGGTTGGCGATCGTTTTAGCCATCTACCGCAACCGGGAAACCACCGATATGGAGCAGTTTAACTTATTAAAATGGTAGGACTGCCTACCCCTATTTTTCTGCGCTTGAAGTCCCTTTAAACCTTATAAAATCGGCTATTTTAGCTTTATTCAAATGACCTTACCCCTGTGAGGCAAGGCATAGAAAATCTCATTTCAAGGTTGGGGGATTTTATCATCAAGATAACGAATCCTTGGGGTCGAGAGCGTTAGACTTAGCTACTGTTTAACCAATGGTCAAACAATTTCTGCCAGCGGCCTTACTTGCGTACAAAAGGCCATCTGCCCTTTCAATCAGACTTTCTAGGGTATCGTTTTCCCTAACCAGGGTAGCCCCCATGGAAATTTTCACCTTCAGCGTTTGTTCCCCATGAATGATATATGAGTTGGCGACCAGAGTCCGCATCCTATTGCCAAGGGTCTCAAGATCTTCTTTATTTACGTTACGAATAATACCAATAAATTCTTCCCCTCCCCAACGTCCATACAGATCAAACGGTCTGCTGTTAGCAATAAAAGTATTGGCAACAAATTTAAGCACTTCGTCCCCGACATGGTGACCATAGGTATCATTGAATTTCTTAAAATAATCAATGTCTATAAATAAAATACCAAAGGGGACGTTGAAACGTTTTTTCTCTTCAAAACGACATTGAATTTCCTGGCAAATATAATTTCTGTTGGCTAGCCGAGTAAGGTTATCGAGAAAGGCTAACTTTTCCAATTCCTTGACCCTTAGTTCATTGGCGGCATGGTTACTAATATCCGTAAATAACTCTATCCCACCGGTAATATTGCCGTCTTTGTCGGTTAATGTGCTGACACGAATGGAAACCGGCACTCTATGCCCATTTTTATGGTGCATGTATATTTCAGTCTCACGCGGCTTACCATCGGCGATAGTTGCGGCAAGGGGACACAGTCCGGTACAAAGACTATTACCTTCACTATCAATGTGGGTGAGTATATTATCGGAACAAGGTCTCCCGACGACTTCATTGGCGGCAAATCCAGAAATTTTCTCGGCGGCCTTATTCCAGTACGTTATGACCCGATGTCGGTCTACAAAATATAAACCGTCGTGGAGATTTTCAATGATTCTTTTGTAGGATTCCGCTTCGGAGTTCATTAGGGTTGCCGTGCACGTTCTTAATTGCTGTTTATTCCCTCGACGAACACTGTTTAGAGATATCTTGGGGCTAGTCTACGATAACGGTCATGACTTCTCCATTATAAGAAAGTGTTTGAGGAATTTTAGTTTGCTCGCAAATTTTGAGGTTCTGGGGAAATTTTAAAACACACTCTAAGATTGCCGCTGTTAGCCTATTTGATCTGAACGCTCAAGATGGCTTTCATCAATCATTGGGGTATTTGGGATTTCGTTCAAACTGTGAGAGCTTTCTGACTTCTACCTGGTTAGCAAGCCAGTGTCGATATCCTTGGAGCCATATTAAGCCGGCAGTAGGAAAAGGTCGTGATAGGATGGAAGGTTGGGTTACGCTTGTTGGAAGTAGGTAGAATTTAACTTTTCCCCAGGCTAAGATTACCCAGATATACCTGCAAATTTATTCTTACTCCCTAACCATGGCTGACGATATTCGCATCTTGATGTGCCCCCCCGACCACTACGACGTGGATTATGTGATTAATCCTTGGATGGAGGGCAATATCCATAAATCTTCCCAAGAGCGGGCTGTGGAACAATGGCAAAAATTACACCAAATTATTAAGGATTGTGCCACTGTCGATTTGGTAAAACCAGCCAAGGGTTGGCCAGACATGGTTTTTACCGCCAATGCAGGATTGGTGTTGGGGAAAAACGTGGTGCTGAGCCGCTTCTACCACAAAGAACGCCAGGGGGAAGAACCCTATTTCAAGGCTTGGTTTGAGGAAAATGGTTTTACTGTTTACGAATTACCCAAGGATCTGCCCTTTGAGGGGGCTGGGGACGCTCTTTTTGACCGGGAAGGCCGTTGGCTCTGGGCTGGTTATGGTTTCCGTTCGGAATTGGATTCCCATCCCTACATTGCCAAATGGTTAGATACGGAAGTGGTTTCCCTACGCTTAATTGATGAACGTTTTTATCATCTGGATACTTGTTTTTGCCCGTTGAGTGGCGGTTATCTGCTCTACTATCCCCCGGCCTTTGATGCCTATTCCAATCGGGTAATTGAAATGCGGATTCCCCCGGAAAAGCGGATCGTGGTGGAAGAGCCGGATGCGGTTAATTTTGCTTGTAATGCTGTCAATGTCAACCAGATTATCATTATGAATATGGTAAATCAGTCCCTTAAGGACAAGTTGGCGGCGGCGGGATTTACGGTGCGGGAAACTCCTTTAACGGAATTTTTAAAGGCGGGGGGGGCAGCTAAATGTCTTACCCTGCGGGTGACGGAACCTGTTTTGGAAGATGTTCATGCCACTGTTTCCATTGAAAGTCGGGTGATCCGCATGGAGGGTCATCTGTTGGATGCGGGGATTCTTAACCAGGCGTTGGATTTGGTGGTGGACAACAGCGGTAGCTTCCGGGTGTTGAATTTTAACCTAGGGGTTGAGCGCAATAGCACTTCCAGTGCGGAGGTAAGGGTGTCTGCTCCTTCCCACGACATTATGGAAGAAATCATGACAGAGTTGATTGATCTTGGGGCTGTGCCGCCTCCCCAGGAGCTCTGTGACATTAATACGGAAACGGTGACCCAGGTGGGAGTGGCCCCCGATGATTTTTATGTCAGCACCATTTACCCCACGGAGGTACGAGTTAATTGTGAATGGGTAAGGGTGCAAGGGCAACGCATGGATGGCGCCATTGTGGTTTCTAGCAATCCCCCCTCGGCCCGTTGTACCCTCCTGCGGGATCTACAGGTTGGCGATCGGGTGATGGTGGGGGTAGAAGGTATTCGCACCATCAAAAAAGTTGATTCCCACGACCTGGGGGCCCGCAAAGAAAATAAAGAATTTTCCTTTATGGGAGCCGGGGTTTCCAGTGAGCGGCGGGTGGAGCTTCTGGTTGAACAAATTGCTTGGGAAATGCGCCAGATCAGGGATCAGGGCGGAAAAATTGTTGTTACTGCTGGCCCGGTGGTAATTCATACCGGTGGCTCCCAACACCTGGCCCATCTAATTCGAGAGGGCTATGTCCACGCTCTCTTGGGAGGAAATGCGATCGCCGTCCATGACATTGAACAAGCGACCATGGGTACATCCCTGGGGGTTGATATGCAAAGGGGGATACCTGTGCGGGGGGGTCATCGCCATCACCTAAAAATCATTAACAGTGTTCGTCGTTACGGTGGCATTGCCCAAGCTGTAGAAGCGGGGTTTATCTCCAAAGGAGTTATGTACGAATGCGTAAACAATAATATTCCCTACTGTTTGGCGGGTTCTATTCGGGATGACGGCCCCCTGCCGGATACGGAAATGGACTTAGTCAAGGCCCAAACCACCTATGGCGAAATGATCCAAGGGGCAGACATGATCTTGATGTTGTCCAGTATGTTGCACTCCATCGGCGTAGGGAATATGACTCCCGCCGGCGTAAAAATGGTTTGTGTAGACATTAACCCTGCGGTGGTCACCAAACTGAGTGATCGTGGTTCCGTGGAGTCCGTTGGAGTTGTCACTGACGTGGGTTTATTTCTTAGTTTACTGGTACGCCAACTGGAACAACTCACCCGCCCCTACAATTCCCTGGAGGTAGTTTAAAGCCACTACGGCCCATGACCCCTGTAAAATTGTCAACAGGGTCGTGGTGGGACTAAATTCTTGAATCTGCTGGGACTGCGTAATAGCAAGACTTTCAGGATTAAAGATTTCCAAAGGTCACCGAGGCTACCAAGTCTTTACTAAATAGGGAATTGAGTAGCCTTAGAGGTTGGTTTAAAAGCCCCCTGGCCTCTCAAGTTTGGGGGGAACTAGATACAAGTCCCCCAGTATTGGGGGATTTCGGGGGCAAATTGAAACTTTGCAAACACGCTCTTAAGGTTTTCTTCATAAACTAGTCCTTAAGAGTAGATGTAAAATATAAATATTAAGGGCAGAGGTAAATAAGTTTTAAGCGATACGTCAAAACCTTTCCCCTCCCCGAGGAACTATATTATACTTTTAGCGTCGGGGCTGAGTATTTGCCCAGACCCAACTGATTTTCGTGATTCACAAACGAGGTTATCGTGTTTAATAAATCTGCAAAAGTCCTCTCTGGAATTCTTTTAGCGACGGCGGCTTTCGGCTTTTCCGCCCCTGCCCAAGCTGAGCCTTTCCCCACCAAAGGTAATATTTTGTTGAGCCAACTTCCTGGCCATGACATGTATGCCCCCATGAACGAGCAAATGAGCTTTGATGGTTTGGCGATCGGTCGCGTACGGGGTAAAGTCGGTAGTATCCTCCAAGTTGAATTAATGGAGTATGGCGACTTCCCTGGTTATATCCAAGTAAGTGATAACTATCGCATGTACCACTGGGATGGTGTTGGTGGCGCTGAACCCGGTGATGACGTTCTTCTCACTCCTGTGTTTGATGACAATGGTAACTACGTCACGACGAATTTCTCTTCCATCGCTCACCCCGCTTGGTTGACCCGTTTGGATCTCAAGGAAGTTCAAGAAGTTACCATGTCTGAAATTAATTTCGAGTCCTCTGCCCCTGTTGCTTTACCTCCGGTTACCCGTAGTGCACCTGCTCCTGTGGCTCCTGCCCCCGCTCCGATGCCTACTTCCATTCGTGGCCTCTGGTAGGCAAAAGGACTGTGATTTACTAATTAACTAAATTTTGTTTGGGTTAATTAATAGTTAAAATTTGCAAGCGTTGTTCCCACAGCGCTTTTTTTGTTGCCCCATGGGTAGGCGGATTGTCGGCTATGCCCTTGGGAATAGCAAAAAGGTTAGTTTAATGGCTATTTCTGTGCGGTTAATTCGCCATATAAATGGGGACGGCGATCGCCTAAATAGTTGGTATTTTCTGGATGGGTCGGGCCATAGTCCCCAGGAACACAGTCGGCGATCAATAAAGTTTCCTCACTACGGGGGCGCAAAATGATGTCGCCATGGGGGCCAGCGATGATGCTGTTGCCTAAATACAGTCCGATCTCAACTTCTTGGCCGCTGACATCCTTCCGAGTTTCAATGCCGCTACGGTTGCAGTAGGCCACAAACATATTATTCTCCAGGGCATGGGCCGGAACTAGATTTGGAGAAATATCAGGATAGGGCATTTTAGTTTTTTCCCCGGTGGATAATAGAGTCCAGACATCAGCGGCGGTGGGAATCACCACCAGTTTTGCTCCCTTTAAAGCCAAAATGCGGTGTAGTTCCCCAAACTCCGCTTCATAGCAATTAAGCAAACCGATGGGAAAGCCATTAACTTCTTGAACTGTATAGGGTTCCCCCTCTTCGGGCAATTCATAACCAGGGGAATAAATTTTGCCTTCGTCGGGGCCCCATAAATGGGTTTTGCGGTAATTTTTTAGTAGTTTGCCGTTTTCATCAAATAAAACCATTGAGTCGTAATAGTGGGTTTGACCATTGATAACGGCTTTTTCCGGATAGGGACAGATAATGGCTATGCGATGATCCTTGGCAATCTGGGCGACCTTGGCCAGGGTTTGACTATCTTGGGTTTGGGCAAGCTGGTGCACTTCCGTTGGGGAAACAGCATAGCCAGTGAGGTATAGTTCGGGAAAACTGATCAGCTGGGCATTAAACTGCTTTGCCGCTTTGACCGCCTCTGCCATTTTGTCCAGATAATAGGCGATCGCCTCGGAGTTGCCGACGGGGCCACCGTCATTTTGATAAATGGCCAGGCGAATTCCCTGGCCGAATTCGGGGGCAATAGGCTTAATGCGGGTCAAGAAGATCATAATTTTTTCAGTGCAAAATGGGATTTTAAAACAACCTAGATTCAATCAATGACGAAAATGGGAACCTGCTTTTTTGGCCACACGATGGGGTTGACTGGCAAAAAAGGCGATCGCCCTTTCCAGGTCTTGGAGCAACATATCTGCCATATCCCGACTGAATCCCTCTTTAACCACAACCCTCTGCACTACGAGATCTTCTCTATTTTTGGGCATGGTATAAGCCGGTACCAACCAGCCCCGCTCCCGTAATTTCTCCGCCACATCAAACAAAGTGTAATGGCCTTTACTGGCGATCGATTCTTTTAGTTTCCAGGCAAAAACAGGAATATCTCCCCCATCCGTAATCAACTCAAACGGCCCCAACTTGGCAATTTCTCCTGACAAATAAAGCGCCGTATCTCGACAGGACTGTTGTATTTTTCGATAACCTTCTTTCCCTAAACGCAAAAAATTATAGTATTGCGCGATTACTTGACTGCCAGGTCGGGAAAAATTCAGCGCAAAATTGGGTAAATCCCCGCCCAAATAATTGCAGTGGAAAATCAACTCCTCCGGTAATTCCTGGCGATCGCGCCAAATAATCCAACCCACCCCAGGATAAACCAAACCGTACTTATGCCCAGATGTGTTGATCGACTTGACCCACTTTAAACGAAAATCCCAAACCAATTCCGGATCCAGAAATGGGGCAATAAACCCGCCACTGGCGGCATCGACATGTAAGGGCACCTCCCATCCCGTTGAGGCATTTAACTTTTCTAAGGCATTATTTATTTCTTCAATGGGTTCATAACTGCCATCAAAAGTACTGCCCAAAATACCAATTACCCCAATGGTATTTTCATCGATTAACTTAACCGCTTCCGTTGCATTCAAATGGAAACGATCGCCGTCCACTGGCACAAAACGTGGTTCCACTTCCCAATAACGACAAAACTTTTCCCAACAGACTTGGACATTAATGCCCATTACTAAATTGGGTTTGTCACTAGCCTTACCCTGATTTTTTCTCCGCTCCCGCCATTTCCACTTCATTGCCATCCCCGCCAACATCGCCGCTTCACTAGAGCCAATGGTAGAACAGCCCGTCGCTTCTTCCTTTTCTGGTGCATTCCACAAGCGCGCCATAATATTCACACAACGCAATTCAATTTCCGCTGTTTGAGGATATTCATCCTTATCAATCATGTTCTTATCAAAGGTATCCGCCATCAGTTGCCTTGCTTCTGGCTCCATCCAAGTCGTCACAAAGGTGGCCAAGTTCAAGCGAGAATTACCATCTAGCCCCAGTTCATCGTGGATGAGATTGTAAGCAACCTGGGGGAGCATTTCTGTTTCTGGTATCTCATACTTACTAATGGGATCCACCAAGGCCCGGCCGCATAGGTGGGAGTTAACAAATTTTTTTCTGCACTTAGCTCGCTAAGATCAATCTTGTGATGAACCATAATTAAAACCCGAGTGAATAGTGCCAACTGAGTCAATCATAGAACATTTTTTGTCAAACCAAGAGGTTAGACTGAAGTAATAGCAGATAGATTTTATGTGGCAAAACAAAGCTGGACTAGATTGCTAAAAATAAAAATTGATAGTATCTATCATCTAACTTTTTAAGCCGAATAAAATTGCCTGACAGCAAGGCTTTCAGAAGTTAAATCCCCAAGGGTATTATCACAACCAAGTCCTTGCCATATCAAAAATTGAGAGTCTTAAGATATTTTCTATAAGCTAGTTATAAGCGAGCCAATATGGACAAATATCTAAACTTCAATAATTCTTTTTTCAACCTTCTTGAATCTGAACTTTTCCATCTAGGGTAACAAAATAAAGCTCTACCAATAACTGTGGGTAGCGTTGCTTAATTTCTTGTTTAGCCTGCTGTAAATACTGTTGATGAACTTGATATTCCCGTTGGGGATCTTGGCTTAAATTTTTGTCAATTTTAGTGGCATAGGCTCCACAATCCTGGTGGTCTAAAATAATTATTTTTTTGATGTGGTGTAGTTGCCTGGACAGTTCCAGCTGATCCCAAAAGGTTATAGCTTCAGCTTCATGGGGAAAACCAGTTAAGGCTAAAGAGGCTCCAGCCAAGGTCAATAAATCATATTGTCCACCGATTTGCTGGTTGAGGAAATTCTGCTCAATGGTGATAAAACGAAAATCAATGCAAGTTAAAACCATAGCTTGGGCATGGTCATTTGTAGCTTGGGCAACTTGATTAAAACCAAGCAAAGGATAAGCAACTAAACTAAATCCCAATAGTTTAATTATTGATCGCCGTCCACGATAATTGGAAAATTGGGAACAATGGTGTGGAGAATTCACTAATGTTTAAATTCGGTCTAGATAACGGGAAATATTAATGGGGCAACACCGGCAGAGAAATGATAGAGGATGGCGGATAAGAAATTCAAAAGATTTGCCAAAAAGCTTCTCTTATCCATAAACTCTAGTCATCAATGTATGAAGCCTTGAACAACTTACAAATCTTAAAAATAGGGAATTAATTACATAGCAGTAATGCCGACCAATTCCCTATTACAAAAAATTACATTGATTGTCTAATGGGTGATAGAAAAACGTTGGGAAAACTTAGATTTCTTCAAAACGAAGATTGAGATTAATCGTATCGGGGCCAAGCATGGTTCCTTGAATAACCAAAACCACCGTTTTTTCGGGATTTTTGGCAGTTAAACTTAATCCAGAAGGGGTATCAAAAACAACACTAAAGCCCCAATCTCCCTCCACCGTATTGATAGGCCTTTCTTTGTAATTGAGCTTGCTTAGGGCTTGACGATAAAATCCCAGGGTAGGGCTGGGTTTGCCCTGGGTTTGGAAATTTAACCCCAGTTGTTGATAGCCATTGGCCAGAAACATGGTGCCGAGCTTCTCTGGGCTTCCCTGGGGACGGGGCAGTTTGAGTAAAATGTCCGATACCCCGCCATTGGCTTGCGCTAGGAAAATTGGCTCTTCAGCAGTCCTAGCGCCAATATCAGCGGACGGTAAAGGTAATAGCAAGCCCAATAGGGAAACTGAGGCAATAGTAAAAGACATGGTGATAAATCCTCCACGAAGTTCTAAAAACATTGCCATCAGTTTAGCGGTACAGACTATGGCTACACTTTCTGATCCCGCATCAATTTAACAAAATCCTCAAATAAATAATCGGCATCATGGGGGCCGGGACTGGCTTCGGGGTGGTACTGCACCGAGAAAAAGGGCAATTCCTTGTGGCGTAAACCGGCCACTGTTTTGTCATTCAAATTGAAATGGGTAATTTCCACTTCTTCCCCCAAGGAGGCTTCCGTCACTGCAAAGCCGTGGTTTTGGCTGGTAATTTCCACCTGTTGATTGAGGCCGCAGGGTTGATTAAGCCCCCGGTGACCAAATTTGAGTTTGAAAGTTTCCGCCCCCAGGGACAACCCTAAAACCTGATGACCCATACAGATGCCAAACATGGGTTTCTTGGCTTCTAACAATGCCCTCGTGGTGACAATACCGTCTTGCACAGCGGAGGGATCGCCGGGGCCGTTGGAAAGGAAAATACCGTCGGGGTTATATTTGAGAATTTCGGCAGGGGGGGTGTTGGCTGGCACCACAATGATCCGACAACCGTAACTGGCTAAACGGCGGAGGATATTACGCTTTACGCCAAAGTCCAGGGCGACAACGGTGAGGGGAGGTTGATCCTTTTGTTCTGCTACTGGGCCAAACTGCCAATGGTCGTTGGTGGGATCATTCCACTCGTAAACCTCGGTGGTGCTAACCTCTTTGACTAAGTTCAATCCGGCCATGCTGGGAGCCCCTTGGATGTGATGCAACAGGGCTTCCGGTTCCAAAATGTCTGTGGAGATACTGCCATTCATGGCCCCAACGGAGCGTAGTTTCCGGGTTAAGGCCCTTGTATCAATGCCGTAAATACCAACGATATTATGTTCGACTAGGTAACTGGGCAGGGATTGGGTCGATCGCCAATTGCTGGGACGGTGGGTAATATTGCGGGCTACGACCCCTTTAACGTGGGGATGGATGGATTCTTCATCTTCGGCATTAACCCCTGTATTGCCCAATTCGGGATAGGTGAAGGTGACAATCTGTCCACAATAACTGGGGTCAGTCATTACTTCTTGGTAGCCGGTCATGCCGGTGTTGAACACGACTTCCCCAACGGTGGTTCCCCTAGCTCCAAAAGACCAACCGGAATAGAAAGTACCATCCGCAAGAACAAGAAGGGCCGGTTTCGCCGCAGCAATTGGCATAATGATATATTGCAAGTTAGCTGAAATAGAATTGTTCGGTCACTGCTGGAAAAAGTTACACCTTTACTGGGGGTAACTATCTTTACCCTGCCACCGCCGAATCAACCACATATTAGCAGATTCCCCCCAGTGGCTTGTTCCACTAATGTCAAATTGTCCTGATGGTTACTGTCATGAGCCCCGCCAAGCTGAGCGACACCGATAAGCAAGAGTTGGTTGACCTTTACCGTCAAACCCCCGCCACTACCTCCACTTTGGCGGAACGCTTTGGGGTGAGCATTTCCACTGTGAGTCGTTTGCTGAAAAATGCGATCGCCTCTACGGAATACGAAAATTTAGTCCTGGAAAAGCGGGGTAGTCGTTTCGCCAAGGGAGATTCCCAATTGGTACTGCCCCTGACTAAGGTGGAAAAACCCAAACCCCTGAAGCAAAAGGATCAAGAAAAGGAAAATATTGATGTTCCGGCGATCGCCAATCTGAACGATACGGATGGAGGTAAGAACGATCCCGCGGAGGATGAAAAGACTGTCAGCCATATCAAAAGACGACGCACCCGTTCCCGCAAAACGATAGATTCACCCCCCCCTGAGCCAGTGGTACCCGCGGTGGAAATTGATACCCCGGCGATCGTTGATCAGGTCGATCAGTTTGTTGAGAGTCCCAACGACCCAATCGAGAACAGGGAAGAATGGGAAACGGAAGTAGAGCCGGTGCGCGCCATAACTCCCCGCCCCCAAATTGTCTCCATCAAACCCTCTGCCTTAGACGAAATTGTCAAAGACATAGATGAAGACCTGGATTTATTGGATGAAGAGGATGACGAAGAACTTGATGACTTAGAAGACGACGAAGATGATGAAGATGACGACGAGGACGATTATTCCGAAGAGCTGGCTGTAGCCACCGATAAAAATTCCGCCAATGGTTTTATCGACATTCTTCCTTTTGCCCAGGTAACCATGCCTAAACATTGCTATCTAGTGGTGGACAATAAGGCGGATTTAATTGTGCGGCCCCTCAATGAATTTAGTCTTGGTGGTACCATTCCCCCCACAGAATTAAAGGAAAAAACCTTGCCCATTTTTGACAATCACCGCATAGCCCGCCGTTTTTCCCTGCGTACCCAAAAGGTGATTAAAGTTCCCAATGGGGAAATTGTGCAAAAAACAGCCCCCGCCCTGAAAGCTAAAGGCATCACCAGGGTATTTATCAATGGCAACGTCTATGCGCTGTAATTGATTTCTGTTCCGATCCATTGCCCCATTAACGGAATCAGCTACCATGGAGCAGAGAAACACAAGCTTTCAGGGTAATGGTAAATTTCGGGCTTAATTCAGCTAGTATCCTTGGTATTTTTCTTGCGGTGGCCGGGGCAGGGTTATATTTCCTGCGTACTGTGCGACCGGAAGTTTCCCGAGACTATGACATCTTTTTCTCCGCCGTTGGTCTACTCTGCGGCCTGATTTTACTTTTCCAAGGATGGCGGTTAGACCCAATTTTACAATTTGGGCAACTACTGCTGAGTGGCTCCACCGTATTTTTTGCCGCTGAAACCATTCGTTTGCGGGGCATTACCACTGAACAAGCCCGCCGCAGTGCTCCCTATGCCGACGATCGCCGGGTGAGTAAAACCAGGGTGTACACCGAGGCGGAATTGGATCAACTAGAACCGGAAGATGAGCCCCCCCAACGGAATAATCGCCGTTTGAGGGGCTATGACGACGATGCCCGCAGTGAACCCCCCGATGCCTATGGAGCAACGGAAGCCCGGCCCCGCCGCACTCCCCCCAGTGGCCGCAGTAAGCCAAGACCCACCACCCGTACCCGCTCCACCCCTAGCCGTCGTCCCCCTACCGATTATCGGGAAGGCTATGGTGATGATTATGGTGATAGTTATGCCAGTTGGGATGGAGGGGCCAACGATGTTTGGGATGATCCGGCCCCTAGCCGTCGCCCCCCCAGTCGTTCTCCCCGGCCCGATGCCAGCAATAATCCTCCTACAGGGCAAGGTCAACCCCGCCGCCCTTCTTCCCGTCGGCCCCGCCCCACTAACCCCAGCAATGATTTCCCCGGCGATCGCCCGGAAAGAACGGAACGAAATGCCCCCCGCAATGCCCGCCCCTACGAAGATGAACCTCCAGCGGCCTATGTGGATTACCAACCCATGGATGAAGCGGATCTAAATCCCCGCCCCAGTAGCTCTGGCGATTTTGGCGATCGGGAATCAGGGCCCAATGCCAATCCCCGTAGCCAACGCCCCAGCCGTCCCCCGGTGGATGCCCAGGAACCGGTTAACGGAGCCGAAGATCAAGACCAATTTGATTATTAATTTTATTAATCTTTCAAAGTGAATAGGGCTGAAATTCGGGGTAAATCGGGGTTAACCCCATGGTTGTGGCTGGCAATAGTAAGTTTGGGGTTATGGCTTAGCGGTTGCAATAATTTGGGAAACCGATCGCCATTGGATCAGAGCCTCAATAGTCGTTTCAACGATGAGCAACCAAGCCTTAGTGGCGATGGTCGCTGGTTGGCCCTAGTTTCTAACCGCAATGGCACTAGGGAAATTTTGGTCTATGACCTACGGAACCAACAATTAGTCAATTTGCCTGGGCTCAACCAATCCAACACCATTGCCGAAAGTCCTAGCCTTAGCCGCACCGGGCGTTATTTGGTTTATCTTTCCAGTATCCAAGGCCGCCCCGACATTGCTCTGTACGATCGCCTAACGAGGAAAACCGACTTGTTGACGTTGAATTATCGTCAATGGGTCAGAAACCCCAAGATTAGCCCCGATGGACGTTACGTGGTTTTTGAAACCGCCAAACGGGGACAATGGGACGTCGAAATTTTAGATAGGGGGCCCCAAATTGAGTTAGATATCCCCGACGGAGCCCCCGTGGAAGCTCCCCCCCAGCCCCTTGATTAACCATCGAAAAAACTCAATTCTGCTTAAAGCTCCTTTACAAAAGCGGTTTCAAGATTGTGCGATTCTAGAGAATGTCAAAATTTCCCTATCAACCTAATCAAATCAAATTTAGTTAAAAATCTATAAATCCATGGAACAGCCAATGAAACCAACGGCAATTATCACCGGAGCCTCCTCTGGAGTGGGACTGTACGGCGCCAAATCCTTAATCGACAAAGGCTGGCACGTGGTTATGGCCTGCCGCAATTTGGACAAAACCCAGAAAGTAGCCAATGAGTTGGGCTTTCCTAAGGACGATTACACCATTATCAAACTGGATTTGGGTTATTTAGACAGCGTCCGTCGTTTTGTGAGCCAGTTCCGGGAATTGGGACGACCCCTCAAAGCCTTAGTCTGCAATGCGGCGGTATATTTTCCCTTGTTGGATGAACCCCTCTGGTCAGCGGACGACTACGAACTTTCTGTGGCCACTAACCATTTAGGACATTTTTTACTTTGTAATCTTTTGTTAGAAGACCTCAAAGCCTGTCCCGATGCCGACAAACGTTTAATCATTTTGGGCACAGTCACCGCCAATAGTAAGGAGCTCGGCGGCAAAATCCCCATCCCAGCCCCCCCGGATCTGGGCAACTTTGAAGGGTTTGAAGCGGGCTTTAAAAAACCCATTGCCATGATTAATAATAAAAAATTCAAATCAGGCAAAGCCTATAAGGACAGCAAACTCTGCAATATGCTCACCACCAGAGAATTAAACCGTCGCTTCCACCAAGAAACGGGCATTGTTTTTAACTCCCTCTATCCCGGTTGTGTGGCCGATACTCCCCTGTTCCGCAATCATTATTCCCTCTTTCGTACTATTTTTCCCTGGTTCCAAAAAAATGTTACCAAGGGTTACGTTAGCCAAGAATTAGCTGGAGAAAGGGTGGCCATGGTGGTGGCGGATGAAAAATTTAAGGACTCCGGTGTGCATTGGAGTTGGGGCAACCGTCAACAAGCCGGGCGGGAAGCTTTTGTGCAGGAACTGTCTGAGCAGGGTAGCGATGCCCAAAAGGCCCAACGCATGTGGGACTTAAGTGAAAAGCTAGTTGGTTTAGCCTAGTCAAGGGAATGATCCCGGCGATCGGGAAATAGCTTATCGGCCTGGAAAAATAGAAAAAGCAAGGCCCATCGGGTTATTCAGATCAGGGCCTTGGCCATGGCATTACGCAGTCCAAAGTAACTGGGGGATATGGGGGAAATCGACAATTATCGTCCTTTGCCAATCCCTTCCCCGTTAATTTTTCACAGTTTTAAGGTAGATGTGATCCGCTTCATGGCTTCCTCTACGTTTTCACGGCTATTAAAGGCCGAAATACGGAAATAGCCTTCCCCGGCGGCCCCAAAGCCAGAACCGGGGGTTCCCACCACATTTACTGTTTGCAATAACTTATCAAAAAAGTCCCAACTGCTCAGGCCATGGGGAGTTTTGACCCAGACATAGGGAGCGTTAACCCCACCATAAACCTGTAAACCGGCGGCGGCGAGTTGTTCTCGAATGAGGCGGGCATTTTCCAAATAGAAACTAATTAATTCCTTAACTTGGGCTTGCCCTGCGGGGGAATAAACCGCTTCTGCCCCCCGTTGAATAATGTAGGAAACTCCATTAAATTTGGTGGATTGGCGACGGTTCCAAAGTTTCCACAATTCCACATCAGTACCATCGGCGGCCTTAGCAGTTAAAGTTTTGGGAACCACGGTTAGGGCGCAACGGGTTCCGGTAAAACCGGCATTTTTGGAGAATGATCGAAACTCAATGGCACAGTCCCTGGCTCCCTCAATTTCATAAATGGAATGGGGCAAGGTGGGATCGGTAATAAATGCTTCGTAGGCCGCATCAAAAAAGATGATGGAACCGTGGGCTTTAGCATAATCGACCCATTGCTTTAAATATTCTTTGGTGGCGGTGGCCCCGGTGGGATTGTTGGGAAAGCAAAGGTAAATTAAATCTACTTTTTGATCGGGAATTGCCGCTGTGAAGTTATTTTCTGCGGAGATCGGCAGGTACACCAGTCCACCGTATTCCCCCTTGTCATTGGCATCGCCAGTATTTCCCGCCATGACGTTGGTATCCACATAAACGGGATACACCGGATCGGTGACGGCAATGGTGTTGTCCTTGCCGAAAATGTCGAGGATATTACCGGTATCACACTTAGAACCGTCAGAAATAAAAATTTCGTCGGCACTGATGTCACAGCCCCTAGCTTGAAAATCATTCTGGGCTATTTTTTCCCTCAACCAGTCGTAACCCTGTTCCGGGCCGTATCCTTTGAAAGTTTGGCGATCGCCCATGTCGTCGATGGCTTTGGCCATGGCCTGGCGGCAGGCCAGGGGCAGGGGTTCCGTCACATCCCCAATACCGAGTTTGATCACCTGGGCATCGGGATTAGCCGTGGTAAAAGCGTTGACCCGCCGAGCAATTTCGGGGAAAAGGTAACCGGCTTTGAGTTTGAGATAATTGTCGTTAATACTGGCCATGGCTTGGTGATTAAAGGGCGATCGCCATTATAAAAGTTAATGTTCCCCCTATTCCCCGTACCATTGTCCACCATGCTTCCATTTGGGGGAGTTCTGTTTGCTACTCGTTGTCATAATTTGCCCAACTGTCTCATGCAGAGGCGGGCTATTTTCCTTAAGGAATTCTGCCATGGCGATCGCCGTTCGTAGTGAATGGTGGATAATGCCGTCAATAAGCACAAATCGAAGTTTTTATTCTTGATTTGCAGACTGCTAACGTCCTCATTTACTGCGTTTAATAACAATGTTTTTATTGACCGTGTAATGGTCTCGGATTGGGGGTTGCTCCATTTTGTCTCCATTACTCATTCAGGAACAGAAATGATCAACTTTAGCCATTTCTTGAAGCGATTCTCGGTCAAAACCCCTCTAGAATTACGTCATCTCTATTGAAAATCCTCGATTGCACCGGCTATGAAAAATCCCTTTCATGTCCTAATTTTGGGTGCTGGCCCTGGGGGACTCTTTTTGGCAAATCTGTTAGCCCAGCGGTCTTCCCATTACCGAATCACCATCTACGAAAAACGCCCAGATCCCCGGTTGGTCAGCCAGAGAGATCGGGCGTTTTCCCTAGGACTAATGAAGCGGGGTCGTCATACACTCCAGCAGATTCCCGGTTTGTGGGAAGCAGTTCTCGCTCAAGGTATCTCAGTTTCCCGCACCGTGCTCTATTCCCTTGGTAAACAAAAATGGCAGACGATGCTAGAGGTGAAACCCGAAGATGCCATGGTACTTATTCAACGGGATCGTTTATGTCAGGTGTTGCTTGATCACCTCGAAACCTATGAAAACCAAATTGAACTGCACTTTAATGCACCGGCGGAAGCCATTAATCTCAAGGAGCATTTCGTCACAATTGGTTCCATCCCTGGGGCTCAGCAAAGCTACGACCTGTTGATAGGTGCAGACGGGGTTAATTCTCTACTCCGCAGTAGGTTATTGCATCAATCAGGATTTGACTTTCAGCAGTCCTATTTCAAAGCAGTGTGGAAAGCTATTCCCCTGGACACACCGCCTGGGTTTGAATCCGGAGTCTCTTACCTTGTCCGTCGTCCTCTTCCCGCGGAAAACAGCATGGTGCTCTCCAATCGCTTAACAGGTGGATTAATTCCCATTGCGCCCCAACGCCATTGCCTGTTGTTGTTTTGGGAACAACTATCCCCTGAAAGTGAACAAAATCCTCCGCCAATTATCCAAGCTACTGATTGGCAAACCTACATCAGCCAATGGTTACCTGGAGTAACCATCAATAACCATCAAGCCCAATCCCTTTGGGATATGCCGCCGGTATCTATTTTGGAGATTCAATGCAGTCGTTACCATGATCTCCCTGGAAAAGTAATCCTGCTCGGTGATGCAGCCCATGGGATGTCCTCACAGTTGGGGCAAGGGTGTCAATCCGCCCTGAGTGATGCGTTAGCCCTAGCTAATCTTCTGACCAATGAAAACGATCGCCTCGAAACAGTTTTGCCCATGTATTCTGCTCAGCAAGTGCCGGAAGGCCATGCCATTACACGGTTGAATACAGAGCTCACCCCCAAACGAAAATGGGTTGCCCTGCTCTATGGGATAGCAACCGTCATTCAAACGAAACTCTATGGGCGATCGCCAGGTGTTATTTTTCCGCCCTTGTGGTACGCACTCAGTCAAACCACTATTCCCTATACCGAAATTGCACGCCGTTTACGCTTCTGGATGAGGCTGATACGATTAACCAATCCCCCCAATAGCAATTAGATTGGTTTTAGATCTGACGACAAGACCAACTCATTGTTAGTTAATACTTTTATTTTTTCTTTTGGAATTCATTATGGCTGAGATGAATGTTTTGGTAACCGGTGCAACGGGACGAACTGGTGTCTTGGTTATGAAAAAATTACTCGCTCAGCCCGAAAGATTTTCTCCAAGAGGTTTTGCCCGCTCCTCAACAAAAGTTCAATCCCTATTTGGGGAGTGTGACAGGTTTTTCTTTGGGGATATTCGCAATTCTCAAAGTTTGCACAATGCCCTTGTCGGTTGCCAAGCTTTAGTAATTCTGACTAGTTCTGTCCCTGTTGTGATGGGAATACCCCAACCGGGACAAAGACCGGAAATGGGTTTTAAGCCCGGTGAAACGCCGGAAGAAATTGATTACAAAGGACAAATCCATCAAATTGATGCGGCCAAGGTAGCAGGGGTCAAGAATATTGTCTTGGTGAGCTCCATGGGCGGTACTAACCCGGATCATATGCTGAATAAAATTGGCAATGGCAATATTTTGCTCTGGAAGCGTAAGGCAGAGAAGTATCTCATCGACTCTGGAATTAGCTACACCATTATCCGCGCTGGAGGATTGCTAGATCAGCCCGGTGGTAAACGGGAATTATTAGTCGGCAAGGATGACACCCTACTCGAAAATCCACCCAATGGTATTCCTACCAGTATTCCACGGGAAGATGTGGCAGAAGTGGTCGTTCAGTCACTGATGCTCTCCCAGGCCCAGAATAAAGCCTTTGATTTGATTTCTGTCCCGGAAGATAAGTCCCAAGGGCGGATTACCCTCGACTTTGCCGCATTATTTGCCCAAACCACCCCAGGATTATAGAAATTCGCCTCAAGCCCCATAAATACTTCTTTTTTTGATGAGGCTTCCAGGCCGTTGCCCTTATAAAACAAGAGTTTCCCCCTTCCCCTTAATCTAGATTTCACGATAGGCACGAATAATTGCTTGGGAACCTTGGTCTTCTCCCCCTAAACATTGAACTGACTTAAACAGGTGTTCTGCTAAGGTGACCCCCGGTAGTTCTCCACTTTGACAGGCTTCCTGAACAAGACGTAGATCCTTGAGGATATGTTTGACCATAAAACCTGGGGCAAAATCAGCTTCGGACATTTTCGGCGCCAAGTTGGTTAAAGCCCAGGAACCCGCCGCCCCACTACCGCAAACATCAATCATTAACTCTGGCTCGATGCCCAATTGGTTACACAGTTGGATAGCTTCCGCCGCGGCGATCGCATGAATACCACCAAGGACTTGATTGCAGAGTTTGACGGCTTGGCCACTACCACTAGGCCCACAGTGGACTATTTTCTGTCCTATGGTTTTGAGCACGGGCAAAGCTTGTTCAAAATCCGAAATATCGCCACCTACCATAATGGTTAATGTACCGTTGATGGCACCAATATCGCCCCCGGTGACCGGAGCATCTAAAAAGCGCAAACCCTGGCCTTTCAATGTCGTAGCGAGTTCGCAGGCCGCAGTCATTCCGATGGTACTGCAATCAATAATTAATGCTTTAGGTTTTGCGTATTCAGCAATCCCCCCCTGACCGAGGATGAGATGGTGAACATCCTGTTCATCCCCAACACAGGTGAAAATAATATCTGCATTTTCCGCTGCTTCCGCAATGCTAGGGACAACTTGAACCCCTGCTTTCGCCGCTTCTAGCACCGAAGGGCGATCGGGGGTGCGATTGTAACCTACCGTTGGATAGCCATGTTTGGTTAAATTTTGAGCCATGGGACTGCCCATAACACCTAAACCAAAGAAGGCGATCTTGGAAACATTCATAACAACTCCTAGTAACTAAAATTAATAAGACTTCAAAATCCCCCAAAGCTTCCAATTTTGTTCAGATCCCAACAGACTGGAAACAATTAAAAAGCCCCCTCCAGAAGCTTATAATGCTTACAGAGAAGGCTTTCTGGGATCTAGGAAGCGGTCAATGACAATGGCGATCGCCACTACCCCAAAGTGAATTAATTCAGCCCAAACCCCCTGTGCAGAAAGGCTTTCTTTCGTTATGCCCCAAAAACCATACCCATTTCATACCCAAAAAATTTAGTGTTGATTTTTGTTAACGAAAATTGTGACGTAATTAGGAATCAGTGGGCAACAGACTGAACTTTGATAGCCTCGACGGACTTTTCCTGTGTTTCCATGAGTGCCTTCAAGTTCTTTTCCATAATTCTGTTCAAGTGGTTTTCCTCTTTTAAGATTCGTTCCAAGATTTTTTCGTCTAATCCACTCTGAGGGTCATCTTGAAGGGGTTCTAGGCTAATCATCGCCGTTTTTTGCTTTTCCCTCCGAACAAGTGCAATCTGTTGATATTGTTCTAATTGTCCCGGTGCTAGTAACAGAGTCTCAATATCATCCTCCAACAGCCTCTTGTCGATGTCATACAGATTCATTTCTAAGGTAGGGCGCTGTAAACGTTTTGATTCAATCAGTGCTGACTAGTAACGCCATAATCGTTGTAGGCGGACTCTAGCCATTGCGATATTCTCGATGAATAGCTCGTCAGTAAAACTTAGAGGCGCGAATTGGGCAGTCAAACGGGCGATGGTTTCCTGGAAGATATGTCGATCTGGATCATGGAATAGAGGTGGCTTTTGGGAATAAATCCCATGTTTCTGACTGTTACGCTCTTTGTTGCCCATAATCTTAAACTGAAAAAAGACGAAACGAATCTAATAATATTGTAATTGTTTTAAAATACATCTAGAGAGAAATTTCATCTTTAGGACTGCCCAATTCATTTAAAAGTTGTTGAAGCTGATTTTCTAAGTGTTGGTAGTCTCCGAGATGGGAGATCATTAGACATTTCCACAATTTGCCATGATTAGGAATTTTTAAATGGATCAATTCATGAACAATCACATAGTCTTGTAGTTCGATTGGCAAGTCTAGGAGTGTTTTATCAAAGGTTAGATGTCCGGCCGTCGAACAGGATGCCCATTTACGATTCATGGCACGGATACTGATGGAGCGGATAGACACACTGATCTTTTCAGCCCATTGGTAAACCCTAGTTTTAAAAGATGTTTTTAGGTTTGGGGTCATGGTTTAGTGGGCATTGCTTAGAGCATTAAAAATCTGATCGACAAGTTGGGTAACGATCTCAAGATCATCTTCAATGCTAAAAATTGCAAAGGTAATAGCCTGCCGTAACTGTCTCAAGTCTTCTTCGCTATCTTTCCAGTGAGGATAGTCCAGGAAAGCTTTTTTGAGTTGTTCTTTAATGCTTTCTGGATTGGCGATCGCCGCTTCTTTTAGTTGTTGTTCGATGAAATAGGTGAAATTATCAAAACCTTGAGCGGATTGCTCCGTCTTTTGTTTGAGATAGTTTTCATATTCTGAAGTGATGAGATCTAGAGCTTCTTTGGTGGCGATTTGGCGTTTCTCGAAATTTTCCTGTACTCGCTGGGCGCGTTCTGCCATGGCGATGAGTAGAGGATCATCTTCTGTCTCTTCTGCGGCGCGGTGGATAGTTTTCAGTAGATTGATAACTTTGGTGGTGTCGCTACCATCTTGGGACTGAATCACTTCAAGGGTTTGGGCATTGATCTCGATAAATTCGGTTATGTTGCCGATCGCCGTGACATCGATATATTTCTGAATGAGTTGGTCGGTTTTGCGGACAGTTTCTCGGTCAATATAGGTATTTTTCTTTTTGTAGGCTCTGCGAATGATTGCATTAATGGCGGCAAGGGTTTGATAGTCGTTTATGTAATCAGCGAGGAAGGCATCGGGGGAAATGACTTCATAGAGCATTTCGATGACTTTATAGAATTTTTGGAAGGTTTTGCGGCTATCAGGTTCACGGAAATATTCGATGACGTTGTCTACGTCGATGTCATTGAAATTGAACTGAATGAGGTCAAGATAAGTTTGGGCTGATTCTTCCATTTTGTTATGGAAGGTCGTTTTGAGAAGTTTTATATCTTGCAGGGTCGCGTTTATTTCATCACTATCGAAACTCAATGCTTTTTCAAGTTTGCTGAACAGTCCGACAAAATCTAAAACGAAGCCGTGGGGTTTTACCATGTTTTGCTGTTCGTTTTCATAGGGACGGTTAACCCTTGTTAGGGCTTGCAGGAGGGTATGGTCTCGCATCGGTTTGTCAAGATATATGGCGTAGAGGATCGGCGCATCAAACCCAGTTAGAAGCTTTTGGGTGACGATCAGGATTTTGGGCTGTTCGCCAAATTTTGGGAAGTTTTTACGGAGAGCTTTTTCTGCTTGTTTATCGAGGTGATATTTCTTTAACTCTGGTTTGTCGTTGTGATTTCCGGTGTAAACCACTTGGGAATAATGAGGTGGTAAATATCGATCTAGGGCTTCTTTATATTTGGCACAGGCAGGACGATCAACTGCAACTAGAAAAGCTTTGTAGCCTAGGGGTTCGACATTTTCGGTGTAATGTTTGGCGATGTACTGAGCAATCTTATCCACCCGTTTATCACCTTTGAGAAAGTTTTTTGTTTTTACGGCCCGCTCAAGGATGGCGTTGAGTTCTTCGATGTCGCTGATGCCTTCGGTTTCTGCCAGTCCCCAAAATTCTTCTTCGAGAATGTCAGCGGGTACGATGATTTCACTGGGGGCAATGTTGTAGAACAGCGGTAGAGTTGTGCCGTCTTTGATGCTGTCATTGATGGCATATTTGTCTAAATAGCCCCGATTTTTTCCTTCGCTTTGGTCATCAATGCTGAAGGTTTTGAATGTGCCTGTGCCTTTACTGGTGTTGTCGATGGGGGTACCTGTAAAACCGATGTAGGAGGCTTTCGGGAGAGCGGCCATCAGGTAAGTTCCTAAATCACCGCCAGTGGTACGGTGAGCTTCATCAATTAAGACGTAAATATTTTGGCGATCGCTGATATTTTGTTTCATGCCCCGAAATTTGTGGATCATGGTGACGATGACACCGCGATAGTCATTTTCGAGGAGCTTCACAAGTTCTTTGATGCTGGTGGCGTGTTGAATGTTTTTTACGCCGAGGCTGTTGAGGTTTCGCATCATCTGGTCTTCCAGTTCGTTGCGGTCAATCATCAGGATGATGGTGGGTTTGTTACTCTCTGGTGCTTTGAAGAGTATTTCAGCGGCTTTGATCATAGTGAAGGTTTTGCCACTGCCTTGGGTATGCCAGACTAAACCCCTGTTTTTTTCCGGGTCGTGACAGCGTTGAATGACTTTCTCAACTGCGGCGGTCTGATGTTGTTTGAGAATAAATTTCTGAAGAGTTTCATCCTTTTCAGCAAAGATGATGTAATTTTTCAGGATATTTAGCAAAAATTCGGGCTGGCAGAAGCTTTTGATCTTGGCTTCGAGATTGCCAATTTGCTTGCTTTTCCAGTTAAAAATATTGCGTCTGACTGTGTTCCAGGTGACACCATAGCTAAAGCCGATCGCCTCGGTGGCGGTGTAGAGCATTTGAGGGACGTATAACTCTGGGATTTCAGTATGGTAGCGGCGGATTTGATCTATGCCCAGGGCGATCGCCTCATCTTTGGTGGCGTTTTTGCATTCGATAACAAGGATGGGAATACCGTTAATCAGAAAAACAATGTCTTCCCTGTCGCCATATTTGCCGTTGTGAAAATAAAATTCTTCGGTGACATGATAGACATTCTGGCTGGGGTCATCGTAGTCAATCAGTTTTAGGTCTAGTTCACGGCTTTCGGCTTGGTAGTAGTATTTGCTTTCGTTACGGAGATAGACCAGTAAATCACGGTTGCCGTAAATGTCGGGGTCAAGATTTCGCAGGCTGTTAAGTAGGTCGTCTTGGCGATCGCTGTATTGAGGATTAAATTGTCTAGCTTTTTGGTAGAGCAGATCGCCAAAGTAGGGTTGGGCCTGGTCAAAGCCCCGGAGGTTTTCGGCTTCGGCACGGCTTAAATATGTCCAGCCAATTTCTTGAGCGTATTGCAAGATACGGGCTTGGACGGTTTTCTGCTCTCCGGGTTTGGACATTATGACTTTTGAGCTTTGCGATAAAAACAAGATTGTAATAAAGGAATCTATACTTCATTTTTAAGCTTCGAAATAATTTCTTCAAATTCAGAGCAAGTTTCATTTTCTTCCATGATTTTTCTAAGATCACTGTAATCGTCAGCGATAAAGTACTGGTCATCATTACGCTTTTGTCTTGTTGTAGTAGTGTCTACCTTAATAACTTTTAATTTAATTAATTTTTTAATTAAATTAGAATGATTTTGGAGCCTTTTATTAACATAATCTTTAATTTCTTTCTAAATGAACTTCCCATCCAAAAAAACCTAATAATAGTTTTAAGATCATCCCGCAAACGCGTATCTTTCCCATCGTCAAAAATTTGTTTCTTGTTTACAATATCAATAATGCCTTTGATATTACAAGTTGCCATATCAATATGCTTTTTTTCAATATTATACTTCTTAATGTCATCACAATGTAATGGTGCAATAAATTCTGTCTCAATAAAATAAGTTTCATTATCGAAAAAGCAATGAGCAAAATATTCGAAATTAATAAATCCACAATTATGAAACTTGAGTCCATTAAAATTGAAGCTTATGTTTTTATTGTTGTTGGAATGAAGGTTGATTAAGTGCAAGCCATTTATTTTGTTTGGACAATTCTCATCCTCAAAAAATAGTTTTAGAAGAGATGTTCTATCTTCTGTAGTCTGACAATTATAAAGTGATAAAGAAAGTATAAACAAGGAAGAAGTTAAGCATTTTTTATTTTCCGAAGAACAATATTCATTTGGCAGACTATCTAAGGTAATTTTTAAAAAATATTCAATAGAATCAATTATTTTTGAGGTGTTTTCATTGTCAATTCTTTTTATTATATTTTTGGTAAAATTATTATCATAAGCTACATACTGTGTAATTGCATTAAGTATATAAAATTTTCCCTTATCAAAATCATTTCTTTTGAGAAAAATGACAACTCCAATCATTTTGAAGTACTCAATAAAGAAGTCAAACCGAAAACTCAAGGTTTTATTAGTGTCATTGAATATCAATAGAGGATGCTTTTTGAATTTTTCAATTTGTTCATTATTCAAAGAAATTGAATGTAACTGTGACCTAAGAATATCAAGATGTTCATTGTGGATTATTCCATTGAAAGAAAGAGCTAGAGTAGAGAGAAATTCTACTTGGTAATCTACATCCAGATTATCTAGTTTGATTTTTTCTCGTTCACAAACTTTTCCAACAAGATAGTCATCTAAATCTATCTCTGTTTGCAATATATCGCTTTTTATATACCGTGTGTTACTCTTATTCTCTGTCAGCAATTCGTCTTTAATCATGTCTAAAATATACGGAACATATATTTCTTTGCCATCATCATCACTAGGTTTTGTGAATTCACCAGCTAATTCCAGGGCTTTTTTCAATCTTTGACTCCTTACTTTCTAGGGTCATATTAAAATATTTTTCTGCCAACTCTTTACTGAATGGTTCCAGTAAAACTTCTTTTATGTCATTGTCATACTCTGTCTTTTCCCAAGAATTTTCTCTGCAAGTGATCAAGATTTTAGCATTTTCAAAATTCTCTGAATAATTCCCAAAAATAGAACCTATAAATTCATTTACATTAAATTTGCTACCAACTCTGTGAATAACTTCCTCAATTCCATCGATTGCGATTATTAAATTTCCGCTATCAATTGATAACTCAAGAAGCTTTTCATCGAATTTATTGTTTATCTTGAATTCATTTTTCTCAGCCTTGTCAACCATTAATGTATAAAAATCAAAAATTGTCTCAGTCTTTTTTGATTGTTTTAAAACATCGTCAATAAGTTCATGTGAATTTATGAAAAGTATGTTAGTTGATTCCGATTTTTTGTATAAATTATCTAAAAAATGTTTAACAACTGTCGTCTTTCCAATCCCCCCCATTCCCGTCATTATAAGAATGGGTTGATTGGAACTTTTAAACCATTCTGATAGAATAAAACTTGCTGTATTCTCATCTGAACTTTCTGTATAAGGATCGACAAAATTATTTATATTAAAACTGCCTTGGTGAAATATTTCAGTGTTAAATTTATCAACATATAACTCATTTTGCATAAAATCTTCTATATTATAAATCTTAACAAAATATCCTTTTTGCTCAAATAATGACTTAATGTGATCTGTGTTTATTTCACCACCACTTTTATTATATTTGTCAGTCAATACAATATTTTGGGCTTCTTTATTTAGATATCCCTTATCAATAATATGATCTACTGTCTTTTTTTGTGATGCATATTTAGATATATATATAAAATAAAATTTTGTATCCATTCCAATTGATCTATGAATCAAAGTAAATATTTCAAAATAATATCCCTCATTGTAATTGCGACTTGACGCAATTTCGTTTAATTCACCAGTAGGATAATGATAGTTTTTATAAACTTCGACAATTTTTTTTATACTTGCATCTTTCTTGGGATAAAATGAGAATTTTTCTTCGTATATTTTCTTGACAATATCTATTAGAGATTGCAAAATTGCTGAACTAGCAATAGTATTCTCTGGCTCTTTTTTTTGATTTACTTTTTTAAGATTTCGATAAAATAAACTATTTTTTTGTACTTTTGATAAATCTTTTTTGAATTCTAATAGATATGGTGCAGGATTTATTGTAAAAATCAAAAGTTTAGAACTTGTTATTTCTATCTCTTCGATTTTATACAGTGAATCAATCTCTTTAAGGTCTTGCGAATTTTTGTGTCTGGAACATTTCTGAAATATTGCTTAAGTTTGGAGTCAACTTTTCTTTTTAATATATTTAAATCTGAAACAATTTCTAATTTGCTATCATTTCCATCTAAATCATAGTCTCTAAGATTTTTTGTCTTCTCGTCAAAACCGATAATCAGATAGCGAATAACCTCCGAGGGATTCTTCTGATCATATGTGTTGAATAATGCAGAAAAATCGACCATGAATTCAGCCCAGCCTTTAGACGTTTCTTCATCATCATTATTCCAGTACCACTGCCTTTTGAATTCAATCATAATGTTTCCTCTTTAAGCAATTCAATATGGTATACTTTCATTGGTTTTAATTCTCTATTTTGTTGGTAGAGGATTATCTATAAGTGTTTTGCTAGCCAACTATAGCGGCTTTCATAGGGCAATAGCCTAAGATGGGAAGGCGATCGCCTAATCAGAACTGAGTTTTGCAAGTTAAATTATTTGTCCGTAGCTTGAGCTTGATAGGTTTGATTCGGATCGTTTGGTTTTTGTGGATTTGTATATCCCAATAAACCTTCTTCTATCAAGGGTGTCAGGTATTTATTGAGTAGATATTTTCTATCTCTATTGAGAAGTTTTGAGAGTTCACTAGAAGACAAGGGCTTGATCTGGCATAAATCCAAAATCATTTTTCTCATTTTTTGGTTAGATGGACGTTTACCCAAGGCTTGCGCTATTTCTGATGGTGTCAATAATATTTTGGGAGAGAAAATGGGTAACTCAAGCTGACCAGAAATCTTTGTTCTACTGTCTTGATTAGCTGTCTTACTGTCTTGATTAGCTGTCTTGATATCCTGTGGAATATCTTGGGAGGCTAGGGTGTAATAGGTAGCCCGTCCTTTGCCGTGGGCTGTCAGAATACCTTTATCTCTCAGACTGATTAGGGATTTACTGGCGGCCGACATTTCTAAGCCACTGGCAACTCGATAGGTAAAGTTATCGATCTGGCCGGCTTGTTTGACAATGATTAAGGCTCTAACTTGTTCGTTACTTAGGTTAAAATCCCTAAATTGAATGAGCCATTGGATTTCTTCTTTACCAATGAAGTGATGTGTCCAGAGGGTAAGGCAGAAAGTATTACGCTCTCTATCGGATTCAAAGCTGGGTAGACTCAGGTTACTTGGACAAGTCATTGATGATCATATTGACCAACTTGGGAATGGCGATCAACAAGGGTTCTCTGATTTGGTTAGCGTAGGTGTAACGTTGATCGGTGTTTTCTACCCATTGGGTTCCTTCGATGAAAATTTAATCAATGTAATGCAGGGGAAAATTACGACGGAGGGCAGTCGGTTTTCCAAAGAGTAGTAATCCGGTGACGGTAGGACGAAATATATCGGATTGTTTGGGATCTCGACCAATGGCATGGAGACCATAGAGTAAGTCTTGATCGTTGTAGGTTAGTTCGGAGGCATTGGGGTTTTGTTGTTGTTTTATTTGGCGATAACGGTTAATGGCGTTTGGATCTAGGTCATCGAGGTATGTGTCCGGGACGATGGTTTTGTCGTAGCTTTTACCGTTTCGCTCTCGATAAAAAAGCTCTAGGTCTTCCTCATTACATTTTTGGTCTAAGGGGCCAATCCGTCTAAATGCGCCTTTGGGCAAGCCTTCTTTCTTGAGGTAAACGGGTTTTTGGTTAGTGGGAGCTTCGGGAATATAGGCAATAACAACATTTTTGCCGTCGATGGTTTCTACGCTAATTTCCGGGCGAAAGCGGTAGTTAAATGTTTCGTCGTTACAGATGCTTGCTAGGGTTTGCTGGATTTTATCGGGATCTTCTACGCCTGTGATTTCGTATTCGCCACTGTCGGATCGACTGGGGTCAGTGATACCCAGGATGAGATAACCACCGCCTAAGCCAATCTCATTGGAGAATGCGCTGATGGTTTCCCAACAGCTTTTATCGACTTCGGAGCCTTGTTTAACTTCGATCTGGTTGCTTTCGTCTTGGGTGGTGAGCAGTTCCCAGAGTTCTTCAAAGGTCTTCATGGCTCTAGGTTCAAGGCAGTAAGGTCAAGGTCATCAACTCGGATCTGGGCAGTCATTAGTTGATGTAAAAGAGTTTGGAAAAGTTTTTTATAACAATCTTTTCTTACTTCGATAAAAACTGATTTTCAAATCAATATTCTGTAACAAATTAACAATTTTATTTTGCTTCTCTTTTGAGGGAAATAAAACGGGAAACGATTTTAATTTATTCGTATTTATACAAGCTTAAATTAGTTGTTTTATGAGCTACCGATGACAAAGTATCTTTTTCCGTAAGGACTACTGTGATTGATAAGCATAAAAATTCTGATAGATCAACAATATCTGATTTTACTCTAACTGCAAACACCTGATTTTGGTGAACACAGTTTTTTATCTGACCATGCCAGATTAACCCTCTTCCAAGCTTATCCAAATCACCGCCTTCTGTTAGAACAATGTCACCGTCTTGTAATAAAAATCATACTCTATTTCTCTTTGACGTAACTGTGATTGCTTTAATTTCTGACAAATTTAAGTAGCCCATCTTGAACATTTGCAACTCTCAAATAAGGAACTCTATCGCTACTCATTTTTATTAATCTCTGCGACCTTTTGCAACTCCGGTTTGAGCTTTGAACTATTTCTCCAATTCCTTAAATATCCCAACTTTCTGGGATAAGCCCGATCGCCGTCATTTTCTGGGGTTCATTGCGGGTTCCCTCCGTGAAAAGCTTCTGCATTAAGGCTTTCTTAAGTTCTGTGGTTAGGTTGATCAGTCGTTCCTGCTGACTAATTGCCTCCTGTACCAACGACAACACCGCCGCTATTTTTTTCTGTTCGGCAATCGGGGGTAATGAAATTTCTAAATCTTTTATATCAATTCTGAATGTCCTAGGATGGTTGCACCCCTCTTAGTTGTTGATCAATGCATTTTTAAATGGTATCAGTCAAAGCCGATAGTAATAAATTTACTTTTAATCTATCTTTTGACTCAACAACACATAAATTTCAGCTAACAAATTCTGATTAATATATCAGTACAGTTTTGCTGCACTTTTGCTAATCAACTCGACGTAAGTCTCGAATAAACTATCAGTATTTGCAGAAATTACGTTTTAGTATTGAGCTATTATTATCTGCTCTGGTTATGCATCTAATTGCCTAAATAATATATTAGATTCATTAGCTATTTTATGTTAGATCCAATGTAACACCATTGCAATTTTCAATCGGTTTATGTTGTAGGGCTGAGCTATTAGGTTTTTGATTGACAATTTTTTCCAAATGGTTTTCGTTTTCCACTTTGAGGTACAAATCTCCAATATTCAAGGTTATTCCATTTCATTATTTATATCTCCCCAAAACCTGCATCAAAACCCGACATAGCTTAAACCTCTGCCTGAAATAAACGAATAACCGCATCTAAAATTTCTTTTATCTTGTCAGGTTTCAGCATACCCACCTGACGGACAATCAAATCCTCATTCCCTGTAAACAGTTTCCCCGGACGGGCATAGCTCAACACCCTCAGAGAACTCTCTGCAAAATCAGTGTTCTCCAAGGCTATCACCTGGGGATCTCCATAGGCTTTGCTCGTTACCTGACACAAAACAAAATCATCCCTAGCAACCCCTGCCAACACCACCGCCGGACGTAACTTAGACTGGGACAAATCCGAAAAGGGAAAAGGCACAAGCACTACTGCGCCGACTGTAAATGTTGCCATGCCTCATCCTCCTCCGACCTTAACCAATCCTCAGCCAAAGCCGCCTCACTCAGCAAAGCTGTTTCTGCAATCTCTAACCGAGGCTCATCCTCAAGGATCGTCACAATCGCCCGTCTCGCAGACAAAACCTGTACCGATTCCAATAACCGAACTGACCCATCAGGATTAACCACAGCCTCAACCGTCCGCAACATAAACCTTGACCTCTATCCCACTAAAACCATTGTAAATTAGCGATACTGCCCCAAAACTTGCATCAAAACCCGATTGTTTCGGCGGCTTCCATTTCCAGACGCCTCCAAGCTCCCCTAACATCTCAGCAATGGGGCGAAACTCCTCCGCCTCTGCCACATGGATATACCGAGAAGGGGAAATATTAAAATCATTTTTGGCAATTTCCTCCAACGACACCACCCGACTAAACTTCTCCACCTCTTCCCAGTCCAGAAAAGTTTTCGCAATCCGATCAATCTCTCCGTCAGGAATAAAATTTTTCGGATCACCCTTCTCAAACGATAAACTCGCATTCACCAGAAAAATCTGATTACGGCGATCTTCAGGCTTACGATTATTCAACACCAACACAATCCCCGGCGCAGAAGTATTGTAAAAAAGATTTTCTGGCAGATAAATCACCCCCTCAATCAGGTCATGCTCCACAAAATATTTACGGACATCCTTTTCCTTGTCCTTGTTGGCATTCCCCGAACCCCCCCCGTGAAGCCGCTCCTGTATCTAAAACGATCGCCGCTTTACCATCCTGAGTCAAAGAAGCCTGAATATGCTGAGCCCAGCCCCAATCTGCCTTAGAACCCGGATAACCCGCCGACTCAAACCGCCCGAACTCATCCCCGTCATAATCCTTTTCGGTAAACGTGTCCTGATTCCACATCGGATTAGCCACCACCCGCTCAAACTGGGCTAACCTTCCCCCCTGCTTAAACTTTGGAAACTTAAACGTATCCCCGATCTCGATTTCCCCCTCCATATCGTGAATGATCATATTCATATTCGCCATTGCCCAAGTTGTCGCTATATATTCCTGCCCATAAAGCTGAAGCGGTGCGTATTTATCCCCCGACTGGTTGAGATTCCTCCAAAGCCAACTGACATTTAATCAACAACCCGCCCGAACCACAACAAGGATCATAAATCGCCATCCCCGGCTCCGGTTCCATAATTTTTGCCATCACCATTCCCACCTCCAGTGGCGTATAAAATTCCCCCGCCGACTTCCCGGAATTCTCCGCAAACTTCCGAATCAAATACTCATAACTGCGCCCGATAATATCCGCCTCCACATCCTCCAGACCGAGCCGCTTCTCCGAAATCTTTTCAATCAGATTAGACAGGCGATCGTCATCCAGATCCCTTTCCCCGTGGGTCGTCGCATTAAAATCAACCCGATCCACAATCCCCTTCAATAAAGGATTTTCCTTCGTAATTGCCCGTAGATAGGTGGTGAGAGTTTCCCCAATCTTGTCCGAAAGATTCCGAATCACCGACCACACCGCATCATCGGCATTATCCGGCTTCAATGGCAGATAGAAGCGCACCAACTTATGATCCATGCCCACCAAAGCAAACGCCTTCGCCCGTGAACCAACATTCTCGGCAATTCGATTAATCTCATCATCAAACACATCACAGAGTCGCTTGGCAAAAATCAAAGGCAGAATAAAATCCTTGTATTTCGCCGCATCCTGTGCCCCCCGAATACTACAAGCCGCATCCCAGATCCACGTTTCCAGGGATTTATCCTTACCTTTACCAGATTTAGAAAGGGTCTTGCGGCCATTAATAAAATCAACATGAGTGAGCTTATTTAGGATACAGCCAGAAACAACCCTTTTTCTCAACTGCAACGGAAAACGACCATGCTAACCATTACCCAAAAGCTCGAATAATGACATCTGCCCTACAGGGCGAGGTTTGTCCAGCGGTAACGCGCCTAAGAATTTCCTCGACATTGCCCATCTAAGCGTTTTCGATAATAGTCAATCGAGTAATCCCCTTCGAGACTGGGCAGATACTTCGCCTCGCCCGTAACATCTTTTTCCGTTTGATAAAAGCTCACCACCTCGCCCGGTTGGCCAAGCTCCAATTCCACCAACTGCCTTTCCGTTTTACTGATCTTGCGAGTCACCATTAACCGTTTTATGTCCATGGTTCGGTTCAATAAACTTGCCCGTACTTGCCGATAGTAGTCTGCCGCCGCTTCTGGGGACTTAAGGAAATAACGCTTAACCAATTCAATCGGAAATTCTCTTTCCAACGGATAACGATTACGCTTGCGAAATAATCCCCTAACCTCTGTTTTGCCATCGGGTAAAACCAAAACGTAATTCTTCGCCTTGGGCACATTCTGAGCCTTCAACGCTGGAGAGGCGATCGCCACACCGCTGAAAAACCCAAAATTTTTGTTAACCCCAATGAACCAAGACCACCCGTTCCCTAGCTCTAGCCTGGCCAGCCACCGATAACACCCAAAGCTATGCAATCTATGTACTAAACCAACTAGGTCACCATCTCCAGTTCCCCCAGACTCCGCATTACTGTCAACGTCGGGAAAATCCTAGGGCATGATGTCAGCCGATGGGAAGCAAAAATGGCAACGCAGTCCGAAGCCTTACTAACTGCCGTCAATGGGGCGCTAAAATGCAGTGGAACGGTTTTCAGCACCGAAACCAATCAATCTTCTAGAAAGAATTTCAGCTTACTTTTTGGAGAAGGATTTTGGTTGCCTCAGATTATTTTTAGGTCGAGAGGAGGTTACATGTCTAGGAAATTGACATATGAAGAATTAGAGCAACGAGTTCAGGAACTGGAGGCAAGCAAAACGCTCCGAGAACAAAAACTTGTTGGCGAATTGATCGAAAGCATCCAGGCCGGAGTAGTGGTTCATGGGAAAGACGGAACCGTAATCAAAAGTAATTCGACAGCGCAAAAAATGCTGGGCTTAACCCACAAGCAGATGCTCGGAAATGAGTTGATCAATCCGGCTTGGACATTTTTGCGGGAGGACGGTAGCCCGATGCCGGTTGAAGAATATCCCGTGTCACGGGTATTTCGACGAAAAAAATTGTCCACAACATAGTAATAGGTATTCAGCCCAGCGATAAATTAGAACCGATCTGGGTTCTTGACACAGCAATCCCGGAGTTCGACGAAAACGGCCACATCACCCAAATTGTCACCACATTTATGGACATTAGCGCACTCAAAAAAAGTGAGGAACAATATCGGAACTTGTTTGAGAATACGATGCACGAGGTACATCTCTGGAAGCTCGTGCGTGATGATCAAGGTGAGATTAAGACCTGGCGATTGGTAGAGGCCAATCCTGCCGCTCTCAAAGCCTGGGGTAAAACCCGTTCTGAAATTATCGGTAAAACCACTGATGAGGTCTTCTTACATAATGCAACGGAACAGTTCATGTCTGTTGTGAAAAAGATTTTTTCAGAAGGTACGCCCTACACGTGGGAAGCCTATTTCCCACCAACGGGTCAGTTTCTTTACATGACCAGTGTCCCATTTGGGGAATATTTCATGAGCACCGGGACAGACATCACCCACCGCAAACAAACCGAAGATGCTTTGAGAGAAAGTGAAGAACGCCACCGATTATTCCATAATCCATCCTTCGGCGGCAGCATTATTCACGATCAAGGATTTATTCTCGATTGTTCAAAAGGCGTAACGAATATTACAGGGTATTCCCATAACGAACTGGTCGGCATGGATGGCCTTCTCCTCATTGCACCGGACTGGCGTGACTGGGTGATGGACAAGATAATCTCAGGATGTGAAGAGCCGTATGAGGTGGAGGGTATCCGAAAGGACGGCACAATTTTTCCATTGCGACTTCATGCACAGGCTATTCAATATCATGGGAAGCCAGCTCGGGTCGTCGAGTTCCGTGATATTTCTGACATCAAAAAAGCAGAACAAGCATTAAAGAAAAGCGAAAATTTATTACGCAATGTCATTGACTCTTCAACTGATTATATTTTTGTAAAAGACAAGAATTTAAAGACAATCTTATGCAATCAAAAATTTGCTCAAGCAGTCAACAAAAAACCGTCAGATTTAATTGGCAAAACAGACATTGAGAACGGTTGGGATGCTGAACTGGTGAAAGGAAACCCTGACAAAGGGATTACAGGATACGAAAAATACGATCTTGAAGCATTAAACGGAAAGATTGTTGAAAATACAGATACAGCAGTCATTTCTGGCGAAACTCTTTTTTTTAATAGCGTAAAAATTCCTCTGAAAGATGAGAATAATCAAATATTTGGTGTACTCGGAATCAGCAGGGATATTACCGAACAAAAAAAAGCGGAAAAAAAACTACGTGAAATGGTTGAATTTGATGCCTTAACGCGAGTATATTCAAGGCAGTATTTATTGGGACTAGCCGAAAGGCTGTTGATGAGGATCAAGCAAGACCAGACTTCACTTTTATGTATGATGTTTGATATTGATCACTTTAAATCCATCAATGATAAGTATGGACACAAGACTGGTGATATTGCATTAATCGAGTTTTCAAAAATTGTCTCTAAGAATCTTAGGAGCAATGATATATTCGGAAGGGTTGGGGGAGAAGAGTTTTTAGCAGTAGTTCCGGAAATTTCATTAGAAGTGGGCAAGAAATTAGCTGAACGAATAAGACTTGAAGTTGAACAAATGCCAATTACGGTGGGTGGAGACTGCATAACCATGACAGTGAGTATTGGTATATCAATATACGAAAAAAATATGAATTTGACTACATTTGATGAACTTGTGGAACTTTCTGATAGGGCTCTCTACGTAGCGAAGAATAATGGTAGAAACCGTGTTTGCGTTATGGGGGTTTGAGTCGTAATGGAACAAAAATTCACGCTAAGGCTATAAATTTTGTGCTGTAAAGCTTTCAACCATGAGAGTGACAACATTATTGAAAAATCATCTTTAGCTGAGTGTTAATGTCACTGGGACGAATCTCCTCAAGCCCTATGCGTTAAATTGTTGCCAGAAATTACTTTCGGCACCACATTGCAAATTTTTTGGACAATCAGCAGATCACCCACGATACAAGTCAACCCCATTCGTTTCCCGTTTTGGTGAAAGGATTGAGCGTATTTGGGTTGGGGGGATAATGCTGGGGCAACGCCTTTTGAGTTGGTTTTAGGATAAACCCATAAATAAGCCCCTTATCCCGATTTCAACGGAAATCTCCCTACCCTAACCATCACCCAACAGTTCAAAAAATGACATCTGAGTTTTCGTTTCCATGATGGTATTAGGCGAATTTCATACCCATTTCAGAAATAAAAAGCCCTAAAAGTCCCCATTCTTGTTCAGACCCCAACAGACTGGAAACAACTAAAAAGCCCCCTCCAGAAGCTTATAATGCTTACAGAGAAGGCTTTCTAGTTTAATCGGAGCGGCGGGATTTGAACCCACGACCCCCACTACCCCAAAGTGGTGCGCTACCAAGCTGCGCTACGCCCCGAATTTCACAGAATCTAATCTTAGACCCCCACAGACACCGTTGGCAAGTTTTCTTTCCGTAAAGTCTATGAAATTTATTGGCATTGATTTAGGTTGGGCTTCCGGGGAAAGTGGCCTTTGTGGTTTGCGCCTAGACCAGGGTGGCGATCGCCTTTTGGTGGAGAGTGTTACCTGTTGCTTGAGTTTGAAGGATATTTTTGCTTGGCTAGATGGTCAAGTTAGCCCGAGGGAAGGAGCCATGGTGGCGGTGGATGCTCCGACCATTATTCCTAACCGGACGGGAACCCGTCTACCCGATCGCCTGACCCATAAATATTTTGGTAAGTACCACGCTGGTTGCTACCCCGCCAATTTGAACCGACCCTTTGCGGAAAGAACAACTATGGTGGGAAAAATGTTGCAGGAAAGAGGATTTGCCCATGCCCCCACAATAAAAACTCAAAATCCCGGCAGATATCAAATTGAAGTTTTTCCCCATCCCGCCATGGTGCATCTCTTCCAACTGGAGAGGATTATTAAATATAAAAAGGGTAATCTGGCGGAAAAAAAACAGGGCTTAATGGCTTTACAGTCCTATGCCCAAAACGTTCTACCCCGATTAACCCCGGCTTTAGATCTTAGGCTTCCTTCCGGTGTGGATTTATGGCGATCGCCGTTGCCGTTGAAGGGCAAGGAGTTAAAACATCTGGAAGACCAGCTTGATAGCCTCATTTGTGCCTACATTGGTGCCTATTGGTGGTACTGGGGCGCGGAACGCAACTGGGTTTTAGGGGATGAAAGCACGGGTTATATTGTGGTGCCCACTTTGACAAAGCAAGCACCCCAGCCTAGTTTTTGATCTGGCGAGTGCTCTGAGGAAAACTCAAAAAAATAAAACTGCGTTTTTACCTTGTCCAACCTATAAAATAGCAATTATATCCTCCCTCAATCTTCGTGATGGCAAGAATTAGAATACCGAAATCCTTTAAACAACTCCGGTCAGAAATTGAGCCAGAACAATTTTTTTCACTGCTGGAAAAATATCGTGCCACAGATAACCAGGGTCGATATTTACATTGGCATGAATTTCAATGGCGAGTGGAAAAAGGAGATGACCCATCAGCCGCTTGGTTTGTCAGTAAACATGCCAGGGTTGCCATGGCACGGAAATTATTGTTACTCAATGCTGAAAAGGATCAAGTTTTTCAATATTGTCTTCCCGATTCATTATTTGCCAAGTTACATCAAATAGATACGCGAACGGGGGGGGGGCAAAATCTCAACGAAAACCTTTCTAGTAATGACAAAAATCTTTATTTATTAAAAAATTTAATCCAAGAAGAATCCATTAGTTCTGCTCAACTAGAAGGGGCATCTACAACCCGTAAAGTTGCGAAAGAAATGCTGGAGAAAGGTCTATCTCCCAAGGACAAATCTCAGCAAATGATCTTAAATAATTATTTGTTAATGAAGAAGGCTGTTGAAAAAAAAGATGAAACTTTGTCGATAGATTTGATTTTGGAATTTCACGATATTGCCACCCGAAAAGCCATCGAAAATAACGCAGTTCCGGGAGAATTAAGGAAAAATAACGACATTTTTGTTTCTGATTTCTATGGAGAGATGATTTTTCACCCGCCAAACTGGCAAACCTTACTCGATCGCCTCAGTAATCTTTGTGAATTTGCCAATACTGACCATAGCCAAGGGACTGATTTTATTCATCCCATTATCAAGGCGATTATTTTACATTTTATGATTGCCTATATTCATCCCTTTGGGGACGGTAATGGTCGTACAGCGAGGGCAATTTTTTATTGGAGCATTTTACGATCAGGCTACTGGTTATTTGAATATGTTTCCATCAGCAAACTGATCCAAGAAAAACGTTCAGATTATGATAAAGCATTTATTTATACCGAAACAGACGACTTTGATTTAACCTATTTTATTTATAATCAGATACAGGTCATAGAAAAGGCGATTAAAGCATTGGATGATTATCTGGAACAAAAAAAACACGAATTCTACCAATTTATGGATTGGATTCAAAAAAGTCCCATCGCTAGAAAATTAAAACGGGAGCAGTTAGAAATTATTAAAGATGCAATTAAATCACCGGGTAGGGAGTTTACGGCTAAACAAGTTGCTAATAGTTTAGGGGTAGCAGAAAATACAGCTAGAAATTATCTGAATAAGTTGGTGGACAAAGAGCTTTTGGTGCAAGCAAAAAATAAAAAAGGAAAAACACTTATCTATCTTGCCCCAGCCAATTTAAAAATGCGCCTAAAACTAGAGTGAATTTTTGAGGCAGTGGCCAAGAATTTGAAGCGGCGAAGTTAAAAGGCAAGGAATCAAAGTATCTAGAAGACCAATGGGATAGCCTAATTTCTGCCTATTGGTGGTACTGAGACAACTAACAATTAATCAATGCCTAGGGGATCTACATCAATGGAAAAGTGAACAGAATTAGGACAAACTGACCGTAACTCTTCCACCGGTAAAATCACCTTTTCTGAACCTGAATATTTCAGCAATAAATTCCAGCGATACCGTTGGGCAATGCGGAGAATGCTGGCCGGGGCGGGGCCTAATATTTCCACCGTTTTGGGTAAAATCTGACCACATAAAACGGCGATCGCCTGGATGGTTTTTTCCACTTCCTGGGCATTGGGGCCAAGGCAACGCAACAGAATTAAATGGCCGTAGGGAGGATAATTCAATAATTCCCGTTGGGGTAGTTCCTGGCTAATGAAGGTGTGGTAATCGTGGGTTTGCACCGCTTGAATGACGGGATGTGCGGGGGTATAGGTTTGGATAATTACCTGCCCCGGTTCATCTCCTCGCCCGCCCGGCCACTCACCTGGGTTAGGGTTTGGAAACCCCGCTCCGTGGAACGGTAATCGGCAAAATTCAATAAACTATCGGCGGCCACCACCCCCACTAAAGTCACCTGGGCTAGGTCTAAACCCTTGGTTAACATTTGGGTTCCCACCAATAAATCCGCTTCCCCCCGTTTGAATTTATCCAATAATTCCCTATGGGCCCCCTTGCGCCGGGTGGTGTCACCGTCAAAGCGAATCCAACGTAGGTCAGGAAATTCCTCCGTTAAAGCCTGGGTTACTTTTTGGGTACCACTGCCGAAAAATTTGAGGTAAGGGGAAGAACATTCGGGACAAACCTTGGGCTGACTTTCCCAATGGTTACAGTAATGGCAACGCAGGAGGGGTTGGGTATTCCCCGTGGGTGTAGTGATAGGACAAAGAAACGTCACAATTGGGACATTCCAGCACATATCCACAACTGCGGCAGGAGACAAAGGTGCTGTGGCCCAACGGCCGATGAATAAAATTCCCTGTTGTTGCTTGGCTTTTAATTCCCCTAAAGCCGATTGCAAAGCCCGACTAAAAATAGACCGATTGCCCTGTTTTAACTCCGCCCGCATATCGACAATTTTGACCGGCGGCAGGGGTCGGGATTGAACCCGTTCTGGTAAAGCGAGGTAATGCCGTTGGGGATGGTCTTGATGTTGCTGGATTGACTGCCAACTTTCCAGGGATGGGGTGGCGGAACCAACAATGAGGGGACATTGTTCCAGTTCGGCCCGCCGTTGGGCCACGGTGCGGGCATGGTAGTGGGGGGCGGGTTGGGTTTGTTTAAAACTGCTGTCGTGTTCTTCGTCGAGGATGATTAAACCCAGCTTTGGGAGGGGCACAAAAATGGCGGAACGGGTACCAATAACAATCTGTTCATTACCCAAAAGCATTTGTCGCCAGGTGTCGTACCGTTCGCCGTGGGAAAGGCCGCTGTGGTACACGGCTACTTTATTGCCAAACCGGGCCCGAAAACGGTCAGTTAACTGGGGGGTTAAACCAATTTCCGGCACTAACACTAAAACCGATTGACCATTCTTGAGGCGATCGCCACAAATTTGCAGATAAACTTCGGTTTTGCCGGAGCCGGTCACCCCATGGAGTAAAACCTGGTGATAACCCTGGAGGACTTTTAGGGTCTTGGTAAGCCTGGGCCTGGGCCGGGGTCAATTCTGGGGCTTGGCTGGGGTTAACTTGGGGTTGATCAAAAAACCGTAACTTTTCCCGTTCGGCGATCGCCAGTAGGTCTTTTTTTTCTAGGGATTGGATGGTGGAGGCGGAACAGGGCACTGTTTTGAGTAAATCCGCTAACCAGAGTTCTCCCCCTTGGTTTTTGAGCACCGTTAGGGCCCTTTGTTGTAATTCCGTCAGTTTTAACCCGCTGTCAAAATTTAACAATGTCACCATTTTAGGTAACTGGGGCCGCACTGCTTTAGGGGGTTCCAGGTAACTTTCCACCCATTCCCGCCGGAGCAAATCCCGCAACCCTTTGGCCGCCCCCGGTACTTTTTGGCGCAGATAACGATAGCTGTAATCTCCCCCCTTGGCCCCTTGTAACAGGGTTAAAATTTGCCGGGCCCCCTGGTGGGACGGTTGACTAAGAAATAATGCCAATCCGACGGTATTTGGTTAGAACACAAACGAATACGCCGTTGGGAACGCTGTAACAACCCCGGTGGCAGAGCCATGCGAATCACCGTAATCAACTCGGTGCAATAATATTCCGCCACCCAATGCAATAACCGCCAATAATGGGCCGCAAAAAAGCCCGACACAATCACATCTTCAATGGGTTTAATTTTTTCCGCTGGCAAATCCGGGGGAAGGCTGGCCAAACAACCCACCACCACGCCCCCCAATTGTTGATTACCAAAGGGCACGGAAACAATGTCCCCATCCTGCACCGTTAAATCCGGGGGAATGGCATAGGTATAAACCCCTTCGGTGTTGGGTAAATCCACCAGCACCACCGCCCAGGGACGATCAATATTTTTTTCTTGATAGCTAAAGCCCAATTCCGCTAGGGCTACGGTGGAGGCAGTCATCGTTTTCCATTCTTACTTTTATCACCCATGCCCAGGGCACCAGCGGGGTATATTTGCCAAGAACGCCAGGCCGCTTTAACTCCGGCTAGCAAACGTTTCGAGCCCCCCTGAACTTTTTTGGCCCCTTCCTTGGTGATGGTTACTCCCCGATCCACCGTTTGGGCCACTTCCTCCACCGTTCTCACCCCCTGGTTCAAATCATCGGTTAATTCACTAATTTCTAAGCCCGTTAAACGAATTGCTTCCAACGTGGGGGGAAATTCCCGGTTAAGACTATCAAATAACTTTTCCGCACTGCGGGCCGCCCGGCCTAATTCCTGCAACGCCGGCAAAGCCATCACCAACACGGCGGTGAGGCTCACAGACACCAGGGTAAGGGAAAGACCCAGCCAGAAAAGGGGTTCGGTCATGGTACGGGGAAAAGTTTAACTTTAACTGAATTGGCAACCCGTGATTGATGGGAATTTAAATTCACCTAATTATCGGCCAGGGTGGTTTCCGCTGTAATGTCCCTCGCTTCCGATTCCGGTGGTGTACTACTGGGGGTTTGACTTGCTTCCACCCCGGCGGCGATCGCCTCTTTTAATCTTTCTAGGGTACCTTGCCAATTGCGTTGGGTCACTTCCGACAGGGAATCAGCTTGGAGTTGCAAGGAGGTGGCCAGGTCTTCTGCGAGATCCGGCAAAGCATCGGCGGATTTTTTCAGCAATTGACGGGTTTGCTTACCAGACCGGGGAGCCAATAACAGCCCCGTCACCGAGCCCACCAAGGCTCCAATGACCATACCCGCCAACAGAGTGCCACCTTTGTTATTGTTGGCCATGTTCCCCCGAAAAAACAATTTCCCCCATTCTAGTGGACGGGGAGAAAATGCCGTCGGGATTTTTCTGGGAGTTATGCCACGGGCTATTTTTCTTTAACTGCAAGAAATTTTTAATCAATTTTCAAGCATGGCATGGAACTCTTCTATGGGCATGGGACGACCGTACAGATAGCCCTGGAAATGATAACAACCCCGTTCAACCAGAAAATCTACCTGTTCCTTGGTTTCCACCCCTTCCGCTATGGTCGTCAAGTTGAAATTGTGGGCCACACTGATAATCGTCTCCACTAGGGCCGCATTGTTCAAATCCGTAGGGGCATCCTGGACAAAAGACTGGTCGATTTTTAACTCATTCAGAGGTAAACGCTTGAGGTAGGACAGGGAAGAATAACCCGTGCCAAAGTCGTCCACCGAAAAATTTATCCCCAAAGTTTGTAACTCAGACATGGTGGCGATCGCCTGGTGGATATCCTCCACAATCAGCCCCTCTGTGACTTCCAGGGTTAAACTGCGGGGATCAATGGCAGTGCGATCCAAAAGGTCTTTAATTTCATCCACAAAGGTGGAGTGGCGAAATTGTCGGGGACTAACATTAACCGCAATGGATAGATGAGAACCAATGTTTTGCAGGCGAGCCAGATATTGGCAAACTTCTTCCAAAACAAAATCTCCAATGGCACTAATTAACCCCGTTTCCTCCGCAATGGGAATGAAAACACTGGGGGGAATAAAACCACGGCTAGGATGGTGCCACCTCAGCAGAGCCTCCGCCCCCACCCAAACACCATGCTGATCCACCTGGGGTTGCAGATATACCTGGAATTGTTTTTGCTCCAGGGCAGAGCGCATTTGCGCTTCCAAGGCAAATCGAGACTCCACTTCTAACTGCATGTTTGTTTCAAATAAACAAACCTTATTGCGTCCGGCTTTTTTAGACTGATACATGGCCGTGTCCGCTTCCTTAAACAAATCATTGAAGACTTCATCCGCCTTCGGAAATAGGGTAATGCCAATACTGCCGCTAATTTGCACCTCCTCTGTCTCCAGCACAAACACCGTCGCCAACGCCTCCCGAATTTTTTCCCCTATGCCCAAAGCCAAGCGGGCCGTCATTTCCACACTATTGGCCAACTCCGGCAGCAACACAATAAACTCATCCCCCCCCAACCGGGCGACGGTATCGGAGACCCGTAGGCAATCCCTCAACCGTTGGGCCACCATCCGCAATAGGCGATCGCCACTGTCATGGCCCCGGGCATCATTGAGGTTCTTAAAACCATCCAAATCAATCAGAATCACTGCCCCATGCTGGCCAGAACGTTTAGCCAAAGAAAGAACATTTTCCGCCCGGTCTAAAAACAAGCGTCGATTGGGCAACTGGGTCAGGGCATCGTAATAGGCTAGATTTTCAATTTGAGCCTCCGCCTGCTTCCGTTCCGTAATATCCGTTAGGGTTCCCAACATCCGTAGAGGTTGCCCCAAGCCGTCCCACTCAACAATTTTCCCTAGGGATAGTATCCATTTCCATTCCCCCGCCATAGTTCGTTGACGGCATTCCACCTGATATTGATGGATTTCGCCCCTGATATAGGCTTGGTAAACCTCCTCCACCCGTTCCTGATCCTCGGGATGAATCCGTTCTAGCCACCGTTGATGGGTTTCAGAAAAATGTTCCGGGTCATAACCCAAAATTTGAGCATAGTGGGGAGAAACCAATGCGTTGCCAGTTCGCAGGTTCAAATCATATAAGCCTTGGTTAGCGGCCTCTAGGGCCAACCGCAACCGTTGTTCATTCTCTTCTAATTGCCTTTGGGCTTCCTGGTTAGCTTTGTAGGATTGAATTGCATCCAGGGCAAAGGAAATATTGTTGCTAATTTCCTGGAGTAAATCCTGCTCGTTCTCGGTGAAAAAGCCCACTTCCAGTGAATACAAAGTTAATACTGCCACCACCTGGTTACCTTCGCCGAATGGGCACTGAAGCCGCAGAGAGGAAACCATAGCTTACTGCCTCACCACGCCAGGGGGCCATATTTGGATCTTGGACAATGTCGGAACAAATTACCAGTCTTCCTTCCCTCACGGCCGTACCAGCGGGACCCCAGCCAGCGGGTTCATCTCGAATGGTGATGTGGAGATTTTCTAGGTAAGTCGTGGTGTCACCGGCGGCAATATAGGGAATAACGGCTTGACTGTCGGAGTCGATCAACCCAAACCAGATCAGGGGAAATTTGCCTACTTCTACCCCCACGTCACAGATGGCCCGGAACAAATCATCCCGTTCTCGATTTTCGATGATGGCCCGGTTAACCTGGCTCAGGGTGGCGTAAAGGCGCGAAAGGTTCTCAATCCTCTGCTGATTTTGTTTACGCTCACTAATGTCCCGACCCACCGATAATAAACAGGTTTTATTGTCGATCGCCGTGGTTCGCACCGAAACTTCCGCCCAAAATGCCTCACCATTCCGCCTCTTCGCCAACCATTCAAATACCTCGGGGCCGGTTTCGGTTACCTGACAGAATTTTTTTTCAATTTCGTCCGCGGCTACATCAACTCTGTGGGAACTTAAAATTGCCAAGGATCGACCCACTACTTCCTCCTTATTTTCATAACCGAACATTTTCAGCATGGGCTTGTTTACATCCAAGATGATGCCAGTTTGGCTATCCTGAATAAAAATAGCTTCATGGGTGGAGTTGAAAATTTCTCGATAATTTCGTTCACTTCTCTCTAATCTTTCTTCGGTGTAATGGGACTCCAAAAAACTTGCCAAAAATCTGGCCACCGTGTTTACCAAAGCTTCTTCCTCTGGCAAAAATTCCCGCTCCTGGTCATAGGAAATTTCCAAACAACCAGAGTAAAAATGCTCGGTCTTAAAATCCGCCACCAATTGCCAAGGGCTATGTCTGTAGTTAACGGTTTGATAGAGACGATTCCCCCAGGTTAGGCGGGCAGAGGCTAGCTTTTCGTGGAGAAAAGCTGGGGGCAGAAGTTCTACGGTGTTCTGCAAAAATTCTTCTAAAACTAAATCCGGCTGTTGGGCCATCTGGGCGATCGCCACGAGGCAATCCATTTCCTTAACCCGTTCCCGCAATTGCCCCAGGGTTGCCCGTAATTCTTTGGTTTTTTCCCTTATCTGGCGGGTAAGGTTAGCTTGGTTATTGATGATCATCGCCACAATAATGGTCATAAGGGCGGTAATCCCCATGCCAACGGCAAAGGCAATCATGGCCACCTGTTCAGGGTGTTTTTGGTTAAATTCTGAACCAGGCCAAAGCACAAGGGCGTAGGTCTTGCCAAAAATAAATACGGGATAAACTTGGAATAGTCCTTGCCCATTATTTAACCTTTGTGCTTCCCGCAAACTGTTAATTGAGAAAGGAGGAGGGGAAGATGAGGCCAAAACTTGGGGGGCTTGATCTGTCTCTAGCTGTAGCCAGGCCAACTCCAGGGATTTATCGCCATAGCTTATTTCCCCAAAGGTTTGGCGCAAAAACGCATCCAGCCGCAACACCACCGCCGCTACCCCCATGGGGGGATTCTGGATGTTATGGTTAGCAAAAACCGGGGCATAGGCCACAATGCCCTTTTGTTCCGCCAATTCTTGGACAAGGACAAAGGGATCGGTAGCACTGGCAAGTCCAGATTGCAGGGCGTTGTCCAAAGCCGTTCTGGCTGGTTCCCTGGAACTAACATCGAAACCCAGGGCTTTTTCATTTCCCCCTAGGGGTTCTACATAAAAAATCGGGTAATAAACATCTCGACCCCTGGCCGGAACCATTTTGCCCCGGCGATCAAGTTCAAAAATTTGGAAATCCGTTAAACCTTCTTCCCTCGCCCTGCGCTCAAAATCTTGCTTGTCCGCCGCAGGAACTTTGGGAATCCATTCCCAGGCCTGTATGCTCGACTGTCTGGCCATTGGCAGGGTAAAACGGGTGAACTCGGAGCGGGTCACCTCTTCGCTGGATTCAAATAAGCCCGTTATGCTGGAAAGTCCATAATTTTGTAACTCCCCAATTTTTTGGGCAAAAAGGGTAGCCCTAGGAATGGCAAGTTGGCTAAAACTTCTTTGGTCGATCAGAAATGTACTTTCCCGCACCAATGCCATGAGAGCTAGGGTTAAATATAGCCCTATGATCGTCGTAGCCAGGGCTTGTCCTTGATTGATGATGAATGTATTTCCCCAGTGTCGGCGGTACCGCAGTAGGTAATCTCCCCCCAGAATTAAAACAATTAACCCCAGGGAAAAAAACAGGGGCATCCAAATTTTTTGACGTAATTTCTTGTGCCAATCCCTCGCTTCGATGTCCATGGCCACCATCACGAAGACTTTTTGGGAGCGGGGCTGGAGGATGGGGGCATAGGCCGAAACAAAATTACCCCGTTCACTGCGGTAGGGGCCGATGATTAAATTTTTGGGGGGAGGATCAAATAATTGCCTGATCTCCGCCGGAGGGTTTTCCAAAACAGTACCAGGAGCATTGGCAAGAACATCCTCCGGGTTGAGGCTATCGGGGCCAAAAAGAATTTTTCCGCCCCGCATAAGAATGGTGTAGATACTGCGGTGCTCAAATGTTTCGGCATAGGCCGCCATCTGACTATGTAATCTTTGGAAGGCGGAACTGCCTAAATCTTTTTCGGTAAAGGACAGTTCTTGGAACAATTGGGGGTTAAGGTTAGATGAAACCATTTCAACCTGTTCTAGCAACTGTTGACGCATTTTTTGACTAACTTCTCCCATGCGCCAACGGGCTACCCCAAATCCCCCTAGGATAACCAGGAAAATCAGTGTAAAAAGAACCAGCCTCCGCCAGAAATCGGGACCCCTATTTGCAGGACCCAATAACGGGACAGGGAGGAATTTTTTCATCGGGAACATTTCACCCTGGGGAATGGAGAATTAACGTCAGGAACAGAACCTGGGCCATTAGTTCAACAAAGGTCGATAAAATCTCAATATTTTGCGGGGCTGATTCTAGCAAAACGCCCTTGAGTCAGAACAATTCAGAATACTCAAACGTTTTGTAACAGTGTGGCGATTAGCTGGGCTAATACCGGATGGGGACCTAGGGGTTCTCCCAATTGTAATTGTAGATAGGGATATTCCAACTGTAACGGTTTTATTTGGCTTTTGATTAAATCCGTTAGTCCTCCGGCAAAGAGAAAGTATGGCAAAATGACCACTTCCCCTGCTTCTTTTAAACTGCCCAATGTTTCTTGTAAGCTAACTCCCCCCTTCCAGTAGGCCGCCTTGGCCCCTAATTTTTCAGCTACTTTGGCGATCGCCTGATTACCGCCCGGTCTTTTACTGCCGTGGGCCAAGAGGATGCGATGACCCTGGGGCTGGGTTTGATATTGCTGAAAACAAATTTCTAGCCAGGGGGGTAACAGGGGAGAAAGGCCGAGGGGGGACAGACACTGGAGTTGGAGCTTGGAACCTAAGACTGATTGGGCCTGGGCAATTTCCCCAGGTAAATCTTCACAGACATGAACCCCCATCAGCAAAAACAGAGGCAGAATTCTTAACTCCTTGACCCCTTGTTCCACCAACGTCCGTCCCAAATTTACCAATTGCTGATGGAGAGGCAACACTTGGGCTTCCAAGCTGGCCCTGAACACCAGGGGAGTTTCCGTCTCCACCCTAGTCAGGACAGAGCTAGGGGAACTAATAAAATCGTAGTCTGCCCCATCTTGGCGATTTTCACTCTTTTTTTCAGCCACCGATAACCCGGCATTCAAATGCTGACCGACCAAATAGGTAAGGCGATCGAGGGCAATTTGGGGGCGGGGATCACGGCTACCATGGGCAACCAGCAGATAGGCGGTGGACAAAATGGGGAAGGGTAATAAAAATTGAGCAGACTTAATATATCTTAATCAATTTTCGTCAGCCCTGGGGTGCCGAATTTAACGAAATTGGGCTCAATTCCCAGGTTAAAATCCCAAATTTCTCGGTAATCACCCTGGGCAATGGAGATCACCAAACGATGGCTGTGGCAAAGGGAACTTAGAATGGCATGATAGTTATACCACTCAATCTTTCGATGAACCATAGCAATTAATTTTTATGGGGTTTGCGGATCTGTCGATTAAGTCCATTGCCACGGAGTATGACCTGACTGTGCAGTCGGTCTTCTCTTTGTGCGACCAACTCGGCATAGCCTACAAAAACCAGGACACCAATCTGGCCCTGGAGGATGCGAAAGCGGTGATTATGCAAATTTTACACCGCAATGAATCTCCCCCTGGGGCTAACTCCGTTTCCTGAAACCTTAAGGCCTTTGCTATGGCCCCCTGCCATTATATTGACCGATTTGATTTGTAATCAAAAACCCTTGATTTTCTTGGCGTGCTTGATTAAAACCCCTATTTTAAAAAAAGATTGAGAATTAACTGATTACTTTATCTCACCCCTTTATCTCAACAGTTTGAGGAGAACCTTTGTGAAACGCTTTTTTCTGGTGGCGATCGCCGCTGTTCTATTCCTGTTTAACACCATGGCGGGCAGTGCCAATGCGGTGGAACTAACCGAAAGTACCCGCACCATTGCCCTGGATGAGGCTGGTGGCACCACCACTTTAACCGCCCGTCAGTTCACCAATGGACAAAAAATCTTTGTGGACACCTGCACCCAATGTCACCTCCAGGGTAAAACCAAAACCAACAATAATGTTAGTTTGGGCTTGGCGGATCTGGCTGGGGCAGAACCCCGTCGGGATAACGTTCTTGCCTTGGTGGAATATTTGAAAAATCCCAAGAGCTATGACGGAGAGGACGACTACTCGGAATTGCATCCCAATATTTCCCGCCCCGACATCTATGCAGAAATGAGAAACTACACCGAAGATGACATCTTTGATGTGGCTGGTTACACTTTGATTGCTCCCAAGTTAGATGAACGGTGGGGCGGCACTATCTACTTCTAAAACTTTTAGAAGTGAGTGATAAAACCCAATAAAAACTAAGAATATCTCCCGCTCAAAACCGAGGGGAGATATTTTTTATCAATATTTATGCCCCCTCAATTTGGCGATCGCCGTTTCTCCCCGATCTATTTTGGATAATCTATGGAACTTAATCTCAAACGTCGTGGATTTTTAGCAACTTTGGCCGCTTCTGCTTGGCTGGGAAGCCTGTTTTAAAAGTTGTAATCTGCCCCCTAAATCTCCTCACTAAAGCTCCGGCAAACTTGGGGGACTTTGAAGACTTTCCCCCCAGAATTGGGGGGCCGGGGGGGCTTTTCAAACACGTTCTCAGCAATTATTGTTGTTTGATTAGTATTTGACTACTTAATAAACAACATTTCTTGATAGGTAGGCAAGGGCCAAGACTCATCGGCTACTTCTGCTTCAATGGCATCCGCCGGGCTTGATTCTTCAGACCAGGCCCATAGCACCTTAATCGGCAGAAAACTTGTGGAAATTTTAACGCCAAAGCAACTCATCCCCAACTTTGGCTAACAAAAATCCGGTGCCTAGGTCAGCCCACAGTGTAAGCAAGATAAGTGAGACAACTGAGTTTGGCGATCGCCCATAATCTAGCTGGATTGACTGAAAGGGGCATCGTAACCATTATTGGTGGTGGGGATTCTTTCCCCGCTGTTACTACCAATAAGTAACCGTTAATAATTGATCTAAACTTTCACTAAATGGGTTGCTTATAGGTAGTGATGCAGTTGGATAAAGGTCTTGAATATCGGAGCGGGCATCCTGCCAGATTTCTTCAACCAATGCTTCGCCATAATTCTTTAAACTAGGGGAATCTCTCAACAGTCGTCGAATCTGCTTTCGTTGTTCTTTGATCGTGATTTCCCAGCCACGATTATCATAGGCACTATTAATATAGCCACGTTTTAATAGATGTTCTAGTAATACTTCAAGACGATTTTCTAGCTCATGTTTTTCACTTCGACCCAAGGCGCTTATTTCCTCCTGAACATTTTGCCAGTCAATCGATTCTAAGTCATTTTGTTGGAAATGTTGAACTTGTTCTTCTGTCCACTGTACAAAATCTATATCATAAAGTTGATTTTTCATGGATTTTAATTAGGTTTATTGATTAATTCTAAAGGAACATCTAAAATTTCGGCAATTTCTCCATCAACAAAACCATGATCTCGTATTTTTTGGATTTTATCCATTTGCTTTTTTCTCTGAAAATCTAAAGACATATCAGGATTTTCATTGAATTGCTCAAAGCTAATATTTGAACAATCAAAGACATGGTTATGGATAATTTTATCGCCTAACGGCTAATACACACATAAAATCATGAAAAAATTTGCAATTCCCTCTAGTTTGGCATTATTAGGGGTTATTTCCCTGGCTTCACTCCATGACAAACCGGCGATCGCCCAATGTGGATGGGGGGATATTACTTGTAATCCTGAAGATTGGACTTGTCCCCCTGGAGGGTGTATGGAGCCGCCCAAGCCTCGCCCAAATCCCCGAATGCAGGCACAAACTGTGGATACGGTTATTATACAGACTCCGGTAAATGGAAGAGCCCTAGATTTTAATAGTAGTTCAAATAACAAAGAACCCGTTATTTTAGTTAATTATCATGGTGGTGAAAGTCAACAGTGGTCATTAGAAAAATTACCCAATGGACGATACTTAATCAAATCTAAAGTAAATGGGCGAGTACTTAATTTTACGAATTCAGAAAATAATAAAGAACCAGTGATTTTGACCAATGAACACCGAGGTCATAGTCAGCAATGGGTCTTTAAAATCAACTAGATAAATTCTCTATATTCCTAGTTCCCCAATAGCAATAAATAGCTAATACTAAATCCATAAATTTCAGGGATGAATAGTGGAGCTTAAATATTCTTACCTCAGAGTTAAAATTTTATCTGTAGCTAGAATTTAAAGAATTGGTATAAGGTGATCGCCCATAGCCTAGCCAGATTAACTGAAATCCATAAACTAATCCCCCCAAACTTTCAGGAGCTTGAGGGGACTTTAGGTTCGTTTAGCCTAGCATTAGGGGCTATTTCTTGTAACCCCCCTAACTGGAGCTACTTAATAAACAACATTTCTTGATAGGTAGGCAAGGGCCAAAACTCATCGGCTACTTCCGCTTCAATGGCATCCGCAGAAACCCGCACCTCATCCATTAATGGCTTTAGGGTTTGGGCATAGTACTGCATTTCTTCCTCCGTTGAGGCAAAACCATGTTTTTTGCTGGCATGGCTCAATTTATCAACGGCATTCATCATGGTGTTGGTTAAGTCTGCAATGGTTTTAGCGCTGTTTTTATCCAGGCTAATCCCCATACTTTCTAAGCTGGCGATCGTGGATGAAAGCTTGGCTAAATATTCAATAGCAGCGGGATAAATCAACGTTTTTGCAATACTAATGACGAGTTTTACTTCAACATCAATAGACTTGATGTATTGTTCTGCATACACTTCAAAGCGACTGGCCAGTTCCACCGGGGTTAAAACACCAGTGCTTTCAAAGAGGTCTTTGACGTATTGTTCCTTGAGCACGGGGAGGGAATCGGCGGTGGTGCGGAGGTTAGAAAGCCCCCGTTCGTCCACGGCCATTTTATGCCATTCCTCAGAATAACCATTACCACCAAAGACCACGGAGCCGTGGGTATTCATCACTTCTTTAAGGACAGTGAGAATGGCAGTATCAAGGTCTAAGCCTTTGCCTAATTCACTTTCCAGGCGATCGCCAATCCAGGTGAGGGAGTCGGCCAACATGGTGTTTAGGACAATTAGGGGGCCGGAGACCGATTGACTAGAACCCACTGCGCGGAATTCAAAACGGTTGCCGGTAAAGGCAAAAGGAGAGGTGCGGTTACGATCGCCGGCGTCCTTGCTTAAGGCGGGGAGCACATCAACGCCCAAATCCATTAACCCTTTTTGTTTCGATTCCCCAATGGAGCCGGTTTTGATTTGTTCAAACACCTCTTCAAGTTGGGTGCCGAGATAAACCGACATAATTGCTGGGGGAGCTTCGTTGGCCCCTAAGCGGTGGTCATTACTGGCTGTGGCGATCGCCGCCCGCATCAGAGGGCCGTATTTATGAACCCCCCGAATAATTGCGCCGCAAAAAACCAGGAATTGGGCATTTTCATGGGGAGAATCGCCGGGATCGAGCAAATTACCTTGGGTGGAATTCCCCACTGACCAGTTAACGTGTTTACCGGAACCGTTAATGCCCGCAAAGGGTTTTTCATGGAGTAGGCAAACAAAACCATGCTTTTTAGCCGTATTTTTTAACACCGTCATCAACAATTGTTGGTGGTCGCTGGCCACGTTCGCCGCTTCAAAAAAGGGCGCAATTTCAAACTGACCAGGGGCAACTTCGTTATGGCGAGTTTTGGCGGGAATGCCTAACTTATAGAGGGTTTCCTCCACATCCTGCATGTACACTTGCACCCGTTCGGGAATTGCCCCGAAATAATGGTCATCAAATTCCTGACCTTTGGCGGGGGCTTTGCCAAATAAAGTCCGACCCGCTAGGAGCAGATCCGGTCGTTGGCTAGCAAAGTTGGCATCAACGAGAAAATATTCCTGCTCCGCTCCACAACTGGAATTGACGTGGGCCACTTGGTCATATCCCAAGAGTTTTAACACCTTGCTGGCGGCCTTATCCATAGCGGCAATGGAGCGCAGAAGGGGCACTTTTTTATCCAGTGCCTCTCCAGTCCAGGAGACAAACACCGTGGGAATACAGAGGGTAGAACCGTTGTCCGTTTCCATGATGTAGGCCGGACTGGTCACATCCCAGCCGGTATAACCCCGGGCTTCAAAGGTGTCCCGAATACCGCCGTTGGGAAAAGAGGAGCCATCCGGTTCCCCTTGCACCAAGACTTTACCGGAAAATTCGGAAATGACGTTGCCATCCCCTTGCACGGAAATAAAGCCATCATGCTTTTCCGCAGACAGGTTGGTCATGGGATAAAATACGTGGGCATAATACAAAGCCCCTTTGGCCATGGCCCAATCCCGCATTGCTGTCGCCACTGCATCGGCGATGTTCGGATCCAGCTTTTCCCCGGTAACGATGGTATTTTTGATGGATTTAAAGATACTTTTGGGGAGGCTTGCCTGCATTTTACTCAGGTTGAAGACGTTATCTGCCCACAGGTCTTCCAGACGGGGCGACTCCTTTGCCGGCAAGGGTTTTTGGTTGATAATTTGATGTACTGCTTGGGCGCGGGCGGCATTTCCACTCATGGGCTTAGATCTCTACTTCGGAATTTACAGATCCCCCAATCATACGCAAGACATTTTTTTCAAATAGATAGCATAGATACAGAAATTAGGATTTTACTCCGTCAAAAAAGGCTAGAATCCTTTTGTAGTCCTTACTTGCGCTTTCCTGTTATCAACCTATGACCGATCGCCGTCAGTATGCCCCCGCCACCCAACGCAACCGGGAGGCGATCGCCATTGTGTTGCAGGAATACTTACCAAACCAGGGCAGTGTTTTAGAAATTGCCAGTGGCACCGGGGAACACGCTTGTTTTTTTGCCCCTTTATTTTCCCCCCGTTGGTGGATTACTTCGGATCCAGATCCCCTTTGCCGGGAGAGTATTCTGGCCTGGGGTGACCATCAAGGATTACCCAGTTTGCAAGGGCCCCTGGATTTGGATGTGCGCTCCCACCATTGGCAGGTGGAACAGTATGGGGAAGAAATTACCGCCATGGTGGCTATTAATTTAATTCACATTGCTCCTTGGGAATCCTGTTTAGGGCTGTTGGCGGGGGCGGATCGCCTTTTACCCAAGGGGGGAATTTTGTATTTATATGGCCCCTACCGTCAAGCCGGGATGGTAACGGCCCCCAGCAATGAAGCCTTTGATCGATCTTTAAAAAGCAGGAATCCAGCCTGGGGTCTGAGGAACTTAGAAGATGTGACGGAAGAAGCCAAAAAGAAGAACTTGGCCAAGAAAGCAGTAGTTGCCATGCCTTCTAATAATTTATCGGTGATTTTTGAGAAAATTTAAACGAAATTAATCCTATTTTTAGCTCTACGAGACAAGGCGATGATTTCAGACCAAACCCATATGCGTCGCTGTTTGGCCCTGGCGGCAACGGCGATCGGTAAAACGGCCCCCAATCCCCTGGTGGGGGCGATCGTTGTCCAGGGAGATAATATCCTTGGCCAGGGTTTTCACCCCCAGGCCGGTCAACCCCATGCGGAAGTTTTTGCCCTTTGGGAAGCAGGCGATCGGGCTAGGGGAGCCACCCTATATGTCAATTTGGAACCCTGTAATCACCAAGGGCGCACCCCCCCCTGTACCGAAGCGATTATTAAAGCGGGCATTGCCAAGGTGGTGGTGGGTATGGTGGATCCCAATCCTTTGGTGGCGGGGAAAGGCATTGAACGGTTAAGGCAGGCGGGCATAGAAGTGCAGATTGGGGTGGAAGAAAAGGCTTGTCTGCGGTTGAATGAAGCCTTTTGTTTTCGTATCCAGCACCGACGACCCTTTGGCATTCTTAAATATGCCATGACCTTGGACGGCAAAATTGCCACCACCCAGGGCCACAGTAGTTGGATCACCAGTCCCCCGGCCCGCCATTGGGTTCATCAATTACGCAGTCATTGCCAAGCGGTGATTATTGGGGGTAATACGGTGCGGCGGGATAATCCCTTGTTAACTACCCATGGAGTGGGGGACTATAATCCTTTGCGGGTGGTGCTGAGTCGTAGTTTAGCTTTACCGATGGAGGCAAAGTTATGGGATCAAAATCTAGCTAAAACCCTGGTAGTAACGGAAAAAATTTGCGACCAAAACAACCGCAAACACTTGGAAAAATTGGGGGTGGAAGTCCTGGTATTAGAGCAACTAACCCCGATCGCCGTCATGGATGAGTTATACCAACGGGATTGTTTACAGGTGCTGTGGGAATGTGGAGGAACCCTAGGGGCTCCGGCAATTAAGTCGGGGGCAGTGCAAAAAATTCACGCTTTCCTCGCACCCAAAATTATTGGGGGGGAACAGGCACCGGGGCCGGTGGGAAACCTCGGCTTTAGCCAAATGACCCAAGCTTTAAATTTAACTAATCTGCAATGCCAGGCGATCGGGCCCGATTGGTTATTTACGGGCTATCTGGCCGGGAACCCCGGCGACGACAACGCTCAGAGCAATATTTAACTTCATCCCAACAACTTGCCCATTTTTTGCGCCAAGTGAAGGGCCGCTGACAGACAACGCAGATTTTGTTGGGCAGATTAGCCTTGTTACCACGGTGTTTCATATTGGCAATTTTACAATTACCCAAGGGAATTTAAAGGGCTTCGGGTAGGGCCACCACTTTGCCATAGGCAGTGGAGGAGAGGTAAGTTTGGGCCGCTTTTTGTAGATCCGCCGTTGTTAAATTCCGAATTTGTTCGGGGTAGGTCAGGGCTGGTTCTAAGTCGCCAATCTGGGCATAGTAATAGCCATACAAACTTGCCCGATCGCCAGGGCGTTCATTGCCGAAGACAAAACGATTGGCCACCTGAGTGCGGATGCGTTCCAAATCTTTTTCGGGGATGGCTTCGTTTTGTAAACGTTCGATATGGTCTAGGATGCAACGTTCCACCGTGGGGATATTTTCCGATGGTAACTGGGCGGAAATATAAAACATGCCCTGGGTTGCCTGGGGAGAATTACTAACCCCGATCGCCGTTACCAAACCCTTTTCCTCCCGCAATTCCCGAAATAACCGGGACACCCGCCCCCGGCCCAAAATCACCGCCAACACGCTTAGGGGCAAAGTTTCCGCAAATTTATCCAGTCCCGGCACCCGCCAGAGCAAAATTAGCCGACTCTGTTGCAAACTTTCATCCACCACCGTTGTCGTTTCCACCGTGGTAAAGGGTTGCGGCAAAGTTACCACCGGGGCAGTTAAAGTCTGGGAAGGGGATTTCACCCGGTAGCAGTCGGCAAAACTGCTGGCCACCGTCTCCACTAGATCCGCCACAGGTCGATTCCCCACCACCGTTACCGTAATGGCTGGGGGTTGATACCAATGGGCATGGAAATCCCGCATTTGCTGGGCTTCCAGGTTTTCGATAATGTCCCTGCCCCCCAACACCGGACGGGCATAGGGGGTTGCGGGAAAAGCTAATTGCACCACCTTTTGGAAAATACGCCGTTGGGGATCATCCTGCGATCGCCGAATTTCCTCTAGTACCACCAGCCGTTCCCGTCCAAAGGGGTCATCGGCAATGGAAGGATTGAGCACCACATCCAACTGTAACGGCGCTAAATGTTGAAAATCCTGCGGTGCAGAGGTGAAATAAAACTGGGTATAATCCTGGCTGGTGGCGGCATTGGTACTAGCTCCCCTGGATTCAATAGTCCTTTCAAATTCTCCCATGGCCAGGCGGGGCGTTCCTTTAAAGACCATGTGCTCCAAAAAGTGAGCTATGCCGTTAATTTCATCCCCTTCCCAGCGGGAACCCACCTTTAACCAGAGTTGAAAGGAAACCGCTTCCACCGACATTTGTTCAGCAATAATCGTTAAACCATTGGGCAATACTTCGGTATGGGGACGATTAAGGCGGGGGGGCAAAAGGCTGGATGTCATGGAGGAAAGCCGATGGGGTTTGCTCTAGGTCTGTTTCCACTTTGACACAATGCTCCAGTTCGGGGGGGACTTTCCTGGATTCAATCAATGGTTGGGCATGATTATCCCTGGGGCATAAACCAACGGAAGCTTCCCAAAAACCTTTAAGATCAAGGGGCGGACTGTAATCCCTTGAAGAGAATTTTTTTAGATTTTTGCCATTATGTTAACCACCGACGCTGTTTTAACCGTGCTCCGTCCCGTTCAAGATCCCGAATTACAAAAAAGTCTGGTGGAACTGAACATGATCCGCAATGTGGCGATCGCCGGGGGAAAAGTTAGTTTTACCTTGGTTTTGACCACCCCGGCCTGTCCTTTGCGGGAATTCATCGTGGAGGACTGTAAAAAAGCGGTAAACACCTTGCCAGGGGTGGAAGAAGTTGAGGTAACGGTAACGGCGGAAACCCCCCAACAGAAGTCCTTACCCGATCGCCAATCCGTGGGGCAGGTGAAAAATATTATCGCCATCTCCAGCGGTAAAGGGGGCGTGGGTAAAAGCACCGTGGCGGTAAATGTGGCGGTGGCTTTAGCGCAAACCGGGGCAACAGTCGGACTGTTAGATGCGGATATTTATGGACCCAATGCCCCCACCATGTTGGGGTTAAGCGGTGCGGCGGTGAAAGTGCAAGATAGTGCCCAGGGGGAGGTGCTGGAGCCGGTCTTTAACCACGGCATCAAAATGGTATCCATGGGCTTTTTAATTGACCCAGACCAGCCGGTGATTTGGCGAGGCCCGATGTTAAACGGCATTATTCGTCAATTCCTCTACCAAGTAAATTGGGGAGAATTGGATTATTTAATTGTCGATATGCCCCCCGGTACCGGCGATGCCCAGTTAACCCTGACCCAATCCGTGCCCATGGCAGGGGCAGTCATTGTCACCACCCCCCAAACCGTATCTTTGCTGGATGCCCGCCGGGGTCTAAAAATGTTCCAACAAATGGGGGTAAATGTATTGGGCATTGTGGAAAATATGAGCTATTTCATTCCCCCGGATATGCCCGATCGCCAATATGATTTATTCGGTTCCGGTGGCGGAGAAAAGGCTTCCAAGGAGTTGAATGTGCCTCTGTTGGGCTGTGTACCCCTGGAAATTTTGCTACGGGAAGGGGGAGATGCGGGGGTTCCCATTGTGGTATCCCACCCCGAATCCGCTTCCGCCAAGGCCCTAACGGCGATCGCCAAACAAATTGCGGGCAAAGCCTCCATGGCCGCTCTAGGGTAATTCCTTTAATTCAATGGGCAGCGAGAGACTCGAACTCTCACGACCGAAGTCGCCACATTTTGAGTGTGGTGCGTCTACCAATTCCGCCAGCCGCCCTTGTTTTCTTCGGTTTCCGAATTATACGCACTTTTGCGGCCCTTGAGCAAGTTCTGATAGGTTTGGGAACTACTCCACTGGTCAATTTCCCTGGCCCTGAGTACTGGGACGGGATGGGTGAGGTTTTGGGTCTGCATAGTTCTCAGCATCGCCCCCATTTCGTCCTCGCTAATGCGGTCATAATCCCGGGCCTGGTCAATAAAGGCATCTAGGTTTAACAAGGGGGCTAATTGGGGGGAACCACCGGCCAATTTCATCAGCACCGACATCACTACTTTCGGGTCTTGCACTGCTAACAGAGCGGCCCGATCGCAACTAAATTCCGCACAACGCACCCACTCCAACATTTGGGATTGCAAGGATTGGGTCAACACTGCTCCCCAGTTGGGAATTAACCCCGCCGCCAGCACCATAATGTTGGCCAAGGTTAGGTAAACGCCGTGTTCACACTTCAAATGTCCCAGCTCGTGGGCCATCACCGCTTGGATTTCCTGCCGGGGTGAGCATATCCACCAAAGAGGTATGCATGACCATAAAAGGCTTTTTGCCCCGCATGGCAAAGGTGTAGGCATTGGGCTGGGGATTCTGTTGGATGTATAGTTCCGGCGGTTCCAGGTCTAAAATGGCGCAGGCATCCACCAAAAGTTCATGTAAATGGGGTAACTGGTTTTTCCCCACCCGGACACTGGCGGCTAGATTGTTGAGGGCGAAAAACTGTTCCGCCACGGAACCCAGCAGTCCCCGCACCATCAAATCCATGCCAGGAATTTGTTTCAAATTAGCGGTGGCAGTTTGATCGAGGGGATGGCGAAAATGGTCTGCTTTTAAGCCAATCAGGGGAATAGTGGTGGTGTTCATGGTTGAAATTGCGGGGGAAGTTGGCGGGGAAAGTTAAGTTGTTGCTCTAGTTGATGGGCGAGGGCTAAAACCAGGGCATCGGCGGCGGGTTTACCGATAATTTGTACACTCAATGGTAAACCTTGATCATCAAAGCCCACCGGAATGGCGATCGCCGGTAGTCCTGCCGCATTGGCCGGGGGGCAGGGGGCAATCCATTGGATAATTCTTTGCACTACGTCCCCAGGGGGCAGATGGCCCCATTCCCCAACCTGAGGGGGTTGATGGCTAAAAACCGGCAGAATGAGAGCGTCATACTGCTCCAGAAAAGCAACAATTTGCCGGGAAATAACCTGCATTTGCCGAACTCCCCGCAGATAATCCCCCGCAGTGCCACTGGTTTCCCCTAGCCATTGATTAACGGGCTCCAGCAAAGGTAAAGGAAGCCCCGAAGCCCCCACCCCCGCTTTCCAAATTTCCGCAAAGGGTTCAATTAAGGCCGTGGCATCAAAGCAGGATTCAATCAGCTCATGGCCCAATGCTTCACAGGCGGCGATCGCCCTGGCTACCCCCGTTTGAATGGGGTCGCTACTGGGGAAAGGAGCAAGGGATAAACCATAGGCCAGGCGTAATTTACCGGGGTCAATTCGGGTAGTTTCCAGAAAAGGGCGATCGGGGGAAGGCAACCAATAGGGGTCGCCGGTAATGTAACCTTCCATCACGTCCAGCAAAGCCGCGGCATCCAACACTGTGCGGCTCAGGGGCCCATGGGTGGCAATGCCACTCTGGTAATCCCCTACCGGGGCTTGGGAAACCCGGCCCCGACTAGGTTTGAACCCGACTAAACCACAACAGGCCGCCGGAGTCCGCACCGAACCACCGCCATCGGAACCCTGGGCAATGGGCACAAATCCCGCCGCCACCGCCGCCGCACTGCCACCGCTGGATCCCCCCGCTGTGTGGTCTAAATGCCAGGGATTACGGGGAGGTAAGAATCCCGGTGGCTCCGTATAGGGGAAAGATCCTAGTTGGGACGTGGTGGTTTTACCCAAAATGGTGAACCCGGCCGCCTTAATTTTGCTCACAACTCCATCGTCGTATTCCGCTATGTTTTCCTTCAATGCCGCCACGCCATAACTCACGGGCATTCCGGCCACGGAATTTAAATCTTTAATGGCAATGGGTACCCCAAAAAATGGCGGTAATGGATCCAGATTGGTCAACCCAGCTAAATACTCAGTTTTCTGCTTAGCATCGGCGATCGCCATTTCCCTAGCCAGATAGCAAAAGCTCCCCACTATTTGATCATGGGCATCCAGGCGATCGAGATAATATTGGGTAATTTCCAGGGGGGAAATCTGCTTACTGCGAATTAGTTGGGCAATTTCCAGGGCGGACAATGGGGAAAAATCAGTCATATCGGGTATTTTAAGGAATTGGCAGCGTTATTGCACAGAGAAGAGATAGGGAGAAAATGAAAAAAAATTTGTGGGAGCAATTTTGATAGAGCTAAGCAATCCTGTGGACGTTTTAATCCTCTCCAATGGCCCAGGGGAAGTTACCACCTGGGTGCGCCCCGTTGTCCAGGCGTTACGCCAGCTATTGGGATACGATCGCCTGAGAATTTCGGTGGTTCTTTCCCCCTGTCCCCATGCCATGGGCAAAGAGGCGGCGGTGGCCCGGAGCTATGCGGAAGTGGATCGGGTGCAGGACAGTGAACATTTTTGGGATTTTTTGCTCTGGGGGAAAACCCGTGACCAATGGCAATGGTATCCCCAAGGGGTGGTTCTGTTTTTAGGGGGAGATCAATTTTTTGCCCTGGCGATCGCCAAAAGGTTAGGGTACCGTTCCGTGGTATATGCGGAATGGGATGCCCGGTGGCCGAGGTGGATTGACGCTTTTGGGGTGATGAATGAACAAGTTCGCCAAGCTCTACCCCAGGTTTATAGACAGAAAGCAGTGGTGGTGGGGGATTTAATGGTGGATGTGGATGCCGTTGATCCTGGGGAAAAGCAATCTGAACAACCGTTAATTGGACTGCTCCCCGGTTCCAAAGCGGCCAAACTTAGCCAGGGAGTTCCCCTGGAAGTGGCGATCGCCGTGGAGTTACAGAAAACCCATCCCCAGTGTCAATTTCAACTTTTCCTGGCCCCAACGGTGGATTTGGAACAACTACAGAGTTACGGCCAAGTAAGCTCCAATCCCCTGGTGGCCGCCATGGGAAATATTGAGATAGAAGTGATTGGGGACAATGGCCAAGAACCTTATTTGTTAACGGCAACGGGATTGAAAATCCCCATCTGTCGGCAATTTCCCGCTTTGGCAGAACTACGGAAATTAACCTTTGCCCTAACCACCGTGGGGGCCAACACCGCCCAGTTAGGGGCTTTAGGCATTCCCATGGTCATTTTACTGCCCACCCAACACACGGAGGCCCTCAAGCATTTGGATGGCTTACCGGGGCTAATTGCCCGCATTCCCTGGGTTGGTAAACAATCCACCCGTTTGATTAATCACCTCATTGCCCGTCAAAAACGCCTTTTTGCTTGGCCTAACCTCTGGGCAGGACGGGAAATTGTGCCGGAACTCCTGGGGGATTTAACCCCGGCGGGGGTGGCCCGTCAGTTAATTCCTTGGTTGGATGATCCCCAACGGTTAACCGCAATTCGTCAACAATTACAACAGGTGCGGGGGCAATCCGGGGCGGCGATCGCCATGGCTCAGCTAGTAGTCGAACAAATTCAAGTACAGCAAAAGAAAGTTAAATTAAGTTTGACAAAATAGCTAGTAACTTAGAAAATAGAAGATCGCTTGTCAACTATCCCGCTCGGATCAGGTTACGACAATCATTGACTGAAAATGCCAAGGCTTAATATTTTTCTGTTGTTCCCTTAGAGCCTGTTTTAAAAGCCCCCCTAGCCCCCCAATTCTGGGGGGAATCAGTTTCAAAGTCCCCCAACGTTGGGGGATTTAGGGGGCTGACTTAACAAGTTTCTTGGATAAACCTAAAAACTTAGCAACGGCATACCTGTACGGCAATCTACACAAATAAATTATGAGTTACGCCATTATTGAAATTGGGGGAACCCAAATTCGGGTTGAGCCCGGTCGTTTCTATGAGATTAACCACCTCGACGCCGCGCCGGAAGACAGTTACGTTGTCGATAAGGTGTTGTTAGTCAAAGATGGCGACAATGTCACCATTGGCCAGCCCTACGTGGCCGGAGCCACGGTGGAAGGGGAAATTCTTTCCCACCGTCGGGGTCGCAAAGTAATCGTTTACAAAATGCAACCCAAAAAGAAAACCCGTAAAAAACGGGGTCACCGTCAAGAACTCACCCGCTTGTTGATCAAGTCCATTTCGGTCAACGGTAAGGCGATCGCCGAAGCAGAAGAGATCGACGCAAAAACCCCGGTGGTAGCTGGTTAAGGCTAAAGCCGAGCAAATTTGGGTAGATTGTATAAGTCGGGGCAACCGAATAATTATCACTACCCTGCAAACCCTAACTAACAGGATTATTAAAAACCATGGCACATAAGAAAGGAACGGGGAGTACCCGCAACGGTCGCGACTCTAATGCCCAACGCTTGGGAGTAAAACGCTACGGTGGTCAAACGGTAACTGCCGGTAGCATCCTTGTGCGGCAACGGGGCACCAGTGTTCACCCTGGCAACAACGTCGGCCGGGGCAGTGACGACACCCTTTATTCTTTGATTGACGGTGTGGTTAAGTTTGAGTACAAAACCAGAAGTCGCCGCAAAGTGAGCGTTTATCCCGCCGCCGTTGCGGAATAGTCTGATTTAGAACCTGTTTGAAAAGCCCTCCTAGCCCCCCAATTATGGAGGGAGAATTATTCTAAGTCCCCCAAGGTTGGGGGATTTAGGGGGCGGAATAAAATTTTGCAAACAAGCTCTTATTCCACTAAAAGGCCTCTGGGGGGAATTGTTCCTCCCTTGTCTTCTATGAAGCCTTACCTAACCGTTCCCATCCAAGACTGTGGTGAACCCCTGGCCCTAATTGACCTTGAAGGGGTAGAGTTGGTCACGCCCCATCCCTACGAAAAATTGGGGGCTGATTATCAAGGGCGATCGCCCTACGTGGTGCGGGAGGGAATTCTAGAATCCCTAGCCCAAGCGCAACGGGCATTAAATGCCCTCAAAGAAGACTACCAAATCTTAGTTTTTGATGCCTACCGTCCCATTGCTGTGCAACAGTTCATGGTGGACCATGCCTTCGCAGAAATTTTAAAACGGGATAATTTGTCAAGGGGACAATTAAGCGGAGAGCAGATAGAAAAAATTTACGAAGAGGTTTATGGAATTTGGGCCATACCTAGTTCTGATCCCCTAACGCCCCCTCCCCATAGTACCGGCGCGGCTTTGGACATCACCCTACTAGATGAAACGGGAAAACCCTTAGATATGGGGGGAGAGATTGATGAATTGTCTCCCCGTTCCCAGCCTAATTACTATCAACACATCACCCCGGAAAATCCTGAGCAAGCAGAAGAATACAAAATATATCAACAACGACGTAATCTTCTCAACCATGTGATGGAATTCGCCGGATTTTTGCGACATCCTGGGGAATGGTGGCATTTTTCCCGGGGGGATCAGCTTTGGGCTTGGCAATACAATCAACGGCATCCCGACGATCAGCAGATTGCCTACTATGGCCGGGTTGAGGGAATTTAAGATTTTCGTTTATACGTTTATAGAGGAACATTTTTATGACTCAAAATGAGACAAATCTCCGGGGTAAATGTCCGGTAATGCATGGCGGTGCCACCACCAGTGACATATCCCAGATGGAATGGTGGCCCAAGGCACTGAATTTGGATATTCTCCACCAACATGATCGCAAAACCAATCCCATGGGAGCGGATTTCAACTATGGAGAAGCGGTAAAAAAACTTGATTTCGCTGCCCTGAAAAAAGACTTACAGGCTCTGATGACCAATAGCCAGGACTGGTGGCCCGCCGATTGGGGCCATTACGGTGGCTTGATGATCCGTATGTCATGGCATGCCGCAGGCACCTATCGTATTGCCGATGGTCGGGGTGGGGCTGGTACCGGCAACCAACGCTTTGCCCCCATCAATTCCTGGCCGGATAACGTCAATCTGGATAAGGCCCGCCGTCTGCTCTGGCCCATCAAGAAAAAATACGGTAATAAACTTAGCTGGGCTGACTTAATTGCCTACGCCGGTACCATTGCCTACGAATCCATGGGGCTGAAAACCTTTGGCTTTGCCTTTGGACGGGAAGACATCTGGCATCCAGAAAAGGATATCTATTGGGGTTCAGAGAAGGAATGGCTTGCCCCCACTGACAACCCCAACAGTCGCTACTCCGGCGATCGAAATTTAGAAAATCCCTTAGCCGCTGTGATGATGGGACTAATCTACGTCAATCCCGAAGGGGTGGATGGCAACCCTGACCCCCTCCGCACAGCCCATGATGTACGTATCACCTTTGCCCGTATGGCGATGAACGATGAGGAGACCGTTGCTCTCACCGCCGGGGGTCACACCGTAGGTAAATGCCATGGTAACGGTGATGCTGATCTGCTTGGCCCCGAACCAGAAGCCGCGGAATTTGAGGATCAAGGACTGGGCTGGCTGAACAAGACTAAACGGGGCATTGGCCGTAACGCAGTCACCAGTGGCATTGAAGGTGCATGGACAACCTACCCCACCCAATGGGATAACGGCTATTTCCATCTGTTGCTCAATTATGAGTGGGAATTGCAGAAAAGTCCGGCCGGCGCTTGGCAGTGGGAACCCATCAGCATCAAGGAAGAAGACAAACCTGTAGATGTGGAAGATCCCACAATCCGCCTTAATCCGATCATGACCGATGCCGACATGGCCATGAAAATGGATCCCCAATATCGGCAGATATCTGAACGGTTCTACCAAAACCCCGCATACTTCTCTGAGGTCTTTGCCCGGGCATGGTTTAAGCTGACCCACCGGGATATGGGGCCGAAGTCCCGTTACATTGGCCCTGATGCGCCCCAGGAAGACCTGATTTGGCAAGATCCTGTGCCGGTGGGCCCCACTGACTATAACGTTGAGACCGTTAAGGACAGGATTGCCGCCAGTGGGCTAAGTATCAGCGAAATGGTTGCCACTGCCTGGGACAGCGCCAGAACCTTCCGGGGGTCAGATAACAGGGGGGAGCGAATGGGGCCCGTATCCGTTTGGTTCCCCAAAAAGACTGGGAAGGCAATGAACCAGACCGTTTAGCCAAGGTATTAACGGTGCTGACGGCGATCGCCACTGAGAGTGGGGCCAGTGTGGCCGATGTCATCGTCCTAGCGGGGAACGTTGGTATTGAACAAGCGGCCAAGGCCGCCGGTTTTGAAATTGCGGTGCCCTTTTCCCCCGGTCGTGGCGACGCCACCAATGAGATGACCGACGTTGATGCCTTCGAGGTACTAGAACCCATCCACGACGGCTATCGTAACTGGCTGAAAAAAGACTATGTCGTTAGTCCTGAAGAACTAATGCTTGACCGCACCCAACTGATGGGGTTAACGGCCCCTGAGATGACAGTGCTGGTGGGGGGGATGCGAGTCCTTGGTACAAACTATGGTGGCACCAGGCACGGTATGTTCACGGAACGGGAAGGGTTGCTGACCAATGACTTCTTCGTTAACCTGACGGACATGAATTACACCTGGAAGCCGATCGCCAATAATCTCTATGAGATTTGTGATCGCCAAACCGGGCAAGTAAAATGGACAGCCACAAGGGTAGACCTGGTATTTGGATCTAACTCGATCCTACGGGCCTATGCTGAAATGTATGCCCAGGACGATAACCAAGAAAAGTTTGTACAGGACTTTGTGGCCACCTGGACTAAGGTGATGAATGCGGATCGGTTTGATCTTGCTTAATTTCGTCACAAGACACCCTACATGTCTTAAGTAAACATAAGCTTCCAGAAGCTTGAAAAGTTAAGCCAACTCAGCCAGGCGTTTGACCTTGATGTTGTCGATCGCCTGGTTTGCTATTTCCAGTGGCTCTGGTGTCTGTTTGGTGGCCCTAACTTTCTGGTTAAGACAAGATTGCCCTAGGCAAAACCCATAAAATTTTCAAGTTGGTCAACTCTTGTGAAAAGATTGATGGAGAATGCTTAGGTTTAATGATTATTTATGACTAATTTTCCGTCGGTAAATGCCCAGGAAATGGATAACCACAGACTCCAAGAAATTTGGGAAGATAGCTTGGCGATGCAATATCTGGCTCCCCTAACAGGCAATTATTTACCGTGGAGTAGCTACGCCCTGCGCCCCAGTGGATTGGTGCAAATTCTTAACACCATTTTAATTCGTAAACACATGACGGTGGTGGAATGTGGCGGTGGTGTTTCTACCCTTTATATTGCTCGATTATTTCGTCAAAATGCCTTCCAAGCCACACTCCATTGCATCGAAAATAATCTGGATTGGTTGAATTTTATTAAAGACTTATTGGCCAGGGAAAGATTAAGCAATTACGTCAATTTAATTCATGCTCCCCTGCAACCCTGTGATTTAGCCCTAGGCAATTTGGATTGGTATAACCGGGAAAAAATTCGTCAGCAATTACCGGAAAAGAAAACCATTGATTGTTTGTTTGTAGATGGGCCGCCCGCCTATCGAGAAGAAATTCAATATTCCCGTTTTCCCGCAGTGCCTTTTTTCCAATCCCAATTAGCGCCCCACAGCACTGTAATCCTAGATGATATTAATCGTCCTGGGGAACAGGAAATTTTACGCCGTTGGCAGGAATTACTCAATACCAGTTTTGATACCAGCATTGGTAATGTGGCGATCGCCAATCTATGAAATTGGTGCGATGTGTAAAACCTACAATCAGGCATAGGGATCACCAAAAAGCACAAAGGAGCTAGTCATTTCCCGCAGAATTTTATCGGTAACTTCCCCCAGAACTACCCCTCCCATTGACCGCCGACGGAAGGAACGCAATACCACCAAATCAAAGGTGTGGGAAACCCGGAGTAGGACTTTGGCCGCATCATCATGGCAAATCACCTTGGTGGGATAATTTGAGGTGACATGGCATTGCTCCAGAAATTTGTCCATCTCAATTTTGAAAGCTTGCACCTGATCCGGGGCAGTGTTGTGGGGACAAACATGGAGTAGGGTAATGATGCCCCCGTTGGTTTCCGCTAGCCGTTGGGTAAATTGGAATAGTTCCAGGGTTTGGGGGTTGAGATTTTTGATCGGGAAAAGAATACGGTGAAAGGAACGGGGATCGGACAACAAACGCATCACTGCCACCGGGCAATGGGCCGACCAAAATACACTGTCGATGGTGCTACCGAATAATTTGGCCCGCAGACCAAGGTTTTGCTGGCTCCAACCCATGATGATTAGATCCGCGTTTTTTTCCCTAGCGGTGTGGCTGATGGCCCGGGCTACATCGTCGTCAATGCGGAGGGCAGGATGGGAATCCACGTTGAGAATGCTGGCCAACTCCATGGCCTGGGCCAACAAAAGTTGGTTTTTTTCTAACTTTTTGGTCAAGCTTGGATCATCCATATGTACCGGTGCTTTGGCGATCGCCAGGGGAATGACCACCCCCGACTCGTGGCGGGCAATGAGGGCCCCCATCTCCAACAGGTAACCTAGGGTCTTGGGGTTTTGGGTGGGTACTAGGACGGTAAAAGTAGAAGCTTTGGGGGGTACCAGTTTTATTTCCCCAGCACTGGCCACCAATTGGCCATTTTCGTCGGTGAGGGGCAAACTATTGGGGGGGGGAATATTGGGGGCAAATTTAGCCGTGAGTAGGGGGCCGATAATGGAGGTAATCAGCATCAACACAATGATGGTATTTAATATCGCTTCCGACACTAGGCGATCGCCATTGGCATTAATAGCTTCATATCCAGCCACCGCCGCCGCTAAAGTGGCCGCCACCTGGGGAATGGACAGAGACCACATGGTTAAACCCTCCATCCAGGTGTAACCGAGCTTAAGTTGGGCCAAGATTGCGGCTAAACCTTTGGAAAAAATTAGTCCTACCACGATCGCCAACACCAGGGGAAAGAGGCTGGTGAGGGTTTCCATAAATGCCGGTAAATTCAGCAATAGCCCAATGCCGATAAAGAAAAAGGGGATAAATAACGTACTACCCACAAACTCAACCTTTTCCTTAACGGGGCCTTCCCCCACCGCATCGTTCACCGCTAGCCCCGCTAAGAATGCCCCCACAATCTTGTCAACATTGATTAGCTCTGCCCCCACGGAAGCTAGGAAAACCGCCAATAATACAAATAAAAACTGATTACTCTGCTCGTCCCCCGTCCGTCGAAAATATTCCTTTCCCGCCCAGTCAAAACCAACTAGAACTAGAACACTGTAAACGGCGATCGCCACTAATTGGATCACCAAACCCGCCGGGGAAAAACTACCACTGTGGATGGAAATGCAAATGGCCAGTACCAGCAACGCCGCAATATCAGTAAAAATTGTCGCCCCGATAGTTACCATCACCGCCTCATTCCGGACTATGCCCAACCTTTGTACAATTGGGTAACCCAAAAGGGTATGGGATGCAAATAAAGAACCCAGCAGAACAGAGGCATTGACGGAATAGTTAAAGAGTTGACCAACGGCAAACCCGGTTAACAGGGGAACGGCAAAGGTGAGACAACCGTAGAGTAGGGAGCGATTGCGGGTACGTCGGAAATCCGTCATGTTGATTTCCAGACCGGCCACAAACATCAAATAAATTTTGCCGATGTCCGTAAACAGCTTGATACTTTCGGAATCTTTGTTCAGGATGGCTAATCCGCTCTGCCCCAGCACAATGCCCGCAAATAGTAGTCCCACCAGACCGGGCAACTTTAACCGCTCAAAAATAGGCGGTAGGGTTAGGGTCACCAGTAATAGAATGGTGAAATCAATTAAAGGATTACTCGGAATTAGCCCTAACAAGTCACCCATAAACACCGGAATCATAAGATTAATGGCAAAAGCCATGAGCATCATCTTACCTTCCCCGCTACAGATCACTATTACGCCACCGGCCTAAAATTCCCTTGCGAAAACAATCCACCTTGCTGGTTTCCACCATGAGTAACCTTAATAACTGTTCCAGGTCTGCTTTTTTCACTGTCCCCTTCACCCTGCTCTGGGGAACCTTCTTCCTACCCATGATTTCTCCCCAACCGGCGATCGCCTTAGGGTGCAAGGAAATGGGGGAATTAGCCCAATATGATTCCCGTTGCTGGGATAGTCTGCCCCCCAATATGAGTCCTAAAGCTGGTAATAATACCGGCAATAACAGTAGTCCCAATAGCTCTCCGGCAATGACAACAACGGGGACTGCTGGCGATGATGGACTCCAGGCCTTTCAGGGAACCTGGAAATTTGACTACGAAAAGACCATGGAAAGTTACAGAAATAGCCCTGATTACAACCCCGAAGACGATTTTGAAGCGTTATCCGGCTTGCTCAATCTTATGTTTGGCATGGTTTCCCTGAAAATCTCTGGTAATCAATTGCAAATGGGAGTCACCGGTTCCGATGAAGTTAACAAGATTGATTGCGATGTAACTTCCTCCACCGCCACGGTAGTTATGGCCCAATGCACCAAGGATGGAGACACCAAAACCATCCAATTTGAAAATATTCTGCCGGGACAATACATGAAATTTTACGCTGTGGGGGAAAATGAATGTCCCGACTGCATCTGGCGGAGGGTTAACTAGCACTAATTAGGTTGAGGAATACCGCCCCCTCCCCGTTACATCATTTGCCAGCTCAGTTCTTTCCCCGCCTGCAAGGGCACAAGGCCAGACTCAGGGAAGGGTAACTCATCTGGAATGCGCCAGGTCGTTTTGGTTAGGGTAATGCGTTCAGTATTGCGAGGCAGTTGATAAAAATCTGGCCCGTAAAAGCTAGCAAAAGCCTCTAGCTTGTCGAGGGCATCAACACTTTCGAAGGCCTCAGCGTAAAGTTCCATAGCGTGCAAAGCCGAAAAACAACCGGCACAGCCGCAGGAGCTTTCTTTGCCACCCCGGGGATGGGGGGCGCTATCGGTGCCCAGAAAAAACTTGGGATTGCCGGAAGTGGCCGCTTGCAACAAAGCCTGACGATGGATTTCCCGCTTGAGAATGGGCAGGCAATAGTAATGGGGACGTATGCCTCCCTGGAACAAAATATTGCGGCTAAACAATAAATGTTGGGGAGTAATCGTTGCCGCAAGGTTGTCCGTCGCCAGAACAAAATCCACTGCTTCTGAGGTGGTAATGTGCTCAAGCACTACACGCAATGCAGGAAATCGCCGTCTCAGGGGAATTAGATATTTCTCGATAAACACTTGCTCACGGTCAAACATATCCACCGTTGAGTCGGTCACTTCCCCATGGAGCAATAGGGGCATATCCACCTTCTGCATCGCCTCAAAGACTGCATCACACTGGCTAATATCCGTTACACCGGAGTCTGAATTGGTCGTTGCCCCCGCCGGATAATACTTCACCGCTTTGACAAACTGAGTCGCCTTGGCCGCTATGATTTCCTCTGGACTGGTGTTGTCGGTGAGGTAGAGGGTCATCAAGGGTTCAAACTGCTTGCCCGCTGGAATGGCCGCCAGGATGCGATCTCGGTAAGCTTCTGCGTCGGCCACCGTTCGCACTGGTGGCTTTAAGTTTGGCATAACGATCGCCCGGGAAAATTGTCGCGCAGTGTAGGGTAGAACTGCCTTTAGGGCCTCACCATCCCGTAGATGCAAGTGCCAGTCGTCCGGTCGAGTGATGGTCAATTTTTCCATTTTTCGATTTTTCTAATCACAAAAAATAACTATGGTTGAGGCGGAAATACTTGAACTTCCTTTACTAAGCCCATCTTTACAAAGATTTGGTATCCGGTATTCTGACCCCTTGATAAAATACTGGGGTGAAGGTGAGTAAAACTATAAACAAGCAATAAGAAACGGTTTGCAATCAATAATACTGGTGCGGCAATGTGAATAAACCTACCCCAGCCCAATCCGGCTATACCCTACCGGTGTTTGCCTGTGCATCGGCGATCGCCGCTGTGGAAACCTTGTTGACCGGTAACTGTCCAGATTCGGTGCAGGTTGAACTGTTGGCACCAGCCATCACTGCGGAAATTCCCATTGATCAGGGATCTCTGGTGGATAACCAAAGGGCTTTGGCCATTACCCACAGCGAACCGGGGGATAACCTAGACCTAACCCGCCATACCCCCATCTGGGCCCAGGGGGAATTTACCGATGGCCAGGGAGAATTAATTATCCAAGGGGGAGAGGGCATCGGCAGGCAGATACATCGGGGAGGAGAAGCGGCCATCTACGGTTACGCCCAGCGTTTACTCCATCATCATCTGGAACCCTACCTAGTAAGGGAAAAAAATCTTGTTATCACCCTAATTTTGCCCGCCGGCGAACATTGGCCCGCCGTACATCCAACTCCGCCTTTGGGGTTGTGGAAGGTTTATCCCTTCTGGGTACCAGCGGCATTGCCCAACCCCTGAGCGCCCCCCAACAACTGGCGGATTTCCAAGAACAACTGACAAATCTAGCTCCCCACCATCAATGTCTGGTCTTTTGCCTAGGGGAAAACGGTTTAGATTTAGCTCGGCAATGGGGGGTCAACCCGGATCAAATGCTGAAAACGGCCAATTGGCTAGGGCCCATGGTAGTGGCGGGGGCAGAAGCCGGGATTCAGGAAATTTTACTGCTGGGGTACCACGGCAAACTAATTAAGCTAGCGGGGGGCATTTTCCATACCCATCACCATTTGGCCGATGCCCGTTTGGAAATTCTCACGGCCCAGGCCGTACAGGCTGGTTTGCCCTACCCGTTGGTGCAAAATCTTTACCAGGCCGCTACCACCGAGGCCGGATTACAACTGTTACGCCATTGGCAAACTGAGCAGAATTATCCCTGGGTGAGCAAAATTTATCAATCCATTGCCAATACGATTGATCAGCGTGGGGAAGAATATATCTATAAACTGAGCCAACGTCGCCTAACTCTGGGCAGTTTATTATTTGATGGCGATCGCCAACCCCTAGTGATCAGTGACCAAGGCCGGGTACTGGTGGAAAAGTTGCAGTTACAAATACCCCCTATACCTGAAATCTTGAAGAATTGATGCTGGTTCTAGGGCGATCGCCTAGGATTTTGGCTATGTGGCTATGATGGGAAAGCTTTGACTGGTCAGTGGTGATGGTTGAAATTCCTATTTTGAGTATTTGCATTCCTGCCTATAATCGTCCGTTATGGTTTCGGCGGGGCCTGCAATCAATTACGGAAAGAAATCCGCCTTGTCAGTCAAAAGTAGAGATTGTGATTACCGATGATTCGGATGATTGTAGTTGCCAGGCGATCGCCGAGGAGATTTTAGGGGGATGGCGTTACCGTTATGAACACCATGAAAAGGCGCTGGGCATGGCGCAAAACTGGAATCGGGCAGTGACCTTAGCCCAGGGGAACTATGTAATGATTCTCCATGATGATGATTTTTTTATTCCCGGCGGTTTAGAACAGTTGGTGGCTTGTTTAACGGCGGTGAAGGGTCAATATCCGGTGATCTTGTCTGGGGTATGGGTGGTGGATGGACAAGAACGGCTGATGAAGCGACAGGTTTTTCGCACTAATCAATTTCTATCGCCCCATGATGCGTTGATAAGGCTTTTTTCCCATTCCTCCTTTGTGCGCTTTCCGGCGATCGCCATTGAGCGATCACTTTTTGACAAAGTGGGCTATTTTCGACCGGAGTGGCAGGAACCCTGTGATGTGGAAATGTGGATGCGGCTGTTTGCCCAGTATGGGGTCTATTGTTGTGAAGCGGTGACGGTGGCCTACCGGGTACATTCCCAGGCGTTAACCATGGCCTCTTTCCACGAAAAAACAGTGGAAATTTTACTCAGGTTATTTGAGGAACTGGCAAAGTTCAACATTTTAAGTGGGTCAGAGTTGGAGGAATGTAAACAATTATTTTTTCATCAGTATATTTTGGCGGGGGCGTGGCGGCAGTTGCGGCGAGGGCGTTGGGATACATTTAAAGCGGTGATGGGTTTATGGCAATTGCCAGAGCTTGGGGCGATGCCTTGGACACCGAAATGGTGGTTTTTTCGATCTTTGTTCACGGCCCTAGCCCGTTTGCTCCACCCTTAATCGTCGATGGGATCAACTCCCAATAAACGTAACTGTTCCGCCAGGCGATCGGCCCGTTGTTTCTCAAACTCAGCCCTTTCTTTTTCAGATTCGACCTGTTGGGATAGCTCCACCGTTGTTAAAAATGGTTGTCCATTGGGGTAATAAACATTCAATCCTTCTGGAGTTAACACGAAGCTAATCTTCAACAGCGGACTTTGCCAATTGTTGATGTCTTCAATAACGGTAAGTTCATCCGCTGATCTTTGTAAACCCACTAATTCTTGGCAGTCTGGATCATAAATATAATATTCTTCTACACCATAACGGCTATAGAATTGGAGTTTTTTCGTCATTTCTTTGATGGTATTCCCTGGGGACAATATTTCAAAGACAACCTGGGGGGCTATATTATCCTCCTGCCACTGACGATAGGAACCCCTATCTCCTTTGGGTCTTCCAAACACAACAAAGACGTCGGGGGCAACGCGGATATTGGGGCTTCCTTCAACGGGATACCAGAGTAAATCCCCTGCAACAAATACCTGGGGATCGTTGGCAAACAAACATTCTAGGTTTTCTTTCAGTAAAACAATCCAACGAAATTGCTTGGTGTTATCAGCCATGGGTTGTCCATCACTGTCGGGGTAGATAATTTCACGATCTAGGGAGATTACCATCTCGTTAGCCTCATTAGATTGCCACTGAGTCTTCGTTAATCTTATTCTAAAAGATGTCAATGGCGATCGCCGTCAAGTTGTGAGATTCTGGTTAGATTACTGTCTAGGGCATCTTTACGTTTGTTACCCATGTCTTCGATTTTTTCAATGAGGTGTCCTATATCCATCTGGATAAATTGCTTTTGTTTGAGCAAATTGGTATGGGTTTCAAGCTAGAGGTTAAAATCTGATTCATAGAGTTATTTTAATGAGTTAATTTTGACATCTATAATTGATCAGTTTATTGCTATTTTACTCAGGGGCTACGTATCTAATTTACAAAAGGTAAGCTAGGAAAGGCTTTCAGAGATTGTCTCAATTTTATGCAAAATCCCAGAACCCACGCAAAATAAAGGTTTGAGAATTTAGATGCATTGATCCTGCTATTTTACTACGCGCTAGGGAATGGATAAATAGGTTCAAGATTGTTAAAAAGTGTCAGCATTAATAATTTAGTTTCGCCATTTAAAAATAATCTTTTCTTCTGCTTGTATAAATTCAATATCAAATAAGTCGAAGACAACTTCTCGTCCAATCAAAATTTCATCGCAATCTATAGTTTGTAACCATGCGACTGGTGCAGAAAAACGATTTTTATTAATTTCCATGTCGATGCTTCTTAATAAGTATTCGACAATGCCACCAACACTTTCACCTTTATTGTTAATTTCTTCTGGCAATTTATGGTAACCAAGATCAATGCCTAGTTGATAGGGAATTAAACTAATATCTGCACCGGAATCAATAAGTATGTTTAAGGTTCTATTTTGTTCAAATGAAAGAATGACAGGATATTTTGGTTACCATTCATGCTTTTTTATTGCTCCAAACCGAACAGTATAAAATTTAACTGGTTGGGAAAATTCAGTTTTATCAATTCTCTCGATGAAATAGTTTTGAGCATTGGCAGGAATGGCTTTGATCAATTGGGCATAGTCAGGATGATGGGCAATAATTCCCTCGGCATCATAGGCGATCCACTGTCCCCGATAATGTCTCAGTTGTTTTTGATTTGCACGGTACCATTCTTGAGGAGTGTCCATCGTTTTTGCAGATAAAATGTTGATCTATGTTTTGGTATTAAACTGCTCTCAATTCTCTCTGGTTGTTATCTAACCATTCTGTTGTCACTTCATGGAGAGAATTATTCATATAATATTTTTCCGTTGCGAAGAGCTTGCCATACCAAAGAACTGAGTACATTAGACTTTTGTTCAACTTCTGCTCGTGTCATGACCAGAATATCTTTGGGTAGACCTATACGTCGCAGGGCTTTATAGGCTTTGCGTGCCCGTTTATACCGCGGCTCATCGGACTCTGCCACCACAACCAGTAAGTCAAGATCACTGTCTTCCGTGGGTACACCATAGGCATAGGAGCCAAACAAAATGATTTTTTCTGGCTTGAGAGCTTCAATAAGTCTTGTGGTTATCTGATTGAGTAATTCGTTAGTAATTGGTTTTACCATCGAAACCCAACAAGGAGAATAAATGGAGTTTATTGATGATTGTAAGTCAATGTTGCGGGGGGAATGGCTAGGGTAACCAGGTTTTACCGAGTTTGCCGATGAGGCCATGGTAAAAACCGAGGCAGGATGCCCAAACTTTAAGCAGTTTTTGATCCGGTTCATAGATGATAATTTTGCCGATTTTTTTGATTAGGCTTGTAATTCTATGGAGATAGGAAAGGGTTTTGTAATAAAGATGATTAGAAAGACGGGTTTCGATGTAGGTATGGTTACGGTTGATATAGTAGTAGCGCAGGGGGGAGTAGATATAAATGGGATGATCTTTATGAAGATGGGTGAGATAAGTGCCAAAGTTGTGTTGCATGGTGGTTTTTTCACTCACACAAATGTGATAGCCATGTTTTCTCATGTTGAGGCAGTATTCCCAGTCAACGCCATCAATGAATAAATCGGGATTAGGAAGAGGGATATTTTTAGCAGCTTGGAGATTAATTAGGGAGCCGGAAGTGATAACAACATCACACTGATAAAGTTTATCTTCGTAGTAAGCAAAGGGAGAAGGAGAAACGTCGGAAAGTATCCACTCAAGTTTATATTTTTTAAAAAGACCATTAGAAAGTTTTTTTTGAGTTTGGCAGTCTATAATAGTAGGGGAAACAATGCCAACAGGAATATTTTTTCGACTAAGATATTCGTATTCTGAGAGTAATATTTCAAGGCTATTGCGATCAGGTTGGCTATCTTGATCAAATGTCCAGAGAAAATCATAATTATTGTCTATTGCCCATTGGATAGCAATGTTTATTCCGCCAGCAACACCAATATTTTCGGGATGATGTTGAATAATATAAGGAATTTGGATGTGCAAATTTAAAGCTTTCTGGGAGTTATCAATAATTAATAAATTTTCAGGTGTAATTGACTGAAATTCAAGTGATTTAATACAGTTTTGAATAGATGGTAAGTCTCGATAAGCTGTTATGTAAGCCGAAATATTAGGATTCATGATTATTTGTAGTATTATCCATTTTAATAAAGTATTTTTCAATAATTTTTTGCCATTGCTTCATTTGACTTTCAACACTGAATTTTTTGGCAGTCTCTTTAGCTAAGGTTTTATTAAATTCAAATTGATTATCCATAATCTGTTTCATTACATCGACTATTTCATCTATGTTCCAAGATTTAACTATTTTTCCTATTTGAGGAGAAGTTAAAATTTCATTAATACCACCACAATCAAATGCAACAACGGGCTTTTGTAAATATAAAGCCTCTAGAGAAACAATAGAAAACGATTCTCTAGATGAAGTTAGGACAAAACCATTTGCAACATTGAGATATTGATAGTAGTCATCATTTTTTAGTAAACCTAGCCATGTAATTTTATTATGTAAACCTAATTTTTCAGAATATTTTTTACAGAAAATATCTAGTGCAGAATCAGGATTATTACCCAACCATAAAAAATGACAATCATATCCCTGATTTAGTATTTTCTGAGCTATTTCTATAAATTTAATAGGATTCTTGTTTGATCAAGAGTTCCTGACATACACCAGATAAAACTTTGAGGGGAGATTTTTAATGTTTGTCTTCTCACTTCAGGATCAAATTTTATATTGTCAATTTTTTTTATGTCTATTGTCGGATAGCAAACTTCAATATTTTTAGTCCTACCTAATATTTTTAGCGTTTGGGCAGCAGTATTGGAACAAGCAATAATTAGTTGAGGATAGTCTACCAATAATTTTACATCGTGGGCATTCAATATGACCAGCATTTGTTCTAGTTCATGGGCATGGACAACACAGGAAATTTGATGTTTATAGGCATATTGTAAAGTTTCTTTTTGCAAAATTGTGTTGATATACCAGATGTCCGATTTAAATTTCTTATGGGCATAATTTAGAGAGATATCAATATATAGAGAATACAGGGATTTAAGAGACGAAAAGTAGCGTTTATTTTTGAAAGTTGAAGGAATCAATAATGCCCAAAACCAAGCAGATTTTACACTCTCATGTATGGCTAAGTGAGGAATATGATTTTTTGTATTCTTTTCTATAAGTTCACCTTTGAAATATGAAATCCATGCAACAGGTTTAATGTTTGAAGAGTTAATATTATGAATAATATTACTTAAAACAATTTCCGAACCTGTATAAGCTGATGTAGTAGTTAAAAAAAGAATTTTTAAGAATCATATTACTTATTAGCCCTTGACAAACAATGATACATATAAAAAGTTTTTAGAACCTTTAGTCCGCTGTTAAACCATATTTTTAACAATAGTTGATAATGATTTTTGATTATACTTTTAGTTTCTTTTGCTGTCTCTGAAATGTTGCTAGATAGCCCTCCTTTATAAAATATTGTAATAGGTATTGAGATTAAATCAACGGTATAATTTTGACTAAAAAGTCTAAACCACAATTCGCCATCCATTGCGATAGTATATTTTTCATTAAATCCATTTTGAGCAGATAGAACGTTTTTTTTGATTAGGGTTGCTGGATGAGGTATCCAGTTAGCAATAGGAGGCCATAAATCGGAAATACAGGGATGCTTAGTTATTTCTCCTGTATCGTATTGTATTTCAAATATGATTATTTGGGCTTGGGTTTTTGTTAGAATTTTAAAGAACAAATCTATGTCAAAATCTGGGTGAACTTCATCGCCTCCATTTAGAAACCAGAGCCAACTATCAGGAGCAATATTCATACCATAATTAAATGCTTTTGCAATTCCCTGGGGATCTTGATAGTAGATATTAAGATTCTTTTTATTTTTCGTACTTTTTTTTAATTGTTGATGATTGTTTTGATTGCTACCATCAATTAATATCTGTGATATTTGATCAAAATATCTTAATTTTTCAGTGCTTTTTATTGTTTTTTCAACTCCTTGTATATCATCTTTAGTCACGGTGATAATTGTTAACATAAATTTAAAACTATTTGTAGTCCCATTAATTTAAATGGTTTAAAAAACAAGGTTGATAATTTTTGTTTGAATAGAATTAACAAATAAAAATTTGCTAAAAAACAAGAAATTATGATTGATTTTTAGAGCTTTTTAAAATTCTGTAAAATGTTTTTGGCTTTATATGCCAACCTGAATGGACTAAAAGTTTGTCTAAAGTGGAACCAAAACCCTATATTGCCAAGGAGCCAGTTAGCCTGCTCCCGCAGTTCGTGCATAATTTCAAGTTGCAGTTGAAGACGGCGTTTTTCTCGTAATTTATGGGTAGGATACTTAGTATAACCTGGACGTAAATGTGCTAAAAAATCAGTAAATGGCCGTGGCTTTATCCAGTCAATTCGCCAATCAATCAAACCTAATTCACCTAATTCCATAATGAGTAGCTGGAAACTCGCTGGTGTGAACTGCCAGCCATGGCAATCAATATATGAAGCTGATGGGTCATCACTCCATGTTTTAAATGTATCCAATGCCGTTTCAATATTGGAAGAAAAACTAAACATAGATGGCGTTTCTCTTCCCCAGTTACAGCGATTATCAGCGTGAACGGAATAAGCTAAATAGTCAAAGAGTGCAGCCTGAGAGTGCCGTTGAATTTCGTGAGCATGGGCTTCTAAAATTCTTCCTGTTGTACTTACAGGGCGAAATGCGTCAAAGCAGAACCGTTTATCTGGAACCGCTAGAACTAGAACCCCGTTGTCTGGATTGAGTAAATGTTGAGCAGACTGAAAAAAGCTAATAAAGTCGGGTATATGCTCAATCACATGACTTGCAATGATAGCTTGAAATGTATGATGCTGGGATTCTGGAAATGCTTCTGCTAATGAACCTTGTTGCCAGATCACATCAACTTCTTCAATCAGATTAGTGTCAACAGCAGTATCATTACTATACTTTTTGGCCAATCCGGTTCGAGAATCGTGATCGACAATGGTTGTCTTCCAACCCTCTCTTTTAGGAGCAATAGCATTATGTAGGGGGCCAATTTCGATGATGGAATCACTTTTGCTTAATCCTGAAAGTAGTTGAGTCTTGCGATTAAATTTTGAAATAAGTTTGAGCATATGTGCAAGTATTAATGACTATATTTTATTTAAGTAGATTTAGTCGCTCTTTTTGCCCATTGCAATAACCTCAGTTTATTTTTTATTGGGTTCAATGTTTAACACTTTCAATTATGCTACCAGCGTATCGCCCACATCCTTTAAATCTTTGAAATTATTTTCAGACTGACAGCATAAATCCATCAAGATATCTAAATTATGAATTTTTCTGAAGACTGTATTTTGATAGGTCAAATAGGCTTTTAGCGACTTTTGAACAGACTGTTGACAATGGTAAACGACAGCATCAAGTAAAGATTTTTCGTTCTTAAAAAGCACTCAAGCAGCTTTTAAATCTCTTTGGCTTTTTGTTAACCATTGCTGAACTTCTTGGTAATCAGGATTATCCATACAAAAGCTTACCTTCTATTAATGCTTGATTAACAAATGAAGTAGCTACCTTCGCCTTACTGTCAACTGTTGCATGGGTCATCACCAGGATATCTGTGGGTACACCAATTCCAAGTAAAATTTTGTAGGCCTGACGCGATCGCCGATAGCGAGGCTCATTAGAATCAGAAACAATTAAAAGTAGACTTCCCCGCCCCATTGCGGCCAATGATGCCAACGCATTCCCCCCGCTTCACCTCAAAGGACACATCCTTCAACGCCCAAAACTCTTCCTGGGTTGCGCCGTTGCCCTGCACCCCTTCCCGTAAAACGCTTCACCAAAGACTTCGCACCATCCGCTAGCACATCCCGCAACGCCACATAATTTGAGCCACCCTCTGCCTGGTGGCCAATCATGTACTTTTTACCTAAATTTTCCACCCGGATCATCACGTCCGACATAGGAATCCCAATCGAAAACCGACACCCACTAGCTTACCCAACAAAATCCCAACGGTAACACCCTTAACAAACCGTTACCCCAACCTAGTCAGCTAAAGCATTTTCTACCAATTGCATTTAGTGCCATTTGAATTTTGCATAATGTGACGTTAAAAGTCTCACTCTAGAAATCGCAGGATCTTGAAAAACCTCAATTACATCTGTCCAAATTTCAGTACCGATTGCTTATCCTTGCCGACAATAAATCGTCTTGTTGTCTCTGAATCTCTGGCACAAAGTAGAGTAACATTCGACAACATCTTTAGGGCAGAAATAAATAATTCAGTCCCCGCCATCTTCCAGACAATCTTGCAAATCTGGAGCTATTACAATCTGCCACTGCTTTAACTTGAATAATATCAGGTGTCATAGCGGTCTCGCTGCTTTTCGTAAAGGATCTATTTCTGAAGGGAGTTTGACCTTCCGTAGCTAATTTCCAATCAGCCATCAACTCATCTCTGATGGATTGCTATCCAAGCTTGGACAAGTTTCATTTGTTTAGAGGGACAATTAGCCATTGAGAACTTCGCCATTCAGGAATTCGTAAAACAGCCTTAAATTCACTGTAAGCAACGCTCAACAATAAACGGACTTCATGTCGATCAGTATCCAGAGCATACATTCCGCAAATCCAAATTTCATCAAAATCAAACTTACCTTAATCTGTCCGCTTAACCTTCACTGCCGCTTAATTCAGACACATGATTTTTCTGCCCCATTGCGGCCAATAATGCCCACACACTCCCCCCGCTTCACCTCAAAAGACACATCCTTCAACGCCCAAAACTCTTCCTGGGTTGGCCGTTGCCCTGCACCCCGTCCCGTAAAACGCTTCACCAAAGACTTCGCACCATCTGCTAGCACATCCCGCAACGACCACATAATTTGAGCCACCCTCTGCCTGGTGACCAATCATGTACCTTTTTCCCAAATTTGATCCCCCGGATCATCGTCTCCGTCATAGACAGACTCACAAAAAATCGTTACCAACCAGCTTACCCAACAAACTCACAACGGTGAACAATCTTAACAAACCGTTACCCCAGCCCCGTCAAATGAAATCTTCGGATGCAGATAGTTTATATGTATTTTTTGAATTGACTAAAACAACACAAATATTATCAATAATGATAGGGACAACTAACAACATAAGTTGATAACAAACCCAGATCAAATACTTATTCTATATCAACTTATTTGTTATCTCTTCATATCGAGGAAATTTTTGATCAGCAGACATTAAATGAGCGTCAAAAAACATAGCGGTAGCAATAATAAGACGATCATGAGGGTCTCGATGATGTTCTGGTAATTCAACCGCAATTTCAGCAATTTTGGGAGTAATAGGAAATAACAAAATACCCGATCCACCAAGAGCCTTATCAAACCAATCTGTTTTATTTTGAGGCAAGATAATTCGCTGATGATGGTCAAGCCAGGCCACCTCAAAGCAACTGATAGCACTCACAGCAATATTGCTGGTTTGTTTCAACAAATTTACTCTTTTCTTTCCCAGTAAATCCAAATTTCCATTAACCCACCAAAGCCAAATGTGGGTATCCATCACAATCATTGCAAAATTTCCCAATCTTGTTCAGGGACACTATCAAAAACATTACCAAGTATTTGAACTTGACCTGCTAATTCGGGATGAGGTTGTTTAACTGAAGAATCGACCTTATCAATATCTTCGACAACTAGAAAAATACTTTCTATTTTTTTATTTGCAGGAAGCTTAGGTGGATTTTTGATATTTCCCAATTCGTCAGTTTCTAGAATGATATGTTGAGCTTGCATGGTCTTGTCCCTATAAAAGTTTTTTCGCAAAAATTGGTTGAAATAACCGACTCATTGTCTTCGATTTATAATTATAGGAATATCCCAAACTTTTTACTTCAGATCAATCACCATGCACCACCAAAATTTCCGCCTCCAAATACGCTGTCACCGCAAACGCTAACCACAACAACCCATAAAAAACGGGAGGACAGGCTTTAACCTATCTTCCCGCTCAATTTTTCAAGGAGTTTTAAGATTTTTCCGACCTAACGCTTAGCTTTATTTGTCATCCAAAGCCGCAATACCGGGGAGTACTTTGCCTTCCAGTAGTTCCAAGCTTGCCCCACCACCGGTGGAAATATGGCTCATTTTTTCCGCTACACCAACTTTTTCCACAGCGGCCACGGAATCCCCGCCACCGATGATGGTCACAGTGCCTGTTTCGGTTAGACCCGCCAAGCTATGGGCGATCGCCTCGGTACCAGCGGCAAATTTATCAAATTCAAATACCCCCATGGGGCCATTCCAAATGACGGTGCCACAACCATCCAAAGCGGCTTGGAAAGTTTTGATGGAATCGGGGCCAATGTCGAGACCCATCCAACCATCGGGGATAGCACTGACGCTTACGGTTTGGGCGTTGGCATCGGGGGCAAAGTTATCCGCCACTACCACATCGGTGGGTAACAGGAACTCAACGCCTTTTTCCTTCGCCTTAGCCATCAAGGTGGTGGCCAATTCTAATTTGTCTTCTTCCACCAGGGATTTACCCACGCTGAGGCCTTGGGCTTTGTAGAAAGTGAAAATCATGCCGCCGCCGAGGATCAACTTGTCGCATTTATCCAATAGGGTTTCGATAACGCCAATTTTGCTGGATACTTTAGACCCCCCCACGATCGCCACTAGGGGACGCTTGGGGGATTCGATCGCCCCTTGGAGAAATTGCAATTCTTTTTCGATTAAATAACCGGCTACACTGGGGCTGAGGTAATGGGTGACCCCTTCAGTGGAAGCATGGGCCCGGTGGGCGGTACCAAAAGCGTCGTTAACATACAAATCAGCATTGGCCGCTAGGGCTTTGGCAAATTCGGGATCATTACCTTCTTCCCCGCCATGGAAACGCAGGTTTTCTAACAGAGCTACACCACCATTGGGCAAGCTGGCAATTTTTGCCGTTACTTCTGCACCGATGCAGTCATCACATTTCACCACCGGCTGACCCAATAATTCCGCCAGGCGATCGCCAACGGGGGTAAGGCGCATACTATCCACCACTTTGCCCTTGGGACGGCCGAAATGACTGCCCAAAATTACCTTGGCCCCCTTTTTCAATAAATCTTTAATGGTGGGTAACGCCGCCCGAATCCGGGTGTCATCGGTAATACTGCCATTATCCAAAGGCACATTAAAGTCCACCCGCACAAATACCCGCTTCCCCGCGAGATCCGCCTCAGTTAAATTGGCGATCGATTGCTTAGACAAAGCCCTATCCTCCTAAATGTCAAATAAACTTAACAAAATTAAACCAGTCAATGTTCCCCCCGACAATGGAAAGCCCCAAAATGACCTCTACTGATATTTTGACCACCCTCCAGGGGGACTATGAAAATTTTCCCCATCAGCAAACCTTTGAGATCTATGCCCCCGACGTTTATTTCAAAGATCCCCTAACGGAATTTAGGGGTCTAGAGCGTTATCAGCAAATGATCCAGTTCCTAGACCGCTGGTTTCAGGCGATCGATTTACAACTCCATGCCATGGAACGACAGGGTGACGGGATCACAACCCGGTGGACCCTATCTTGGACATCGCCCCTGCCCTGGAAACCCCGCATTAGCATCAGTGGCCGCAGTGAGTTGACCCTCAACCAAAAGGGCCTCATTGTTTCCCACATCGATTACTGGGACTGTTCCCCTTGGAACGTTTTTAAACAGCATTTTTCAAAAAATTAAAGCCAAAACTGGCGATCGCCGTTATTTTAGAGTCTGCTTTAAAAGTCCCCCTGTATTACCGGAGATTTAGGGGGCAAACTAAAACTTTCCAAACCTGCTCTTAAAGCGAGGGAGTATTGGCTATGAACAGCCATGGAAGCGTCTCACTAAAGGGAACACCAACAACTTTAGGCTAATAAACCTTGGTCACTGAAAACCCGGATTAGAGTCCCCGTTTTAGGTAAATTGCTGGCTTGGATAGATAGTTTATTGCCCTTGATCCTCTGGATATTCATGCCCTCAACCAAATCCAAAAAGGGTTGCACCGTCTGTAGCTCACAACTCCCCCTATCCGCCGCCGGAGTTGCATATTGGGTGGGCACCATAATACGGGGGTTAAGCATTTCCATCGCCGCCTTAGCCTCCGCCGCATCATAATTTTTCGGGCCGCCCCCCACGGGAATTAGGGCTAAATCGGGACTTCCTAAAAGAATTTTTTGTTCTTCCGTAATCGGGGAAGCGGCTCCCCCCATGTGGACAACGCGAATGCCCCCCTGCACCCACCGCCAAGCAACATTATTGCCAAATCTTCTTCCCCCTAGGCGATCGTGGGGCGCACTAATGCCCTGGAATTGTATGCCACCGATGTTGTAACTACCCGGTTCAAATAAAACTCGAGGATTACCCGGCAGACCTTCCGCCGCCCCTTCGTCCCAAAGTTGGGAGCTAATCAGCACCAAATCCGCCGACACCTTGGGCAAACGGTAGCCTTTTGTGCAACCAATGGCCCGAAAAGGATTGGTCAAAATGCGAAAACCATTGGCGGAAAACAAAAATGCACTGTGCCCTAACCATTCCACCTGGAGAGTATTGCTAGCTTGGGCTATGGCAGGGCGAAAACTGCTACTAATTTGGGCCCCGGCAACGGCCAGTAAACCGGCTCCAGCGGTGCGGATCATTTGTCGTCTTTTCATCGAAAAAAGTAAGAATAAACTCTGGGCAATGGCACAATGCTTCCCGAATAATACCAGTAATGTTTTGTGACGTTGGCCGATGACTCGAAATTCCTCGGTAAATGGACTACGTCTCAAAAATTAACATCATTGCCGGAAATATCCTCTAAAATTTTGGCCAATTGCCACTTTGACCACTGGTCAATGCCGTTAGCCCCGGCGGTGGTTGATATTCGCCCTACCCAATGCAGGATTTTTTAATGATGGAGCAAGAACTACCCAAATACCGCATGGTTTGTACCCTTTCCTTTGGGGACATTTATGGTCAAATTATTGTTTGGTTGATTGTGATTTTCCTTTCCCTGGCCTCGGCTTTAGCTTTGGCCAGCAGTACCCGTCCGGTATATGCCCTGGCCACGGTGGGATTGGTATTAGTACTTTCTTTGCCTTTTTTACTATTCAGCTTTGTGACAACTCTGTTTAACCATTTGGACTTTGTGCCGGTGGATCCAGAGGAACGGAGTCGCTAACGTTTCTAATCATGGAACCAAAATTGGCAAAATCCGCTTCCTCCATGGCCTGGTTGGGAGCGATTTTTCTTTGGGGTGAGGATTCAGAAGTGTGGATGATGATAAGTTTTGGGACTCTGTTACAGTTTGTCTGGGGAACCTAAAAAATTGCGGAAATAGAGCATTAATTCTGGTTTCCTGGATTGAAGTCGGTGTAGTTTTTAGCTATTTTTACCTGTCTCCCCAATGAATGACCCCATCCTGGCGGTGCGCCAACTACAAATTGCTTTTCCCGATGCCAGTACCAAGACCACCATGTTAGCGGTGAAAGGCATTGATTTTGAGTTGGAACGGGGGGAAATCCTCGGCATTGTGGGGGAATCCGGTTCGGGGAAATCCGTCACATCCCTGGGCATTATGGGGCTAGTGCCTAAGCCCGGTTGGGTGGAACCGGGTAGTGAAATTAGTTTTTTCCCCAAGGCTTCAGACCAGTCGGTGGATTTAGTTCCCCTGCCAGAAACGGAACGGCGACGGTACCGGGGGGGCAAGATTGCCATGATTTTCCAGGAGCCGATGAGTTCTTTAAATCCGGTTTATACCATTGGTTTTCAGATTATTGAGGCCATTCGACTCCATCAAAATGTCACCCAGGAGCAGGCCCAAAACCAGGCGATCGCCCTTTTGCAGGAAGTGCAGGTTTTACCTAGGGATGCGGTGCTGGAAGAGGAATTTTTAGCCCAGGGAAATTCCCAGCCCAACGGCAATGTTAACCAAGGCTTAGCCAGTTACATCCAGCGGCGCAAAAGTAGTTTTCTGAAACGCTATCCCCACGAATTATCCGGTGGCCAATTGCAACGGGTGATGATTGCCATGGCCATTTCCGCCAATCCCCGCTTGTTAATTGCCGATGAACCCACTACGGCTTTGGATGTGACGGTGCAAGCGGAAATTTTGCGCCTACTGCGGGATTTGTGTAAGCAACACCAGGAGATGTCCCTAATTTTTATTTCCCATGATTTGGGGGTGATTAATGAGATTGCCGACCGGGTAGCGGTGATGTACCGGGGAGAAATTGTGGAACAGGGGGCAAAGGAACAGATTTTGCACAATCCCCACCATCCCTACACGAAAGGTTTATTGGCCTGTCGTCCCCGGCTGGAAATGCAGTTAGACCATCTGCCCACCGTGGCGGATTTCCTGGATAGTGATGCCCCTCCCCCCAGTTATGCCATTATTACCCCGGCCCAGGAAGGCGATCGCCTGGCTCGGTTAAAGGAAAAACCTCCCTTATTGGAAGTACAAAATTTGACTGTGAGCTATGGCCAGGGGGGATTTTGGGGTAAAAAATCCACGTTCACAGCGGTTAATGATGTCTCCTTTACCGTTTATCCGGGGGAAACGTTGGGGTTAGTGGGGGAATCCGGGTGTGGCAAGTCAACCTTGGCCAGGGCTTTATTACGGTTGACCCCTATCCAAACTGGAAAAGTTATTTTTGATGGTTGCAACATTGTCACTTTGCCGTCTAAGTCCCAGCAGTGGCGACGGTTACGACGGGAAATGCAAATTATTTTCCAAAATCCCTACAATTCCCTTAATCCCCGCATGACCATCGGACGAGCCATCCAGGAACCTTTAATCATTCACCAGCCCAAGCAACCGGTTAAGCAACAGCGGCAACGGGTGACGGAATTACTGGAACGGGTGGACATTAGCCCCCAATGGTTTAACCGCTATCCCCATGAATTGTCCGGGGGGCAACGGCAACGGGTCTGCATTGCCCGGGCTTTGGCCTTGAATCCCCGCTTTATTATCTGTGACGAGTCCGTTTCTGCCCTGGATGTGTCAGTCCAAGCCCAGGTGTTGAATTTGCTCAAGGAACTGCAACGGGATTTGCAACTGACCTATATTTTCATTTCCCATGATTTGAGTGTGGTGCGCTTTATGGGCGATCGCATCATGGTCATGAACCGGGGACAATTGGCAGAACCCATTAACACCGCCCAGGAAATTATCGAAAATCCCCAGAGTGCCTATACCCAAAAGCTAATCCAATCCATTCCCAATTTTCCAGAAACCCTCGACTGGTTACAACCCGCTTGAATTTCTGCTTAAAAATTCCCCCCCTCGGTCTGCACTTCGTAGTTGCTCTACCCGATCGCCATTAAGGTCGAAAATGGGATAATTGGGTTAATTCCCTAGCTCAGCCATTGACAAACAGTATGGACGAAAAAACAAACCTCCTAGAGGCGATCGCCGGTAAAAATCGGGGTTTATTGGTGTCAGACCAAGACCGGGTGGCCATTCTGTCCGCCGTGGAAAAACTAGAAGACCATAATCCCCATCCCCAACCCCTCAAGGAAAAAAATCTCCTGGATGGCAATTGGCGACTAATCTACACCAGCAGTCGGAGCATTTTAGGTTTAGACCGCTTTCCCTTTGTTCAACTAGGGCAAATTTATCAATACATAGACATAGCAGAATCTAGGGTAATTAACTTAGCAGAAATTGAGGGTATTCCCTTTTTGGAAGGATTAGTTTCCGTTGTGGCCTCTTTTCTTCCCGTTTCCGACAAACGCATCGAAGTCAAATTTGAGCGATCAATTATTGGCTTACAAAAAATCCTCAATTATCAATCTCCCCTTCAATTTATTCAACAAATTTCCATCGGTAAGCGTTTTTTGCCAGTGGATTTTAATTTGCCCAGTCGTCCATCCGGCGCTTGGTTGGAAACAACTTATTTAGATGAAGATTTACGCATTAGTCGGGGCAATGAAGGGAATGTGTTTATTCTGGCTAAAGCTTGACCTTGATCAGATGATATTTTCTGGCGGCACTTCTTTGCAAAAATGGCTACCTAGAAAGTACCATCGCAATAAAGTTTGAGGTAAACCATAAATTACCAAACCAATAAATTTGGAACCCTGTCCAGTGACCATGCTCAACCATGCGGCCTATCTGGGGCGGGAGTTGATGCGGGCGGAACTGGCCCTGAGCCAAGGTGGAGAATACATTCAAGATTAGTTTGTCAGTGTGACAAAGGGAATTAGCAATGGCAGGCGGACGCTGAGGATCCACTGAGTACGTCTAGGTCAGCCTAGAATACTGGGTTCGTGCTAAAACTTGGACTCTAGGGATTTAAGATACTCTGTATTGACTCCGGACTCCCGCACCAGGGCTATTTTTCCTGTCCGAGCCACTTCCTTAATGCCAAATTTGGCTAACATCTGGAGAATTGCCACCATTTTCCCTGGATCTCCCACCACTTCAATGGTGACTGTGTCTTCCGCAATGTCAACAATGCGGGCACGGAAAACCTGGGCTAGTTCAATGACTTCGGCCCGGTTGGGGGCGTTGGCACTGACCTTAACTAACATTAATTCCCTTTCCACACAGGGAGTTTCCGTAATGTCCTGTACTTTGATGACATTAACCAATTTGTAGAGTTGCTTGGTTAGCTGTTCAATGGTGCTTTCGTCCCCCGGTACCACCATCGTAATGCGGGAAACATCGCCCTGTTCCGCTGATCCCACCGCCAGACTCTCAATGTTAAAACCCCGACGGGCAAAAAGTCCGGCAATGCGGGTCAAAACTCCGGCTTCATCTTCAACTAAAACAGAGAGGGTATGTTTCATAGGGGGCAAGCGGCAAAGACGATCATCGGTAAGGTTGACCAGCCTAAGTTAAGGAAAATAATCAATCCAGCCTTTCATCCTACCATGGCCCCTATCCAGAATCGATGCCCCTCCTACCATCCGTTGCCCAGGTTCGGTCTTTTGGCTCTTTTGGTTTGGTTATCGCCTATTATGCTTTAGAACAAGGTCGTCCTGAGGGACGAGGTTTTAAGCGCACTTTTTTCGAGAATTTCCTTGACCATGGTACTGTTCCATCCCCTAGAAACTTCCAATCCCTACCCCCAAGCCATGGCACTGACGGCGGATTTTCAGCCGGGGGCGGCGCTGTTAACGGTGAACATTGGCCCCCAAGGGAGTGGTCAGTGGTTGTCCCTACTGGGGGGTAAGCTCCGGTTTTGGTTGCGGGGAGGACGGTTAACGCTCCAGGGGGAAGGGGGAAATTTTCAACTGCGGTCGGGTTTGCCCAATCAAAGTCAATTCCTTGGTTCCTGGCAACTTATCTTTGCCAAGGATAATGCCTCTCCCAACTTAACCACTGCTCAATGGGTTATCCCAGAGAACTTCGACTTTTCCCGACTCCAAGCTACTTTTACTGTTACTGCCCAAAACTTGGCGATCGCCGAAACCCAGGGATTATGGCCACCGGATTTGAGTCCGAATCAGTTAGCAATTGTGGATCGTCTGCTGGCCAAATTTTTAGCTGAAACCTACTTTTCTCCGGCCCTCTGCTGGGGTCAATGGTTAATTACCAACTCCCAATCCCTACCGCCCTGGCAATCCCTTGATCCTGTGGTGGATCCCCAAACCATTCAAGAAAAAACATCTCACCTTGGCGATCGCCTGAAATCGGTAATCGACAATCCCACTAGTGATTGTTTAGTCCTGGCGCAAACAGGAGAATTAGATCCCCAACGGGATTTGGCTGGAGGTAAATTTTTAGGGGCTAACCTTAATGGCCTTGACCTCAGCAATGCCCAACTAGGGGACAGCAATTTCCGGGGCGCAATATTAACCGACGCAGATTTAAGTAACGCCGACCTAAGCCGGAGTAGTTTCCGGGGGGCAGACCTGAGCGGAGTTTACTTAGAAGGGGCCACCTTAACCCAGGCGGATTTTCGCAAAAGCAGTCTGGCCCTGGCTAATTTAATTGGAGCAGATCTACGGGGGGCAGATCTACGGGGAGCCACCCTGCAAAACATTAATTTCAGTGGAGCTAAGGTGGAAAATGCCCATTTCACCGATGATGCAGGTCTAACCCCCATCCAAAGGTCTTGGTTACTGAACAATGGAGCCCAATTGACTACCGAATCGGCCGGGGAAATGCTAGGCTAATAAAGGTTTTGCGAAATTAAGTTGCACCCGTTCATTGGTCATCCCTTCGCAAATAGTCTGGACACGTAGCTCAGTGGATAGAGCATCAGGTTCCGGTCCTGAGGGTCGGGGGTTCGAATCCCTCCGTGTTCGTCGCAAGTTAGGTAAGTTTCCCCTGCCAGTATGGTAGAATGGGGATTGCTCAATTTTAGATTAACGAAATAAAGTTAAACCCCGATGGCAAAAAAATCCATGATCGAGCGGGATAAACGTCGTAGCCGCGTGGTAGCAAAATATGCTGCTAAACGGGAGGCGCTCAAAAAAGAATTCCGTCAAGCTGAAACCTTAGAAGATAAATTAGCAGTTCACCAAAAAATCCAGGATCTTCCCCGGGATAGTGCCCCCAACCGTCGCCGCAATCGCTGCCAAGTTACGGGACGCCCCCGTTCCTACTACAGAGATTTTGGTCTCTGCCGTAATGTCTTAAGAGACTGGGCCCACCAAGGTTTGCTACCCGGAGTCACCAAGTCTAGCTGGTAGCCCTTGCCCTGATACACCCTGACAGTGCAAAAATTCAAGAAAAATTTCAGTGATTAATTCCCCCTTAGCTAAGACTTTGTGGGGAATTTTCATTTTGGAATTCATTTGGACTTTATCTCAAGCGGGGAAAACGCAGGCTGAGCAAAATTGATTGGGCGTAGTTTAAAAAGCTATTGGCCTGACGGGACTGGAGCCACAACTTACCTTGACCGGTAAACCGACATAACCGTCCCCGCCCCCCCCAGATGTCTCCCCGTAATTTATCGGTGGAAAGACCTTCCTGCTTGATAATTTCGTAATCTAGGGTGTCCTCAAACGCCACGATGTAGTCCGGGTTATAGAAAAGACTGCCATCAATGGGAATTTCCACCAAACCGCCGTAGAGACTAAACCACAGATCCCCTTCCCCCACTAGGCGTAAAAGAAAGCTTTGGGTATCATTATAAAAATGCTTCATGCTGGCGAAATTGGTGTCGATTGTCACCGTAGGCTGACAGGCCATAAAATTATCTGCCCTTAGATAAATTCCTTTTTCCGTCGTTAAAAAATGGTGGCAAACAACCCCTGGTAGGGCTGGGGAAAGATGGAGATGGCCAATGCTTTGATCCGCCGTGAATTGGTTTAAAAATAGAACATCAGAGCCGATGGCTTTACGGAGAACATCCAATAACCCCCCCCGCAATTTATTTACAAATAAGATGGAGCCATCCATTGCAGTAACCAGATTGGCATTAACAAAGGCAATTTGGTTGGGCTTAAGGATTAACTCCAGGGTTGAATAAAGGGGATGGCAATTAATGGCATAGCGGATATTAAACTCATCATCGATAGGGCGGCTTTCCTTGCCATCGTCGTTGGCTTCCTTCGGATGGACAAAAAGATGCTGAGTGTAGTCTTCTTCATAACTCTCTTCTGCTTCTTCTTCTAGCCTTTGTTCAAACTTTTCCAGAGACTCTTCTTTCGTCATGGTTATGGTTTTGATTAAAGAAAGTTAAATAGGGAAATAATAAGTTAATTAGTGGAGTTTGAAGTTTTCCGGTTTAAGCTGTTGGCCGATTTCCTGGGCAAAGCCATGGGGGGCATTGGTTTGGCAAAATATAGTGCCGGTGCCACTAAATTCATACAGTGCTTCTTGGATGGGCACTAATCTTTTAGGCCATGGACGTTGGCTCTGATATTCTTTGAATTTGAGACTATTATCAAACGCCATCACATGATCAGAGTTAACAATTTGTTTTCCATCCACTTCTATGGAATAAATGGCCCCAAATGCACTCACTAAAATATCTCCTTTTCCCACCAAGCTTAACCAAGAGTAGTCAGAATTTTTTACCGTTGATTTATAACCCATGAAAATATCAATTTCGCCGTCGGAAGCCAGGTAAGAACTTTGTCTGACAATTAATTTATGTCCCCCTAATTGGTAGTGTCCCAGTTTGCCAACGAGGGCTGGAGCTAAATAAATTTCTCCACCATTTTCCCCCGCTTGATAATTATTTAAAAACATGGTTCTGGTCTTCCCCCCCCGACTTGCTTGTTTCGCCCCCCCATCCCCGGCCCGACGCACGGAGGTTTGTACTGCCATATCCGGACTCAACGCAATGAGGGAACCATGCTGGGCCGCTAACTCCTCGCCGGCTTCTAGGCTGATTTTGGCGATCGCCGTTTGGGGGGAATTAAGAAGTTCGATGTTCATGGTGGGGCAAGGAAAAAATCAACGGAGTTTCAGCCGGATGAAACGCCCCAAACTGCTTAAACTACGGGATTGCCAGTAGATGGTGCCGGCCCCTCGAATGCGAGAGCTCAGGCCGCCCCCGGACTGGACATCACCGATGATTCCCCTGGGAAAATTAACCTTAAGCTTCAGTTTGGGTTGAAAAGCCAAAAGTTGGGGATGTTCAACAATAAAACTTTGGGGACAGGGTAACTCGTTCAAACTGCCATAGCTCCCTAGAAAGACGCGGCCCTTACCGTAGAGTTTCAGTCCAATTAAGCCTTGGCCAGCCCACCAACTGGAAAATCCGAGCCAATGGATACCCATATTAACGCCGCTGGTGTGGGCAATGTGGGCTTTAGGGCTGACGACAATACCAGTTTTCGGCAAATTTAAACGGGTTAAATCGCCGGGAACTGCTTTACCAAGGGTAAAACTCAGGGGTTCGTCGGTGGGATTATAGATGGCGTTTACCATTAAACTATTTTTACCCAAAAGAAAACGGGCTAGAGCCTTGGACACACCGCCGCCAAAGATTCGGTTTAACACTAAACCTTCGTCCATGCTCACCAGGGAACCCAAGCTGGCATAGAGCTTTTCTTTGGGTTTAAGGGTGACGGCCAAAACGGAGTTAGGATAATGGCGAATTTTGTACAACACAGGGGTGACGGGTTAGCAGTGGGGAAGGGGAAACATTGTTTTATTTTGACCCAATCTGCCCCAATGCACACCCCCAACCGTCGCCAGTTAACAATTCTAGGCATACACTAGGGAGCAGTGTGAAATGTGTGAGGAGTATGCCATGAATTCCTTTTGGGGGAGTTTGAATGAATATTTGCCCAAGTGTTTGACTAGAGTTCGTTCCCAACAATCATTAATTTTTCTTTTAGCTTTGGGCATAATCGCTGGGCCCATCAGCTTTGGCCTTGAGAGTTTTCAGCGGGCCACTGCCCAGTATGCCCCTATGGCCACTAGTTCGGGTAATCCTTGGCAGTATGCATCTTTCCCGGTGGAAAATTTTCAACAATACACCTCTGGTTTTGGCCCCGTCGGGCCCCCACTGCGGGGGCTAGTACTTTCCACAATGGTTTAGATTTGGCCGCTCCCCTGGGCAGTTATATCCGCAGTTGGTGGCATGGAACCATTGTGGAAATGTCCGACCATACGGGCTGTGGCACCATGATTCGAGTGCAATCCGGCAGTTGGCAACATACCTATTGCCACTTGATGGGACGGGTGGAAGTTCATCAGGGTCAACGTTATTTGGTCGATCGCCAGGGGGGAATTATTCTCCAACAGGGCCAGGCATTAGTGGCGGGGATGCGTATTGGGCGGGTGGGGATGACAGGCCGCACTACAGGGCCCCATCTCCATTGGGAACTACGGCATAACGGGGTTTTAGTTGATCCTGCTCGCATTTTACAGGCCATGTATGGAGGGGCGACTTAGGCCAGAATGGTTATCGGTATTGTTTTTAATTTTTCCTTGCACCGATGACCCCAGCCTCCCTGCATCAATTGCTCTCGGCGATCGCCAGTGGCCAGACTAGTACCCAAGAAGGGTTTGAGAAACTTAAGCATCTCAGCTTTGAGGCGATCGATGATTTTGCCAAGGTAGATCATCAACGGCAACTGCGGACTGGTTTCCCTGAAGTGGTGTGGGGGCCGGGTAAAACCCCGGAGCAAATTGAGCAAATTATCCAAGCCCTAGCGGCCCATAATCCGGTGGTCATGGTCACCAGGGTGGAGCCGGAGGTGGCGGAAATTCTCGAAGAGAGGATTCCCCTATTGCATTACTACGCCCAGGCTAAAATATGCGCCTTGGTGCAAACTTCCCTGACGGTCAAATATCCCGGCACCATTGGCATCCTCAGTGCCGGAACCGCCGATTTACCCGTGGCGGAGGAAGCGGCCATTACGGCTAGTCTCTGCGGATTCAAAGTGGAAAGATTGTGGGATGTGGGGGTAGCGGGTATTCACCGTCTGCTCAGCCATCGAGCTTTGATCCAATCCATGGATGTATTAATTGTGGCGGCAGGGATGGAGGGAGCCTTACCCAGTGTGGTGGCAGGTTTGGTGGATTCTCCTGTGATTGGAGTACCCACAAGTATTGGTTACGGCACTAGCTTTGGCGGAGTGGCTCCCTTGTTAACCATGCTCAATTCCTGTGCGGTGGGCATTGGGGTGGTGAACATTGATAATGGTTTTGGGGCGGCCATGTTGGCGGGGCAAATTCTCCGCACCGGCGATCGCCTCAAATCAATGTCCCTCGACGGTGGGCAGGGCCGCTAAAAGTTTTTCCACACAATGCTGGGCTTTATTATCTAGGGCTGTCCAATCCACTTCCCCCTGATCATTAAATAATTGTTGGTCTATTTCTACGGCAAAATCCTGCTCATTTTCCTGCAAGTTATCCCCAAAGGGTTGAAATTCGTAATTGGCAAAACAAATCTGGAAACATAAATCCCAGATATTGACCCTCAAGAGGCGATCGCCTTTTTCCAAAATCAATTGGTGGCCGGGGAAAGGCTCTGTCACTTCTTCGTAACGATTGCGCCAGGCACAACTTTCCAAAGCTTGACGGAGTTGATCAATGGTGCGGATCAGAGCCGGTTGCATCAAATAATCCGCCTGCTCCCAGGCTTGAACCGTGGCAAATTTAGGCTTCATAGGCAGAAAAAATTAGCTCACAAACTTTTTTCGAGGTTGGGGGCAAAGGACAAACTACAGCTACAGACCTGGGCCGCATTGGGATTGGTAAAACGAAAACCGCCCCCCATTAAATCCTCGGCATAGTCTAATTTCAAATTGTGTAAATAACCCGCACTCTGACTGTCCACCAACACCGTTACCCCTTGGCTTTCGTATTCCAAATCGTTATCGGCAATTTCCGCCACAAAATCCAGGTGATATAACCAACCCGCACAACCACCGGATTTCACCGCCAAACGAAAATGATGGTGATTTAACTGACGACTCTGTTGCAGACGTTTAATTTCCTGGGCGGCACTGGGGGTCAGTTGCAGCATAGATAGAGATGGTTTGAAGCGAAAATAAACAGGGGTTTCCATCTGCCATCCTACCAGGACGCACTGTGCAGCGGATCTCTACGGGATAAGATCGGCGTCCATTGGGGAAAATTAACTGTAATCGGCTTAGTCTGGGGGCGATAAGACTACTGCCGGGCATAGTCATCCTGAAAACGGATGATGTCGTCTTCCCCCAAGTATTCCCCGTTCTGCACTTCGATGAGCACCAGTTTAATTACCCCCGGATTTTCCAGGCGATGGGCAGTACATTGGGGCACATAGGTGGATTGGTTTGCTTCTAGCAATTGTTCCTTTTCACCACAAACAATTCTCGCTGTGCCGGACACCACAATCCAATGTTCACTGCGGTGGTGGTGCATCTGGAGACTAAGGCGATGACCGGGATTAACTTCAATGCGTTTTATTTTGTAGCCGGTGCCCTCCTCCAGAGTGGTAAAAGATCCCCAGGGCCGGCTTTCAGTCTCGAATTGATTGGGATTGAGGCAGGCCTGGGCAAGGGAAGTGGTGGACAGGGGCACAGTAGCCATTAATGTTTTTCCTCAACAACAGCAATTTAAAACGTCAAATTTTTTCTAACCCAGGCTAACATAACGACCCGATGAAGGTTTGGGTTCCCGACCCTTCCCGGAATAGGCTAGTCTATTTCCGCTATGACTAAGTAAATTCAAAATTCATTATCAATACCTAACCTATTTTTTGCCCAGTTTTGCCAAAATTGATAATTCAGTTTTCCCAAAGGCGATCGCCGCAGATCAGCCACCGGGAGCCAATGCTTAGGACATTTCGGGGCGGCCAGGTGAAATTGCAAATATTGGGCTAGGGCTTGACCATCTTCTTGGTCGGATTGTGGAACATAAATTGCCACCACCATTTCCCCCCAACGGCGATCGGGCACAGCGGTGATAACCACATCCTGCACTAAGTTTTGATTAAGTAGAAATGCCTCTATCTCCCCTGGATCAACATTTTCTCCACCGCTAATAATGCGTCGATTGTGGCGGCCAATGATGTGTAAATAGCCATTTTCTAGATAGCCTAAATCCCCCGATCGCCAAGGTTGAAGATGGCTAACAAGTCCGTCTTTGGTGATGTAACCCTTAAATAAAGCGTCGGATTCAATCGTTACTAAACCCGCTTTTTCCTGGGGTGATGTTTCTTCGTCCGGGAGGATAATGTTCACCCGTACATGGGGCAAAATTTGTCCAACGCCTGTTTTCCCTGCCAAAAATTCCGCTGGGGTGAGGGTGGCAATCTGGGCGGCGGTTTCCGTCATGCCGTAGGTGGGAGCTAGATTGATACGCCCCGCTCTAGCTTGGGCTAATAAATCGGGCCAAGCAGGGGCTCCCCCCAGAAAAACAAGATTGAAGGACCTCAACCAATGGGAATGGTGATCAAGCAAATATTGTAGTTGGGTGGGCACAAGGGAGGTGACGTAGCCTTTCGGGATAGCGGGGGGTTGCTGTTTAATCTGGTGGTAGCCTATGGGGCTAAACTTGCCGCCGGTCAGGGCCGATCGCCACCATTGCATAAATCCCCCCACATGGGCCAGGGGCAGTAAGCAAAGGCTATTCACCCGGCCGTCAGGGGGTAGAAAAGGCCCTAAAAAATCCGTAAATCCTTTAACGGCTATGGCTAGGGTTTGGGGACTATGGACGGCAAAGCGGATTTGCCCCGACGATCCGCCGGTGGGAAAACAAATGAATGGCTCATCTCCCATGGGCAGGGCTGGGGAGGTAGTTGGATCTGATTTTAGAAAAAACTCTGACCATTGCTTTTCGTCGTCGCTCCAGACAAGATCGGGCTTGAAACATTGGGCTACTTGTTCCCGTTCCCCCCGTTGCCACTGGGCATTAGCAATAAACAATGACCCCCGGCCAATCTTGAAAAAGGCGATCGCCGCCGCACAAAATTTGAGAGGGTCTTTTTCCGCCAGCAAAATCTGGGGATTATCCAGGTTACAAATGGCTATGTGATAATGTTCAATCCATTTTGCCCAATGCTCCGGCAAAGGTTTTCCAAAGGCCTCCAATCCCCATTCCAGGGATTGTAAAAGGGCCGTGGCGATCGGGACGTGGGACACAGGAACTTAAATGAAATTAATAGCCATAGCCTCCCCATGGTAAGGTTTGAGGTCGATAATTTCAGCAGAATTAATCAGGTTAGGCGGATGTATTTATTGATTCCAGCGGCGGGTTCCGGCAAACGCATGGGGGGCGACCAAAACAAATTGTTGTTGCACCTTCTGGGGGAACCGTTACTAAGTTGGACCATCAAGGCGGCTTTGGCTTCCCAGACCATCGAATGGATCGGCATTATCGGCCAGCCCTATGATTTCCCTGCCTTTCAGACCCTATTAGATAAACTTCGGCCATCCAAGCCAGTTCAGTTAATCCAGGGGGGAGAAACTAGGCAGATTTCTGTGTTTAACGGTATTCAAGCCCTACCCAAGGAAGCAAAATCAGTCTTAATCCATGACGGAGCTAGGTGCTTAGCTACCCCCGATTTATTTGACCGTTGCACAGAAGCGTTAACCCAATGCCAGGGGTTAATTGCCGCCATGCCCGTTAAGGACACCATCAAAATGGTCAGTCAGGATGGCTGGATTACGGATACCCCCGATCGCCAATTTTTGTGGGGGGCCCAAACTCCCCAGGGTTTTGATGTAGCCCTACTCAAGGCCTGCCATGGCAAGGGCAAGCAAGAGGGCTGGGAAGTAACCGACGATGCGGCCCTGTTGGAAAAATGTGGGCAACCGGTGAAAATTGTCCAGGGGGAAGATACCAACTTAAAAGTAACTACCCCCGTGGATTTGGCGATCGCCGAATTTATTTTGGCCAACGGTTAGGGCGAGGCAAAAAAGATAGTTAGCGGGCTACCTGGGCGGGAACTTGGGCATTTTTAAACAAAGAAGTCCGAATTTCCTCTGCCATTTGGGCCGGGGTCAAACCCAAGCTAGCGTTGGACTGATCTGGGGTGGCATGATCCACCAAAATATCAGGAACTCCCAGGCGTTTCAGGGGTACTAAAACGTTATTGTCCATCAGAGCTTCCGCCACCGCCGAACCAAAGCCTCCCATCAAACAACCTTCCTCCATGGTCACCACCTTGCCGATGCGCTGGGCCAGGGGCAAAATCAATTCCGTATCCAAAGGCTTAACAAAACGGGCATTAACCACCGTAGCTTCGATGCCATGTTCATGGAGTAGTTCCGCTGTTTGCAGAGCCGGATAAACCATGGAGCCGTAACCCAGCAGTAAAACATCATCCCCAGACCGGAGAATTTCCGCCTTGCCAATGTCCAACGGTTCCCAGCCTTCTTCCATCAAAGGCACCCCAATCCCATTACCCCTCGGATAACGCATGGCGATCGCCCCATCGGTGTAGTTCACCCCAGTCACCAGCATTTGCTGTAATTCCGCTTCGTCCTTGGGGGCCATAATCACAATATTGGGAATACAGCGCAGATAAGCAATGTCGTACATTCCCTGGTGGGTAGGGCCGTCCGCCCCCACAATCCCCGCCCGGTCTAGACAGAAAAATACCGGTAATTTTTGAATGCAAACATCATGGATAATTTGGTCATAACCCCGTTGTAAAAAGGTGGAGTAAATAGCCACCACCGGCCTCATTCCCTCACAGGCCATACCAGCGGCCAGGGTAACAGCGTGTTGCTCGGCAATGCCCACATCCACATACTGCTTGGGCAATTTGGCCTGTAACTTATCCAACCCAGTGCCGGTGGCCATGGCCGCCGTAATCCCCATAATTTTGGGATTATCCTTAGCTAGGGTGGTTAGGGTATGGGCAAAAACCTTAGCGTAACTGGGGGGTTTGGGCTTATTGGAAGGATAGGCCTTACCGGTGGAAAGATTGAATGGACTCTGGGCATGGTAGCCAACCTGATCCTTCTCCGCTAGGTCGTACCCCTTACCTTTGGTGGTGGAAACATGGACAAATACCGGTCCCTGAATTTTTTCCGCTTGGTTAAAGGTGTCAATCAACTCCTGCAGGTTATGGCCATCAATGGGACCAAAATATTTAAAGCCCAATTCTTCGATCACCGCCCCCACCTTGGGCACCACCAGGCGTTTCATCCCCTCCTTAACCCGCTCCATTTCCGGTGTTAGGGAATCCCCCACAAAGGGTAAATGCTTAATTTGTTCTTCCAGATTGTCCGTAAAAAATTGCATCGGACTGCTGAGACGAACCTTGTTTAAGTAGCGGGAAATGGCCCCCACGTTGGGGGAAATGGACATTTCATTGTCGTTGAGAACCACCATTAGTTTGGTGTGGGGTAAATGCCCCGCATGGTTAATGGCTTCCAGGGCCATGCCCCCGGTCAAAGCTCCGTCCCCAATGATGGAAACCACTTTAAAATCTTCCCCTTTAGCGTCCCGGGCTAGGGCCATGCCTAAACCGGCGGAGATACTGGTGGAAGCATGCCCTGCCCCAAAATGGTCAAAGCGACTTTCGGAACGCTTTAAATAGCCAGCAATGCCATCTTTTTGCCGGAGGGTATGGAAATCGTGGTACCGCCCTGTCAACATCTTATGGGGATAGGCTTGGTGTCCCACATCCCAAATCACCCGGTCCTTATCTAAATCTAGGGTGGAATAAAGGGCCACCGTTAGTTCCACCACCCCCAACCCTGGCCCCAAATGGCCACCGCTGGTAGCTACAGTCTGTAAATGCTTTTCCCGAATTTGACGGGAGACTTCTTCCAACTCACGGATGGATAAACCCTTTAACTGATTGGGGTGGGTCAGTTCACTGATGTGCATGGCGGATTAGGACTAACGGTGGCTAGATTTACTAGATTCAAGAATTTTCTCAAACTTCTCACACTTTAACCCATGGGGTGGGGGGAAGCTGTAGAGGGAGATTCTGTTCCTTGTCCTGGGCAGGGCCGGGTATAGATCAACAATTACAATGCTGGGGAAAGTGGTAGCTAAGATGTCATAATTTGTAACAAAGATTGCCAAATTTTACCTAAAGTCCATCGCTGTAGTTGTCATGAGTGATCGTCCCCCAGAAAAGACCTTGGCGGAGTTGGCATCCCCCAACCATGAATGTCGGGCCTGTGGCTATGTTTACATTCCCAGTCAAGGGGATGAGAAAACTAATATCCCCGCTGGAACTCCCTTTGAAGCCTTAGCCGCTGACTGGAAATGTCCAGTGTGTGGAGCCCCCCGTATTTACTTCATGAGCACAGGGGAGACCGATGCCCCTTCTGGCTTTGAAGAAAATCTTAACTATGGTTTTGGTTTTAATCGCATGAGCAGTGGGAAGAAAAACCTACTGATTTTTGGCAGTCTGTTTGTTATTTTTCTCTTTTTCATCAGTCTTTACGGCATGGGCTAGTTTGTTCAAACCATTTCCCCATTGCCATTAATCCCCCTGGATTTTTTCCGATTATTTTTATTGAATTTTATTAACAATGCCTTTTAAATCCCTTGGCTTAAGGTTTAAGCAACAGTTCGAGCAACGGGTTAAGCAACTGGCCCTCATTACCGTTATCGCTATTTTTTGCGTCAGTTGTAGCCATGTGCCGGATTTAGCTTTTAATCCCTGGCAGAAGATTGTTTTAGATACGGATTCCACCTTTGCTGATATTGCTTTCACCAATGATCCTAACCATGGTTGGCTAGTGGGCACCAAGGAAACTATTTTTGAAACCACCGATGGCGGCGATACCTGGGAACAGAAAGTAATTGACCTGGGGGAGGAAAAAGCTAGTTTCTCTGCGGTTAGTTTCTCCGGCAACGAAGGCTGGATTACGGGCAAGCCTTCCATCTTGCTCCACACCACCGATGGGGGTCAAACCTGGGCCCGCATTCCCCTAAGCGAAAAACTCCCCGGCGCTCCCTACGGCATTATTGCCCTGGGGGCCCAAACGGCGGAAATGATTACGGATTTAGGGGCGATTTATAAAACCACCAATGGTGGACAGAATTGGAAAGCCTTGGTAGAAGGGGCTGTGGGAGTAGCCCGTACCATTCAACGATCGCCCGATGGTCGTTATGTGGCGGTGTCCGCCCGGGGTAATTTTTATTCCACCTGGGCCCCAGGACAAACGGAATGGACTCCCCATAACCGTAATTCTTCCCGGCGCTTGCAAACGATGGGTTACGGCCAGGAGGGTCAACTCTGGTTACTGGCCCGGGGTGGTCAACTCCAGTTCAGCAGTGATCCCGATGCGGAGGAATGGGGCGACGTTATTTCTCCCCAGGACAAGGGTAGTTGGGGGCTTTTGGATTTATCGTTCCGTACCCCGGAAGAGGTCTGGGTGGCCGGAGCTAGCGGTAATTTACTCATGAGCCAGGATGGTGGCCAAACCTGGGCTAAGGATACTGGGGTGGAGAATATTCCTGCTAATCTCTACCGGGTAGTTTTCATTAATCCCGAAAAAGGTTTTGTCTTAGGGCAGGACGGTATTTTGCTTAAATATCTCCCCAATGCTGAGATGGCCATGGTTCCCTAGGCGGGTCACAAAATAGTAGACTAGACTCTACTTGCTTTGCATTTATCAATCAAAGTTGTTTTGAAAAATTGAAGGAGAACACCAAATGGCAGGGACTACCGGCGAACGTCCATTTTCCGATATTGTTACCAGCATTCGTTACTGGGTAATCCACAGCATCACCATTCCGATGTTGTTCATTGCGGGTTGGTTATTTGTCAGCACTGGCTTGGCCTACGATGCTTTCGGCACCCCCCGCCCCGATGAGTATTTCACCCAGTCCCGTCAAGAGCTACCTATTCTTCAGGAACGCTACGACATCAAGCAGGAAATTCAAGAATTTAATCAATAATTTTTTATTGTTCTTTTTTTAGTTGGTAATTAACAATGGCAACCCAAAATCCTAATCAACCCGTTACTTATCCTATTTTTACGGTGCGTTGGCTAGCGGTTCATACCCTGGCTGTGCCTTCTGTGTTCTTTGTCGGGGCGATCGCCGCGATGCAATTCATTCAACGCTAGGAGTTCCCCATGGACAGAAATTCAAACCCCAACCGTCAACCGGTGGAATTAAATCGCACTTCTTTATACCTAGGTCTGTTGTTGATCGCTGTACTGGGTATTCTTTTTTCCAGCTATTTCTTTAACTAAACTTTTTTAAAATTTCCGATTAGGAGGCATGGCATGTTTGCAGATGGCAGAATTCCCTTGTGGGTAGTTGGTGTAATTGCGGGGATGGGGGCGATTGGTGTCCTCGGATTGTTTTTCTATGGAGCCTATGCCGGTTTAGGTTCCTCTATGTAACCACGGTGGCCTAGCTGCCGCTGATAATCATGGTTTTTCCCGTGGGCTTGGCCCACTTTTTTTATGGCAATTTTTCTCGGATTTTTCTAATTTTCTAAAACCTTTTTTAAATGCCCCCCTGTCGCCCCAATAATAATGGGGGGTGGCTTTTCAAACAACCCCGCAATAATCAAAAAAATGATAACCCAACCCCAAACTTTGGTGATTAAAATTGGTACTTCTAGCCTCGCTCGGCCGGAAACGGGACAGTTGGCCCTTTCTACCATTGCGGCGTTGGTGGAAACCCTATGCAAGCTAACTAACCAGGGTCACCGGGTTGTATTGGTCTCCTCCGGGGCGGTGGGGGTTGGGTGTAGTCGTTTGGGATTGGCGGAAAGACCGAAAAAAATGGCCTTTAAACAGGCGATCGCCGCCGTGGGTCAGGGTCGCTTAATGCGTACCTATGACGACCTTTTTAGTAGTTTGCGCCAGCCCATTGCCCAAATTTTGCTCACCAGGCGGGAATTGATTGAACGGAATGCCTATGTCAATGCCTACAATACTTTCCAAGCTTTGTTTGAATTGGGGGTGATTGCCATTGTTAATGAAAACGACACGGTGGCGATCGAAGAACTAAAGTTTGGGGACAATGATACCCTGTCGGCCTTGGTAGCTAGTTTGGTAGAGGCGGATTGGCTATTTTTGCTCACCGATGTTGATCGTCTTTATTCCAATGATCCCCGCTTAGATCCGGAAGCCTACCCCATTCCCTTGGTAAAGGCGACGGAATTAGCAGAATTGGAAGTCCGCACCGACAGCACTGGCTCCGCCTGGGGCACTGGGGGGATGGCTACTAAAATCACCGCCGCCCGCATTGCCACTGGTTCAGGAGTTCGTACCGTCATCACCCATGGACAAAAGCCCCAACAAATTTTAGAAATTCTCATGGGGGCAAGCTTAGGCACCCAGTTTGAAGCCCAACCCCGATCCGACAATGCCCGCAAACGTTGGATTGCCTACGGTTTAGTGCCCACAGGCAAGGTTGTCATCGACGCTGGAGCGGTTCAGGCCCTACGGGAAAAGGGAAAATCCCTGTTGGCGATCGGGGTTATGGCCACGGAAGGGGAATTCAGTGCCACCGATGCCGTTTTAATCTGTGACCAGCAAGGACAAGAATTAGGTCGGGGTTTAGTAAATTACAATGCCACTGAGTTAGCCAAAATTCAGGGTATGCATTCAGAGGCGATCGCCAACGTGTTGGGTTATGTGGGGCCAGACACGGTTATTCACCGGGATAACTTGGTCTTGCAGGATTAACCTCCTAGGGGCCATGGCGAGATAGTCATAAGCTTCTTTTTTTCTTAACTGCCATC
>CAVPII010000002.1:0-585550 GCA_963704945.1 uncultured cyanobacterium | reverse complement strand
AGTGCGAGGAATTTTGACGATAGGCTGGCTGGTAGCATTGTGACTCGGCTTTCCATTCCCTTACTGTTTCGAATTTGAATTTGATGTTGGGCGAAGTCGATGTCTTTGACTCGAAGTTGCATTGCTTCGGTCAATCGCAACCCACTACCGTAAAGTAGTTGGATGATGAGTTGGTAGGTTCCAGAAAGCTGTTGGATAACCTCGACAACTTCTGTTTTGGTTAGGACGGTGGGCAAATAGCGAGTTTGTTTCGCCCGAAGCGCATCGATAGGGTTGTCTAGTTCGAGTTTTAGGACTTCGCGGTAGAGAAAAATTAAGGCGCTCAGGGCTTGATTCTGAGTCGAGGCTGCCACTTGCTGTTTCATGGCTAGATGACTTAAAAATTCCTCAATTTCCGCACTATTCATGTCTTTGGGATGCCGCTTGTCATGAAACAAGATATACCGCCGAATCCAGAAGACATAGGCTTCTTCTGTCCGATAGGAATAGTGTTTGATGCGGATGACTTCACGCACACGATCAAGTAATTTTTGGGGACGGGGCTCGATAGGAGGAGGAATAGACACCTGAGGTTTCGACTGACTCGCGAATGTATTTGTTAAGAATAATGAACGCTATCAGCCGCCTGTCGCCACTGGAAATATACTCAAACTATATTAATTGCCCTATGTGGGATCTTAGGCAGAATCTGTCAATCTAAATACCCGATACGGGATTTTAGACTGACGCAATCGATTCTAATTGCCCAAATGGGAATTTTAGGTAGATTTTAGTCAGCCTAAGTACCCCAAAAAGGATTTTAGGTGGACTCCAGTCAGTCTAAGTACCCTGTCTAAGGATCTTAGATGGAAACAGTCAGTCTAATGACCTCAGAATGGGATCTTAGGCGGAAGCGTTCAGTCTAATTACTAGTTAGGCTGAAAACTGACCCTGTATGGAAAAAGTGGACAAATTCCCAGAGTCGAAAATCAAGGAGAATGTCCAAATGAGCCAAAAACCAAGACGAACATTTACAGACGAGGAAAAATCAGAGGCAGTGAAAATTGTCGAAGATTCAGGAAAACCCATAAGCCAAGTAGCAAGGGAAATGGGTTTGACAGAAAGTGCCCTGAGAAAATGGGTAAAGCAAGCAAGGATTGACGACCAAGGAGGGGGTCAAGTTCAGTGGACATCGACGGAAAAGGAAGAGCTAAAAAACTTACGTCGCGAACTGAAAAGGGTAGAAATGGAGCGGGACTTCCTAAAAAAGGTAGCGACCTTCTTTGCCAAGGAAAGCTCAACCCCTATGAGCTAATCCATGCAGAGAAGGCAAACTTCCCCATAAGCCTAATGTGCCGGGTATTAAAGCAGTCAAGGAGTGGCTACTATGCCTGGTGTAAAAGACCAGTATCCCCCCGAGAAAAGGAGAATGAACTCTTGAGCAAGAAGATTAAACAAATTCACGAGGATAGCCGTCAAAGCTACGGCTCACCGAGAATCCAGGAGGCATTGGCTGCCCAAGGCTTCTCCATAGGTCGTCAGCGGGTAATGCGGTTAATGGCAAAACTCCGCATTAATGCTCACAAGAAAAGAAAATTCAAGGCAACGACGGATTCTAAGCATTCACTACCCATTGCGGAGAATTTATTAGCTCGTAACTTTACCGCCAAAGAACCCGACCAAGCGTGGGTGGGGGATATAACCTATATCTGGACTACAGAAGGCTGGTTATATCTGGCGGTCATTATTGACTTATTTTCCCGGAAAGTGGTGGGATGGTCTATGGCAGAACATATGCGAACTGAACTGGTTCTCAATGCCCTTAATGCCGCATTAGGAAAAAGAATACCAGCGGAATCTGGTTTATTATTTCACTCCGACCGTGGTTCCCAATATGCCAGTCATGACTACCAAAATGCTCTTCTACAGGCTAAAATGAACTGTAGTATGAGTCGTAGGGCTAACTGCTGGGACAATGCCGTAGCCGAAAGCTTTTTTGGCACCATTAAAACTGAGTTTATCCACTCCACTACTTTCTCTACCTGCGCCATTGCTCGTACTGCCATTGCTGAATGGATTGAGGTTTTCTATAACCGCCAACGATTACATTCCACCATCGGTTTTCTTTCCCCTTCCCAATTTGAGGACAATTATTACCTCTCTCTTCAACCACCAGTTCCCGCTTAATTACACTGTCCACTTTTTCAGGACAAGGTCAGGAGGTACTATCTACGTTGAACTACAAATTGAAGGTGAGCGTGTAAGGTTTGCATTGACTGATACATGTTTTCCTTTGAGATACACCATTTTTACGCTTGAAGGATGTTTTTCAAATATTATTTTTGAGAATGATTGACCAAAAAGTTTTGATGTTGTTATCAATGCTTGCATTGATGTAAGTGTCAAACTTCCTTTCCCCATTGGGCGAGTAGGTATAAATAGGTATAAAAGAGTGTGTTGAACTCTATAACAGAAAGTCAGCTTGTTTTTTGGAGAAGAAGTAGATTTCTTATCTTATCCAGATGAGATTATCGGAACAGTTGCCTACTTTGAAGGTAATCCCTAGTTCGACGTGATGTACTGGCTAGTGATTAAAGCACATTAGAGTGGACAGATGATCTTAACGTTATTGTAAAGTTTATCAGCTTCCACTCCTGCCGATTATAAGTAAAGGTCAGGCTATACTGAAAACAGCCATAGCCCTTAGCAAAGTGATGCCCCAAGAACTCGAAGCCGTATTTGATGGGACAGCCCTTCAACTAGAAGTACCCTTAAACCTAGCCGCAGGTACGAGGGTGCGGATTGTTGTTGAAAATGTTTTGCCCAATGAAGTAAAACCACCTAAAACGTTTCTTAAAACTGCTCAGTCTTTAAAATTACGGGGTAACCCGATTGGTCGGAGAAAATTGACCAATATTTGTATGGGGAAACTCTTTCCGACAATGACTGAAGTTTTTTTAGATACTTCTTTTGCGATCGCATTATCTTCCGTCACCGATCAGAATCATGTACGGGCTGTTCAGCTTGCTAATCAAATTGAGACTAACAAAACCCGTCTAGTGACAACTCAGGCAATCTTGCTAGAGATAGGTAATGCGCTTTCTAAGCAAAGGCACAGAGCGGCGGCAATTCAACTTTTGGAATCCCTCGAAACTGATCCTAGCGTCGAAGTTGTTTTATTAACCAATAGCCTATACAAATTAGCATTCAATTTGTTTAAGCAACGAGAAGACAAAGAATGGGGTTTAGTAGACTGTATATCATTCATCGTGATGCAGGATAGAGGAATTACTGATGCACTGACAGCTGATACCCATTTTCAGCAGGCAGGATTTCGAGCATTGTTAAGAGATTAATCACCTTATATAAAGCCTAACAAGGGCTTGCAGCGGATGCCCTCAACACTCTGGCGTAACTCAAAGACCCTTACCACCGCTGAAGCCCAAGCCGTTGGGCGATCGCTCGCGGGCCTCGCAGGGGCGGGAAACGGGGGTTTGGACGGTACATTCCCTGATTTTGTGTTTATTCGCCGGGCCCATTGGTTTGCTGTCCCATTTGATCACGGCGGCCATTACAAAGCAGTGGGGTAAGGGGAATGATTCGACGACGGAAACACCTCAAACGGAGATTGGGTAATCGCTTCGTACAAAACATCGGGGTCTAAGTTTGACCCTTTTTGCTATAAATTATTCCAGATGATGAACAATATTAAAGTGGATTTCATCTCTTGTTAGGTTACGCCATCTTTCGACAGAAACTGGATTTTCTGCGAGTCGATTCATTAAACGTTTTTTTCGCTTGGGTTTAACAATAACCTCTACTTCTAATTCTTCTTGAAGTTCTTGATCTATATTTCTTTGGGAATGGCGATCATTCCTTGACTGATTTTAGCTGTGAATTCAATAGTGTTCATTATAATTTTTTCTATGTAAATTAGCTCATTAAACTAAGAGCATAGTTACTATCGCTTAGCCCGAAAATCTTGTGATCAGCGATACAGCATATCAAAAGCTAAAATCTGCTCCGTTTAGCCATTGATAAGGAAATTGTCAAGTCGGTATTTTCCGTGAGCTTACGTCTCAGACCAAGCGACTGTCATAAGTCCATTGCTTCGACATTCCAGCTTAGGGCTGCCGCAGTTAGGGTAATCAATGTCTTTGACTACGGTGTTTTAGTTATGCCCCAGTCTTCAGCTTAGATTGCCATGGTTCCAGCCAAGATCAGACAATCCCCTCAAATGCAATGATCCCCCTAAGGTAAATTGCCGAAGTTCTTAGGATTGCACCTAAGAAAATTATCTGATATAACTGAGAAGTGGGACAAAAAAAGCGGACTAAGCCGCTTCCACAAAATTTTCTAAATTTTTTTCAATTATGAATCACCATTTTACCGTAGTTGGTTTTGCCAAAGTGCGAAATATCCATCTGCCTGACAACAAAACGGCTTCTCGTCTAGGCAGGAAAGCTAGCAAATTGTGCAAAGATCTCAATCTAGAGCGTATAGAAGTCCCTGATCTTCGCTGGGGCACAGTTAAGAGTTACCCGTCAGCAGTGCTTTCCAAAGTATTTGCAGAGGAATTTGAGGAAGTGAAATCATGATTACTTCATTTGAGCAATTGCAGAATAATGTTGCAGAGTGTCTAACAGCCTACTGTAACTGGATATAAAACTTATCAATGTCCTCTTCTTTGTCAAGAAGGGGATACTTCCCATCCTTTTTTTACGTTGAGTACCTGCTATGACTATTCGATTGATTAAGTTAGGCGAGCTTTTTATTGCCATTGATTCAGAAAACAAAAACGAACAGTCCATCAGGATCAAATTGACCCTAATATTGACCTGAGTGCTCTATATAAACAACCACAACCTAAAGAAGAAGCATCTGAGGAATTGAGTGACTATTTTGAAAAGTTGCTATCAAGATTCGAAGCTTCCTATAACTCTTTATAAGCAATCAACATACCGAGGTGTACGGTCAAATGCAAACAATACAACATTGATTTATTTCAATGAAAATCGACGAGAAAATTACATCAATTTATCCACAAAAAACAATCTCATAAAACCACTTATCAATAATTTTAAGTTCAAACAAGAGTATCACGCTAATTTAAATAGCGAATACCATACTTATGATACTTACTGTTTTTTTGCTCGCCCTGGCTTTGATGAAAAATTTACCGAAGAATCTCTTTATTTGTTTGAAGAAGTACCAGGAAAAATAAGCAAATATCTTATTGAGGAAAATAAGATTTCCCTGCAACAGAGACGATACAACAATCTTCAACTTTCACTTAATGAGGAGTGGTGGAATAAATATCTTAATCTAAAAAGTCTTCATGAGGATGATGATTATTATGATGATCGGAGTTTTACAACATGTTATGGAGAGATATGTTCTAGCGAATATGAATATGTAAAAAAATATCCTCAAGCCCTTTTCTAAGTATGCAAACAGCTATTATTTCTTTGTTTGAAGAACGCCTTGCTATTAATCTTGATAATGATGGTCGTTTTCCAGGAACCAGTCGAATCAGGTTATTTTCTAAGTCAGAAATTGATGATTTTTTGACTGCATTATCACCACAACTTGAAAAATATTTTTCTGATTGATTAATAAGTCTGATTATTAGGAAACGTTAAGGCGATCATCTGTGATGCCTGTCTGGGTATAACAAGACTAAACAACAGAGGAAGATTTTAACTTTCTGTAACCTTGATCTTTCGAGCAATACTTACCTTTTATTTTCCGGATTTTCTTTTATGGTTCAATCCTTCCTTCCCCAAACCAAACAACGCTTTCGTCCCTATGCCTGGGTTACAACCCTTGCCCAACTTATGGCCGACGAAGATCCCTGCTTTTTTGCGGCGTGGCTAAAAACCCAACATCAACTAACGTTGCCAGCGAGCGATTTTGATTCTAACGTCCATGATCAAATGGTCATTGAACGGGCAGAAGCCTTGCGTAAACTAGGCTACGATGTGGCGATAGAAGAAGAAAATTCTCAAAAGGTAGTCGGCAAACACTTCGACATTTGCATTGCTGGTCGCCCCGATATTGTGGCCTACAAGGATGATGTGATTATTGTCGAAGACTGCAAAAGTGGCCGCAAACGCCCCTTTCACTACTATCAGGTGTTGCTGTATATGCTACTTCTTCCCCATGCCGACACCACAAAAGCCAAATGTATGGGACGAAAACTGATGGGGCGCTTAATTTATCCCGATACGATCGAAGAAGCTCCCCATACTTTGATTGATCAAGATTTTATTGCCCAACTCCATGGCATTCTTAAAGTCCTGACCGGCAAGGATATTCCCAAACCTCATGCCTCAGAAGGGAACTGTCGTTATTGCTCTTTGGCGGGTAATTATTGCTCCATCAAACGCTGTGATTAATTTCCTAGAGACCGTGGCGATCTGTCTTCCCATTGGCGATCGCCACCTAGGAACCACTTTTATTGGCGCAAGGCTTTATTTGTTTAGTGATTATTTTTCTGATTAAAAAACGCCAGGATATTATTTGACCTCATCGTGTTAGTACCAATTATCCCCTAGGCAAAAATCCGAGCATATTGGCTAAGGCGGTAATAAGGGCCAAGCCAGCTCCAGCGATTACTCCACGGTTGATAAATTCCTGAAAATCCAACCTTTTTCCCAATCCGTTAACTTTTTCGTCAACTACATTTATTTGTCCTGCCAGTCTTTCCTCCATTTTGGCAACGGTAATTTTTAAATCCGTTATGTCTCCTTTAACAACTGACACATCAGTTTTAATACTGTTAACATCAGTTTTCAATCCTGAAATTTCATTTTTCAGTCCCCCAATTTCGTTGTCAATGCGATTAAATCCAGCAATTATTAAGTCTTTGATTTCCTTTAAGTCGGATTCGGTAACGGTGGGCATAAACTTCCCCTAATATTCTCATTAACAAATTGTAAATCTTTGAAACTATTTTGGGGCATAAACCCAATATTTTGACTATTTAATCCCCTTGGTAATCTACTGGAGTGGCAGAAAGGGTTAATAATTGCCGTAACTTATCCGTATCCAAGCGGGTAAGCCAATTTTCCCCGGCATCCACCGTTTGTTCTGCTAACTGTTGCTTATCCTCCATCATGGCATTGATTTTTTCTTCCAAAGTACCAGTGGAAATAAATTTATGCACCTGAACATTGCGGGTTTGCCCAATGCGAAAAGCCCGATCCGTTGCTTGATTTTCCACCGCCGGATTCCACCAGCGATCCACATGGAAGACATGGTTAGCCCTGGTGAGGTTCAAACCAGTCCCCCCGGCCTTGAGGGAAAGGATAAAGAGATTGGGGCTGTGGGGATCGTTTTGAAACCTTTGGACAAGGGCTTGCCGTTGGGCCTGGGGCGTACCGCCGTGGAGGTAGAGCACTTCCTGGTTAAAACATTTTTCTAAATAGGGTTTAAGCAAGTGGCCCCAACTAGCAAATTGGGTAAAAATCAAAGCCCGATCGCCTTCGGTGATTACTTCCTCCAGCATTTCTGCCAAACGCATTAACTTACCGGAGTGGTGGGGGTCGGAAATTGCTTCTTTTTTAAGCAATAGATCCGGGTGATTACATAGCTGTTTAAGCTTGGTTAGGAGGGTTAAAACTAAGACCGTGGCGTTGGATGCCTTTGCTTTCCTCAATTTCCAGCAAGGATTGATCCACCAATTGTTGATAGAGCGTCGCCTGTTCCTGGGCTAGCCCACAGTACACAGTCATTTCCTGTTTTTCTGGCAAATCTTGAATAATGGTTTGATCGGTTTTAAGCCGCCGTAAAATAAACGGCCGTACCAAATTTCTCAAAACCATTAAAGACTGGCGATCGCCAAACTTTTCGATGGGGTTGGCAAACCGTCTTTGGAAAAAGCTTTGGGTACCCAAAAAACCAGGGTTTAAAAACTCCAAAATTGACCATAATTCCGTCAGTCGATTTTCCACCGGGGTTCCCGTTAAAGCGATGCGAAAACCCGCCGGTAACTCCCGGGCCGCCTGGGACTGCTTAGCTTGGGGATTTTTAATATTTTGGGCTTCGTCCAACACGACCCCCTGCCAATCCACCAGCCTTAAACTACTAAAATCCCGTTGCAAAAGGGCATAGCTAGTTAGTACTACCTGATGATTTTTTACTTGTTTTACCAAAGGTTGCCCCTTCTTACGGCGATCGCCATGGTGGAGGAGGGTTTTTAGTTGGGGGGCAAATTTAATAATTTCATGTTGCCAATTGCTCAGCACCGACGTGGGGCAAACAATTAACACTGGCTTTTCCAGCATCTCTTCTGCGGCTAAATGGAGCAAAAAAGCCAGTAACTGGGGCGTTTTTCCTAACCCCATATCGTCCGCCAAACAGGCCCCCAGACCCCACCGTTCCAAAAAAGCTAACCAACCCACCCCCCGAGCTTGGTAGGGCCGTAATTCCCCCTTAAATCCCGGCGGTGCGGCGATCGCCTTGACCCCCTGGGGATTAGCCAAGGTTTCAATCAATTCCTGCAAAATGCCCGTGGCGGCAAACTGGGTAACGGGGAGCTTAGACACCGTTGATAAGTCCCCAATGCTTAGTCTTAGAGCATCCTCCACCATCAAGGGCTGGGATTGGTGCTGTTGCTGTTGGGCTAAAACCCCCTGGGCCGCCCGCACATCCGCCGGTTGCAGGGTAATCCATTCTCCGTCCAACACCACCAAAGGGGATTTCTGGGCCAATAAACCTTGGAAATCCGTCGAGGTTAAGATCCGGGCTTGATCCCCCGTTCCGATGGTTAATTGCAAGTCATAGCTAATCAAACTTTGTAGGGTCAGCCGTTCTCCCCTTTTCCGTTGGATTTCCCCCACCACTTTCACCCCTAAACGTTTAGCGGTGCCGCCCCTTTCCAGCCCCGGTGGTAACACCACCCCCAACCCCCGCTCCCGTAACCGATGGGCGATCGCCAGGATAAATTCGTAGGCTTGGATGGCATCAATGGCACAGCCCGTGGGACACCGTTCTTCCAAACTATTGGCGATCGGTGGGTAAATTTCCGCCGCCACCCCCAGGCCCCGCAGTAAACTTTCCGCCCCCTGATCCACCCTACGGCCCTGCCAGGTTAAATAATCTCCGGTCATTTCCCATATACAAGCCGCCGGTAACCAAAAGTCCCCATCGTCTAGGGCCTGCAAGCCATAGGCCAAACACCAAGAAGCCGCCGGATCCTGGGCAGGGGGTTGTAACTTTAGTGCCCCCCGAAATTGCCTTTGGGCCAAGGCTTGATTATCTTTGCGAGCTAGATAATTTTGCACCGGTAAGTACCAGTGATCCAGGGAAGTGGTCAGCCGTTGCATCGCTTTGCCCGGTTCTAGCTTTTCTCGCCCCGTCTGGGTTAAACCCCTTAGCCAATCCTGTAACCAAACCTCTTTGCTCTGGGGAAGGGAAGGGCTGGAGCCAGTAATCTGGGCTTGGAGTAATTGCTGTAGTAAATCCACCACCAGGGTTTGGGGAGCCTGGGCCGTGGCCTCCGGCAGTAAGGCCAGGGCTAAAGCTGGCACCCCTTGGACAAATTGGGCCAAATAGGTTTGATCCTTAATGCTTTCAAGGATGGGAATCCAGGTCGCTCGGTAATCTGCGGATTTTTCCGCAACCCCTGGTAAGAAGTCCCCCCGCACCACCAAGTCCAAGCACCAACGATGGAGTTGGGCATAAAAATAAAATTCCTCCCCCAGGTTGGGGATGGGGTTGCCCCCCAGGGGAATGGATTGGAGTAGGGCCAAAGTTTGCCCAGGGTTGAGCCATAATCCCGGCACTTCCCACGATCGCCAGTGGAGATATTTAGCATCCATGGCCACGGGGTCTTGGCCGGTAACAAAGGGTAAGGGAATTTTATTTTGGCGATGGCTGGGTAAATTGAGGCTTAAAGTTCCGGCTTTCTAGGTTATTAGGAGAAGGGAATTTTAAGGGCAAATTAGACTTGACTTTGGCGATCGCCTTGGCATCCAGGGCAAAGGGATGGCGATCGGTGATTTCTTCCGGTAGGGGATTTCCCCAGGTATCGGCCCAGACAAAAAGTTTGCCCCCGTTGCCGGAATCCGAAATCTGCCAATTGCCGTGGATAGTTGCCATAGAGTCCCGTGTCTGGTCTGTCCCATTTTAGGGCGATTAGCTATCCTTGATAATGATGTGTTGTTATCCCCAAAACCACCTTCCCCATCACCATGAGCCAAAATTCTCCCATTCCCCTTAGCCAAACCCTACAAAACCAGTTCACCATCATCGCCAGTTTTTTAGGCATTTTTTGGATAGTTGAAATCCTCGATGTTTTTGTTTTTAGGGGCCAACTGGATCGGTTTGGGATTCTCCCCCATTCGGTCATTGGCCTGAGGGGAATCCTATTTGCCCCCTTTCTCCACGGTGGCTTTGGCCATTTGATCGCCAATAGCATCCCCTTCGCTATCCTGGCTTGGTTGGTCATGCTCCAGGAAACCAGTGATTTTTGGATTGTCACCATCGTCACTATGGTGGTGGGGGGCTCTAGGGGTGTGGATATTTTCCCCCACTGGCACTTTGACCGTGGGAGCAAGCATTTTAATTTTTGGCTACCTAGGATTTCTGCTCTTTCGGGGCTATTTCCAAAAAAATATTGCTTCCATTACCCTTTCCATCGTTGTACTGTTTACCTACGGCAGTGCCCTGTGGGGTCTATTCCCCGGCCGCCCAGGGGTTTCTTGGCAGGGGCACCTATTTGGTTTTGTGGGAGGGGCGATCGCCGCTTGGTTAATTGCCAGGGAAAAACACTACTACCACAAAAATTAAGTCATTGCCCCCAGGAAAAGCCATACAGTCAAGGCGGTTTGTTTTGTATCAGGCTAGCCCTTGGGGACGGGGGTGATGTCAACGGTAGGGTTTAGTCCCGCCAAACTGGAATAGTTATCTAGGCCCCTCCCAGTTGCATTTTTAGCCAATCTTTAATGATTTCCAGCATACTCACGCCGCCGTTAAAGAAGACGTAAATGATGGAGACCATCAGTACGGCAATTAATACCGAAAAAATCATCCCGGCCCCGGTAATCAAGCCATCGTCTTCCTGTAAACCAAAGGCTGTGATGAAAATACTCATGGCGGGCAGGGTATTGGTACCAGGGATGGGAATCATCATGGAAATGGCCATGGAACCAATGGTAATGCCCATTAAGGCTTTACCCAAACGGCTCTGACACACCATAGCCAAGCGGGGATGGGCGATCGCCTCCAGCCTTTTTAGCCAGGGTAGCCCCGCCTTCAACACACCTTGGGCCTTTTCTGTTTTGATGTTTTTTCCTTGCCAGGACAGGGGCAGCCATAACTCATTCCTTCCCAAAATTAATTGGATAGCCACCAGGAAAATGAGAACGCCAAAGGGGGTGGAGTAGCCAGGGGCCGGAATGGGCAAGGCCGAGGGCAGGGACAGGATAACCAGCACAATGCCAAAAATCTTTTCCTTGGCGATCGCCAAAATTTGAGCTAGGTTCACCGTCGGGCCACGGTCTTCCTTAAAAAAATAGTCCTCTAATTCCTTGGACAGGCGGGCCATAGGGTTATCCGAAAGGCAAAGTGAGCTATAGCAGAATACCCTAATCCTCAGCTTTTACCAATGGGATGTTAGCCCCATCAGCCATCATTGCTTCGGTGGGGGTAGGGACGGGGGTAAACTCAATTTTGGTTTGGATTTGTTGATTCAACCAATTTTGAAATAAATCATTGCGGAGTCGTTGACGGATATCTTCATCTAGTTGACTAGAAATATATTTTTCCAGTCTTAATAAAATCCACCATTCCCCGATTTGGGTGGGCAAACAGAGTTGACCCGCCGGGGTACTTTTCAGTAACTGCACTATCTGGGGGTGGGGAACATTAAGCTCAACGGGGCCGACTAACCCGCCATTTTGGGCTTCGGGGCCCTTCGGAATACTGCTTAGCCAATGCACTAAATTTTCCTTCCCCCTCTTGGATGCGGAAGTATAGTTCTTGGATAATGCCGGCATCTTGACTACGGATAAGGGAATAAATTACCTGGTCTAACTTGTCTTTACTATTGAGGAAATGCCCCTCTAGTTGGTCGTCCCAGGTTTTATGTTTAAACTTCTCTAGGCGGCTATTCCGCAGGACAGAATGTTCCAACTGCTCCAACGTCATCCCCGATTGTTTAAGCAGGGCCTCCCGTTGTTCTTCGTTGGCAATCTGCATTTGTTGATAAAAAAGCCCCAATGCCTGTTGCTTTTCTTCCGGGGTTATTTCCACATTGGCGATCGCCTGATCAATCAAAATTTCCCTGCCTAATTGGGGCAAAAGTTGATATTGGATCAGCAAGGGATATAGTTCATTTTCCCCTACCTGGCGATCGCCCACCGTCAACACCACCGACATAATAGAACAACTCCTAACGCACAAATATCTTCAGCGCTCCATAACCGTAGCCCAACCTGCCCCAAACATCAATCGGACAGGAAACGAATTTTCCGTAAAAGTTCCTCCGGCAAATGGGTTCTATCTATGGTGGTGGTGTCGAGGTCAAAAACCAAGGGCTCTTCAGATTCAGTGAAATCTTCCCAATCCAGGGCTTGCAGGAGTAAAAGTGTCTCCTTCGCATCGGAAATATCCCCCCGACGATACCTTAATCGTCCTTTTAATACTTCCAAAGGAGCATCACAGTGAATAATTGTGAGCGGGATCTGTTCCTGCTCCGCAAATTCAATTATTGGCGATCGCCATTGCTCCCGATCAAACTTGGCATCAAGAACAACGCTGAAACCAGACTTAAGCACCAACCGGGCCAGGTTTAATAATTCCTGGTAAACATTTTCCGTCACCTCTGCTCGATATAAACTAGCATTGCCCTGTTGATCCAAAGGCACGCCGGTCAAATGTTTCCGCACAGCGTCAGAACGGATCTGCACCGCCGGTAATTGTTGGGCCAACTGCTGGGCAACGGTACTTTTGCCTGAACCAGATAACCCTGCCATCAAGATTATTTTTCTTCGACTTCCTTGGGCCGTTTGGGCGTACTGCCACGCTAACTGGTAATAACTTTTCGCTGTAGTTAAAGCTTGGGCTTTTGCACCATCGGTTAAATTAGCATCATCTAACAGAAACGAAGTTACCTTAGCCCGCACATAGGCTTGGCGACAAAGATAAAAGGGCAACACCTGTAAACCATGCCAATCCCCCGTTTGCTCAAGATAGGTATTGAGGAATAAATAGGCCCAATCCGTTCGACCTTTTGCCTGCAAATCCATTACCGTAAAGGCAATGTCATACATCACATCCACAAACCGAAAGGGCTTGTTAAACTCGATGCGATCAAATAGCTGAATTTTCCCCAGCCACTCACACAAATTCCTTAAATGCAAATCCCCGTGGCATTCCCGGATTTTTCCCATCGCCTGTCTTTCTTGAAAAATATCTTTTTTTTGATGATAAAAATCTTCACTAAAACGACGAATATCTGCATACTTTTCCCGGTTTTGGGCAATGTCAAGGTATTTTTCCGTAGCCAAAAAATTGTTCTCCACTGACTCCCAAATCACCTCAGCACTGCCAAAACTATTAATTTCTTCGTTGCTTACTGTCTCCTGGTGAAATTGGGCTACCCTCTGGCCTAAACGGATAATCTGCTTTGCCGATAATTTCCCCTCCTCAAACATGGATAAAAACAGACAGGATTGGGGAAACTGTGCCATTTTTAAAACATAATCATCCCCCGCATCATCCCCCCACTGCCATTGATTGCCGTCAAATTTAACCGCTAAAACTTCTTGGTAAATATCCGGAGCTACTGGGCGATTTAACCTTAATTCTTCTTCTAAAAAATGTCGTCTTTTTTCCGGAGTGGAGTAGTCTAGAAAACCTAAATTAACCGGCTTTTTTAGTTTATAAGCATAGTCCCCCGTCAAAAATACCACAGAACAATGGGTTTGCAAGCATTCAATGGCATCGGTGACCGGATGGGGATAAAATTCCGGTCTTTGTAGGGCCTGCATCAAACTCCGGAAGGGATCAATCCCAAAGGATTCATGATCATTATTCATGGCAACTAGTCCCAGGGACAAGGATTATTAACCCCATATTAAGCACATTAACCAAATCCGCTTCAATAACCGGGGAAAGCTTTGGGGTACGATAAATAACCGCCCCAGAAATCATTGCACCGAGGAAAACCTGTGACTGTCCGTGTCCGCATTGCCCCTAGCCCCACCGGAAATCTCCACATTGGAACTGCCCGCACCGCCGTCTTTAATTGGCTCTTTGCCCGTCACACCGGGGGCACTTTTATCCTGCGGGTGGAGGATACGGACTTGGAACGCTCCAAACCAGAGTATACAGAAAATATTCAGACGGGTTTGCAGTGGCTGGGGCTGAACTGGGACGAGGGACCTTTTTTCCAAACCCAACGGTTGGAGCATTACCAAAAAGCCATTCAAACATTATTGGATAAGGGTCTGGCCTACCGTTGCTATTGCACCAGCCCAGAGTTGGAGCAAATGCGGGAAACCCAAAAGGCAAACAATCAAGCTCCCCGCTATGACAATCGCCACCGGGATTTAACCCCGGAACAGGAAGCGGAATTTCTGGCCGAAGGTCGATCGCCGGTAATTCGTTTTCGCATCGACGACGATCGCCAGATTATTTGGCAGGATCAAATCCGGGGCAATATGGTTTGGCAGGGCAGTGATTTGGGGGGAGATATGGTCATCGCCCGCACCCCAGACAAGTCCGGGGAGGCCTTTGGCCAGCCTTTGTATAACCTGGCGGTGGTGGTGGACGACGTGGATATGAATATCACCCATGTAATCCGGGGGGAAGACCACATTGCCAATACGGCTAAACAAATTCTGCTCTATGAAGCCCTGGGGCCACCGTACCGATCTTTGCCCATACCCCCCTGATTTTGAACCAAGAAGGGAAAAAACTTTCCAAGCGGGATGGGGTCACTTCCATTGATGACTTTCGCTCCATGGGTTTTCTGCCCCAGGCGATCGCCAACTATATGTGTTTGTTGGGCTGGACTCCCCCGGACTCAACCCAGGAAATTTTCACCCTCACGGAAGCGGCGGAGCAGTTTAGCTTGGAACGGGTCAATAAGGCGGGGCCAAGTTTGACTGGCAAAAATTAGATTGGATTAATAGCCAATATCTCCATGCTCTACCGGCGACGGAATTAGTTCCCCTGTTAATTCCCCATTTACAAGCCGGGGGCTATGGGATAGATCCCGAAAAAGACAAAACTTGGTTGGAGGGTTTAGCTACCCTCATTGGCCCCAGTTTGACCAGGCTTACTGATACGGTGGCGGAAAGTCAATTGCTATTCGGCGATCGCCTGGAACTCAAGGAAGATGGGGAAAAACAACTGGCGGTGGAAGGGGCAAAAGCAGTGCTAGAAGCGGTATTGACTTTTAGCCAAAACACCCCGGAATTAACCATTGAGACCGCTAAAACCCAGATCAACCAGATCACTAAGGATTTAGGGCTAAAAAAAGGCGTGGTAATGAAGTCCCTGCGGGCGGGGCTAATGGGGACGGTGCAGGGGCCGGATTTAATCCAGTCCTGGGTGCTACTCCACCAAAAAGGCTGGGATAAAACTAGGCTCAGTCAGGCGATCTGACCAATTTGAGGATTCCCGCCATTTTCACCGACATAGTTCAGGCGATTACCATTCTCGCCATATTGGTCTTGCCGGGCGATGAGCCATTGTCCGGTCTTAGGATCTCTGTATGCCTTGTAGGGAGAAGGCCGCAATGGTTGGGAAGAAATTTTCACGATATTGCTTCGGTTTGGGGCCGGCTTAGGGAAAAAACTTTTGCCTATTTAGAATCTATTATTTTGACCTAATTTAGCAATGATCAGAGTCAAACATGGCTTGTGATCCTAATCACCGATCGCCGTTTGCCAAGCCATCGGTAACGGACATTTTTTTCTTTCTGGTAGGGCAATGCAAACGTGCTGGGTTTGGGCCCGGGCAATGGCCATTGGTGAATCTTCCTTGGTTATTTCATAGTCACAGACAAAGCGGTGGGGACTAGCCAACTGAGTATTGAGGTGAATCCGTAGGCGATCGCCACAGTGGGCCGGGGCAAAAAAATCGATCTCAGCATGGATGAGGGGCACCGCAAATTTCCCCGATTGGATAACGTTTTGTAAAGAGAAGCCCCGCTCCATCAGCCAATGCTCATAGGCTTCGTGGCACATTTGCAAGAATTGGTTGAAATAGACAACCCCCGCCCCATCGGTATCGGCAAGGTAAACCCGCCGTTCATAGACAAATTTAGCCATGTTGGGTAACTCCCCCTGGAACTGAGCCTAGAAAACCTTAGTCGTCCTACCTGGGGACTGGCAACGATTGCTGAAAAAATATTCAGAATATATCTGAAATATTAAGAATTGTGCCTTCATCAATCCCCAAATTAATGGATAGAATAGCGGTGAACAGTTGCCCTCACCCCTTTTGTCTAGAAGTCTTTGCCAGTTCATTAACTCCCCATCGCTTCCTTTGCCTCCTTCGTTTTTCAGCTTTTAAATTTCCATGGTTAAAGAACGCCCCAGTTTCTCTTTGATTGGCTTAATGGCTGCCGTTGCCCTGTTCAACACCGCCTGTGGGGGAGACAAACCCGCCGCCACCGCTCCCAAGGCCATTCCTGTGGAGCTAAAGACCTTGGAAAGTAGTTCCATCATCGACAGCAACGAATTTGTGGGGAACTTGGTGGCCACCAAATTTGTAGAACTAGCCCCAAAAATTGATGGACGGATTCTGAAAATCTATGCCCAATGGGGACAGAGGGTGAACGAAGGGGATCCCATTTTGCTCCTGGAGCCCACCCAACAACAGGAAAACGTTAACGCCGCCGTGGGTAATCTCAATATCCAACGGTCTAATTTTCAGGTTAGTGAAGCCAATCTCCGCACGGCTCAATCAGAAAGGGACGCGGCCCAGTCCTTTGTGGCTACCCAGCAGGCTAATGTGGCCAGGGCCATAGCAGATTTAGCCAATTCCCAGGAAGTGTTAAAAACCAGGGAAGCGGATCTCAAGCGGGCCCAGGCCAATTTGAATTTGGCCCAGATTAATTTTAAAAGGTCTCAGTTTTTAGTGGAAACCGGTGTGCAACCCCAACAGGATTTAGATAATCGCACCACCCAACTAGAGGATGCCCAGGCTAGCACCGAAGCGGCCCAAAAAACAGTCCAGGCGGCCAAAGCCACAGTCCAAGCTAATCAATCCAGTGTGACCGCCTCCAAGTCGGCCCTACAGCAAGCTAAAGATAATTACCAAGCCTCAGTGGGAAGGGTTAGTTCCGCCCAGGGATCCATCAATTCCCAACGGGGGGCAATCGAGCAGGCCCAAGGCCAATTGGGATCCACTTCCCAGGAGTTAATCTTTAACCGGGTTCTTGCCCCTGTAACCGGTGTGGTGGGGAATATTCCCTTACAAATTGGAGATTTTGTCCGCACAGGGCAAAGTTTTACCACCATTACCAATAACACCGAGTTTGAACTGGATATAAATGTTCCAGTTGAGCGCTATAACGATCTCCGCATGGGACTGCCCGTGGAAGTTGTCCGCAGTGACGGGCAAGCCGGGGAAGTGGGGCGCATTAGTTTTATCTCCCCCACCGCTAATCGGGATGCCCAGGCAATTTTAGCCAAGGTGATTTTTAAAAATGATGGCAGTTTAAGAAATAACCAATATGTTCGGGTAAGGATTATTTGGGATCGCCAACCTGGTTTCCTTATTCCCACCACAGCGGTTACTTCCATTGGGGCCCAAAAGTTCATCTATGTCGCCCAACCCCAAAGTAGCGATGGCAAAGACGGTGACAATAAAAATTCTGGGTCTAGTGGTGGCTTAGTAGCCCGTCAAACTCCGGTGGTACTGGGGAGCATCCAGGGACAATCCTACCAAGTTATTTCCGGGGTGAAAGCGGGGGAACGGGTGGCGGTATCGAGGATTTTAGAGTTGCGGGATGGAGCGGCGATCGAACCGGCTAGTTTAACCACCACCCCGACGGATTCCAGTTCTCCAGAAAAACTGAAGTCTTCCCTGTAACCCCGTAAGATAGTTTTTGACCCCGATCGCCGTTGACTGAATGGTTCATCGGGTTAAGGCGATCCGATTAAGAGTTGATGCTATTTTTCCATGACCCAAGCCCAAGCTAAGCGTTTTCAATTTGATCGCCAACTGTGGCATCGCTTTGTGGAAACGGCCCAGCCCTATTTTTACCCCGTCGGCCAAAAGCAAACTAGGATTTTTCTTGGTTTAATTTTGGCTTTGATGGTGGTGGTGGTGGCCATGACCCTATTTTTGTCCATGGGGTTGACCCTCTGGGCCACGGCCATTTTTCCCGATTTTTTTGCTAGTTCCGGTAAGGGTCTAGTGGATGGGGTGGAAGCCCTGATTAATTCCCCGGCTCCTTGGGTGGGAATTGTAGCCCTGGCCATTTGTGGAGGAATTTTTGCTAGCCAGCGACAAAAGCTACAACAGCGATGGTTGCAATGGTTGCTCCTGGGCATACTCCTATCTTTGCTGTTTGTGGTTAACGGCTTAAATGTCATTTTAAGTTTCGTTTTCCGCTTTATTGATACAGCTTTAAATGGAAAAGATGCAGAGGTATTTTGGCAGTTTTTATGGATTTATGGCATTGTCATTGTGGTGGCAATTCCTATCATTGTGGCCTACCGTTACCTGCGCCAAAAGTTGGGTTTGCTCTGGAGGGAATGGTTAACGGAACATTTCCTTGGCCGTTATTTTAAGCACCGTTCCTATTACCGTCTTGATTCTAATTCTGCCTATACGTTAATTGATAACCCAGACCAAAGGATTACCCAGGATATTCAATCCTTTACCTCCGTTACCCTGGATTTTTTGCTGGATATCCTCGACTCTGTCCTCACCCTAATCTCCTTCACCGCCATTCTCTACAGTATTTCCAAAGCCCTAATGTGGGGGTTGATTGGTTACGCTACTTTCGGGACGGTGGTGGCGATCGCCATTGGCACCAGGTTAATCCGCATTAATTATGAACAATTGCGGTTGGAAGCTAATTTTCGTTACGGTTTGGTGCGGGTGCGGGACAATGCTGAATCCATTGCTTTTTACCAGGGGGAAAGACTGGAGCGAAAACAAGTTACCCAGCGGTTATTGTCCGTCATTAAAAATTTCAATTTACTGATTATTTGGCAGGCCTTAATTAGCATTTTTCAACTGGGTTATAACTATTTCACCAGGCTCATTCCCTACATCATTATTGCTCCCCTTTACCTGGCCGGTAGTTTGGACTTTGGGGCGATCGCCCAGGCGAGTTTAGCTTTTGGTATGGTACTTTCCGCCTTATCTCTGGTAACTAACCAGATTCAGAACATCACCGAATTCGCCGCTAGCATTAACCGTTTAGGGGAGTTTTACGATTCCTTAAATGATGGGACAGGGGAACAGGAAGCTGTTGAGCAAACCCACGGGACTATTCAAACCCGCATTGGCCCCATCGTGGAATTGAATAACCTTACCCTCTCTCCCCCTAATTCTTCCCGTATTTTGGTGGAGAATTTATCCTTGCAAGTGGCCCCGGAAAATCATCTACTGATCATGGGGGCCAGTGGCAGTGGTAAAAGTTCTCTCCTACGGGCGATCGCCGGATTATGGGACAGCGGCCAAGGCATTATTCAACGGCCGGAGTTGGAAGACTTGCTGTTTTTACCCCAACGGCCCTATATGATTTTGGGTAGTTTACGGGAACAACTTATTTACCCCAGTTCCCAGACCACCGTTGACGACGGGTTTCTGCTAGAAATATTGCAAAGGGTCAACCTACCGGATTTAGCCCAACGCTTCCAGGGTTTGGACAGCTTGGAAAATTGGTCTAGCGTACTTTCCCTAGGGGAGCAACAGCGCATTGCCCTGGCTCGGGTTTTTATTAACCAACCCCGCTACGCCATTTTGGATGAAGCCACCAGCGCCCTGGATGTGAATAACGAAGCAGAACTTTACCAAGCCCTAATTCAGTTGGGCACTACCTATATCAGCGTTGGCCACCGCCCCAGCTTGCGGAGTTTCCATCGACAATGTTTGGAAGTGCAAGCGGAAGGTCGTTGGGAGTTAAGCACCATTGCTGATTAACTTTCTGGTTGTTCTGCACCAAGAAAATGACCAGGGGACTTACCCTAGCTGCATCAAAGATTACAGCGTGGGGCTTCTCCCTCACTTGAGCTAAAATTATCAAATTCACAATCAGGAGACAGCCATGATTCTTCCCGGTGCAACGGTGCGAGTTACCAATGTTGATGATACCTATTACCGCTTTGAAGGGTTGGTACAACGGGTTAGTGACGGCAAGGCGGCGGTGCTGTTTGAAAATGGCAACTGGGATAAGTTGGTTACTTTTCGCTTATCGGAATTGGAAGCATTGAAACCCCTGTAGTCCCGAAAGTTTTTTATGACATTCAAAAAAAATGGGGATGGCTTGCACCCCCTGGTAAATAATTTTGGGTCTTATTAAGCGAGATTAAAATGATGTCTGAAAAGTTTTAGTCTGCCCCCTAAAGCTCCGGCAATACCGGGAACTTGCATCTATTTCCCCCCAAACTTGGGGGGTCAGGGGGGCTTTTAAAACACTCTCCAACAGTTAACCCACCGTTGCCAAGCGGAAGGCCGCCCCTAACCCGGCGGACATTTCGGCGGCGGTAATTTTCCCGTCGTGATCCGTATCCAAGGCGGCAAAAACGATGTCTGTGCCGGCCCATTCTTCCCTGGTAATAAAACCATCTCCATCCAAATCGTAGGCGTGGAAGATTTCCTCTGCTCCGTGTTTAATGTGTTCTTGGCCGTCCAACACTTTTAAGCGTTCTTCCAGCAGATGTTCTAACACCTCCAAAGCCTTGGTGAATCCGGCTATGCCTTCGGCTAATTTTTCCGATGCCATGGGATCTTCTTTGTGCATTTCATCAAACTTAGCTTTATCCAGGCTGATTTTTTCAATGTCCTGGGGGGCCGTGGCGGGGTCAAGTTTGCGGGGTAAATCCCCTTCGGTGTTGCGTAATTGATCCAATAGTTGGGGGGAAATAGTCAACAGGTCACAACCGGCTAATTCAGTAATTTCGCCAATGTTGCGGAAACTAGCTCCCATAACTTCGGTTTTATAACCAAAGCGTTTGTAGTAGTTATAGATGGTGGTGACGGATTGCACCCCAGGATCTTCATGGCTGGCATATTCCTTGCCCGTATCTTTTTTATACCAATCCAAAATCCGCCCCACAAAAGGAGAAATTAGAGTGACCTGAGCTTCGGCACAGGCGATCGCCTGGTGGAGTCCAAACAGCAGGGTCAAATTACAGTGGATGCCTTCTTTTTCCAGCACTTCCGCCGCCTTAATCCCTTCCCAGGTGGAAGCAATTTTAATCAAAATCCGCTCTTTACCAATGCCGGCCTTGGCATATTCCCCAATTAAATAACGAGCTTTAGCAATGGTGGCTTCCGTGTCGAAGGAAAGTCTGGCATCAACTTCGGTGGAAACCCGACCTGGAATAATTTCCAGAATTTTTAGACCAAAGGCCACCGCCAATCGGTCAAAAGCTAAACGGACAACGTCGGCGATCGGGGCATTTTCCCCCGCTTCTTCCTTGGCTTTGAGCAGAGTGCTATCGACAATTTCTTGGTACTGGGGCATTTGGGCCGCCGCAGTAATCAGGGAAGGATTAGTGGTGGAATCCCTAGGGGTAAAGGTTTTAATGGCTTGGATGTCACCGGTGTCCGCCACTACTATTGTGAATTGCCGGAGTTGTTCGAGGAGATTCTTGCCCATGGTGGAAATTTGAAAAGTTCAACGTCTTTACTCAATGGTAGTGGCGATTTCCCAAAGAGAAGCGTCAATTTATTCTTAATTAAGGAAAGTTCATCCTAGGGATATGGCCAATTTTTCTAATTTAGCCGCCAATTTATCCCCCGTAGCCCCTTTTTTCCATAATCCTGGAGGCGATCGCCGTTGGAATGGAACAGCCCCAGTTCAAAATAACAAGGTAAATCTAGCCGAGCTTTGGGCTTTAACCTAGACTAAAGATTAAGCCTCGTTCCCCAGGGTATGACCTATGCAAGTTCAATTCCAGATTCTGCGGCAAAAACCTAACCAGTCCCCCTATTTGCAAAAATTTGACCTGGAAATGGCACCGGGGAGCACTATTCTGGAATGCCTTAACCGCATCAAGTGGGAACAGGACGGAAGCTTAAACTTTAGGAAAAATTGTCGTAACACCATTTGCGGCAGTTGCAGTATGCGGGTCAATGGGAGATCAGCCCTGGCTTGTAAGGAAAATATCGGCAACGAAACCAAATTATTTACCCAAGTTAACGAGGATGGTATCCCGGTAATCACGGTGGCCCCCCTGGGTAACTTGCCGGTGATCAAGGATTTAATTGTTGATATGCAACCCTTTTGGCATGACCTACAACGGGTGGAGCCCTACGTCAGCACCAAAGGTCGCCAGATACCGGAGCGGGAATTTTTACAGAGTCCGGAGGAAAGGGCTCAACTTAATGACATGGGTAATTGCATTTTATGCGGGGCCTGTTACTCCGAATGTAATGCGAAATCGGTTAACCCCGACTTTGTGGGGCCCCATGCCCTAGCCAAGGCCCAACGATTACTCACCGACTCTAGGGACGGGGAAACGGAAGCCCGTTTGGAGAAATATAACAGTGGTACGGAGGGAGCTTGGGGTTGTACCCGTTGTTACCTCTGCAATGAAGTTTGCCCCATGGAAGTGGCCCCCATGGATCAAATTGGTAAAATTAAGTCTGCCCTTTTAGAAAGGAAAACCGCCCAGGATAGTCGGCCAGTTCGCCACCGCAAGGTGATGGTAGACCTGGTGAAAAGCGGCGGTTGGGTGGATGAGCGCAAGTTTGGTATTTATGTTGTGGGTAACTTCTTCCGTGATTTAAAGGGCATTGCCAGCATTTTACCCCTGGGTTTACGGATGATTGGTAGCGGCAAATTCCCCATGGCCTTTGAAGCTTCCGAAGGGACAAAAGAGGTGCGGGGGTTAATCAATCGGGTACAAACCGCAGTCAAAGCAGAGCACCAGGATCCTAAAACCTAGGGGGAGACTTTAAATATTAGAGCCGTTTTGCAAAGTTTTAGTTCGCCCTCCCCTCGAAATTACCCGTAAACACGTACGCGCCCATTGAACTATGACGGCATAGCTGTAATCCATTAATTTTTCTTTTACCCATACTTGGCAAGGGATCACTCCATTGGCGATCGCCAACTTAGGGGCATACTGTAAATTTTTGTATCTTTTTTAGTATGATTGCCCTTAAAGTTATGGCGGGGTTTAAAATAGTCCGAGAGTCCTAGATACATTCCTATAGGAGAGATTAAATGGAACCCCTTACCCGAGCCCAAAAAGAATTATTTGATTGGTTAGTTAGTTACATTGACGAAACCCAACACGCCCCCTCCATCCGCCAAATGATGCGGGCGATGAATTTGCGTTCCCCGGCTCCTATCCAAAGTCGCCTAGAACGTTTACGGAATAAGGGCTATGTAGATTGGACCGACGGCAAAGCCCGTACCCTCAGAATTCTCCACCAAAAACCGAAGGGAGTCCCAGTGATTGGGGAACTCAAAGGTGGGGAACTACTGGAAGCTGACGCTGAGGACGTGGAGAAGATTGACTTTGCCCCTTTGATGAAAAAGTCCTCTGCCTTTGCCCTCCGGGTAATGAGCAATGACCTGGTGGATGACTTCATTGTGGAGGGAGATATGCTTATTCTGCGCTCCGTAACGGGGGACGAGGAGATTGAGGATGGTGAATTGGTGGCTACTAGCATTAAAGGTGGAAAAATTGCCATCAAACGCTATTACCAAGACGGTAGTAAGGTGGTGCTGAAAGCCTCTAACAATAAAGGGCCTGGGCAAGAACACAAAGCCAGCGAACTCGAAATCCAAGGTATTTTAATTGGGGTTTGGCGGAACTTTTAAGTCTTCTGCTCCTACAGAAACACCATAAACATTGACAGTCAAAACTTTTTCCTAAGGTTGGCGATCGCCTTTCGCTGGCCTTTTTTTTTGGGGCTACTTAGGGTGACCACCGGGGCATTCGTCCTAGGTGCTTTGTTTTAATGACCGCTTAAATAGGCCAAATAAGGGGATGAATTGGGGAACAAGCAACCGTAAGATCACGGAGATTGATTAATCTTTTGTAACAAGAATGCTGGAGGTTGGAGACTTTTAAAGGGGGGTCTAGGACTGAATACGACTGAGGAAGGCCCGGAGACGCTCACTTTCGGGGTTGCGAAAAACTTCGTCGGGATCCCCTTCTTCCTCGATGATTCCCTGGTTAAAGAAAAAGACCCGATTGGAAACTTCCCGGGCGAACTGCATTTCGTGGGTGACCACCGCCATGGTCATGCCTTCCTCCGCCAACTGTTTCATCACGTTTAGCACTTCCCCTACCAACTCCGGATCTAGGGCGCTGGTGGGTTCATCAAATAGTAAAACCTCCGGCTTCATACACAATCCCCTGGCGATCGCCACCCGTTGCTTTTGGCCACCGGAGAGTTGGTCGGGGTAATTATCGGCCTTACTGCCCAAACCCACCTTATCCAGGTAGGTAAGGGCCCGGTCTTTGGCTTCAGCCATGGGAATCTGCAAAACTTTCCGGGGGGCCAGTAACAGATTTTGCAACACTGTTAAATGGGGGAAAAGGTTGAAATGCTGAAACACCATCCCCACCCGTACCCGTAATTTCCGCAGATGTTTCTGGTCAATTTTAGAGCTGGACAAATCCACCCCGGCCACCTCTAGCTGGCCACCGCTAATGGGTTCCAAACGATTTAGACAACGCAAAAAAGTACTCTTCCCGCAACCGGAAGGGCCAATGATGGAAATCACATCCTTGGGGTAAATTTCCCCCGTAACTCCCTTGAGCACCTGGAGAGCCCCAAAGTTTTTTTGCAGATTGTCAAAACGGATTAAGGGGGCAGTGGTGGCGGTCATAATAGGGGGAAATTAATGGCAGATAGGGAAATTTGGCTCATTATCCCCCATCCTTGCATTACTGACCCTGGGCTAACTGTAAAATAGCCAACACAATCGCCATACTTTCGTCATAGAGAGCATCTCGACCCCACCGTTGTAGTTGTCGCCCCAGTAACTGTTCTGTATTTTGATCGTCCAGGGCGGTTACCTGTTGCACCCGATAATTTTGGGCTCCCCCTCCGGCTTCCATCCGCATACAGCCCACTGTGCCGGAGCAGAGTACCGTACCGCACTGGGCTTCACAGTTAGTGGAACCAAGTTTGAGGCTGATTAAGTCCCCCAAAACTTGTCCGGTATCCGCTAGGGGTAAACCGGCCAGTTCCGCTTCGATGGCCCGTTGATTGGGGGTACAGAATTGGATCCGGTGAATGTCATATACCCCTGGTTCGTGGCTATAACTGATGGGGGTCCATTGCAGACGACTAGCCACCCACCCTAAATACATCAGGGCCTGGGCATGGTTTCCCTTTTCGTAATCAATGGAAATTTGGTCAATTTCCCCCACCGCAGAACGGCGTTCCGGGGAATCAAAGGCCTCCGCCGTTAACTCCTGCCACGGGGCTAAACGACTCCAATTTAAATCGGCGATCGCCTCTGGCTTATTGACCAACTGGGCCAACTGGAGTAAATCCTTTTCTGGATTATTGAAAATACTGGAATCAACAATGATCATGTCCGCATGGGACAGCAACCGTTGAAATAGGCCATATTCCGTTTCCGGGCTGGCTTTCCACCACACATACTTAGGTAGGGAGGGCAACATTAAGGCCGTAATTAAACCGTCAATGCGCTCTAACGCATCGGAGGTGCCCCTGAGGGTAATGTATTCACAACAAATAAGGGTATTGTGATGGGTCTTCTGGATGGGACAGTAGGCGGAAACCTGGGCTTGAACCCCTTGATCATCCTCGGCGGTGGGACAGAGGGTAATAATGCGGCAGGGATTGGAAGCGGCGATGGTGTCAGCGATGCCACTGCCTTCCAAATCCGGGGAATAGGGTTTGGTGATGCGTTCGGCGGTGCTGAGCAAATTCCCTTGGCTTTGGGCAATATCAAACGCGGATTGTAATGCCTGTTTAAATGTGGGGTTAGATCGTCCCGTTACATCTAAACCAAGGGCTTTTTGGGCGGATTTGATGGCGGCGGTCATGCGGGGCCCCGTAATGCCATCAATGGGGCCAGTGTAGTAACCAAGGGCGGCCAAAAGGGACTGTACCCCATCGGGTTCGTACACCAAAAAGCTAAAGGTGGTGGCCCTGCTGGCAATTAAACCTTCATCCTGTTGGGCGCTAGTTTGCCAAATTTGGGAGAGTTCAGATTCAATCACCTCCAACGAGACATCCTTCGGGGCTTGGAGGGAAACTAGGGGCGGGGCTTGGGACGTACTCATGCAATGGCTCCAATGGAATCGGACTCAGGAATAGGAGTGTCAATTCCCCCATGGTAGTAGCAGATTTATAATTGCTGGCGGCGATCGCCAAAAATTCCGTGAGGATTTCCCCATCTAAACTAATCCTAGGGAAGCGGTAAACCATGGCTTAGAATAAAGTTCAGCAAATGTCACCGTCCGTAACCTGTTAGCAGTGACCGTCACCCAATTTTAGGATGCAGAAATTTTTCCAACGTATTTGGCAATGGCTTCGACAACTTTTTGCTCCCCTGGTGGGCGGCCCAGGCCAACAAAGCAAATCATCGGAGGAACTAGCTCCCCTGAGCGACACTGATTACGAGTTTTTATTTAATCAATTGCTGGAAGGCATTGCCCACGGTTGGCATGAAGGACGCATTCTCAAATTTTTTCAACAGTTGAGTGACCGTTGCCGAACGAAGGAATGGTTAGGGTGGTTGGATCGTTTTGAAGCTACGGTGTTGCAATCCCCTTCCCCCAATTTGGTTTTAGCGGCCCGGATGATGCGCCTGGGGGAGTTGGCCCAGTCCTTTCCCCAGATTGCTCCCATTGGGGACAAGTCCCACCGCATTGGCCGGGAATTATATGCCCGTCAATCTCCGCCCCAAGTTGACACAGTTTGGGAATATGAAGGCCCCGATGCAGTCGCTGAGAACTTGGAGCCGGCGGCAGGGGAGATGGAAACCTATAGTTTTGATGAGTTGGTGCAAAGGTTGCCGAATGATCAAGAGCTTGTGGCCCACTTTGCTGGATTTTTAGGTATCGATAGTGGCGATCCCCAGGTGATCCTACAGGCTTTGATGGAAAAATTCAGCATCCCGGCGGAAATGTTGGCTAACCCTTCCGAAGATGGGGTCGACCCAAGCTGAACCGGCTGAACAAAATTTGGAAGCTACTACAACAGAACCTAGTCTAAATATTTGGGATGATGAGGATGATGTTCCCGAAGTTGAAATTGAGATTCAACAAAGCCCAGTAAAGTTACCGGAACCTACCACTGCAGAAGATTGGTTTTATCTCGGTTTACAACAGGCGGAAACAGGGGAGTTGGAAGCGGCGATCGCCAGTTGGAGTGAGGCCATTAATTTGAATCCCAATATGGGGCCGGCATGGCAAAACCGGGGTAGTGCGTTAGGAAACATGGGGCGGTTAACGGAGGCCCTGGCTAATTTTGAAGAAGCGGTGCAACAAAATCCAGAGGATGGCCACATTTGGCTGAGCAGAGGCTTTGTGTTGGAGGCGATGGAACTAAAGGAGCAAGCTATCCCCAGTTATGAACAAGCCTTGGCCCTGGCCCCGGAACTATCGGAAGCCCAGGAGCGGTTAAATCACCTACGGGCCTTACCCCAAGATAATTAGATCCCTTACGGAAAAAGATTTTTCGGTTGTTGCCATGGCCCGTTCCACTGCCTTAGTTTGGTTTCGTAACGATTTACGCCTACACGACCATGAACCTCTGCACCAAGCATTAAAATCTGGTTTGGCGATCGCCGCTGTTTACTGTTATGACCCCAGACAATTTGGACAAACTTCCCAGGGTTTTCCGAAAACTGGGCCCTGGCGGGCAGATTTTTTGCGATCAGCGGTGAATAATTTAGCTGAAAATTTGCAGAAACTGGGTAATAAATTACTAATTGTGACGGGATTACCAGAGCAGATAATTCCTTCAATAGCGGTGCAGATTAATGCCAAAACCGTTTATTATCACCGGGAAGTTACCCAGGAAGAATTAGACGTAGAAAATAATTTAATTAAACAATTAAATTCCCAATCCATAGAAAGCCAAGGTTATTGGGGGACTACCCTTTACCACCCCGCCGATTTACCCTTTACTGTGCCGGATTTACCGGATTTATTCACCAATTTCCGCAAGAATATTGAGAAAAAGAAAATTCCCGTCCGTAGTTGTTTCCCCACTCCCCAAAAATTACCTCCCAGTCCCATTGTTGACCTAAAGCCAACCCTCCCACCTCCAGAATTTTTTCCCGCCGTCAATAACGATCCCCGCTCAGTTTTAACCTTTCAAGGGGGAGAAACCGCCGGCTTAGCCCGGTTAAAAAACTATTTCTGGGAAGGCGATCGCCTCAAGGTTTATAAAGAAACCCGCAACGGCATGGTGGGGGCAGACTATTCCAGTAAATTTTCCCCTTGGTTAGCCCTGGGTTGCCTATCCCCCCGTTTTATTTACCAGGAAGTAAAACGCTATGAACAGGAAAGGGTGAACAATGATTCCACCTATTGGTTGATCTTTGAATTGCTCTGGCGGGATTTTTTCCGTTTTGTAGCCCAAAAATATGGCAATGCTCTGTTTTCCAGCGCTGGTTTACGGCGTAAATATCTTCCCTGGCAACGGAATTTAGAAAGCTTTGAAATTTGGCGATCGGGACAAACCGGCTATCCTTTGGTGGATGCCAATATGCGGGAATTAAATCTGACTGGGTTTATGTCCAATCGGGGACGGCAAAATGTGGCCAGTTTTCTCTGCAAAAATCTTGGTATTGATTGGCGATGGGGGGCAGAGTGGTTTGAGTCCTGTTTAATTGATTACGATGTTTGCAGTAATTGGGGCAACTGGAATTATGTCGCTGGAGTAGGCAATGATGCCAGGGATTTTCGCTATTTTAATATTCCTAAACAAAGCCAACAATACGATTCCCAAGGGCATTATTTACGCCTATGGTTACCGGAGTTAGCCAGTTTACCCGCCGAAAAAATCCACCAACCTTGGTTATTATCCCTAACGGAACAAAAACAATGGGGAGTGCAACTAGGCAAAGATTATCCTCGTCCCTGGGTAGATTTTTCACGCTCTGTGGAGGCCCGCCGTAAAATTGAAGAACAAAGTTAATTTCAGCTTGCTGTCCCATTCACAATCAAATGAAGCAGGCAAAAAGCTTTACCAGTCAGACATTACAGGATTTCTGATTGGTCTTGGTTGGATGAAAAGCCTATGTTTAAACTTATATTTGTTTAGGTAAAAACCATGGAAGAATTATTAGAGTTAAAGGAATTGGTAAGGGCTGGGGAAATAAATGCTGCTCTATCTTTAATTGATGAATTAGAAACTATGAGCAAAGAAGACAAAATCAATAAAATTTATAGCTATTGTATAGTTTTACTGGTTCATTTAATTAAACAACAAGCAGAGCAGAGAAGCACCAATTCTTGGGAAGTTTCCATCCGCAATGCCACCAATGCCATTGAAAGGATTAATAAGCGCAGAAAAGCAGGGGGATATTATCTTAATCAAACAGATTTACAAGAAATTTTAGAAGAAGCCTATGACCGAGCTTTGGATAATGCTTCCCTGGAGGCTTTTGGGGGAATTTATGATGCCCCCACTTTAGGCAAAAAGGTAGAGCGAAATCCCCTTATTTACCAGGCATTAAACTTAATTCAGTTTTAACTTCTTTTGACACAACTTTGAAGCAATGACATCCGAATCCCTGCCCACCCATGAATACTGGATGCAAATGGCGATCGCCTTGGCGGAGGAAGCGGGCAATGCGGGGGAAATCCCTGTGGGGGCAGTGGTCATCCAGCGGACGGGAGAAATCCTGGCCACCAGTCAAAACCGGAAACAACGGGATCAGAATCCCACCGCCCATGCGGAAATGTTAGCTATCCAAATTGCTTGCCAAAAAACTGGCCATTGGCGACTTAACGAGTGCATCCTCTATGTCACCCTAGAACCCTGTCCCATGTGTACCGGAGCCATCATCCAAGCTCGCCTGGGACTATTGGTTTATGGCACCCCTGACCCTAAAACCGGCACCATTGACAGCGTGTTGGACTTAGCCGCTAGCCCTGCTTCCAATCACCGTTTGCAACGCCTGGGGGGGATTTGTCAGGAGCAATGTCGCCAACAGTTACAGGGATGGTTTGCCCAGCACCGGGCTAGTAAAAAGAATTCAATCTCCAAAAATTCCAGCGTCGGGCAACAAACATAGCAATTTTGCCTAAATGGGAGCTTTTTAACACTCTCAAATCCTTGGGTGTCAAAGATTTCACTGCACTCCACTATCCTGAAAACCCCATAAACCTATAAACGCTCATGGGTGTGGGCATGCTGTTTGACGTTATCTTCGGTTTTGACTACTTTGCTGTCGTTGAGCACCCGTTTTTTCTCTAGGGAAAAGTTTAACTTATCTAATTTTTCCCCCACGGGCAGATGTTCCTTCGCTTGGGGGCGCACTTGATAGGTACGGATCGCCGCGGTGAATCGTTCGGCAAAGTTATCGCAGAACTGGGCCCCATCAAAAATATCCGGTTTCTTTAAATTTTCTAAATTCTCCCCGTCCCACAATTCCCCAGCTTGAACGGCGATCGCCCATTTATAGGAAGTGGGTACTTGTTTAAGAATGGCTTCTAGGGCGGCGGAGGGGATGGGTTCAATAATCTCCACAGCATGGAATTGGCTATCCTCCCGCAAAAAGCAGGTGGCCAAACCAAGTACACAATAATCGTCGGTGCTGAGGGGAGCGGGGGAAATGGGCATAAAAGCTAAAAATAATTAAGGGAAGAAGGGTCAACAACGCCTACCAGTATATCCATTGACCTCCATTCCCCTGGAAAGAGTTTGGTCTGGGGATACAAATATTAACCAACCATTTCTTTTATCCCAAGGGCATTTAATTAGGAGAAAAATACCTTGTCCGTCGGTTTCTCCGTTAAGATCTTGTCCTGTCCCTAACCTTTGCCAATGGATATTCTTGACCTGACCATTACTATCCCGATCGCCCCGCCGGATTTTCGTTCGGGATTTGTAGCCATTGTGGGACGACCCAATGTGGGCAAATCCACCCTGATGAACCAATTGGTGGGGCAAAAAATTGCCATTACTTCCCCGGTGGCCCAAACCACCCGCAACCGTTTAAGGGGCATTGTCACCACCCCCACCTGTCAAATGATCTTGGTGGATACCCCAGGCATCCATAAACCCCACCATGAACTAGGCCGAGTGCTGGTGAAAAATGCGACCCAGGCCATCCATAGCGTGGATCTAATTGTATTTTTAGTGGATAGTAGCGTTCCCCTTGGTCGGGGGGATCAATTCGTGGTGGATTTACTTCAGCGGGGCAGTGCCCCCGTGGTGGTGGGCTTAAATAAACAGGATCAACAACCAACGGATCAGGTAGAAGAACTGAATGCAAGCTATGAAATCCTGACAGAAAACCATGGTTGGCCTTGCTTTAAATTTTCCGCTTTGACCGGGGAAGGTTTACCGACACTGCAAACCGCCTTGGAAGGTCGGCTCGATCCTGGCCCCTATTATTACCCCCCGGATTTAGTCACAGATCAACCGGAAAGATTCATCATGGCGGAGTTGATTCGGGAACAGATCCTACTGCTGACCCGCCAAGAAGTGCCCCATTCCGTGGCGATCGCCATTGAAAAAATAGAAGAAACCCCAGAGCGCACCCATGTTTTTGCCGCCATCACAGTGGAACGATCTTCCCAAAAAGGCATCATCATTGGCCAAAAAGGCAGTATGCTCCAGGCGATCGGCAGTGCGGCCCGACAACAAATCCAAAAATTAATTGCTGGGGATGTTTATTTAAAACTATTTGTAAAAGTTGAGCCAAAATGGCGGCAGTCACGTCAGCAATTGTTAGAATTTGGATACCGTGTGGAAGAATAGCAAGAAGCAATGACTAGCGACCCCAACTCACCCCAGGCATTCGAAAATTGGTTTGAAGAGGAAGAAGACCCCTTTTCTTCCCTCATTTCTGGAGAAGAAAGAGGTGAGTTCGAGAACTTAGATTTTAGTGAGCTATTTGAAGGGGAACCCACCGTCATCCAGGGGGATGGTGGATTTACCGATCCCCAGGCTTCATTGGGGGAACAGCCCGTGCGGATGAACCTGGATTTCAATTCCCCAGAGGCGGAGCTGGATGCCCTGTTTGCGGAAGAGGAGGAGGAATTCCCCCCATCAACCCTCGATCCCTTTGAGAGTTCTAGTTGGTTAGAAATTGACCAAATGATGGATGCGGAACCCATTTCAGAACCAGCCCTCCCCCCATACCAGACTAGTAGTGGTCTAAATGAAGCTGAATTAGCGGGATTGCAGGATTTGCTGGGGGTCAGCAACAAGCCAGAACCAGAAACAACTCCAACGCCGATCGCCGTAGAAGAGGGGGCGGTGGCGGCCCCGATGTCACTGTTTGCCTCCATTGATGACCTAGATGAATTGATTGACACCCCAACCTCAGACAGCGAGTTTTCCTTTGCAGAGCTAGAGGAGTTAATTGATGCCCCGGCCCAAAAAGTCTTCAATACCTTAGGACATCCCTTCCCCATACCCACCCTGTTGGACGATGAAGAGGAAGACGAGTTTAAAGACCTAGAGGCCCTACTGGAACAGGCCGACAGTAAATTAGGCGGCGGCATGGCGGCCCTGGGTGGTGCCCGTCTGACTAGTCGTAATCGCCAAGTAAAATCCCGCGGTTTTGAGCAGACCATGCGGGTTCCCATCAAACAGTTGGACAACCTCAGCAACCTAATTGGGGAGCTAGTGGTCAAACGGAATCGACTGGAGCAGGATCAGGAACGTTTGCGGCAATTTTTAGACAATCTCCTCAACCAAACCCAAAACCTCAGTGATGTGGGGGGGAGGATGCAGGATTTGTATGAGCGAACTTTGCTAGAAGGGGCATTGTTAGCCAGCCGCAGTAACAATATGTATCGTGCCCAGTCTTCAAGGATGACTTCTTATCCCGACGGCCGATCCACCGTGCCGGGGGCTTCGGAGCAGCCTTTGGATGCGTTGGAAATGGATCGTTTTACGGGCTTTCACCTGCTTTCCCAGGAAATGATCGAATTGATTGTACGGGTTCGGGAATCAACTTCCGATATTCAGTACCTAGTGGACGAAACGGATCAGGTAGCCCGTACCCTGCGCCAGGTAACCACCCAACTCCAGGAGGGAATGACCAAGTCCCGCATGGTGCCTTTTACCCAAACGGCCGATCGCCTACCAAGGGCCATTCGGGAAGTTTCCATGAAGTTGAACAAAAGGGTCAACCTGGAAGTGGAGGGGGGGGACGTGCTCATTGACAAAATGATCCTCGAGCACCTCTATAACCCCATGACCCACCTGGTCAACAACGCCATTACCCACGGCATTGAGACCCCTGCGGAACGGCAAAGGGCAGGGAAATCTCCGGATGGTCATTTGGCGGTGCGGGCTTTCCTCCAGGGTAACCAAACTTTGATCACCGTCTCCGATGATGGGGCCGGCATTAACCCAGAAATAGTTAAGCAAAAGGCGGTCGAAAAAGGACTGATCACCCGCATGGAGGCCCAGAGCATTTCCCAATCAGAAATTTACGACTTATTATTCCATGCCGGCTTCAGCACCAAGGATATAGCGGACGATTTCTCCGGACGGGGGGTCGGTTTGGATGTAGTCCGCACTAGTCTGATTGATATCCGGGGGGCGATCTCCATTGATTCCACCGTTGGCAAAGGCACCACCTTTACCATTCGTTTGCCCTTGACCCTCAGCATTTGTAAAGCCCTTTGCTGTTTGAGCAATCGGGCCCGCATTGCCTTCCCCATGGACGGAGTGGAAGATACCAAAGACTATCTGCCCCGGGACATTGTCAATGATGAAGATGGACAGAGATGTGTCCAGTGGAATGATGGGTTACTCCCCTTGCACTCCTTAGGGGATCTGCTCAACTATAACCGTCAACTTAGCCGCGGTAGCGTCTATGGCGGCAAGCAGGAAGATGACATGGTGCGGGTAATCATTGTCCGGGGTAGCGGGGGGAATCTTTTGGCCCTGCAGGTGGATCAGGTAGTAGGGGAGGAAGAAATCGTTATTAAACAAATTGAAGGGCCCATCCCCAAACCCCCTGGCATTGCCGGCGCTACGGTGCGGGGGGATGGCAGTATTATGCCCATTGCCGACGTTCTCGAGCTAATCGAGATTGCCCAGGGTCGTCTCCGAACCGACAGCAGTGGTGGCCTATGGCGCAAAACCCTCAATGCCACCGCCAAAGAAGTTCACATGGATCCCACCGTACTGATTGTGGACGACTCCATCACCGTACGGGAACTCCTATCCCTCAGTTTCAAAAAAGCTGGTTTCCGGGTAGAGCAGGCCCGGGATGGCCAGGAAGCCTGGGAACAGTTAAAGTCGGGACTACCCTGTGATCTGGTGTTCTGTGACATTGAAATGCCCCGAAAAAATGGGCTGGAACTGCTGTCCGAACTTCAGGCCGATGAAGAGTTATCATCTATTCCCGTGGCTCTGTTAACTTCCCGGGGAGCCGATCGCCATCGTAAAGTAGCCGCCAAACTAGGGGCAACGGGTTACTTCACCAAGCCCTACACCGAAAAAGATATTCTAGATGCGGCTCACCGGATGTTGAACGGGGAGATATTACTTGCCGGCAGTACCCGCAAAACTAGTTCCATCCTTTCCCGCTTCAAAAAAGCCCAGGGCGGTTTTTCCAGCGAAACTCCCACCGTGCTGGAGAGTACCCCTGGCACCATGCGTTCCACGGTGTTGATCATCGACGATTCAGTGATGGTGCGGGAAATGCTCTCCATGACCTTCAAAAAAGCAGATTTCCATACAGAAACAGCCCGGGACGGCCAGGACGCCTGGGAAAAACTCAAATCCGGTTTACCCTGCGATCTGATTTTATGTGACATCGAAATGCCCCGTATGAACGGTTTTGAATTGTTGGAAAAAATTCAGGATGATCCCAACATTTCCCGTATTCCCATTGCCATGATTACTTCCCGGGGAGCCCAAAAAATGCAACGCTTGGCCGCCGAAAAGGGAGCTAAAGGTTATTTCGTTAAACCCTACATCGAGGAAACTCTACTCGAAGCCAGTCAACGGTTGATGAGGGGAGAAGTGTTGCTGGATTTGGTCGCCTTAAGTGCCGATGATTGACAAAGAAAATACCTGACCATTCCTGGGCCGCACCAACAGCTTAGTTGCCTTGTTGACTAGGTGTTTCCTCCATCGCCTTGGTTGGAATGAGGTAGATTACCCCAGAAATTACCGTCAAAGCCACCGCAATCCAGAATACAGCCATGCCAATTTGTCCATAAATTTCCGGCAATGGAGCTAACAGTAAGGCGATCGCCAAAATTTGGCTGACAGTCTTAACTTTGCCCCACCTATTGGCTCCGGCAATTTCCGTTTGGGTAGAACTAACCCGCCAACCGGCGATGGTTAACTCCCTAGCCAAAATTAAACCCACTGCCCAAGCAGGAACCGTTTGCCAAGTTAGTAGAATCAACAGTGGTCCCAACACCAATAACTTATCCACCAAAGGATCGAGGAATTTACCAAGTTCCGTCACCTGATTTAATTTACGGGCTAAATAACCATCCAACCAATCCGTACTGGCGGCCAACAAAAAAATCCCCACTCCCCACCACCGAGTCGAGGCCTCGGGACTTGGTAACCAAAGAAAAAGTAGGGGTAGGGCAAAAAGGCGGGAAACGGTAATCCAATTGGGTAAATTCATTGTCAAGAAACAATTTGTTGGATTAGCATAGCTGGGAAATTAAATTAACTTCCACTACTTTTTCTTCCGTTTCATTAAGGGAAACAGCCAAATCAGGGCCGAAGAACTTAGCAATTTTTTCTTGCTTTTCTTGCCAAGTTTCAAAGGTAATAAAGGGAGAATTAAATTTTAAAGTCAGCCCATATTTTCCATCCCAATCCCCTTCTTTTAAACTAACTAAAACAGGTCTTTCTTCATCGGTGGGGCTTAATCCCAAACGCTCCAGAGAATCGTCCAAATGGGCTTCCTGACCATAGCGATAACGGGTAACATCCTTACGGATTTGGTTTTGGGTGGGGGTAGCTAACTTATTCCGTAGGGCCAAAACCGGCTCTGAAGTTGGTTCGCTGAAGGGAATCGGTTTAAGTTCCGCCGCCTTTAAAGCTAAACCCCCAAGAACCAAAGGGATGCCGTAGAAAAAACCCGCCAGATTTAAAGTGGCGTAGTCCAAAGCATAGGCCACAAAGCCAGTAATGGTGAGAATTCCTCCCACCGTTAATCCCACCGCAGCCAAAGAAATTTTAGGAAGCATTTAAGTAAAATTCAAAGTTCATACAATAACAATAGCAACAAAAACTCCCCTAGATTTTTTAGATCTGGGGGAGGGGTAAAAGCACTAACAGATCAGTTCTAGGTGAAACCAAAGAAAAATCCGTTAGGCAAATTTGTTATGCAGATTACTCGGCAGTGCTAGTGGCCAAAACATCATCTTCCACTTCTTCCTCAGTGTCGATGTCAGCATCATCACTGACGGAGGCGGGGGGCTCATAGGGAATGCCCTGGGCTTCAGCTAAACGTTTCTGCCGGAAAATTTCAGCCATTTCGTCAGCCTTTTCGTTCACCAAGTCACGATTTTTCAGCATGGCACCGGGTTCGGGCTCCAACTGCTTAGTGGAAAGGGAAATCCGACCCCGTTCCGCATCAAGGTCAATAATCATGACTTTAATTTCGTCATTAACATCAAAGACGCTGTGGGGAGTGTCAATGTGATCATGGGAAATTTCCGAGATGTGCAGCAGACCACTCACACCACCGATGTCGATGAACGCACCGTAGGGTTTGATACCCCGAACGGAACCAATGACCACCTGGGCCACTTCCAAACCGTTCATCTTACGTTCCACCAGGGCTCGACGATGGCTGAGGACTAGGCGATTGCGCTCTTCGTCAACTTCTAAAAACTTCAGGGGTAAATCTTCCCCGACCAGGTCTTCTTTGGCTTCACGGGCACTGATGTGGGATCCAGGAATAAAACCCCGCAGTCCTTCAATTCTGACCAGGGCACCACCCCGGTTGGTAGCAAAAACATTGGAACGCACCGTGGCATCTTCCGCTTGGAGTTGTCTGACCCGTTCCCAGGCCCGCATATATTCAATGCGGCGAATGGAAAGGGTTAACTGACCATCTTCATTTTCGTCGGTCAGAATGAAAAATTCCCGGGTTTCGTTGGGTTGCAGAACCTCTTCGGGGTCATCCACACGGTTGATGGACATTTCCTGAATGGGAATGTAGGCGGCGGTTTTAGCCCCAATATCGATCAAAGCCCCCCGGGACTCCATGCTAAACACAGTCCCGGCTACAATGTCCCCAGGACTGAAGTGATAATCGTACTTGTCAAGAAGGGCGGCAAAGTCCTCGAGAGTGAATCCAATAGTTGCTGTAGAAGTTTGACTGACCATGTAAGTTTTAAGTCCTAATCCCTTAGTCTCCGTTTAGTGAATATGCGTGCCTCCTGTTACTTACCGTACAAGCCAGGATACAGACTCTCAATTATACAGTACGGATTGGACAAAGGTTAAGCAAGAACTAACAACTGCCGTCGCTGTAAATTCCGCACTAGGTTGGGGGTAATTTCCCCGTCGCTAAGATGTTTCAAAATTTGCTCAACGGTTTTGCCAGTGCCCTCTGGGCTGTCTAGGGTTTGCAAAAATTTAAATTCCGATTCGGTTAATTCCAAGGGCTGGTAATTGTAGTCAAATAAACTGCGGCTAGGCCAACCGGTCATACAGGGATGAAGGCTAGGAATGGCTTGGTGGAGCCGATCGCCGTCGGACCAATCACTAATTTCGATGGGGGGTTTGGCCAGGAAAAATTCGTAGTGGGTAATTTCAGGATCAAGGAGCTCAATTAAACGATATTGCTCCCTTTCCCCTAGGTTTTTGGTGCGCTCGATTAAATCCGGTGCTTTACCCAAAAGGCGATCTAGTTGCCAATAGTCGGGGTTGGAAAAGCCAAGGAATTGCAGCCCAGCGGCGTCAATCAGTTCAAACAGGGTATTGATATTGTAGTCAGTTTCCTGGGGATGGACGTACATATCGGCAAAGGACTCGTCCCGGTGGTTTTCCATGGACCAGCGTTCTTTTTCCCGCTTTACTAGTCGGTTAGTTTCCGGCAAACTGGCAAAAATTTCCCGCCCCACAGCCACACCATCCCGGTAGTCCCCTCGCTTTTCCCCCTGTAGAATGGCGATCGCCTCCTGCATGAGTTGAATTTCCCAACGGCCAATTTCGGCGTAGACAAAAATGTGGAATAGACCACCGGGGGCTAATTTCTGGGCCACGGCCTGAATACCGGCAATGGGATCGGGCAGATGGTGGAGCACCCCCACGGAGTTGATGTAGTCAAATTGACCGGGCAAACTAGCCAGATTTTCCAGGGACAAATGGTGAAAATTAACCCGATCGCCTCCGACCCCAGACTTGCTCAACCGTTCTTGGGCCACAGCCAGGGCTCCTTCACTAATATCCACCGCCTGAATTTCCGCTTCCGGGTTGAGGTGGGCCAAATACTCAGTTCCCACCCCAGTGCCACAGCCCGCATCTAAAATGCGAATATTTTGGGTAGGGGGCCGCCGTCCCAAGCAGAAATTATGCACCGCCGTCCAATGCCAGCGCCAGTTATAGCCCGGTGGGGGTTCCTGCAATAACGGTTCTGGAGGAAAGGGATAGGTGTTGTAGAGGGCCTGGACGGCTTGGTGTTGCTTGGAGTTGGACAGCATGGGCAAAAATTAGAAAAGATTGGCGATCTCCCAGAGAGCCGCTATGGGTTACCCCGGAGGCAATGACACTACTCAATAGCATAGGGTCTGGGGGATTAATCATCCAAAAATTCAACTTTCTCAATGGGCACAAAAATAGGTTTAGGATGCCCAAAATAACGGCGATCGCCCTTTACGCCGCTTCCGATAATAAATTTTTCGCCTTTCTCTCTAGAACTGAGTATTATTTTCAACGCCACCGACGCAGACACCACAGAAAGTCTAACCGATATACAAAGTGGTCAAGATAATATAGCCCCGAAATTAAATTTAGCGGGGATTGATGAGCGGGGAGTTCAACAAATTAAGTTAATTAATTTCTTCTGCGGAACGGCTGAGCATAGTTTCTTCCACGTGTTTTTCCTGTTGCCGTTCTTCCGTCAACAACTCCCTAGCTTTTTGATCTAGGTTTTCGCTATCTGCGGCTTCAACATCGGCGGCCCTAGCCACCATAGTTTCATGGAGATGGGCTTCGTGTTGACGGTCTTTAGCCAGGAGTTCGCGGGCTTTATCTTGGGTGCTCATGGTTTTACCTAAAAACTTCACAGAACCAAAAAAATGGTTCTTCCTTACTTTATCTTCCCTCAACCCGGGCCAGAAGACCAGGGGAAAGTGGTCATTTAGTCTTCGTGATCGTCAAAGGGATCTCCCAATTCCGCCGAGGGAGGGGCCGAAGGACGTGTACACCGCTAGACCAGTGATGGCAATGAGAATAACGGCGAAGGTAATGCTAAGAACTGTTGCGGATTCCATGGGGTAAGATTGATAGTTGTTCCTGTTGTCTTATATTATTACAGAACATTACAAAAACTCATTTAGTCATTTTTGCGGGAAACCTATGGCACAGCGTACTCGGTTAGGAGATATCCTCAGACCCTTAAACTCTGAATACGGCAAGGTCGTACCGGGTTGGGGCACCACCCCTGTGATGGGGATATTTATGGGTCTCTTCCTCGTCTTTCTACTGATTATTTTACAGATTTATAATTCTTCCCTTATTCTCGAAGGCTTCAGCGTTGACTGGGCCGGCTAGTCTTTAAATCATTGCATAGTTTATTCATCATCCATTAATCCCGCTCAGTCGGGATTTTTTGTGGGGGCTACTGCCTAGATGGGCTGGTTCTTTTTCTGTCATAATCGGAGAGGACTTGTTACATTTTTTTGCAAATCCCCGGAGAGTTTTAACTAGCCTAAAGCGCCCTCTCCACAGCAGTTTGCCGGGCTTCCCCTGGTAATTCTTAGTAAAAATCCTTAAATTTAGACGGTTCATTATGACACAGATTTCTGGCTCCCCTGATGTTCCCGATTTGGGCCGACGTCAGTTTATGAACTTATTAACCTTTGGTACGATTACGGGGGTAGCAGCCGGGGCCCTCTATCCAGCGGTGAAGTATTTGATTCCCCCTTCCAGCGGTGGTTCTGGCGGTGGCGTAACGGCGAAAGATGCCCTTGGCAATGATGTGAAGGTTACGGAGTTTCTGGCGACCCATAACGCTGGCGATCGGGTTTTGGCCCAAGGTTTGAAAGGTGACCCCACTTACATCGTGGTTCAGGGGGACGACACGATCGCCAGTTATGGCATCAATGCGGTGTGTACCCACCTGGGTTGCGTGGTGCCCTGGAATGCTAGCGAGAACAAGTTTATGTGTCCCTGCCACGGTTCCCAGTACAACGCTGAGGGGAAAGTGGTTCGTGGCCCTGCGCCCCTGTCCTTAGCCCTGGCCCATGCCACTGTCAACGACGACGATAAATTGGTGTTGAGCACCTGGACGGAAACCGATTTCCGCACCGACGAAGATCCCTGGTGGTCCTAGGCTTTGCCCTGGCATTGCTTGAGCAACACTGTCCCAAGTTTGTCAAAGATAGCCTAATTCCCCCCTACTGTTTACCTAACCTAATCTGTTCAACCTAACGATGAGAAACCCTGATATTTTGGGGCTGTGGACAAAAGCCATGGTTGCCCTGCGCCGATTGACGGTGCTGGCGATCGCCACAGTCAGCGTCTTTTTAATTACCGATGTCAGCCTGCCCCAGGCCGCCTCGGCCTATCCCTTTTGGGCCCAGGAAACTGCCCCTTTAACCCCCCGGGAAGCCACCGGTCGCATTGTCTGTGCTAACTGCCACCTTGCCCAAAAAGTGGCGGAAGTGGAAATTCCCCAGGCGGTGCTCCCCGACACCGTGTTTGAAGCGGTGGTAAAAATCCCCTACGACTTGGACAGCCAACAGGTTTTAGGGGACGGTTCTAAAGGGGGTCTAAACGTTGGGGCCGTGTTGATGTTGCCCGAAGGTTTTAAAATCGCTCCCCCCGATCGCCTGTCTGAAGAGCTTAAGGAAAAAGTTGGGGCTACTTACTTCCAAACCTATAACGAAGATTTAGACAATGTCATCCTGGTGGGCCCCCTACCCGGTGAACAGTATCAGGAAATCGTTTTCCCTGTGCTTTCCCCCGATCCGGCCAAGGATAAAAGCGTTAACTACGGTAAATTTGCCGTACACCTGGGAGCAAACCGGGGCCGCGGACAGATTTACCCCACTGGTTTGTTGAGCAATAATAATGCCTTCAAAGCGCCCAAAGCTGGCACCGTAGAAGCCATTAACACCGTGGAAGCCGGTGGTTACCAAGTACTGCTGACCACCGCCGATGGCACCGAAACCGTGGATATTCCCGCCGGGCCAGAAATGGTTGTGGCGGTGGGTCAAACGGTGGAAGCCGGGGAATTTTTAACCAATAACCCCAATGTGGGGGGCTTTGGCCAGAAAGATACGGAAGTAGTTCTGCAAAATCCCACCCGGATTAAATTCCTGGTACTCTTCCTCGCGGGCATTATGCTTTCCCAAATTTTCTTGGTGCTGAAGAAAAAACAAATTGAAAAGGTTCAAGCCGCTGAACTTAATTTCTAGGTTGATTTTCCACTAATCATCCGTCAATTGAGAAAAGACCCAGTGCCCATCTCAGGGGCTATCGAGGAACGCTCAGCTTGAGTTATGCCATCGATAGCCCTCTTAATTTTTCCATAATCGCCCCGGCTCGATATGCTGGTAAGGATAGAAAACTTTTTAAATTTTGCTGACTCTATGCGTGTTTACGTTCTTTTATTTAACGCAGGGACGGACAACGAGGGCATCCACACCGTACAAATGGGGGGACGCAATAAGATTTTGATGTTTGCTTCCGAGGATGATGCCACCCGCTATGCTCTACTGCTGGAAGCCCAGGATTTTCCCCCTCCCACCATTGAAGCGATGGATTCTCGGGACATTGAGGAATTTTGTCAGGAGGCGGGCTACGACTCGGAGACGGTGGCCGAGGGAATGTTGGCCATCCCCCCAGAAAAAAATGTGGCGGAACCGGAATGGGATCCCGATGGAGTATTGCAAGCGGCCCGGGAAGCCCAGGGTACAGAGCAAACCCAGACCGATGAAAAACCGGAAACTGAGTTTTCCGATGATGAGCTGGAAAATATTCGCCGTCGGTTGGAAGGGTTGTTGTAGAAGTACCCAAAAACCTTCAGCAATTTGACCAAGCCTAACTTTTGATTATCGCCCAATAACTTTATGTCTAGTGTGGAAGAACGTGGCCATTTATTAACGGAACAAGCCAATCCCCAGAGCCAAAATTTGGATCAGTTGTCCAGCCTGGCATTGGTGGATTTGTTCAACCGGGAGGATCAGCAAACCGTAGCGGCGATCGCCGGGCCCGGGAATCTTTAGCGGCGTCCATAGATATTATCAGTAAAGCTTTAGCCAATAAGGGTCGGCTTTTCTACATCGGGGCTGGCACCAGTGGGCGTTTGGGGGTGTTGGATGCGGTGGAATGTCCCCCCACTTTTTGTACGCCCCCGGATTTAGTCCAGGGCATTTTGGCCGGGGGAGCTAGTGCTTTACTCCGCAGTTCCGAAGGTTTAGAGGATATTGCCGAAGATGGAGCCCAGGCGATCGCCGACCATCGTATTACCCAGTTAGATGTGGTGGTGGGTATCACCGCTGGGGGAACTACGCCCTACATCCACGGTGCTTTGGATGCGGCCCAGTCCCGGGGGGCAAAAACTATTTTTATTGCCTGTGTTCCCGAAGCCCAAGCCCCTCGCCGGGCCGATGTCAATATTCGCCTGTTAACGGGGCCCGAAATTGTTGCTGGTTCCACCCGTTTGAAGGCGGGGACGGTGACCAAAATGGCTTTGAATATTCTTTCCACCGGGGCCATGGTCAAATTGGGCAAGGTCTATGGCAATCGCATGGTGGATGTGGCCGTCACCAACCGCAAATTAGAAGACCGGGCGGTGAGAATTTTGCAGGATTTAACCAGTCTGGATCGGGAGGAAGCAGTTAAATTACTCTCTGCCAGCGGCCAAAAGGTTAAGTTGGGATTGCTAATGCACTGGTCTGGGTTAACGGCGGAAGTGGCGGAGGCCCACCTGGATCGCCATGGGGGTAATTTACGGCAAGCCTTGGAAGAAAAGGCTAATCTGTAGCTTTCGGTCTTTAGTTGCCCATTTTCCCCCTGTCTTCAAAAATTTTGTTTCGATCGCCTGAATTATTTTTTGCACTGCCTGATTTATGCCCATTACATTAGATCAAATATTAACCCCCACCATCTTCCTTATTTTTGCCCTGGCGATCGGGGTGCTGGTGTGGGGCTACCGGCGAGCTAAACCCTTCGGCAAATTGGGTAAACTGGCTTGGTTGCAGTCGGTGGTGCTGATGGCCCCCTGGTTGCTGTACTTCGTATTATTTAGCTTTGGTTTATCCCTGAGTTTACCGGCGGTATTGATTCTGTTGTTGGTGTCGGCGGGGATTTATATCTACCTTGGCCGACAAATGCGGGAGGAAGGACAAGGGGAATTGTTGCGCCAAAAGGCGGCCCAACGGTTACAAAGTTTGCAAAACAGCCAGGAGGAAGGGGGCGACGTCAGTGCTATCGACCTACCAAAGTCCCCCGAGGAAGAAACCTACCCCATTCCCCCGGAAGATTTGGCCATTATCAAAGGCATTTTTAGCATTGATAGCTTTTTTGCCACGGAGACCATTGCCTACCAGGAAGGGGCCATTTTTAAGGGCAATTTACGAACGGAGGCGGAGGAAGCTTTCGGTAAACTGTCCGCCAAACTGAAGGACTTAATGGGGGACAAATACCGCTTATTTCTGGTGGAAGGCAGTGAAGACCGTCCGGTGGTGGTGATTTTACCCAGTAGCAATGATCCCCAACCCAGCACCCTGGCCCAGAAAAATTTGGCAGTGGTTTTATTGGTGGCCACCATTGCGACCACCTTGGAAGCGAGTGCGGCTCTGCTGGGCTTTGACCTGGTGGATAATTGGCAACGGGTGCAAGAAGCAGTCCCCTTGGCGATCGCCGTGGGAATAATTTTAATTGCCCATGAGTTGGGTCATCTTTGGCAGGCAAAAAAATGGGACGTGCGCCTGAGCTGGCCCTTTTTCCTCCCCAACTGGCAGATTGGTTCCTTTGGCGCCATTACCCGCTTTGAATCCCTCTTGCCTAACCGCAACGCTTTATTTGACGTGGCGATCGCCGGCCGGCCTTGGGGGGATTAGTCTCGTTAATCTTTTTGGTTGTGGGACTATTACTATCGGGGGAAAACAGTCTTTTTCAACTGCCGGTGCAATTTTTGCAGGGTTCCCTACTGGTGGGCACAGTCGCCAAGTTAATTTTAGGAAAAGCCTTAACCAGTAACATTGTGGCGGTGCATCCCCTCACCGTCCTCGGCTGGCTGGGTTTGGTCATCAACGGCTTAAATTTATTACCCGCCGGTCAACTAGATGGTGGTCGCATTATCCAAGCCATCTACGGCCGTAAAGTGGCCCGCCGCACCACCATTGCTTCCCTGATTATTTTGGGGGTTATTTCCCTGTTTAATCCCGCCAATCCCATTCCCCTCTATTGGCTCATCGTAGTTTTGTTTTTGCAACGACAATTGGAACGACCCAGTTTAAACGAATTGACGGAACCCGACGACACCAGGGCTGGTTTGGGTTTATTTGCTCTACTATTGATGTTACTAACCCTGATTCCCTTTAGTCCCAATTGGGCGTTACGTTTGGGCATCGGTGGTTAGAATTTGACCCATGTTCAACGTGGATAATTGGTGCTGAAAAAATTGGCCATGGCCCACCGTTTAATGCCCGAAAAATGTTTAAGTAAACCGGCCTATCGTCTCTATCAAGCGGGGGTTTATAGCCGATGGATGGTGGTGGCGGTGCTGTGGGTGACCATAATTCCTTGGTCTATCTGGCAATTTCGGGAAGATATTGACCTGTTACAAAAAAATTTCACCTGGGTTGCTATTCGTTATGGGTTTGCCTTTCAGTTAATGCCTGCCTTTACCCTCTTTGCTGGCATCGGTTTTACGGGGGCAGTGCTACTCCGGGAGAGTTGCCATATTCTTTGGGGCTTATCCATTAAGGAACGCAATAAGCTCATCCGGGGCACCGCCAGAATTCGTAAAATTGGCCCCAGTCATCCCCTCTGGCGTTGGCTATTCAAGTCTTGAACCCTATGGTTACCCACATTAGCCTTAGCCAAGCCCAACAAAAGCAGATATACGACCACGGTGAACTTTGTTATCCCGAAGAGTGTTGTGGTTTGCTATTGGGCCAGGTAATTATTAATAAAAACGATACGCCATCAAGCGGCTCTCTGCGGGAGCGCCATTGGCAGGTTAAAGAAGTACAGCCAACGGCCAATTGTTGGGGAGACATAGAGGAATTTCCCCAGGATTATGCCCAAGGAAGTAGGCTCAACCGCTTTGCCATTAATCCCCAGGTTTTGCTAGCGGCCCAAAAGGATTGTCGTCAAAGAAATTTGAGCATTATCGGCATTTACCATTCCCACCCCGATGGCCAACCCATACCGTCAGAATTTGACCGGGCCATTGCCTGGGCAGAATACGTTTACCTCATCGCCGCCGGGAAGCAGGGAAGTTTTACCACCAGCAGAAGTTGGTACTTAAACGAAGCGGGAAATTTTGTGGAAGTAGATTCAACGTTTTTGGTCTAACCATTCTGTAATGCCCGCCGCTAGGGTATTGACCAATTGTTCCTGGGCCTGGGGGTTGGTAATCCATTCAAATTCCTGGGGACTGATCATAAAACCCAATTCTAGTAACACCACTGGGGCCACGGTGGGGCGGGTTAAGGCCAAGTTATTCCAATAAACGCCGTGGGAATTGCGGTTTAAATTTTCCACCAAATACCGCTGTAAAAAATTCGCTAAGTCCGCTGACTGGGCATTGTACCAAAACACGCTAATGCCATCGGTTTGATTGGGATCACCGCTGTCGGGCAAAGCATTGTAATGGATGGAAAGGGCGATCGCCGGTTGCACCTGGGTAATCTGTGTTTGGCGATCGCCGAGGGAAACAAATTCATCGCTGGTGCGGGTGAGGTGAACATTAGCTCCCTGGGCTTTTAGCTTATTAGCTAAGCGCTGGGAAATGAGTAGATTAATTTCTTTTTCTGGGTAACCGGTGGGGCCAACAGCACCGAATTCAGTGCCGCCATGGCCCGGATCTAAGAGGATTTTTACCCCTTTTAAATCCCCTTTTTGGGCAGGAATGCGGGGGGGATGGCGGAAGGACAAAATTAAAGTTTTGCCTTCATAGCGCAGATCATAACCCCACTGTTGATCGGTGTGAAAAGTAAAGTAGTAATCAATGCGATCTGGACTGGTTTGTTCCCAGGTTAAATTCCGAATAACTGGGTCATTATCGAGGCGAATGGTGTCAGTTTGGGCGGTGGTGTTGTAAAGGCTTAAGGTAAAACCGGTTTCTGTTTGATGTACGGTCACCGGCACCGGCAATTGCAACGGAAAACGCATTTCAGTACGATCGCCAACAACTTGATAACCCACACTGCGGATAATGGAACGGGGCGGAGCCTGGCTGGGTAAGGTGCTGGTTTCATCGGCTTTTATCCAAGCTCCATAGTCCAACCGCAACCAATCTCCGTCCTGGGCGGTGACGCTGGCTTGGCTCCCCTGGGGCAAGGGGGTTAACCGGGAATAGTCGGTGCCAGGCCCTGTGCGGGCTACCCCGCCCTGACTAGTAACTGCAATCACCTGGGGGCGATCGCCATTGAGTAGGGTGACACTACCAGGGCCGGGGGTAGTTAAATTTTGCCCCCGCCATTGCAAATTAAATTCAGGAGTACCTAACACGGTGGGAAGTTGCCCAGCGCTAAATTTTTGACACCCTTTATATTGCTCCGCCGCCGTCACTTTGGGCTGATTTTCTCCGTGCAAAATGGTGTTATTGGCCGGTAGTTGTACCACGTTGCCCTGGGGGGTGAGGGGAATGGTCTGCCCTGCCAGTTGAACCGTAACCTGCGCTGAAGTGGGGGCGATCGCCGTAAAGCAAATAGGTTCCCCCGGCAGGCGACTGATGGGCACGGCGGGGCCGAGGGAACCGGGGGCAAAACCGCCATTGGGGGGTAAATTCGGCCCGGAGGCAAGGCGGGTAATGGTGCGTTCAAGGCGATCGGCACCGGCTTGGAATACAAACTTATTTTCCCCCATATTTAAGGGAATAACCGGCGCAAAGTTGCCCTGGCCACTGCGCTCAATCACCTGGCCATTGAGGGTTACCGTTGTGCCTGGAGCAGCGGAACCAATAAAGAAAATAGTGGGGCTACTGGTCTGATGATTTTGGGGCGGATAGGCCAAAAATAATGGTTGGGTTTGGGCTAGGGCTGGCACGAGAAGCAACAGTAACTATCCCTACACCAACCATTGTCCCCAACCAAGATTCCATAGCCATCATTGTAAAGTCTCCTGTTCAATGATGTACCGCTTACTTTCTCTCACGCAGGTTTGCATACTATTTGTTGACAACTATATCCATTATGAACAGCTGTAATGTTGTGATGTTTTAACGCTACAAATGTTAAATAGTTGTTTAGCCGTTTAACAGTCCTGCCATGGGAGTTCAATCAAAAAGATCGGCAAAATGTCTTAGGCTTTCAGAGCCATCTATTCACCAAGCATTCTGAAAATGAAGCCGCTTCGTCCCATGTTTCCATATCAGAAATCATTGATGAGGCGGTGCGATTACTAATGTCTGAAGATCAAGAGGATTTGGAGGCCTTAGCTGAACGGACAGGATGAGCCAGAATTGAGCTATGAAGCTTTGATCAATGACCTAGAAAGTTCATGGCATAAATATAAAATTACCTTTAAACAATCCGTTGCCGAAGATCTAGGATTATTCCAACAGCGATGTTAATAAAATCCTTTTAAAAATTGATGGTTTGGCAATTAACCCCAGAGGTGAAGGCTGTATTAAACTGACAGGGGATGGGTTAAATATAGGTTCCCAGGGAATATATCGTATTATTTACGAAATAAGAGAAACAGAACTTGTGGTCGCTGTGCGTAAAATACGTCATCGCTCCAGTCGTTTACTAAAATCAGCAGTCAGACGGTGGGTATATCGTCCTCAACTGTAACTATTGGATGCTCGAGGAAAAATTAATCAAGTCAGAGTCTTCCGAAATCTCCCGTATAATCAAATCGTGATAGCCAATTCACTCACCCCTAATCAATGGTTGCCACCGTTTCCCCTGCGCCTCTAGTTCAACAACCGGATTTATTAGAACAACGCCTTAAGGAAATTCCCCAGGATCCCGGAGTTTATCTCATGGGCGATCGCCAGGGGGAAATTCTCTACATCGGCAAAGCCAAAAAACTGCGTACTAGGGTCAGATCCTATTTCCGAGACTCCCAGCCCCACAGTCCCCGCATTGCTCTGATGGTGGAACAGGTGGCGGATATTGAATTTATAGTTACCGACACGGAAGCAGAAGCCCTAGCCCTGGAAGCGAATTTAATTAAACAACATCAACCCCACTTCAACGTTTTATTAAAAGACGACAAAAAATATCCCTACGTTTGCATTACTTGGTCAGAAACCTATCCCCGGATTTTTATTACCAGAAAAAGACGGTTAACTAAAGCAAAAGATCGTTACTATGGGCCCTATGTGGACAGCTTTAGTTTACGACAAACCTTAAGATTAGTACAGCGTATTTTCCCCCTGCGCCAACGTCGTCAACCTCTGTTTAAAAATCGTCCCTGCTTAAATTACGATATTGGTCGCTGTCCAGGGGTTTGTCAGGAGTTAATTACCCCAGAAGATTACCGCCAAACTTTACAGAAAGTAGCCATGGTTTTCCAAGGCAGAACCCAGGAGCTAAGCCAATTGCTGAACCAACAAATGGAGAAAGCTTCCGAGGATTTAAAGTTTGAACAGGCGGCCCTAATTCGAGATCAAATTAATTCCCTCGGTAAACTCAACGCCGACCAAAAAGTGTCCCTGCCCCAGGACACCATTTCCAGGGATGCCATCGCCGTAGCCAGTGATGGGGTACTTAGTGCCATTCAACTTTTTCAAATCCGTGCCGGTCGCTTAGTGGGTCGATTAGGCTTTTTTGCGGACGGAGTGGTATCGGTAGAAGAAAAAGGAGAAGTATTACAGCGGGTGTTGGAACAGCATTATCAACAGGTGGAGGCGGTGGAAATTCCCAGTGAAATTATTCTCCCCTGTGCTTTACCCGACAGCGAATTATTAAATGATTGGCTCACTACCCAACGGGGCAGAAAAGTTACTTTTAATATCCCCCAACGGCAGGGAAAGGCAGAACTATTGGAAATGGTGGAACGTAACGCTAATTACGAATTGGAAAGATTACAAAAACAAACGGCAAAAAATGTTAGTTCCCTGGAAGATTTAGCGGTAATTTTAGAATTAGATAACTTACCTAAACGCATTGAAGGTTACGACATTTCCCACATCCAAGGTTCCAACGCAGTGGCTTCCCAGGTGGTCTTTATCGACGGAGTGCCAGCTCCCCAATATTATCGCCATTATAAAATCAAAAACCCTTCGGTAAAAATTGGTCATTCCGATGATTTTGCCAGCTTAGCAGAGGTGATTAGCCGTCGTTTTCGCCCCCATGCAGAAGGAACAGGAGCGGCTCAAGATTTACCGGATTTAATCATGATTGACGGGGGCAAAGGACAACTATCAGCGGTGGTGAAAGTCCTCACGGAAATGAATTTACTAGGAAAGTTTACAGTGGTGAGTTTGGCTAAACAACGGGAAGAAATTTTTCTGCCGGGGCAATCCCATGCCTCTACCCACCGATCCCGACCAAGAAGGGGTGCAATTGTTGCGGCGTTTGCGGGATGAAGCCCACCGTTTTGCTATTACTTTCCACCGTCAACAAAGGCTCAGTCAAAGTCGGCGATCGCGCTTGGATGAAATTCCTGGTTTAGGTTTTACTAGGCAAAAACAATTGCTGGCCCACTTCCGTTCCCTGGACTATATCCGGGAGGCCAATGTGAGTCAATTACAGACTGTTTCCGGCATTGGCCCCAGTTAGCCCAGGCTATTTATGATTACTTTCACCCCAACAATGGGGCTTAAATTGTTTCATTAATCACTAATTTTCATTTTAATCTTCCCGATCGCAGAATACTAATCACTAGCCAAAAACCAATCACCGTAGCCGCTACAAAGAGAATGTTGGCAATCAATGTTAACTGTTGATCATTGCCCGTAGAGAGGATGGCGGCCCCCATAATCAAGGAACCCAATACAATGCTGAAAGAAAGACGATTAGCCGATTTATCAATGGTGCGACGAATGGGCTCCAATCCCTCAAGCCGCACATTCCATTGCAAGGTTTCCGTGGTGAGGCGATCGAGCAATACGTCCATTTGCCGAGGAGTTTTCAAGGACACAGCCTTAAGATCTAATACCGTTCTTAAAGCCGTTTGCAAGGGATTTGTGCCAAATAGTTGCCGACGGAAAAGATCGGTGATGAGGGGATTAATTTCGGTAAATAAATTTAGCTCAGGGTTAAATTGCCGCCCCGCCCCTTCTAAATTGGCTAAACATTTAGCATAAAGTCCTAGACAGGCGGGAACTTTAAGTTTGTTGACCCGAGCAATGCGGAGAAATTCATAAACCACTTCACTGAAGTTGAATTCCGACAAACTTAAGTCGTAATATTTCCGCAACATGCGTTCATAATCTACCTCAAGCCTTTGTAGATTGACATGGCCCACGGATTCCGACAGTTCCACTGTTAATTGGGCACAACGCTTGGCATCTAAATCGACGATCGCCAGGAGCATTTCTGTTAACAATTGCCGGGTGCGGGGATCGAGGCGACCCACCATGCCACAATCAATTAAAGCTAAACGGCCATCTTCTAGGTAAAACAGGTTACCGGGGTGGGGATCGGCGTGGAAAAATCCATCGAGATAGAGTTGTTGAAAGAAAGCCCGAAATAAAAGGGTCGTAATTTCTTTTTTGCGTTCTTCAATGGCTTTTTCGCTCGGGGGTTGGGTTAAATCCGCCGTTAAGATTGGTACCCCATTTAACCATTCCAATACTAAGAATTTTTGATTTGTCAACTCCCAATAAACCTTAGGAATTACCAATTGGGTAGGGTCAAACCAAGTGGTTTTTGCTAAGTTTTTCCGCAGAGTATCGGTATAGTTCGCTTCCGTATCAAAATTCAGTTCTGCTTTAACGGTTTGGGTAAATTCATCGGCTAACTTAACAATGTCGTAATTCTGACCAAAGTCCGTGAGGGAAATTAATTCCGCCACATCCTTAATTAGTAAACTATCCTGCTCCACAATGACATCAATGCCCGGACGTTTTATCTTAATGGCGACGATTTCCCCGGTGAGCAAAACTGCTTTATGGATTTGCCCAATGGAGCCAGCGGCAATGGGGTCAGGATTAATTTCCTGGAAAGTTTCCCCCAAAGGCTGGGGAAATTCCCGTTGCAGTAAATCTTCGATTAACGGCCAGGGCACCGGAGGGACATTGGACTGCAAAGCAGTGAGGGCATTGATATACCGGGGGGGCAGTAGATCGGGGCGGGTGCTGAGTAGTTGGCCTAATTTGATGTAGAACGGCCCCAACTCCGTCAGAATTTTGGTTAACACCTCCGGGGTGGGGATTTGCGGTTCCCCCACCTTGCCCATGGTTAACAGGCCATTCATATAGTCCCAGCCGTTGCTGAGGAGGATTTTAATGATTTCCCCACGACGATCGCCGGATTGAGGTAAGGCAAACATGGAGTTTCTCGTTAAAGCCAACGCCTAACAGGATAGCTTGCCTAATGTTCTACTAACCAATTCTCGGCTGGGGGACGGATTAACTGCCATTTTCAGCCTTGTAAACCAGGCTCGAAGTTAGTTCTTGCTATCCATTTCAATGGCAGGATGCTTCAAGGTAGGAATCAAAGTTTAGTGGGGGATGGGGAAACCCAGAAAAGATTAGGCTGTTCATCCGCTCTTCCTCGATAATGGCCCCTTGATCCATTGAAAACTGCCCCGTGTCTCAGCCTGATAAATCTTCCCGTTCCCTCGCTAACATTGCCGGTATTGTGGCGATCGCCACCTTAGTCAGCAAAATTTTCGGCCTATTGCGGGAACAGATCATCGCCGCCGCTTTTGGGGTGGGAACGGTGGTCACCGCCTACGCCTACGCCTACGTTATCCCCGGTTTTCTCTTCATTTTGCTGGGGGGCATCAATGGCCCTTTCCACAGTGCCTTGGTGAGCGTACTGTCCAAACGGAGTCGGGAAGAGGCGGCCCCCTTAGTGGAAACCGTAACCACCCTAGTTAGTGCCGTGTTGTTACTGGTAACGGTAATTTTAGTTGTCGGAGCTGGGCTATTCATCGATATTCTTGCCCCTGGTTTAGAACCCCAGACCAGGCACATTGCCGTTCAACAATTGCAGATCATGGCCCCCATGGCCCTGCTGTCCGGTTTGATTGGCATCGGCTTTGGCACATTGAATGCGGCGGATCAATATTGGTTACCTAGTATTAGCCCCCTCCTTTCTAGCATCACTGTCATCCTGGGCTTGGGGGTAGCAGCCTGGCAACTGGGAGACCAATTAAATACCCAACCTTTCTGGTTACTGGGCTCCCTGCTTTTGGCGGGGGGAACCATGGCCGGGGCCGTGTTGCAATGGTTAGCTCAGATTATTCCCCAGGCTAAGGCCGGTATGGGCAAATTACGAATGCGGTTTAACTTTTCCCTACCGGGGGTAAAAGACGTTTTAGAGGTGATGATTCCCGCCACCCTTTCTTCAGGGATGCTGTACATCAACTTTGCTACCAATCTTTTCTTTGCTTCCTTTATTCCCAATGCGGCGGCGGCCATGCGTTATGGCAATTTTGTGGCCCTTACCCCCCTGGGAATTATTTCCAACATGATTTTGGTGCCATTTTTACCGGTGTTTTCCCGGTTGGCCGATCCCAAGGATTGGCCAGAATTAAGGTTGCGTGTTCGCCAGGGGATAATGCTGAGCGCCCTGACCATGTTGCCCCTCACCGCCATTTTGGTGGGCTTAGCCATTCCCATTGTCCAGGTAATTTATGAACGGGGGGCCTTTAACGCAGAAGCGGCCGATGCCGTCGCTCCGGTTTTAGCGGCCTATGGCTTGGGCATGTTTTTCTACCTAGGTCGGGACGTGTTGGTGCGGGTATTCTATGCCCTGGGGGATGGGAATAGTCCCTTTAGGGTGAGTATGTTCAACATTTTTTTGAATGGGCTATTGGATTTTCTTTTTTATAAACCCTTTGGCACGGTGGGCATCGTCATGGCCACGGTGGGGGTCAATCTTTTTTCCATGGCTATTTTTATCTGGATGCTTAACCGCCGACTATTGGGGCTAAATCTCCGGGGTTGGGCCATCGACTTTGGCAAACTTATCATTATTACGGCGATCGCCAGTGGAGCGGGATGGCAGGGTAGTATGCTCTGGCAAAAACTTTGGGGAGTAGATAGTCTGGTGGAAAATATTTTGGAAGTGTTAACCATGTCCTCCATCATCCTGGTGGTATTTGCCGTAGGGGTCGCCTTTGCCAAAGTGCCAGAAGTGGATTTACTCGGCGATCGCCTCTTGAAAAAGTTTAAACGTAGTTAGGAGAAATCCCAGTCTGCTATGAGGATGCAAGTCCTCTACTGCTGTGCAAGCTATTAGATAGGAAGCCCACGCCGTAATCTCTAATTCAGCGATAGTTCACTTTAAACAAAACGCCCGAATTGATTACCTCAATGATTAAAACCAGGCTAGCATATAATTAAATGCGTATTAAGTGTTTTAACCATGCTTGACCTCACAAAAGACATCCGTTCCCTAACCGAATTCAAACGTAACACCACCGAACTAGTTGAAAATCTCAAGCGGACCAAACACCCTCTAGTCCTAACTATTAACGGTAAAGCCGAGCTCATTGTCCAAGATGCTGAATCCTACCAAGCCCTCCTTAACGCCGCTGAGCTGATCGAAACCCTCAAAGGCATTGGACGTGGACTAGACCAAATGAAAGAAGGACAAGGTAAAACCGCAGAAACTTTCTTCCGAGAAATGTTTGACCAACTGGATGGAATTTAATGGATGGAAAATATCAAGTCATCATCCAGCCCTCGGCAGAGCAAGGAATCAAAGAAGCCTATTTCTGGATGAGTAACTACTCTTCCCGTCAAGCCCGGAGTTGGCTAGAAGGACTCTACAAAGCAATTCTGTCCCTAGAGCAAATGCCCTTCCGCTTTCCCCTTGCCTTTGAGAACAATTTTTTTGAAGAAGAAATCCGACAGCTTATCTATGGCAAAGGAAAAAATATTTACCGAATCCTTTTTACCATTACTGAACAAACAGTCCATGTTATTTTTGTGAGACACGCCGCCCAACAGCCCCTATCTCCAGAGGATGACGATTAACCAAAAATCTTCGATTTACGGTATTGTTCCGGGAAAATTCAGAGAGAAGAAAACGTTTTTTTGCAGTAGCACTGGACAATCTGATAGGGCAACACGGGGATCATTTAAATTTCCAGATTTGACCAAATGCAGATTCCACACCGGAAGAACATGGCAGATTTAGACAAACAGGTGTCTCAACTTAGTAATGTTTGATAGGCTCAATTCAAAGGGTCTAGGGGGAAACCAGAGGTGACAGTCAAAGTATTTGTGTATGGCACCCTAATGCCAGGGGAATGTAACCACAAACCCTACTGCCAAAGCCAAATTAAGCCACCAGCGGCAGGCTATGTGCTCGGTAAAATTTACCATCTCAGTCACTTTGGCTATCCGGGGGTATGTGAAGGGGACGACAAAGTTTGGGGCTATTGCCTTACTTTTCCCACGGGCTTTTCCCTCGCTGACTTGGACGATTTGGAAGATTACAAACCGGGGAGAGATTCCCAGCTAAACGTCTATGAACGTTTGTGGGAAGATATCTTTAATCCCCAAGGAAAAGTAATGGGAAAAGCTTGGTTGTACCGCATGGGCTCAGCTAAAATCCAAGATTACGGGGGAATTTATCTCCCCACAGGGCGATGGTCTAGTGCGGAATTTGAAGCACTTTAACCAGAGAGAGCTAAGGGCGCTAAAGTATTTCTCCGTACTCCGCTAGGACAGCCAGAATATCCCTTAAAGATTTTCTGTTTTGTTCTGAAGGGTCGAGCTGAAATTGTATTTCGGCAATATGGCATCGAGTTTCAATTCGAGTTCGGCGAGCTTCTCGTTCTCTTGCCTCAAGGCGATCAGACTCTGCTCTTCCCGCTTCCTCTGCTCTTCTTCGAGCATCTTCAGTTCTGCGTTGGTCGTCCTCGATTCTGCGTTGTGCTTCCTCAGTTCTGCGTTGCTCCTCCTCAGTTCTTCGTTGTGCTTCCTCATTTCTTCGTTGTGTTTCTTGAGCCAAGCGGTTTGTTTCTCTATTTCTACGGTTCCACTCAACGCCGAGATTAGCCAATGTAGCCAAGACGGCCGCCACGGTGAATCGGTTGCTCCAGACGCGGGGATGGGCGATGATGCCGAGGAATTCAAAGTCGGTTTGGTCATAAAACCTCAGGAAGGCAACGGTAATCAGCAACACTGTTAGGACAGTGGATGGCAATAGGGATAACAAGTTGAGCCCCATACTCAGCTCCAATTGTAACGGATGGTTTTGATTGGCTATCAAGGATGTATTGCGACCAAAACCAGATCCGATGGTAGAGTAGAGCCGTGATATCAGCCAGCCCGTTATGTTTAGCCCCAAGGCCAATCCTATAAATTCGGCAACCCAACCACCGGCAATTTTTGTTCTAAACTAACTTTTTTTCAATGACTGAACAGATTCGTTTGCTGATCGCCGCTAGTGGTACAGGAGGACATCTTTTCCCCGCTTTGGCCTGCCCAGCAATTGCCGGACTATGAAATTACCTGGTTGGGGGTACCCGATCGCCTGGAAACAACGTTAGTACCCAAGGAATATCCACTCCAGACTATTCCGGTGGAAGGATTCCAGGGTCGTCCCAGCCTCAAAACAATCAAAGTATTTTGGAACTTGGTGCGGTCGGTGTTCACCGTTAGGAAGTTAATCAAAACCCAGGGCATTGATGGAGTGTGCACCACCGGGGGCTACATTGCCGCTCCGGCGATCTTGGCGGCCAAGTTATGCGGAATTCCCGTAGTTTTCCACGAGTCCAACTTCATCCCCGGTAAAGTTACCACCTGGCTTGGTCGTTGGTGCCATACCGTGGCGATCGGCTTCCGGGGCACAGCCCAATATCTGCCCAATTGCCGAACCCAGTGGATTAGCACCCCTGTACGACAACAGTTTCAGAAGCCCCAACCTTTAGAGTTGGATATCCCCCCAGAACGACGTTTAGTAGTTATTGCCGGTGGTTCCCAGGGGGCGGTAACGGTGAACGAAAAGGTACGGAGTTGCGTTCCCGCTTGGGTTGGGGCAGGGGCTTTTATTGTCCATCTCACCGGAAAAAATGACCCGGCCACGGAAACATTTAGCCATGACCATTATTTGGCCCTACCTTTTTTTGACAATATGGCGGGGTTATTGCAGAGGGCGACACTAGCAGTTAGTCGGGCCGGGGCGGGCACCCTTACGGAATTAGCCGTTACCCATACCCCCTCAATTTTGATTCCCTATCCCTTTGCGGCGGAAAATCACCAAATGTTTAACGCCCAGACATTTGAACAGGCCGGGGCGGCGTTGGTGTTTGAACAAAAATCCTTAACCGTTGAGGCCTTGGAACAGGCGGGTCTTACTTTACTGCAGTCGCCGGATAAACTAGCGCAAATGGCCGACTCAGCTTCTCAATTAGCGACGTTGGACAGTGCGGAACAGTTAGCCCGGATTGTTAGGAAGTCCATCACCCATTTTTGCTAGGATTTTTAGGGGAATTTTGGCGACATCGCCCTCTAGAGGATTAATGGAAACGCATTATATAACGCAGGTTTGTCACCTCGATCCCGGGGATTGGAGAGAAAAACGAGGGACGGTTTTGGTACAGGGAAAAACCATTGTGGCCATTGACCCCGACCCCCAACAGATACCGGCGGATTCCATTACCATCTCTGGGGAAAATTTACTTCTGGCCCCAGGGCTGGTGGATCTCTACAGCTATAGCGGTGAACCAGGGCACGAAGATCGGGAAACCTTAGCCCAATTATTAAAAACGGCGATCGCCGGGGGATTTACGGACATTGGCATTTTGCCCAATACGGAACCGGCGTTGGATAAACCCCAAACATTGCGCTGGTGGGAGCAACAATTAGAGCATTTTTCCGGCCCCCGACCCCGTTGCCATTGGTGGGGCAGTGTTAGTCAGGCTAACCAGGGTAAACAGTTAACGGATTGGGGAGAATTGGCGGAAACCGGAGTAGTTGGTTTTAGCGATGGGGGGACAATCCAAGACTGGCGGTTATTGCAACGGGCTTTAGAGTACGGAGCCATGTGGCAAAAACCTTTGGCCCTAGTGCCCCTCAATGGTGTTTTACGGGGCAATGGGGTGATGCGGGAAGGGGCTTTGGCGATCCAGTTGGGTTTGCCCCCGGATCCAGTGATGTCGGAAGCGGCGGCGATCGCCAGTTTGTTGGAATTACTACCCCACTACCCCACCCCAGTGCATTTAATGCGTATTTCCACCGCCCGGGGAGTGGAGTTAGTGGGCCAAGCCAAAGCCCAGGGTTTGAACCTCACCGCCAGCGTCAACTGGCACCACCTTCTTCTGAGCAATGAGGCGATCGCCAATGGTTTACCGCCCCACAGTTCCCGCTATGATCCCAATTTACGTTTTGATCCTCCCTTGGGTAATGAACCCGATCGTTTGGCCCTCATTGAAGCGATTAAAACCGGCGTCATCGATGCCATTGCGGTGGATCACCAGGCCTTCACCTACGAAGAAAAAACCCAAACCTTTGCCGAAACTCCCCCAGGGGCGATCGGTTACGAACTAATTTTGCCCTGTCTTTGGCACAATCTAGTGGAAAGCGGCCAGTTAACCCCAGGGCAACTTTGGCCAGCCCTAAGCACCAATGCCCTCCGTTGTTTAGGTCTATCCCCGGACAATGTCCGTCCAATTCTTTTTGATCCCCAAACTCCCTGGACTGTTAAGCGGGGAGCAATGCAAACCCCCGCCTACAACAGCCCTTGGTGGGGCCACGAATTAAATGGCAAAGTCATCGCCGTTGCCTGAAGATTTTCGAGTTTTGAAAAAAATCCCCACCGAGCCAATAGGGCAAAAGATGGGGAATTATTTTTTGGGTGAAATCTAAAGGGGTTGATTAACCCTTCGGCTTGGTGTTGACACTAACGGGGCCATTAACTAATGTTTGGCAGGCCAAGCGAAAACTTTCTGGCTTTTTCCGCAATACTTTTTCTTCAAAGGCCGTTCTGGGAGAGAGGTTTTCCATGCCCTCTGTGATTTCCACCACACAGGTGCCACATTGGCCGTAGCCCCCACAATTCATTAATTTCCCTTTCAGGGTATAAATATCGACGCCATTTTGCAGGGCCTTTTCCCTTAGGTTTGCTCCCTGGGCCACCACAACATCTTTTTGCTCTTTGACAAAGGTAATGGTCACAGAAATTTTCCTCCTGTCCCCAGGGGACAAACTATATTAAGAAAGTTTAAGGGATTAGGCTCCCCTGGCAAAACTTTCCGGTGGAGGGTTTACCGATCGCCAGGGAAATTTCCCATCCCTGGAATTAATAAAGTTTTGTTACAATGACGGCATAAATTCTCATAATCAGCCAATGACAGCCCCGAGCCTAGAGCAAATTTCCAGTCAACTAGAAAGTTCCAATTCCCGTGATCGCATGATTGCATTGGCTTCGTTGCGGGGATATTCCGGGGAAGAGGCGGTTCCCCTGATTAAAAAAGTCCTCAATGACGAGATGTTGCAGGTGCGCTCCATGGCGGTGTTTGCCCTGGGCATCAAACAAACAGAAGAATGTTATCCCATTCTGGTCAAACTCCTAGAAACCGATGAGGATTATGGCATCCGGGCCGATGCCGCCGGAGCTTTGGGCTACCTGGAAGATGAACGGGCTTTCCAACCTCTGTGTCGTGCTTTTTATGAAGATACGGAATGGTTGGTGCGGTTTAGTGCGGCGGTGGCCCTGGGAAACTTAAAGGATATTCGGGCCCAACAGGTGTTACTGGAAGCCCTCAAAAGTGCAGAAACGGTGGTGCAACAAGCGGCGATCGCCGCCCTGGGGGAAATCGGTGCCATTGAGGCGGTGGAAGCAATTCTAGCCTTCGCTTCCCATGAAGATTGGCTGATTCGGCAACGGTTAGCGGAGGCCTTGGGCAATTTACCCTGTGACCAAAGTCTTTCTGCGGTTGCGTTTCTCTGTCGAGATGACCATCCCCAAGTGCGTCAGGCGGCCCAGCTATCCATGGAAAAACTGAGTGCTCCTGAAATTTAAAACCAGATACATTGGACAGATTTGCCATCAACGCTTGGGATAAGTTCCCCTATTGAATTGAGTACCAGGTTGATCGCCTTGGAAGGGTAAGACTCTGATATTTTTAGGGGGATGTATTTTTGGGTCATTGGGAAAAGTAAATAATGTCTAAGTCTAAAGTTGCTTTGCTGACGGGCATCACCGGCCAGGATGGTTCCTACCTAAGCGAGTTGTTATTGGAAAAGGGCTACCAAGTCCATGGCATTATTCGCCGTACTTCCACTTTTAACACCGATCGCATTGATCATCTTTACGTCGATCCCCATAATCCTGATGCCAACCTCCGACTGCACTATGGTGATTTGACCGACGGCACTACCCTCCGCCGCATTTTAGAAGAGGTAAAGCCGACGGAAATTTATAATCTGGGGGCCCAATCCCATGTGCGGGTAAGTTTTGACTCACCGGAATATACGGTGGATTCGGTGGGAATGGGAACCTTACGTTTATTGGAAGCCATTCGGGATTATCAACAACGCACCGGCATTGAGGTGAAATTTTACCAAGCTGGTTCCTCGGAGATGTTTGGCAAAGTGCAGGATATCCCCCAAAAGGAGACCACCCCTTTTTATCCCCGTAGTCCCTACGCCTGTGCCAAGGTCTATGCCCATTGGCAAACGGTCAATTACCGGGAATCCTACAACTTGTTTGCTTGTAACGGTATTTTGTTCAACCATGAATCCCCCCGCCGGGGAGAAACCTTTGTAACCCGCAAAATCACCAGGGCGATCGCCAGAATTGTGGCCGGCACCCAGAAGAAATTATATTTGGGCAATATCGATTCCAAGCGGGATTGGGGCTACGCCAAGGATTATGTGCGGGCCATGTGGGCTATGTTGCAACAGGAACAACCCGATGACTATGTGGTGGCCACAGGGGAAACCCATGAGGTAAAGGAATTTTTGGAAATTGCCTTTGGTTACGTCAACCTTAACTGGCAGGATTATGTTGCCTTTGATGAGCGGTATTTGCGCCCCGCCGAAGTGGATTTGTTAATTGGCGATCCCACCAAAACTTCTACGCAACTGGGCTGGAAACCCTCCGTTACCTTTACCGAATTAGTCCATTTAATGGTGGAAGCGGACTTGAGCGTGTTGGGTTTAACTTCCCCTAACCAGACGGAAAGGGTTAAAGAGTTAATGGCCCAGGATATGGCTTTTATTCGGGGTCAGAATGGCCGTGCTGTCGATTAATCTTCGCTGACTATGCCAACCACCACCTCAAAAAGGTGTTTAGCGATTCCCCCTAGTCCCCTAATTTTGGCGAATTTAGGGGGCACCCAAAGACTGGGCTAACTTTTCCTTAACCTATTATTTTTCCCTAACCAACCATGCTTTCCTTAGAAAACCAACGTATTCTGGTCACCGGTGGGGCCGGTTTCCTCGGTAAACAAGTCGTTGCCCAACTAATTGCGGCCGGTGGCGATCGCCAAAAAATCACCATTCCCCGTTCCAAAGACTGTGACCTGCGGCAAGCGGAGGCCTGTCAAAGGGCGGCGGAAAACCAAGACATTATTATTCACCTAGCGGCCCATGTGGGGGGCATCGGTTTAAACCGAGAAAAACCCGCCGAATTGTTCTACGACAACCTAATGATGGGGGTTCAGTTAATCCATGCCGCCTATCAAGCAGGGGTGAAAAAATTCGTTTGTGTAGGTACTATCTGCGCCTATCCCAAATTTACCCCCGTTCCCTTTAAAGAAGAGGATTTATGGAACGGTTACCCAGAAGAAACTAACGCCCCCTATGGCGTAGCCAAAAAAGCCCTGCTCGTACAACTGGAATCCTACCGTTTGCAATACGGTTTCAACGGTATTTATCTTTTGCCAGTGAATCTCTACGGCCCGGAAGATAACTTTGATCCCCGTAGTTCCCACGTTATCCCCGCCTTAATTCACAAGGTTTACGAAGCCCAACAAAAGGGAGACAAACAATTACCCGTGTGGGGCGATGGCAGTCCCACCAGGGAATTTCTCTACTCCACCGATGCGGCCCGGGGTATTGTTATGGGTACCCAAGCCTACGACAAGGCAGATCCCGTTAACCTAGGCACCAATTTTGAGATTTCCATCAAGGATTTAACGGAACTAATCTGCGAATTAATGGAGTTCGACGGGGAAATTATTTGGGAAACCGATCAACCCAATGGCCAGCCCCGCCGCTGTTTGGATACCACCAAAGCCAAAGCGGAATTTAACTTTGAGGCCCAGATGTCCCTGCGGGAAGGATTGAAAAACACCATTGATTGGTATAGACAACAACGGGGGTAACTACCGCAAAAGTCCTCCAAAGTGTGGAAAGACGTAACAGTTTGTAACATTTGCTCCACCTTCCTAGAAACCCCGTTTCAACCCTTGTTACACTAGGCAGTACCTTTTGCCCGTTGGCTTTGATGGCGAGCAAACTTTGTTAAGGAAATTATTTTAAACAACTTTATGGTTAATACCCTCGAAAAGCCTGGATTTGATGAAATCCGCCCCGGTGTCAAGGCTCCCGCCAAGGAAACCATCCTCACCCCCCGTTTTTACACCACCGACTTCGACGAGGTGGCAAAAATGGACATTTCTCCCAACGAAGACGAACTGAGGGCCATCCTTGAAGAATTTCGGGTGGACTACAATCGCCATCACTTTGTTCGCAATGAATTATTTGATAAGTCTTGGGATCACATCGACGGTGAAAAACGCCAATTGTTTGTGGAATTCCTGGAACGTTCCTGCACCGCAGAATTTTCCGGCTTCCTGCTCTATAAAGAGTTGGGCCGTCGTTTAAAAAATAGAAATCCCCTGTTGGCGGAATGCTTTAACCTCATGTCCCGGGATGAAGCCCGCCATGCTGGATTCCTCAACAAAGCCATGTCGGACTTTAACCTGTCCTTAGATTTGGGCTTTTTGACCAAGAGTCGTAAATATACTTTCTTTAAGCCCAAGTTTATTTTCTACGCCACTTATCTTTCGGAAAAAATTGGCTATTGGCGTTACATCACCATCTATCGCCATTTGGAGCAAAACCCCAACGATTGCATCTATCCCATTTTTGAATTCTTTGAGAACTGGTGCCAAGACGAAAATCGCCACGGGGATTTCTTTGATGCGATTATGCGGGCCCAACCCCACACCCTCAATGATTGGAAAGCTAAACTCTGGTGTCGTTTCTTCCTGCTGTCGGTGTTTGCCACCATGTATCTCAACGATACCCAACGGGCGGATTTCTACGCTTGCTTAGGTTTGGAAGCCCGGAGCTACGACAAGGAAGTAATTGAAAAAACCAATGAAACCGCCGGCCGGGTGTTCCCCATTATCCTCGATGTGGATAATCCTGAGTTTTACGATCGCCTGGAAACCTGTGTGACTAACAATGAAGGCCTACGGGCGATCGATGCCAGCAATGCCCCTGGTTTTATCAAAGCTCTGCGGAAGTTACCCATTTTTGCCTCCAATGGTTGGCAATTCATCAAACTTTACTTCATGAAGCCCATCGTCGTTGAGCAGTACGCCGGTGCAATTCGCTAGGCATATCAGCCAAAATTTCACCTAGATGGAATCTAATTAGGATCTAATTTAGAACTAAATCAATCAAGCTTGCCCCGGTTTTTTTCCAAAAGAGGAAGGATTTCCGGGGTATGTTTTGTTTTTAGAAAAAGAATGGTGCAAGACCAACCTGTAAAACCATATCGTTGTAGTCCCGATCGCCAGTGCTGTCTTGGAAGATGGCAATTTTAATTTGATGGGAAAACAGAACCGGCCATTAATCAACGCTGGCAATCACAATTTTCCACAGAATCTAACCAAGGTTCCTGAAAAAACAAGATAAACTGAGGCTGAGTCCGCCTAAATCTATCAGACCCTTACCAGCCAATGGATCTGCTCTGCACCCGTCCGGGTTGTGCCCGTTTAAATTCCTTTCCTGATCTGGATAACCGTAATACTCTACAAACAGTCCAGCAAAAATTCTGCACCAGTTGTCGGATGCCTTTGATCCTAGCCGGTCGTTATTTACCGGTGAAACTATTGGGGCAAGGCGGGTTTGGGGCGGCCTATTTGGCCTTGGATCGCTTCACCCCCACCATGCGTTTTTGTGTGGTCAAACAATTTCAGCCATCGGGGAATTTAAATCAGCAACAATTGGATTTAGCTTTATCCCTGTTTGAAAGGGAAGCGATGGTGTTGGAAAAGTTGGGTAATCGCCATGATCAAATTCCTGATTTATTTGCCTACTTCCCCCTATTGGTGGACGATCCCCGCACTGGCAAACAGAATCAATTTTTTTATCTGGTGCAGGAATTTATCAATGGACAAGATTTAGAAAAAACCATTGAAAAACACGGCCCCATGAAAGAGGCAGAAGTGCGGTGGGTGCTGATGGAAATGTTAAATATTCTCGCTTTTGTCCATGGTACGGGGGCCATCCACCGGGACATTAAACCGTCCAATTTAATGCGGGATCAGGAAGGGAAATTATATTTATTGGATTTTGGCGCAGTTAAGCAGGTGACGACGGGGGCGGGGAGTAATAATGAAAGTTCCACAGGCATTTATTCCATGGGATTTGCACCGCCGGAACAGATGGCCGGGAACCAGGTTTATCCCGCCACAGATTTGTATTCCTTAGCGGTAACTTGCCTTTACCTATTAACGGGGAAAACGGCCCAGGAGCTTTACGACGCTTACCATAATCAATGGAATTGGCAGACTCCAGGGCTAAAAGTCAGTCAGCAATTAGAAACGGTGCTGGATAGATTATTGTTGCCAGCTCCCAAGGATCGTTACTCCAGTGCAGAGGACGTTTTAACCGCTTTGAATGGTGGGGGAAAAACGGTGACGGGGACTAAAACCCAGGTCCAACCAACCAAAGCTAAACCTAACTCCCCCCAATCAACTCCCACCGCCCCTAAGTCCCCGAATTCCCCTGGCCGTATCACCCAAGCGGTAAGGAATTTACCCGTAGTTAAAGTGTTAATCCAGGGTGCTTTGACAGGTTTTGCCTCCACCCTATGGGCGATCGCCGCTGTGGGGGTGTTACCCCAACTAAATATTAGTGTGGGCATTTGGGGCATGGTAACGGGGTTGATAATCCTTGCCCAGTTTAGAAAATGGCTAGAAACATTTGAGATGTTGAGCCTTAATGGATTTACCATCGTTGCTTTTATCTTTTTGCCAGCTTTCAGCAGTTTTCCCCAAATAGCTAGTTTAGCCACAGCCTTGGATTTACCCAAGTTTGCCACGGTGATGATCCTGGGGGGGGCAGGGGCGATCGCCGTAGTGGTGACCGTTGCTCTCTTTTTACTAATTCTTAAGTTGTTATTTGCTTTGTTAGCCAAGGTGTCTCACTAGAAGCACACCCTGGCTAGTCCGAATAGTTAACCAAAGTAAAAATGGAATATTCCCAGAAGGCAAATGGTTTCTCCAGTAAGACTTACTGAACTTTTGCCTCAGATTTATCCTTGGTCAACTACGAAGATGACGTTGGTTTTCAAATGGGGGTAGCTAAGAGCAATACCCGTTCCAGCAATTGGGGGGCAAACCTTTGGCACCACACCGCCAGATGACTTTGCCAACCCACGAGGATTTCCGTTTGATTGCGCTTCAGTCCCTTGACTAGGCAGTGGGCAACCCTACCGGCGGTCATAGCCCTTACCCAACGGAATTTTTGCAAGCCCTTGGCCATGTCGGTATCCGTCAAGGTTGGCAGAAGGGTGACCACAGCAATATTGTGGCTAGCTAATTCCCCCCGTAGGGCCTGACTAAAACCCAAAATGGCAAATTTGGTAGCTGAGTAGGTGGCCATGGTGGGGGCGGCCACTTTCCCCATCAAGCTGGAAACGTTAACAATGGTTCCTTCTTTTTGAGATACCATCCGCCGGGCCACGCAACGGGTGACGCAGTACAGTCCCATCAGGTTAAGGGAAATTTCCTGGTAAACATCCGGGAAGCGACTATGGAGAAAGGGATTTTGGTGGGCCACTCCAGCGCAATTGACGAGTAAATGGATAGGGCCATGGTCTCGCCAGGCCCTGGCGATCGCCGTATTGACGGCCACGGGTTGGGTTAAATCTAGGGAAAGGGGGATCGCTTCTAGTCCTGGGCAGAGATGTTCTAGATCCCCAGCTAACTGTTGTAGATGTGCTTCGTTGCGGGCCACGAGGATAATTTTGCCTAGGCCCTGTTTGGCCAATTCTTCGGCGATCGCCCGACCGATCCCCCGGGAAGCTCCGGTTACCAATGCAGTTTTGTTGAGTAAATTCATTATTTACCTCCTATCGAACATGAGGCATTCAGTGCCAGTGGATAAACACTTAACGAACCACGACATTGAGTTCTTATTTTTCCAAGATTGATCAAATATTCGGTCTAGGATTCCCTTGTGGACTGGCTAATCTGCTGTTCCGGATGCTAGCGGGGAATCAACAAATCCAGCCGGGGGGACTTAATTTCCATAAAGACCCATCGGGATCATGGAAAGTCCTTAGACCGAGGTGAAACTTTTCAAAGGGTTTGGGGAATTAATTGATGATTAGACAGTGGGGGCAAATGACCTGCAACTTAGCCTCCCAGTCGATGTCTGTCATGTTTCTCTCAATCAAGGATGTGGTGACTTGATGGGGAGTGGTTTGCGTAGAGCATGGTGAACGCCTCCTAAGAATTGTTTCAGCGTGGTTAAATGCGCTCTCTGAAGCACACACTAACAGATGATTCAAGGAACGGCAACAATTCTTAACTTTTTGGGGACAGTTTGGCGATCGCCTGTAAGGGATTGATCGCTTAAGGGGGGCTAAGGCTTCCACTCCCTTTCCCTTATACAAAAGGTTTTGCGTTCCTCATCCGGCGGGGCAAAAGCTAGGATCCACCGTTGAAGGTTTGCCCCAAATCACCTGTTCCTGTTGGTAGACCACCATGCCCGGTTTACTGCCCTTGGGTTTAAACACGTATTTAGGCTTGGTATAAACCACTGGCACCTGTTCATTGCCCCGACCCCGACTGTAATACGCCGCCCAGTCCGCCGCCGATTGTAAATCCTGATCTTCGGCGATCGCCCCTGGGGGTAACCGCAGTAACACATGGCTCCCGGCTATTTCCTGGGCATGGAACCACAGATCATATTCCGTGGCTACCCGGAAACTAAGGTGGTCATTTTGGCGATTGTTGCGGCCAATGCAAATGGGAAAACCGGAAGGGCTTAACACCTGCTGAGGATTGAAAGTTTCCGTATCTTTTCGACGGGGACGGCCATGGCTAATGGTTAAATAACCTTGATCTACTAACTCGTCCCGAATCTCTGTTAAGGTTTGCCAATCATCCAAATTGTCATATTTTGTTAGGGCTTCCACGCTGGTTTCCACCTGGGTAAGGTAGGCTAACTCCTGCTCAACTTCCGCCAATAAAGGGAGGATGGCCGCCTCAGTGCGATTTAATTTTTGTTGTTGCTTATAAAGCCGTTGGGCATTTTGGATCAGGGTTTTATCCGGTTGCAGGGCAATGGTAACGGGGGATTGATCATTAAAATCCGGCAGGGTAATGGAGCTTAAACCGGGTTTACCCTCGTGGAGATAGGCCATTAATAAGTCCGCTTGGTGTTGATACTCCTGGGCATTGGCCGCTGAGCGTAACCGTTGCTCAAAGGTAGTAGCCTTTTGCCGCAATTTATTAACAAGGGTGTCTAGTTTTTGTTTAATTTGGTGACGCAATTGCTGAAAGTTTTCCCGTCCCAATTCAGCCTGGTAATATTGACTAATTAATTGATTAATGCTGATTTTGGAATCGGAATTATTCCCCAGCACCGTGTAGCCGTTATCTAGCCTTTCCCCTCGAAAGTCCTGTTCTTCTAGTCTTTGTAACCAATACTGCCAAGCGGTGAATAAACTTTGCCATTGCCCAGGGGTTAGCTCTTGGTTATTAATTTGGGAATCAAGATCCGCCCGGTGCAGTAAACTCCGCACCACCATGGGACTCACTCCCCGGTAACTTTTTAGCAATTGTTTACCCAGCAAACCGGGAATTAACCTCACCCGTTCTTGCCAATCCGTAAAACTCTCCGTCAATTGGGGCTGGGCCGCCAATAAAGCCGGTGGGGGTTGGTAGGGTTGTCCGGTTTGTACTGTCCTCACCCTAGATTGGTTGGCGTTAACCTGGTGGGCGACGGTGATAATTTGCCGCTGGGCATCGGTCAAGATTAGGTTGCTATACTTGCCCATCACTTCCAAAAAAAGATGGTACAAGGGAGGATCCCCAGGGCGTTTGGCGATCGCCAGATTAATGACTCTTTCCCAGGGTTGGAGGGGTTCCAGGGAAATTAAAGCCAACCCCTTTAACTGGTGCCGCAGTTGATCACTAAAGGTAAAAGTATCCGGTTCCTGGGGAGGGGGCGCATCTAGGCAAATTCTGGCCCCCTGGGGATGCCAAGCCAAAGTCAACCAACCCCGTTGCTCCAAAGTTCTCAAAGCAAGGGCCAGACCATGGCGATCGTGTTGATGAACCTGTTCGATGCGGGCCGGGAGCCATTGTTGGCGCAATTCCTGGCAGAGGGCGATGAGGGTGGTGTAATCCACTGATTGCATATTGATTTACCCCCACCATTTTGTTAACTAGGGAAAAAGACAAGTGATTTCCCCCCACTGGATTTAAATTAGTCGCAATTAATTAATCGTCAGTGCCTAGGGTGACTCGATAATCCCCGGCGGTTAGTAAACCTTCGGTGGCATCCTCCACATTTTCCACCCGTACTTTGATTAACCAACCTTCCTCACCGTAGGGATCTTGGTTGAGTAATTCTGGCTGTTCTTCCAGGGCTATATTTTTTTCAATTACCGTACCAGTCACTGGGGAATATAAATCCGATGCCGCTTTAACCGATTCCACTGCCCCCATGGTCTGTTCAAACTCAACTTTATCCCCCTCTTCCGGCAATTCCACAAAGACAATATCCCCTAGCTCGTCCACGGCAAAGGCACTCAGCCCAACGGTGGCCGTTTCCCCATCCAGACGGACGTACTCGTGGGAATCTAAATAGTAAAGATCATCGGGATGTTCCAGTTCCATGGCAAGACCGCTAAAGGTAACAGCTCTGCTAGTTTACCAAAAGTGTGACGCGGGAATAGTCCTTCCATAACCGATGGGCTTAGGGAGAGAGTATGTCAAAATAATTTCGGGTGTCGGGATTAATGACTTTTTTGTCTTGAGCGCCAATTTTATTAAGAATTAGAACAATAGTTTTTTTGGAAAATTTTTAAGTGGATTCCAACGGCCAGCATAGTCAGTTGACGGCCCCTCGACAACGGGAAACGTCCCTGAATTTAGCCCTCTATCGAGGTTTGAAATGGGGGGTGGTGCGCCCCCTGTTGCACGGAATTTTTCGGGGCAAGGTTTACGGCCAGGAATTAGTCCCAAACCAAGGGGCCTGCGTTGGTGGTGAGTAACCATGCCAGCTATTTTGATCCCCCCTTTTTGTCCTGTGCCATGGCCCGACCAGTGGCATTTATGGCCAAGGAAGAATTATTTAATGTGCCATTGTTGGGCCCGGCCATTCGGCTTTATGGGGCCTATCCCGTCAAGCGGGGCAGTGGCGATCGGGGCGCATTGCGGGCGGCCTTAACCGCCTTGGGAGATGGTTGGTTAGTGGGAGTTTTTCTAGAGGGGACAAGGACAAAGGATGGCCGCATTCATCAACCCAAACTGGGGGCGGCTATGATTGCGGCCAAGGCCCAAGTGCCCATAATTCCCGTTAGTTTGGCGGGGGTAGAGCAAATTTTTCAGCCCGGCTCCCCCTGGCCCCACCCGGTTCCCCTTACCATTCGCATTGGCCCGGCGATCGCCCCCCCTAGCCGCAATAAAAAGCCAGAATTAGAAGCCGTCACCCAAGCTTGTCAGGAACAAATCAACCAAATGCTGAGCTTAGGTCGGGATTAAAATTCCACCTTTTCCTGGGATTTTCTGTGGAAAACTGTCGATTAAAATGTGGAAAACATCACCTTATTGTGGAAAATTTCCCACAATCCGAGGCTTATCTATCCCCCAGCACATCCGGCAAAAATAAGATTCCTACGGGTTACGAATGAAACCTTAACTTGTTTTTTTGATACTCTATAACTAAGGAAAGCCTAGATCTGGAAGATAAAACCATGACTACTCAGCGTTGGACTGACGAAATGCTGGACAAGTTGGCAGAAAGCATTAAAGATACCGGCAATCTGGCGGAGCAAAATGCGGAGGCAATCCGAGAACTACGACAGGAAACCAAAGAGCAGGGCATTCGTTTTTCCGCTTACCAACAAGCTTCCCAATGGGTTGTTAACTTAGCCTTCGGGTTACTTGCCACCGCCACCATCACCACCATCGTCAGTGCAGTAGTGCGTCGCTAAGGACTATTTCCAACAGAGGCAAGGGAAAATTTTTGAGCAAATGTCAGGAAATGTATAGCATTACACTCCAGAGCCGTGGATTATTGGTTTCAATCTGTTACAATGTCTTTACAAATAAAAAGGGTCTGACCACCGTTCCCCGTCCGCAACCTGTTCATACAGAATTTGCCGATCATTGCCTGGTTTAGTCCCTACCGTTACAAACTCGGACTAGATTAGGTATCAAATAAATAATTTATGGGCCAAACGCCAACGATCGCCATCAGCCATTTAGGTTGCGAAAAGAACCGCATCGATTCAGAACACATGCTAGGCCTGCTGGTGGAAGCAGGATACCAAGTCGATGCCAACGAAGAATTAGCCGACTACGTCATTGTTAATACCTGCAGTTTTATCCAGGATGCCCGCCAGGAATCCGTGCGTACCCTGGTGGAACTAGCAGAAGCTAAAAAGAAAATTGTCATCTCCGGCTGTTTAGCCCAGCATTTCCAGGAACAGCTTTTGGACGAAATTCCTGAAGCGGTGGCCGTGGTGGGCACCGGGGACTACCAAAACATTGTCGAAATTATTAAAAAAACCGAACAGGGACAACGGGTAAAGGCAATTTCCCCCAACCCTACTTTTATTGCTGACGAAAATTTACCCCGATATCGCACCACCAACGAGGCGATCGCCTACCTACGGGTGGCGGAGGGCTGTGATTATGGTTGTGCCTTCTGCATTATTCCCCACCTCCGGGGTAAACAGCGATCCCGCACCATCGAATCCATTGTGGCGGAGGCAAAACAGTTGGCCAGCCAAGGGGTAAGGGAATTAATTCTTATTTCCCAAATCACCACCAACTACGGCTTGGATTTGTATGGGGAACCAAAGCTGGCTGAATTGCTCAGGGCCCTGGGGGAAGTTGATATTCCTTGGATCCGTATCCACTACGCCTATCCCACGGGCTTAACCCCAAAGGTAATCGAGGCGATGCGGGAAACCCCCAATGTTTTGCCCTATCTGGATTTACCCCTGCAACATTCCCATCCGGATATTCTCAAGGCCATGAACCGTCCTTGGCAGGGTCAGGTCAACGACAAAATTATTGAGCGGTTAAAGTCGGCTCTTCCCGATGCGGTGTTACGCACCACCTTCATCGTTGGCTTTCCCGGCGAAACCGAGGAGCATTTCGAGCATTTACTAGATTTTGTAGAACGCCACGAATTTGATCATGTGGGGGTTTTCACCTTTTCCCCAGAGGAAGGTACCACCGCCTTTGATTTGCCCAATCCCGTGCCGGAAGAGGTCATGGGCGATCGCCGGGATCGATTAATGGCCCTGCAACAACCTATTTCCGCCGGAAAAAATGCCGCCTGTTTAGGTAAAACCCTGGATGTTTTAATTGAGCAGGAAAATCCCAGCACCGGAGAATTCATCGGCCGAGCAACCCGTTTTGCCCCGGAAGTGGATGGAGTGGTGTACGTCAAGGGTGCCGCTAATTTAAACGAAATTGTGCCAGTGACTATTACTGCCACCGATGATTATGACCTGTACGGTATGGCCGCCGAGGAGGCTGAAGTTTTCTAGCTAACTTGATTTCCGGGGAATGGACTGGCTGTGTTATTGACGGTTGGTTCCCAGCCATTCCCGCAAACTTTTTAAGTTTCATCATTTTTAATGATTTGCCCCACAAACCGTCGTTGTTTACCCAGATTTATTTGATTTTTTCCTATGACTAATACCTTTGCTGACCTCGGCCTTTCTGAAAAACGCTGTCAATTGATGGCCGATATCGGCTTTGAAGCCCCTACTCAAATCCAAACCGAAGCGATCCCCTTGCTGTTGAATGGCCGAGATATGCTCGCCCAATCCCAAACAGGAACAGGGAAAACCGCCGCCTTTGCCTTGCCCCTCATGGATCGCATTGATTCCGAAGGTGCTTTGCAGGCGTTAATTCTAACCCCCACCCGGGAACTAGCCCAGCAAGTGGCCGAGGCCATGAAGGATTTTTCCCATGATCGTCGTTTACATATTTTGAACGTGTACGGTGGGCAATCCATCGAGCGTCAAATCCGCAGTTTGGAACGGGGTGTCCACATTGTCGTTGGCACCCCAGGGCGGGTGATTGACCTCATTGAACGCAAAAAGTTAAAGCTGGAAACCATCCAATGGGTGGTATTAGATGAAGCGGACGAAATGCTAAGCATGGGCTTCATTGATGATGTGAAAACTATTCTGCGTAAAACGCCCCCTACCCGGCAAACCGCTTGTTTTTCCGCCACCATGCCCCGGGAAATTAAAGAGTTGGTTAACCAATTTTTGAATGATCCCGCTTTGGTCACGGTTAAGCAAACCCAATCCACCCCTTCCCGCATTGAGCAACAGCTTTACCACGTGCCCAGGGGTTGGTCTAAAGCTAAGGCTTTGCAACCGATTTTGGAAATGGAAGATCCCGAATCCGCCATTATCTTTGTCCGTACCAAGCAAACCGCCGCTGACCTGACCAGTAAATTGATGGAAGCCGGTCACAGTGTGGATGAGTACCACGGCAACCTCAACCAAACCCAGCGGGAGCGGCTAGTACACCGTTTTCGGGATGGCAAGATTAAATTGGTGGTGGCCACGGACATTGCCGCCCGGGGTTTAGATGTGAGTAATCTCAGCCATGTCATCAACTTTGATCTTCCTGATAACGCAGAAACCTACATCCACCGTATTGGTCGGACAGGTCGGGCGGGTAAAACCGGTAAGGCGATCGCCTTAGTGGAACCCATTGATCGTCGTTTATTGCGCTCCATCGAAAATCGCCTTAAACAGCAAATTGAAGTTTGCACCATTCCCAACCGCTCCCAGGTGGAAGCCAAACGGATTGAGAAATTGCAAGAACAACTCAAGGAAGCCTTGGCCGGTGAGCGTATGGCGTCCTTCCTGCCCTTGGTGCGGGAACTAAGTGACGAGTATGATGCCCAGGCGATCGCCGCGGCGGCCCTGCAAATGATCTATGACCAAAGCTGTCCTAATTGGATGAAAACCGATTGGGAAGTTCCCGAAGTTGATTTCAACAAGCCGGTTCTGCGTCGGGGCCGGGGTGGCGGCGGCAAAGGCCAGAGCAAAAGTGGTGGTTACAGCGACAAACCCAGCAAACCCCGTCGTTCTGGTGGAGGTCGTCGTCCCGCCTACAGCGATCGCCAGCGTTAATTACTGGTTAAAAAATTTCGGCTAAGTCCTAATTTTTTTCCTCCGGGGTTCAATTCCTGGAGGATTTTTTTGACGATGATAATGGCTAGCAAAAAACCTAGGGATAAAAGGCTAATTGGGGTAAACCTAAAGATTCTTCCCAACCCATCATTAGGTTCAGACATTGCACCGCTTGACCCGCTTGCCCCTTAACCAAATTGTCGATGGCGGAAAGGACAATCACCCTACCGGTGCGGGGATCCACTTCAATGCCGATATAACAAAGATTAGTGCCCCAAGCCCATTTTGTTTGGGGATAAACACCGTGGGGCAAAATTTTCACGAAGGGAGAAGCCCGGTAAAAGGCACTGTAGATGGTAATTAAATCATCCCGCACTAGGCCAGGATCCCTCAAGGTGGCATAAACCGTAGCCAAAATGCCCCGCACCATGGGGATCAAATGGGGGGTGAACTGCACTTTTAATTCCGTACCGGTCAAATCACTGGCAATTTGCTCAATTTCTGGGGTATGGCGATGTTTTCCCACTCCATAGGCCCCCAAAGATCCCTCTGCTTCAGCGAGGAGCATATTAACTTTGGCTTCCCTACCCCCGCCGGATGTCCCTGATTTGGCATCAATAATGGCGGTTTCTGGAACGATTAAACCCTGCTTGAGCAAAGGGGAAAGGGCCAGCAAACTGGCGGTGGGATAGCAACCGGGACAACCAATCAGTTGGGCTTCTTTGATGGCGTCTCTGTACAATTCTGGCAAGCCGTACACCGCTTGGCTATTAATGGCTTGATCCTGGCGGTCTTTTTTGTACCATTCCGTATAGGTATGGAGGTTGCGGAAACGATAATCCGCCGATAAATCTAAAACTTTACAGCCCTTGGCCAACAATGCCGGAGCCATGTCGCAGGCTAAGCCATTGGGTAATCCCATAAAAACCACGTCACAGCGGTGGGCGATCGCCTCTAGATCAATGGGTTCCACCGTTAGGTTAACCCGGTGGGTTAAATGGGGATAAAGATCGGTGTAGGGTTTCCCGGCACTACTGTGGCCAGCTAGGTAAGTTAATTCCACCTGGGGATGTTCCAGCAATAGACGTACTAATTGAATGCCGCCATAGCCCGATGCGCCAATGATCCCGACTCTGGTTTTTTCATTCCCCATGGTTATTAAAGCTCGATTTATATAGATGTGAATGGTCTAAAAAAGTTGGTGTGTTGGCTGAATTTTAATATCAAAGCCTGAATAATGATCTCAGTGATATTACTGATTATTCAATTAATTCAGAATCAATCCTGGGTAGATTAATTTTCAGGGGGAAACTTGAGGGTAAATTACCCCGGAGCCTAGATGGTCAAACCCTGACAGGAAGGGGAAGACCTCGGTAAGTAAGGGCCGCGGATCAAGCATAATCGAGGAGAGAGAGTTGCACTCTTTTTTCGCTATTTCACCCTGATTTGTGATTGCCCTATGGTTAGCCTTACCCCCAATCCTAGTTACAGCGTCAACCTACTCCTAGAGCTACCAAACCATGCGGGCACCCTGGCCGCCGTTACCAAGGCGATCGCCGATGCGGGGGGAAGTTTTGGGAAAATTTCCTTGATCGAAAGCAATCTGAAATTGACCCGCCGGGAAATTTCCGTAGATGCCTCCAGCAGTGAACATGCGGAAAAAATTATCCAAGCGGTCAAGGTGCTGGAAAATGTCAAATTACTCCAGGTTTCAGACCGCACTTTCGATTTGCATCGCCAGGGCAAAATTAGTGTGGTTAGCCGCATTCCCCTCACCTCCCAATCGGATTTGGCCATGGCCTACACCCCCGGAGTGGGGCGCATCTGTAGGGCGATCGCCGAAGATCCCGAAAAGGTTTATTCCCTAACCATTAAAAGTAATACGGTGGCGGTGGTAACGGATGGTAGTGCGGTGCTGGGGCTGGGGAATCTGGGGCAGAGGCGGCCCTGCCGGTGATGGAAGGTAAAGCGATGTTGTTCAAAGAATTTGCCCAAATTGATGCTTTTCCCATTTGCCTAGATACCCAGGATACGGAGGAAATTATCCGCACCGTGAAGGCGATCGCCCCGGTGTTTGGGGGTATAAACCTGGAAGATATTGCCGCTCCCCGCTGTTTTGAAATTGAAGCCCGGTTAAAGAAAGAACTGAATATTCCCGTTTTCCATGACGATCAGCATGGTACGGCCATTGTTACCCTGGCGGCTTTATTGAACGCCCTCAAATTTGTCCATAAAAATATGGCCGATATTCGCATCGTCATCAATGGGGCCGGGGCCGCGGGATTGGCGATCGCCGAATTACTGAAGGAGTCTGGAGCTACCAACATTTGGATTTGTGACTCCAAGGGCATTGTTTCCAAAAGCCGCACCGATTTGAATAGTAAAAAACAAAGCTTTGCCGTCGATGCCGAAGGAAATTTGGCCGATGCCATGGCCGGAGCTGATGTCTTTCTAGGCGTTAGTGCACCGGGGGTAGTAACCAGGGAGATGGTGCAATCCATGGGTAAAGATCCCATCGTTTTCGCCATGGCCAACCCCATTCCCGAAATTCAGCCGGAATTAATCCAAGATGATGCGGCCATCATTGCCACAGGGCGCAGTGATTACTCCAACCAAATCAATAATGTTCTCGCTTTTCCTGGGGTATTCCGGGGGGCGATTGACTGCCGGGCCAGCACCATCACCACTACCATGTGCATTGAAGCCGCTAAGGCGATCGCCTCTTTAGTCAGTGCCAACACCCTAGACCGGGAGCACATCATTCCGTCAGTTTTTGATAGCCGAGTGGCTTCCACCGTTTCTAGTGCTGTACAGTTGGCGGCCCGCACGGAGGGAGTAGCGGCGGAATAGGTTAAATAAACACCAGCCCCACAATAGGGGAAAATTCGATAACCAATTAAATATGGATGGTGCTATTCAGATAAGCCGAATAAATTTGAATAGCATCACTCATATCGTGTTGACTTTTGGCGAATATATGACCCTTATCATGCCCTAAGTTTGCCCAGATAAAATGCCTCCTCAAAAAACTTAATAAATTCTATTTCTCTAGCCCTTTCTAAAGTTAAATGACCTCTCAAAGCTTGGCTTTGACGATTATTCCAGCAACCAATTCTCATCTAACGATTGGTCTAACGTGGCAATATTTAACGGAATTTTCAACCCATCACCACTGTGGAGTCAGTACTAGCAGTTACCCTTGTTAGATAATGTTCAATGAATGCTATTACTGTGCCTAGGCCAGTGGCAGTTTTCAAGTTAGTAAAAACAAAGGGTTTGTCCCCCCGCATTTTTTTTGAATCCCTTTCCATAACATCTAAATCGGCCCCTACCATGGGAGCTAAATCAATTTTATTGATTACTAATAAGTCAGATTTAGTAATGCCGGGGCCACCTTTACGAGGGATTTTGTCCCCGGCCGCCACATCAATTACATACAAAGTCAAATCCACTAACTCTGGGCTAAAAGTGGCCGCTAGGTTGTCCCCCCCACTTTCTAAAAACACCATATCCAATGGCGTAAACTTTGCTTCTAGATCGGCGATCGCCGCTAGATTAAGGCTGGCATCTTCCCGGATAGCCGTGTGGGGACAGCCTCCGGTTTCCACTCCCAAAATGCGATCGGAGGTTAAAGCTTCGGCCCGCACCAAAAACTGAGCATCTTCCTGGGTGTAAATATCATTGGTAACCACTGCCAATTGATAGCGATGGCGCAGATTTTTACATAACGCTTCTAGAAGGGCTGTTTTGCCAGAACCCACTGGGCCCGCAATGCCAATGCGTAGAGGGGGGTGATCCATGGTTTTAAAAGTTTCTGTTGGGCTAGGGATGTATTAGATCGATTGAGCCTTTTAGTGTAACGTCTTACTAAACTTTCTCCGCTAATTTACCGAGGCGAGACAAAGTTAATCAATGGTGAATGAAGGAAAAAGGGCAGTTACAAAAAACAGAAAATAGTTCACATCACCCTAAGCTTCCCTCTGAAACCTGTTTTACTCTGATGAATAAATCTGCTCGTTTGGCCAATGTAATGACGTTTAATAAATAAAGTGACTTTCACCCTGCGATCAATTCTTGCATAGCAAAAAAATTATCAATTTTATAGAGACTTTTAAATACTTGTTTTTATATCATCTATTCAACCCATAAGTTATTTGGGTGGAGGGAAATTAAGTGAGATATAGTTCTTCTTTGACTTTGCCTAGCCCGATCGCCTGCCAAGATTAGCGCAGAAAGTTTAAGATTGTGAAGAAAAGTTAAGAGCCTTGCCCCCTACCCTATGCCAGACCAAAACACGATCCGTATCCGCGGTGCGAGACAACATAACCTGAAAAATGTGGATCTAGATTTACCGCGCGATCGCCTGATTGTGTTTACAGGGGTGTCGGGGTCTGGGAAATCGTCCTTGGCCTTTGATACCATTTTTGCGGAAGGGCAACGGCGGTATGTGGAATCCCTCAGTGCCTATGCTCGGCAGTTTTTGGGGCAATTGGATAAACCGGACGTGGACAGCATTGAAGGCCTTAGTCCCGCCATTTCCATTGATCAAAAATCCACTTCCCATAATCCCCGCTCCACCGTGGGCACTGTCACGGAAATTTACGACTATTTACGGCTATTGTTCGGCGGGCGGCAGTCCCCATTGTCCCCATTGCCAACGCAACATTGCCCCCCAAACCATTGACCAAATGTGCGATCGGGTGATGGGTTTACCGGAAAGGACTAAGTTTCAGATTTTAGCCCCGGTGGTGAAGGGCAAAAAGGGCACCCATGTGCAGTTACTTTCCAGCCTCGCATCCCAAGGGTTTGTGCGGGTGAGAATTAACGGGGAAGTGCGGGAGCTAAATGACAATATTGAACTGAAAAAAAATCAAGCCCACACCATTGAAGTGGTCATCGATCGCCTAATCAAAAAGGAAGGTTTGCAAGAGCGATTAGTGGATTCTTTAGGAACTTGTTTAAAACAAGCAGAAGGCACCGCCATCATTGACATTTTAGATAGTCCCAAATTGGAAGTATTAGATGGGGGCAAAAAAGATGGTCAAGAATCCCTAAAAGCAGCGGAAAATGGCCAAGGCTACCAGACAGAATTACTCAAGGAAATAGTCTTTTCGGAAAACTTTGCCTGCCCGGAACACGGAGCAGTAATGGATGAACTTTCCCCCCGTTTGTTTTCCTTTAACTCCCCCTATGGCGCTTGTCCCGACTGCCATGGCATTGGATTTGTGCGTTCCTTTTGCCCGGACTTAGTCATTCCCGATCCAGAAAAACCCGTCTATGCGGCGATCGCCCCCTGGTCGGAAAAGGATAATTCCTATTATTTATCGTTGCTGTACAGCCTAGGGCAACATTTTGGGTTTGAACTACAAACCCCCTGGCAAAAATTAACGGAGGAACAAAAGCAACTCATTTTATATGGCAGTGATGAAGAAATTTGGTTTGAAGGAGAATCCCGCTACCGTAATAACCAGGGCTATTACCGTCGTTTTGGTGGGGCATTAAATATCCTGCAAAAAAATTACGATGAAAGCAATTCCGATGCCATTAAACAAAAGTTAGAAAAATATATTATTAATCAACCCTGCCACACCTGTGACGGCAAAAGATTAAAGCCCGAAGCCCTAGCGGTACAGTTGGGTCAATACAACATTAATGAGTTAACCAGTGTTCCCATTCGCCAAACCCTAGAACGGATTGAAAACCTAGAATTGACCCCCAGGCAAGCCATGATTGGGGAGTTGGCCCTCAAGGAAATTAAAGCCCGCTTAACCTTTCTCCTAGACGTTGGTTTGGACTATCTCACCTTGGATCGGGCCGCCATGACTTTATCGGGGGGGGAAGCCCAACGGATTCGCCTCGCCACCCAAATTGGTTCCGGTTTAACGGGGGTATTGTACGTGTTGGATGAGCCTAGCATCGGTTTACATCAAAGGGACAATGACCGGCTTTTGGCCACGCTGGAACGATTGCGGGATTTGGGTAATACCCTGATTGTGGTGGAGCATGATGAAGATACCATCCGCCACGCTGACCATATTGTCGATATTGGCCCCAAAGCGGGTATCCACGGCGGTGAAATTGTTTGCCAGGGAGATTTTCAGACCCTACTAAAAAATAAAAGATCCCTCACCGGGGCTTACCTATCCGGTCGAGAGGCGATCGCCACTCCGGAAGAACGGAGGACGGGCAACGGCGCTAAGTTAACCCTCAAGCAATGTACCCACAACAACTTACAGTCCATTGATGTAACCATTCCCCTGGGAAAACTGGTTTGTATTACGGGGGTATCCGGCTCCGGTAAATCCACCTTGGTTAATGAACTACTCCATCCGGCGTTGCAACATCATCTCTCCCGCCAAATTGCCTTTCCCAAGAATTTGGGGCAAATCACCGGCTTAGAGGCGATCGATAAAGTCATTGTCATTGACCAATCCCCCATCGGCCGTACCCCCCGCTCCAACCCTGCCACCTATACGGGGATTTTCGATCCGATTCGGGAAATTTTCACCCAAACCATCGAAGCCAAAGCCAGGGGCTATAAACCGGGACAATTTTCCTTTAACGTCAAAGGGGGCCGCTGTGAAGCCTGTGCAGGGCAAGGGGTCAACGTCATTGAAATGAATTTTTTGCCCGACGTTTATGTGCAATGTGACGTTTGTAAAGGAGCGAGGTATAACCGGGAAACGTTGCAGGTGAAATACAAAGGTTATTCCATTGCCGATGTGTTGGCCATGACCACGGAGGAAGCATTAACGGTATTTGAGAATATTCCCAGGGCGGTGAATCGTCTGCAAACCTTGGTGGATGTGGGTTTGGGTTATATCAAACTGGGTCAACCGGCCCCCACCCTATCCGGGGGAGAAGCCCAACGGGTCAAACTTGCTTCAGAATTATCCCGCCGGGCCACGGGCAAAACTTTGTATCTCATTGATGAACCCACCACGGGCTTATCTTTTTACGACGTACACCATTTACTAAATGTGTTGCAAAGATTGGTGGATAAAGGCAATTCTGTTTTAGTAATTGAACACAACTTGGACGTAATCCGTTGCAGTGATTGGATTATCGATTTAGGCCCCGAAGGCGGCGATCGGGGAGGGGAAATTATGGTGGTGGGAACCCCGGAAACTGTTGCCCAACATCCCACTTCCTACACAGGAAAGTATCTAGCCAAGGTATTGCATTCTTAATGACCTCGTCCTGGCTTACAGTCTGCAAAACTTAACGCCTCTGTATCTAAAAAACTGGCGATCGCCATCTCGATGACGGCTTCAACTTAAAAGGCAATGGTCGTTTTATAAAGGCAATGGTCATTTTATAATGATACAAAACTTATTCGATTTTGTTTTCTCCTCTGTGCCATAGCGCCTCAATTACTTTTGCTAGAGCTTTTGAACCTATACGATTCATATCTTCGTAACCTTTTGCACTGTGCAGACGGATAGATTCAGCACTCAAATTGTCAGCGCCAAGAACTTCTCGACCGACCATGAACACTTGCCCAAGTGCCCCGGTTAGCATTTGCAGTGGTTGGTGAAGATCATCGTTCGCTAGCAGCGCGTCTTCAAAGGCGTGTTGCGAAATCCGATAACCTGTCATGGTTGAGTATGCTGCTGCCGGCAATACAAGCCCAGCTTTTGGGTTATGTCGCGAAGCTGCTCAGCGATAACTTCCCAGGCTTTCTCAGCCTCACTACCTTCTTCAAAGGTGATATGCCCAGCCGTGTAATATTCTGCAAGCATCTGCAATCGAGTTGCTTGAGCAACGAACTCAGTCAAGTACTCAACTTGCTTTTTGTACAATTCCTGCCGCAGGGGAGATCGCTGAGACTTCTCTGAGAAGTAAAAGCCAATGCCACTTGCCGTGACGGTGGCGGCTAAACCCGCGATACTGATCCAAATGGTAGGTTCCATAAGCTAGCTAGCTTATAAATACATTGCAATTAATGTTTGATTGTACCTCAACCAAGTTAATCGTACATCAAAACAAAAAAGTTTTCTTTTTAGACATCTATGACTTCAATGTTGGTTACAAGTCTAGGAGAGGTTTCAGTTAGGGGAAATTCCTCTAAGTATAGCCGTGTTGCCTCTCTCAAACCGGAGATTGCATGTTCGACCGTTTCTCATTGATCAACGGTGCCAACCTCTGGAAGTTCAGCAGTGTACATATCAGCCTCTTTATGAAGAATGACTGTGAAACTTTGATTTTTCATCGTACTCTGTCCTCAAAGGTTTTTATGAAAAGAATAGCATCACTCTTTTTGTCAAATTCTAAGAACTTTCATCCATAATTTGGCTGATAGGGCAATTCGATGGTAAACATGGCTCCCCCTGCCTCATCATTAGCCGCTGTTAAATCCCCGCCGCGGGCCAGGACGATTTCCTTCCCTCTTGGGCTTGTGATGTCCGTACCTATGGAATGAATTGCACTACTCATCTACCTAGAATGACGGAAGAAGGATAATAACAACAACTACAGTCGGCAAGTTCATTTACTCTCAGACTCAAGTGTTGATTGCCCACAGTCCCCGCCCAAAAGGTCGGTCTAGTTGAGCAAGCCGTTGCAAAAGACAATAAATCCGTTATGATGGGAAATTGTGAGTTTTTACTATAACCATGAACGCCCAAGCGATAATTAATTCCATTGAGGCAGAATTTCTCAAAGAGAATCTGCCCGTCATCCATGTCGGCGACACCATTAAGGTTGGGGTCAAGATTGTTGAAGGTGGTAAGGAACGAATTCAGCCCTACGAGGGTACCGTAATTGCCAAACGCAACGGCGGCATTAGTGAGACCATCACCGTCCGCAAAATTTTCCAAGGGGTTGGTGTAGAGCGGGTCTTCTTGCTCCATTCCCCCAGGGTTGCCAGCATCCAGGTACTACGTCGAGGTAAAGTTCGTCGGGCCAAACTCTACTATCTCCGGGATCGGGTTGGTAAAGCTACCCGCATTAAGCAACGGTTCGACCGGGCCCTTTAGGCTCACTGCGTAGCGGACTCTGCGAGATCGCCATCTTTTGCCACCGATGGGAATTGGGATCAAATTAGGGTATGATGGTGCAGGAGTGCAGACTCCTGAGCTATTTCCAGCCTAGACTATGCGTCCTTAGTTCAGTTGGTAGAACGCAGGTCTCCAAAACCTGATGTCGGGGGTTCAAGTCCTCCAGGGCGCGTTGAACACCAATTACCTAGCCACCGGTTGCCCCCTGCAATTGCCCCTTTCGGGGTGTGGTGACGGTCTAGATTTTCTCATTAGCTATAACGATTTGGGAGGCAGAAAGAAACTCGTGACTAAAAAAGAAGCGGTTCGGGCCGAAAGTCCAGAAGATAAAGCCATTGATAGTGCCCAGGCGCGGAGCAACTTCATCACCGCCACCAAAGACGAACTGGCCAAGGTTGTTTGGCCTTCCCGTCAGCAACTGATCAGTGAATCCGTAGCGGTAATCCTGATGGTGATTTTGGTGTCAACGGTGATCTACTTTGTGGATCAAATTTTTGGCTGGATTACCAAACAACCTTTCCTGTTTGGCTAGGAAGCTTTGTTGAGTTGCAGAGTCTAACGGGTTAACTCCACTGAAGTATTGAATAAACCCTGAATATCTTAAAATTCCAGAGTTTTAGATTCAAGTTTAAATTCAAATAAGTTTCAACAGTAAATATTTATTGTATATGTTGTCATGAGTTTCACTGACGATCAGTCTCCGGTCGCGGAACAAAATCAAAATCCCATTGCTGGCGAAGGTCATTGGTTTGCCGTGCAGGTAGCTTCCGGCTGTGAAAAACGGGTCAAAATGAACCTTGAGCAAAGGATTCACACCCTCGACGTGGCGGATCGGATCCTGCAGGTGGAAATCCCCAAAACCCCCATCGTGAAAATCCGTAAGGACGGTGCCAGGGTGCAGGGGGAAGAAAAGATTTTCCCTGGCTATGTATTGATCAGAATGATCATGGATGATGATGCCTGGCAGGTGGTGAAAAATACCCCCCACGTCATTAACTTTGTTGGTTCTGAGCAAAAGCGTCACTATGGCCGGGGGCGGGGTCACGTACTGCCCATGCCCTTGAGTCACGGGGAAGTGGAACGGATCTTCAGACACGTGGAAGAGCAGGAACCAGTGGTGAAAATCGATATGGAAATCGGTGATCACGTTATGGTACTGTCCGGGCCTTTCAAGGATTTTGAAGGGGACGTGATTGAAGTCAGTCCAGAAAGAAGTAAGCTAAAAGCCTTACTCTCCATTTTCGGCCGGGAAACCCCGGTGGAATTGGAATTTACCCAAGTCGAAAAACAAAATTAGGCACTACGTTTTGGGATTAATCTCCTAAATTGCGTTTGTTTAGTTGCTGTTCGTTTACACCTTAGTTAATTTTTTTAGATAACAAGCAATGGCCAAGAAAGTCGTCGCTCTCATTAAATTGGCCCTACCCGCTGGTAAGGCTAACCCCGCTCCCCCTGTAGGGCCCGCCTTGGGTCAGCACGGGGTGAACATTATGGCATTTTGCAAAGAGTACAATGCCAAAACCGCTGATAAACCTGGGATGATTATCCCTGTAGAAATTTCGGTTTTTGAAGACCGTAGTTTCACCTTTATCCTCAAAACTCCCCCCGCTTCGGTGTTGATCCGCAAGGCGGCTGGTGTGGATAAAGGTTCTAGTGAACCCAACAAAACCAAGGTTGCCTCCATTACCCGGGATCAACTGCGGGAAATTGCCCAAACTAAACTGCCCGATCTCAATGCCAATGACATTGATGCGGCCATGAACATCATTGAAGGTACAGCCCGTAACATGGGTGTGACCGTCAACGGCTAAGGAGACTAGATCCCTAAGCCCCCTAAAGTTTTTCATTTATTTCGGGGAGAAGTTAAACACTTCGCCGGTACCCAAGGAGTTAATCAAATCCATGACTAAAAAGCTTTCCAAACGTATGCGGGCGGCGATCGCCAAAATAAACGACAAAAGGGCCTATGAACCCTTGGAGGCGTTGCAATTACTTAAAGAAACCGCCACTGCCAAATTCGATGAAACGGCGGAAGTACACATCCGTCTAGGCATTGATCCTAAATACAGCGATCAACAAATTCGGACTACGGTTTCCTTACCCAAGGGCACAGGTCAAACGGTGCGGGTGGCGGTGCTAGCCCGCGGGGAAAAGGTACAGGAAGCCATCAACGCTGGGGCTGACATTGCCGGTTCTGAAGAACTGATTGACGACATTCAAAAGGGCATGATGGACTTTGACGTCCTCGTCGCCACCCCCGACATGATGCCCAAAATTGCCCGGCTGGGTAAACAGTTGGGGCCCCGGGGTCTGATGCCTTCTCCCAAGGGGGGAACGGTAACGGCGGATGTAACGGCGGCGGTCAATGAATTTAAAGCAGGGAAATTAGAGTTCCGGGCTGACCGAACAGGTATCGTTCATGTTATGTTTGGAAAGGCCTCTTTTTCCACCGATGATTTGTTGGTGAATTTGAAAGCGCTGCAAGAGACCATTGACCGCAATCGTCCTTCGGGGGCTAAAGGCCGCTTTTGGCGGACTATCTTCGTGAGTTCCACCATGGGCCCTTCCATCCAAGTTGACGTTAATGCTTTACGCGATCTGAAGTTTGAGGATAACTAAGCGACGACAATTCCCTAGTCATTTCTAGCCACTATTTGTTTAATTGGCTATACCAAAGACCGCAGGAGCAATTAGGGTTGCTTAATTAACCTGCCGAGGTTGAAGCCTGAATCAAGATTTAAGTCTGTGGGGATTTTATGCCCTTAACAGCTTCTGATCCTCTGCTTCAGCCCCGGCGATCGCCAAGGGGCATTTTTATTGTGTGTTTGATGCTTGCTATCCCAACCCCAAGGAGGTGAAACCCGAATGGGAAGAACGAGAGAAAATAAAGCGACGGTAATCAGCGAAGTCCAGGAGTTATTCCAGGACGCTCAAATGACCATGGTCATTGATTATCAAGGATTGACCGTTGCCGAAATTACCGATTTACGTAACCGACTCCGCCCCCTAGGTGGAACCTGTAAAATTGCCAAAAATACCCTTGTCCGTCGGGCCTTGGCAGGGCAGGAAGCTTGGTCCCCCATGGAAGAATTCCTAACGGGAACCACGGCCATCCTTGTCCTCAAAGACGACCTGGGCGGTGCAATTAAGGCTTACAAAAAATTCCAGAAAGACACCAAAAAAACCGAACTACGGGGTGGGGTACTGGAAGGAAGAAGCCTGTCCCAAGCTGACGTGGAGGCGATCGGTGATCTGCCCTCCAAAGAGCAACTCATGGGACAAATTGCTGGAGGCATCAACGCCTTGGCAACCAAAATTGCCCTGGGTATCAAAGAAGTTCCCGCTTCTGTGGCCCGTGGCTTACAAGCCCATGTTGACAAAGAATAGGGTTGGTTTACTACCCCGAACTTATTTGTTTTTAGTTTGTCCAATGGGACTTAATTCACTTAATTTATAGGAGTTATTTCTATGTCCGCTGCAACCGATCAAATTTTAGAACAGTTGAAAAGTCTTTCCTTGTTGGAAGCTTCTGAGCTAGTTAAACAAATTGAAGAAGCCTTTGGTGTTAGTGCCGCCGCTCCCGTTGGTGGCATGGTAATGGCCGCTGCTGCTGCTGCTCCCGCCGAAGCCGCTGAAGAAAAAACTGAATTCGACGTTATCCTCGAAGAAGTTCCCGCTGACAAGAAAATTGCCGTTCTTAAAGTTGTCCGCACCATCACCGGTTTGGGTCTGAAAGAAGCCAAAGAATTGGTGGAATCTACCCCCAAACCCATCAAAGAAGCTACGGGCAAAGATGATGCTGAAGCCATCAAAAAACAATTGGAAGAGGCTGGCGGTAAAGCCGCTGTTAAATAGTCCTTTGGGAAATTCTTCCAACTATTTACATCGCAATTTACTGACCAATAACTTTCCTATTAGAAATTGAATCGTTAGTAATTAATCTAATAATTCTTTTTCTGGGGCGGGGTTTTTCCTCGGCCCTTTTGTTTGCCATCTATGCCTAGTTCCAAAAAGTACCTAGAATGGGATATTAGTCCGTCAGCATTGGATATTTTATGGGCAACACATTTGGCAGTTTATTTCGCATAACCACCTTCGGAGAATCCCATGGGGGCGGCGTAGGAGTAGTTATAGACGGTTGTCCCCCCTGTTTGGCCATATCCCCAGCGGAAATTCAAGTAGATTTAGACCGACGGCGGCCAGGTCAGAGTAAGATCACTACCCCCCGTAAGGAAGCTGACCAATGTGAAATCCTCTCTGGGGTGTTTGAGGGCAAAACCCTAGGAACCCCGATCGCCATTTTGGTTAGGAATAAAGATGCCCGTTCCCAGGATTACAACGAGATGGCGGTGAAATATCGTCCTTCCCATGCCGATGCCACCTATGAAGCTAAATATGGCATTCGCAATTGGCAGGGGGGAGGGCGGTCTTCCGCTCGGGAAACCATTGGTCGGGTGGCCGCCGGGGCGATCGCCAAAAAGATTTTGGCCCAGTTTAACGGGGTGGAAATTGTTGCCTACGTTAAAAGCATCCAGGACATTGAAGCGTCGGTAGATCCGGCAACCGTCACCTTAGACGAGGTGGAAAGTAACATTGTCCGTTGCCCCGATGGTAAAACAGCGGCAATTATGATTGAACGGATTGACCAGGTACTACGGAAAAAGGATTCCATTGGTGGAGTGGTGGAATGCGTGATTAGGAATGCTCCCAAAGGTTTAGGGGAACCGGTCTTCGATAAATTAGAGGCGGATTTGGCCAAGGCCATGATGTCCCTCCCCGCCACCAAAGGGTTTGAGTTTGGCTCCGGGTTTGCAGGAACGTTGCTCACCGGCAGTCAACATAACGATGAATATTATTTAGACGAAGCAGGGCAATGGCGTACCCGCACCAATCGTTCCGGAGGGGTTCAGGGAGGCATCAGCAATGGTGAACCAATTATTATGCGGATAGCATTTAAACCCACCGCCACCATTGGGCAGGAACAAAAAACCGTCAGTAATACAGGGGAAGAAACCACCCTAGCGGCCAAGGGTCGCCATGATCCCTGTGTATTGCCCCGGGCGGTTCCCATGGTGGAAGCAATGGCTGCGTTGGTACTGTGTGACCATCTGTTGCGCTTCCAGGCCCAATGTAAAACCCTTGGTTAGGAACATTAGGACAATATTTTGGAACAGCTCAAACTATTTGATGCCCCCTCTAGCTATCGGGTGAAACGGGAACCGAAATTACAACTCGATCGCCAAGGATTGCAGGATTGGCAGGGTAAAATTCACCGTTACCAACAAGGTCAACGAGAAACGGGGCAACCCCAACAGACTTCTTTGTTTGATGCTCCCAAGGATAGTTGGCAAAGTTTTGACGATATTGACCCGTTTAATCTGCCCCAACAATCTTCTCTCTTTTGGCGACAGGGTAAAGGCTCAGCAGAAATAGCCAGGGAAAACCAGGGTTGTTTATATTTCATCCTCGATCGCCGTTGGCCCTTGTTGCTCTATGTGGGGGAAACCAAATTGACGGCAGACCAGCGTTGGCAAGGGAGCCACGATTGCAAGGATTATATTTTGAACTACATTGAGCTTCATCGCGGATACGATCTGGAAGTGGAAGTGGTTTCCGCCTTTTGGCCCCATTTACCCCCGGACAAAAAAATTCTGCAAACCTGGGAAAAACAATTAATTCTCAAATGGCGATCGCCGTTCAACAAAGAATGTTGGCAATGGTGGGGTCAGCCCTTCGGCAAATTGTCTTAAAATCCAGCAAATTTGTTAGGGTAAAAACTTCCAAGCCTATCTGACCAAACCTAAGCGGCCGTAATCGTAATTCCCCTTTCCCATGACCTCCACTCCCCACCGTCTCCGTTGGCTAGAACAATGGCAAGCCCGTTTCCAAAACCTGCCAGAACCAAAAACCGAAGAGTCCATTGTCTTTCGTATTTTGGTGCAGTTAATGGTGATCGTGGGCATTGTGGCAACGGATGTGGCGGCCCAGACCACCTGGAGTTTATGGGCCATTCCCCTTAGTGTTATTGGTTCCTGGTGGAGTTGGCGTCAGCGCAAAAAGAAAAATATTGCCCTCAAATTTCTACTGGCGATCGCCATGGTGGCCATCTTGTTCGTCTTTTTGGGCAACTTGGTGGAGAATCTCAATGCCAGTCAGGTGGCCCTGGCGGGGTTATTGGTGCAATTGCAGGTATTACACAGCTTTGATCTACCCCAGCGCAAAGATTTGGGCTATTCCATGGTTATCGGGCTGATCCTTTTGGGGGTAGCAGGCACCTTGTCCCAAACCCTTGCCTTTGCTCCCTGGCTATTACTATTTCTAGCCGTAGCTATTCCCACCCTAGTTTTGGATTACCGTTCCCGCTTGGGTTTAGAAGGCGTTCCGTTATCTTTACCTGGCTGGCAAAGCGGTGGCAAAGGTCGCCAAAATCCATCGGCAGGGGCGGCATATTCTCCCCTTGTCCCGAAAAAATTGCTGGCTCTGTTGGCCATCACCCTCGCTTTTGGCCTGTTGATATTCGCCATAATGCCTCGTTTTCAGGGTTACAAAATCCAGAGTTTTCCCGTGGGCAGTCCAGGGGAAATCCAACAACAAACCTTTGCAGGTCAGAATCAAGACATCAATAATCCCGGTTACCGTCGGGGCGATGGCAGTGGTACGGACGGGGAGGGAGACGGTTCAGAACCAGGGGAAGTGGACGACACTTTTTACTACGGTTTTAACAGCCGCATGAACCAAAATTTGCGGGGGGAAATGACCAAAAAATTGGTACTCCGGGTGCGCTCCCAGTCTGCTGGTTTTTGGAAGGCCCTCTCCTTTGACCACTACACGGGGCAGGGTTGGGAAATTAGTAATAATGATGACATCACCAAGGTGCAACGATCGCCATGGTCCTACCGTTTTGTGTTGAATAACATTGATTCCATGATGGAAACAGAGAGTATAGTGCAAACTTACACTGCCGTTATGGATTTACCCAATGTGATTCCCAGCCTCTACCATCCGAGGTTCCTGTACTTTCCCACCATGGAAGTGGGTATAGATCAAAATGGCAGTCTCAGATCGCCGGTGGGCTTACTAAAGGATTTAACCTATACCGTTATTTCAGAAGTTCCGGTGCGGGATCGGACTATTTTGAGGGATTATCGCATTCCCCCTCAAGTAAAAGTAGACCCCCGTTGGCTGGAAGTGCCCGCCGATATTAAAGCAAAAGTGCGGAGTAAGGCAGAAGAATTGTTAGCTAAGTCAGACAGGCCTCTGGAAACTCCCTACGAAATTTCGTTGTATTTAACCCAAGCCCTCAAACAGAATTACCGCATCCGCACGGATTTACCTTTTTTCGACAAAGACGATGATTTAGTTAGTGCTTTTTTGTTTGAATACGAAGGGGGATTGCCGGATCATTTCGCCACCGTATTAACTATTATGTTGCGGAGTTTAGATATTCCCGCCCGCCTGACGGTGGGATTTTCCCCTGGGCAATTTAATCCCTTCACCGGCTATTACCTAGTTCACAACACCGATGCCCATGCAGTAACGGACGTATTTTTTCCTCGGGTTTGGGTGGTATATGTTTGATGCCATTCCGGGTCATGATCTCTATCCCCCTTCCATCGAAAATAATGAAACTTTCAGTGTGCTCCAACAAATTTGGCGCTGGGTAGCGGGGTGGTTACCGTCCCCTATCAGTGCATTTATCGGTGCCGTTTGGTCAGCCATTGCCGGAGCTTTATCTAGCTTTTTGCGATGGTTCTGGAATTTGATTTCCACCAGTTTGGGTGGTGCTTTACTCGGATTAATTCTGGCGATCGCCGCTGGCTTTGTCGGTTGGTTAGGTTGGGTACAGGGTAAACGCTGGCTACAATATCGACGGCTAGCAAGACTGCATCCCATGGCCCGGATTTACCAAACTTTGTTATATGACCTTGAGCAACGGGGCTTCAGCAAAAGTCGAGCCCAGACCCCAAGGGAATTTGCCCAATCTTTGCGGGAACATTTAACTCCAGAACAGGTGGAAGTAATTACGGAAATTTCCGATGCCTATGTGGCGTGGCGTTATGGAAATCAAAACCCTAATTTAGGCTATGTAGACCAACAACTAAAAATGCTAGGACGCAGTTGGCGCACTGCCCCAAAAATCAAAGCTAAACTTGAAAAAACCAGATAAAACAGGAGGTCGATGATGGTCGTTGCTACAACTAAACCCCTAACGGTGGATGAATATCTTCAACAGGAAAAACAAGCAATCGAAAAAAGTGAATTTATCCAAGGAGAAATTATTCCCATGGCAGGGGCTTCCGCAAACCATAACCGCTTAACTTGAAAATTTCAGTCGCTCTACTGTTTGCCCCTAGAAGATGACGATCGCCAGTATGAAATTTTTATGAGTGATATGAGGCTGTGGATTGCTGAATCCGAGAGGTATTTTTATCCTGATGTGATGGTAATTGCCGAGGAACCACAGTTTACCGATAGTAAACAAATGGAAGTAACAAATCCTTGTTTAATTGCAGAAGTTCTTTCCCACTCAACGGCAGGATTTGACAAAAATCAGAAATTTGGCTTTTACCGTTCTATTCCCGAATTACAAGAATATTTATTGATTGATCAATCTTGTTATCGTGTTGAACATTATCAAAAAGTTGGCACTCATCAATGGCTACTAACGGAACTGATGGGGGAAAATGCAGAAATCGAATTGAGTTTTATGGATATAAAAATCAAACTTGCGGAACTTTATAAACGGGTTGATTTTCAAAATAACAATTCCACTAAAAATGATTAACTTTCAGTGAGTGATCCCATCTCCACTGCGATTTAGCGCCCACCTATTTACAGAGTTTTAGTTTGTAGCTGGACTATTTTAGATCAAACAAAAAAGGGAGAGACAATGGTGCCTTTCCCTTAGTTTTTATAGGTTTAGATTTATCAAATCTGAAGTGTTGATTTGGGGGGATTGGGCGACAATTACATCATGCCCATGCCACCCATTCCTCCCATGCCGCCCATACCACCCATTCCTCCCATGCCACCCATATCGGGCATAGCAGGGCCAGCGGGCTCGGGTTTTTCCACCACTAAAGCTTCGGTGGTCAAGACCATACCAGCAATGGAAGCGGCATTTTGCACAGCGGAACGGACAACTTTAGCCGGGTCGATGATGCCAGCGGCGATCATGTCTTCGATTTTACCGGTGATGACGTTGTAGCCCAGGTTGCCGGTGCTTTCTTTGACTTTTTCAACAATGACAGAACCTTCTACCCCGGCGTTGCTGGCCAATTGGTGGAGGGGAGCTTCTAGGGCTTTGGCGATGATGTCAGCGGCTACCCGTTCTTCATCATTACTGAGTTGGGCTTTGAAACCGGAGATTTTGGCAGCTAACCGAATTAGGGTTGTGCCACCACCGGGAACGATACCTTCTTCCACCGCCGCTTTGGTGGCGTTGAGGGCATCTTCAATGCGGAGTTTGCGATCCTTAAGTTCGGTTTCCGTGGCGGCACCAACTTTGATTACCGCTACGCCACCGGCCAATTTGGCAATGCGTTCTTGGATTTTTTCTTTGTCATAGTCGGAATCAGAGGCGGCTAATTCCTTGCGGAGTTGTTCAATCCGTTCTTTAACCCCAGCGGAAGCCCGTTTGTCAGAACCGGCTACGAGGATGGTGTTATCTTTTTCCAGGGTAGCTTTCACCGCTTGACCCAGTTGATCCAGGCTAACGGTATCCAAGCTCAAACCGATGTCTTCGGAGATAACGCTACCACCGGTGAGAATGGCGATGTCCTGCAACACCGCTTTGCGCCGATCGCCAAAGGCGGGGGCTTTGATGGCGGCTACGTTGAGGATACCCCGAGCTTTGTTGACCACTAGGGTAGCAAGGGCTTCTCCTTCAATGTCTTCAGCGATAATTAATAAAGGACGACCGGCCCGGGCCACGGCTTCCAGCACGGGAACCAGTTCCGCAATGGCGCTGATTTTTTTGTCTGTAATGAGAATTAAGGGATTATCAAATTCCACCAACTGGCGATCGCTGTCGGTGATGAAGTAGGGGGAAACGTAACCCCGGTCAATCTGCATCCCTTCCACCACTTCCAATTCGGTGTTGAGGGATTTGGATTCTTCCACGGTGATCACCCCATCTTTGGTGACCTTATCCATGGCATCGGCAATCATGTGACCCACTTCGGGATCATTACCAGCGGAAACCGTCGCCACTTGGGCGATCGCCTCTCCTTGGACTGGTTTGGCCAGATCGGCAATTTCTTTAACTAGGAAAGCAGATACCTTTTCGATGCCCCGACGTAGGGCCACGGGGTTAGCTCCGGCGGCCACATTCCGCAAACCTTCCCTTACTAAAGCCTGGGCAATAATAGTAGCGGTGGTGGTACCGTCCCCGGCTACCTCTTTAGTTTTGGAAGCAACTTCCTGGATCAACTTTGCCCCAGCATTTTCTTCCGGATTGGATAGTTCAATTTCCTTGGCAACGGTGATGCCGTCATTGACAATTTGGGGGGCACCGTATTGTTTTTCCAGTAACACGTTACGACCCTTGGGGCCGAGGGTAATACGCACCGCATCGGCCAGGGCGTTAATCCCCGCTTCTAAAGACCGTCTGGATTCATCCTTAAAGGAAATAAGCTTAGACATAGACTAAAAAATTTACAAATAACGTCAAGGGTTTCCGACAAACCCATAAAGCACTTTAGCACTCTTGGCAGTGGAGTGCTAAGCCCGCAAAGGTTCGGTTTTCCGTTCTTTTCCCCCCTTCCTTGCCTAAAGCTAACCATCTTTCCGACCTAGATCCGAGCAGGGGATCTATGCTTTTAATAACGCTGTCCGTGACACCCCAATGAAATCTCCCCTCCGTCGCCTATTCCTTTCCCCGTTACTCCCCATTTTGGCCGGAGTAGGATTGTCCTTGATGACGGTGAACAGTTGGCAATTCCTCAGGGCCCAGTCCAAAAGTCGGCTCGATCAAATTCTCACTAATCGTTTGGGTAATATCCATGAACAACTGGACAACCAATTAAATTTCCATTCCCAACTATTGGAACAGATGGGGGAACGTTGGGAAAACTGGCCGGAGGGCATAGATCGGGAGGAATGGGCTAGGGAAGCCAAAAACTATGTGCGTAATTTTTCCGGTTATCAAGCAATCGAATGGGTAGATTCCGAATTTGTGGTGCGGTGGATCGAGCCGATACAGGGCAATGAAAAAGCCTTGGCCTACCTCAACCAAGGAGTGCCCCGCCGCCAAGCATTGGAAGTAGCCCGCCGGGGGAGAATCCCTACTTTGAGTAAGGTGGTGGATTTAGTACAGGGGGGAAAGGGATTTTTGCTCTACGTGCCCCTTTTTGTTGAGGATAAATTTGATGGTTTTGTGGTGGGGGTTTTTAACGTAGATCAGTTTATCAATGCCACCAAGCCCATATCTTCTTCCCCGGACAGTGCCAACCGTAGTTTTGGGCTAAGGATTTTTGAAAATGGTCAGGTTATTTACAACGATGTACCTACCAATTGGGATCAGAAAATTTCCGTTACCAAAGATCTATTTTGGGCAGAGGCTTTGCCCTATGTAGAGTCGATGGGAACTAGTTGGCAACTGCAACTGGTGCCGGGGCCTCTAATTGCGGAGCAGTATGGTACATTTTGGTCCGAATTTACTTTACTGACTGGTTTGCTCATGGCCTGGGCCGTGGCGATCGTCCTGTATTACCTCCAGAAAAGCTATAAACATAGCCAGGAATTAACAGAGTTGGTGGAAGAGAAAAATAAGTCAGAAAAATATCTTCAGCAAGCCTTGCAGGAATTGGCAGTCCAAAAAACAGCCCTAGATGAAGCGGCCATTGTGGCCATCACCGATGTCCAGGGAGTAATCACCTACGTCAATAAAAAATTTGTTGAGGTTTCTGGCTATAGCGAAGAAGAATTAATTGGCCACACCCATGCCCTGGTCAACGGCCACTATCACCCCAAGGAATTTTTCCGAGAAATGTGGGAAACCATTACCTTGGGCAATGTCTGGCATGGAGAAATTAAAAATAGAACCAAGAATGGTGACGTCTATTGGGTGGATAGCACTATTGTCCCTTTTTTGGATAATGGGGGAAAACCCTATCAATATCTAGCGATTCGCTTTGAAATTACCTCCAGTAAACAAGCTGAAAAAATTCTCAGGGAGAGTGAACAGCGATTTCGCACCATGGCCAACAGTTCTCCTTTGATGTTGTGGGTAACGGATGAATCCCACAATCTCACCTTCGTCAACCAATCTTGGTTAGATTTTCGAGGCTGTACCCAGGAGGAGGCGATCGGGGAAGACTGGAGCCGAGCCATTCACCCCGACGACATCAGCCATTATCTCTGGATTTACCACCAAGCTTTCTGCGATCGCCGACGTTTTGAGTTGGAATATCGTTATCTGCGGGACGATGGGCAATATCGCTGGATCTTAAATGTGGGAATGCCCCGATACCTAGAGGGGGGACAATTCATGGGCTATGTCGGTTCCTGCTTGGACATCACCGACCGAAAAAAGGCCCAGGAAATATTGCAAAAAAAACTAGATCAAATTGTGTTAATGCGCAAAATCAGCCAGGAGATTCGCCACAGCTTACAACCCATATTGATTTTCCAGACAGGGGCCCATCAGTTGGGGGCGGAATTTGAGGTGAGTCGTTGTCTTATCCATAGCTATATTGATGGGCCACCCCTACAAATTCCCGTGGTGGCAGAATATTTGGGGGGAGAATTCGCCTCTCTCTTGGCAGGGGAATTCTCTATGGATAAAACCTACGACCAAAGAATTTTTCAACAAGATACGGCCCTGGCGGTGGCAGATGTAGACCAAGATGTACTGTCAGATAGTATTTCGGATTTTTGCCATCGTTTTGAAGTTAAATCCTTTCTAGCCGTGCGTACGTCCTACCAAGGTCAACCCAACGGCATTATTGCCCTTCATCAATGTGACCGGCAACGAATTTGGACTAAGGATGAAATTGAACTCCTAGAGGCGATCGCCGAACAGATGGGGGTAGCCCTGGCCCAAGCCGCTTTATTGGAAAAGGAACGGGAACGTCGTCGGGAATTAAGTCAAAAAAACTTGGAACTAGAAAAGGCTAAATGGGCCGCCGAAGCCGCCAACCGGGCCAAAGGTGAATTCCTAGCCATGATGAGCCACGAAATCCGCACCCCCATGAATGGGGTGATTGGCATGACGGAACTGTTGGGCATGACGGAATTGAACCCCAAGCAAATAGATTACGTGCAAACCATCCGCCAAAGCGGGGAAACCCTGCTAACCATCATTAACGATATTCTTGATTTCTCCAAAATTGAAGCGGATAAATTGGTGCTGGAAACCCAAGCCTTTGATTTGCGACCCCTAATTGAAGCGGTGTTTGAAATGTTCGGCCCCATAGCCCGGGCAAAGGAGCTGGAATTAGTCTATGGCATTGATCCCCAAACCCCGGCCCGCATTCTGGGAGACCAAGTGAGATTGCGACAAATTCTTTCCAACCTCATCGCCAATGCCCTCAAATTTACGGAAAAAGGGGAAATTGTCCTCACCATAACCCCGGAACCATTTAACGAAGATGAGCCATGCCACACCATTTTAGATTTGCCCCATCCCAGCCATCGTTTATGTTTTAATCTGCGAGACACGGGCATTGGCATCCCGGTCGATCGCCTGGATCGCCTATTTAAATCCTTTAGCCAAGTGGATTCCTCCACCACCCGGAAATATGGCGGTACGGGGCTAGGTTTGGTGATTAGTCAACGGTTGACCCGGATGATGGGGGGTAATTTAACCGTGGCCAGTGAAGATGGAATTGGTTCCACCTTTAGTTTTTGCATTGTGACCACAGCCCAAGCACCGGCCCTGGCCGAAGCTGATTCAGTAGCCCATATGGGAGGAAAGCAACTGTTGATTGTGGACGATAACACCACTAATCGACAGATTTTGCAGGAACAATGTCAGACTTGGGGCCTAGTTCCCCATTGCTTTGGGGATGGACAATCAGCGCTGGATTGGTTTGCCCGATCGCCGGTTTTGGATGCGGCCATTTTAGATCTGCAAATGCCAGACATGGATGGTATTTCCCTAGCCCGCAATCTACGCCAATTTCCCCACGGATTCCACCTGCCCATAATTTTGCTTTCCTCTGGTTTTGTGGCAGACCCAGAAGCATTGTCTCTGTTTGAAACGGTGCTTACCAAACCAGCACGCCAATCTCTGTTATTTGAGACCCTAGTTAACCTTTTTGACACTCCCCAAATGGTGGGGGACGATGTCTTTGAATTTAACCCCGAAGATTTACCGGAATTTATGGAAGACTTTGCTGATGATGAGCTGACGCTGGAGGACAAGCTCACCAGCTTGCAACCCCCTCTCAAAGTTTTGTTGGTGGAAGATAATTTAATCAATCAAAAAGTGGCCCATCAAATGCTCAACAATCTTGGCTATCCAGCGGCGATCGCCAATAACGGAGCAGAGGCCATTCAAGCTTTGGAGAAAAAGAGCTATGACTTGGTGTTGATGGACATGCAAATGCCGGTGATGGATGGTTTAACCGCCTGCCGCCAAATCCGCCAAACTTTCCCCTCCGCCAAACAACCCCGCATTGTGGCTATGACGGCCAATGCCATGGCCAGCGATCGCCAAGATTGCCTAGATGCGGGCATGGACGACTACCTCAGTAAACCCATTGTCATCAGTCAATTACAGGAAATTTTACTCAATACCCCAGCCCTAAATTCCCCCCAACCTAACCTCCTGCCAGAAAAGGAAGTTAATCAAGTTAGTCAAGAAATTAATATTCAGGTGGAAACCCTAGAAACCATTGACCCCAAGGCGATCGCCTTTTTGCGGGATGAACTCTGTGGAGGGGACAGGGCATTATTTACGGAAATGCTCGATTGTTACCGCCAAGAAAGTGCCAATCTCATTCAAGAACTTATCCAAAGCCTAGAAAAGCAAAACTTAGACGGGGTAAAACAGGCCGCCCATTCCCTCAAATCCAGTAGTGCCTCCCTCGGGGCCAAGCAATTATCAACGTTCTGCAAACAACTCGAAAAGCAAGCCCAATCCGGTACGCTGGAGCTGGAGTCTTCGGAGGATTTGATTAGCCTTTGTCAAACTCTCCATGCGGCTGTCTTAGAGGGCCTGGCCACCCTTATCTAAATCCATGAGTTCGTCCAAACCCCCAGAAATTTCTTCCGCAACTATTTTAGTGGTGGACGACGATGCCTTTATGCGTATGCAGTTGCGGGTTTATCTGCAAAAGGAAGGTCATCAGGTCGAGTTGGCCGAGAATGGCCAGGAAGCATTAGCTAAGTTTGCCGAAAGCCGCCCGGAATTAATCCTCCTGGATGGTTTGATGCCGGTGATGGATGGCTTTGAATGTTGCCAAGCTTTAATGGATCGCTATGGAGACCAAGCTCCCCTAGTGTTGATGATTACGGGTTTAGACGATTCAGAATCGGTGGATCGGGCCTTTGAAGCGGGGGCCTTTGATTACGTCACTAAGCCGATCCATTGGGCCGTACTACGACAACGGGTTAAAAGATTACTTTACCAAAGTCGTCTCCAACATCAGTTGGAATCCGCCAACAAATTATTGGAACAACTAGCCAAGGTTGATCAGCTAACCCAGTTGGCTAACCGCCGCCAGTTAGAATTATTTTTAAATACAGAATGGCCGGAGGCAATCCGGGAACATTATGCTTTTTCTATGATGCTTTGTGACATAGATTATTTCAAAAATTTTAATGATTTTTACGGTCACCAAGCCGGGGATGTTTGTTTACAAAAAATGGCAGGGGTGTTAGCAAAAGTGGTGGGTCGCCCCAAGGATTTGGCCGCCCGCTACGGTGGCGAAGAATTTTTAATTGCCTTGCCCAACACCGACTTACAAGGGGCCATACATATTGGGGAAAATATCCAAGCTGAAATTGCCCAGCTACAAATTCCCCATGCCCGATCGGCGATCGCCAACCATGTAACCATGAGTATTGGTTGTGTCACTACTATCCCCCAAGCTGACACTTCCTGGGAAAACCTTGTGGCCCAGGCGGATAAATGTCTATATCAAGCCAAAGAACAGGGCCGCAACCGCATTGTTAGTTCCCAACATGATTGGGATTCCCCTTAAACTATTTACTGTTACTATTTCTCATTAAAAATCACTGACCCACCATGGCGATCGCCACCCAACGCTTTACCCTTGCAGAATATTTTGACTATGACGATGGTAGAGATGGTTCCTATGAATTGGTTAAGGGAGAGCTTATACCAATGACTTTAGGCATGGGCATCCACGGTGAAATTGCTGATTTTCTTCATAGCTGTTTCCGGGGACAAATTAAGAACCAGGGCTTACCTTGGGTCAGCAAACAAATGGTTATCGGTATTCAATCCCCCAGGGGCGATCGGTGGGATACCCTACGAATCCCTGACGTGACTGTTTTACCTCGTTGCCAATGGCAGGAGTTGCAAAACCGGGAAGCGGTAATTCGTCTCAATGAACCAGCCCCTTTCTTAGTGGTGGAAGTGGTCAGCGAATCCACCAAAAGCACCGATTATCGAGCCAAACGAGCAGAATACAGCGTTTTAGAAATTCCCGAATATTGGATTGTTGATCCTCTTATCGGCAAAATTACAGTTTTGCAAATGGTGGAAGGATGGTACGATGCCACGGAGTTTATGGGGCAAGACCTAGTGCAATCCCCCACTTTTCCCCAACTACAGTTATCGGTGGAGGAAATTTTCCAAGGGGAGTTATAAAATTTCTGCGGAATGGTTCACTCAATCTAGTTGCACCAAACCCATTGTCAAGAATGGAGAATAGGGAACTCGAATCCCTGACCTCTGCGGTGCGATCGCAGCGCTCTACCAACTGAGCTAATTCCCCGGACTAACCCCTAATCCTAGCATCCGATGTTTCTTTTCGTCATCTGTTTCAATTGTGGTTTGGCGTTGTGTAATCTCTTAATAGCTATTCGGCTTTATTTTTTTTATCGACAATTACAACGGTTAACCCAAAAGTTAAATAACCTAGAAAACTGTTGCCATGATCTTCTTTCCCCGGCCCCTGAAAAGTTGTTGAATTTTGCCCAACAAAATAAACGTTTGCGTCAAGGTTATGGTGTTTTAGTTAAACAATGGTCTATGCTCCAGGGCGCATTACAAATTTGGCAGTTCCTGAACAGAAACCAAAAAATTTATCCCTTGGCTAATGATTAGGATTTTAGAATTAGGTTAGGTTGTCTGAATTTTCTCCAGGATTAATTCCGTTACTGTGTCTGCCTTTGGGTAACCATCAACGGTTAAAAGCTTTTTTTTAGCGGTGTAATAATCCAGAAGGGGAATGGTATGGCTATGGAACTTCTCAATGCGGGTGCTGACGGCTTCGGGGTGGTCATCAAACAAAGAACGGGCAAGGGAACGCTCCACCATCACCGATTGATCGATTTCTAAATAAATGGCCCAGTTGAGGGGTTGTCCCAGGTCGTCGAGCAAAAAATCCAATTCTTCGGCTTGGAAGGCGGTGCGGGGATAACCTTCTAAAATCCAACCCTGGGCCACATCTTCTTGGGTCAACCTTTGCTTAACGAACTCAATCATCATCGGGTCAGGCAGTAATTGCCCCTGTTCCACATAGGGTTTGGCCTTTGCCCCCAGGGGCGTTGCATCGGAGATGGCTTGGCGTAGGACTCCCCCCATGGAAATGACCGGCAAATTTATCTGTTTACCGAGGCTATTGGACTGGGTGCTTTTTCCAGCCCCTGGGCCACCGAGCATGACTAATCGCATAATATCGTCGCTCTTTTGACGGGATTTACTTTAAGGAATCTGCAAACCAATTATAGGTTGTGCCTGGATTATTCCCCAGTTTGGAGTTTTTGCACTAATTCATTAAAGGGTTGCCAATTATCATCAACGGCGATCGCCTCCCAGACGGTTTCAATGCGGGGGCGGAGTAGATCCGTGAGGGGGTTAGCCCGTTGTAGGGTTTCCGGAATAGAGTCCCAAAGCTCGGGGGAAAGTTGACTTAAAACTTGCTGGTAGATGGATCGCCACGGGTTGCAATCAGTCTGGCCAATGTCACTGTTCTCCAGAATTAGATCGGCGTTATCCCGCCAAGCAGAACTAAAGTTGAGTCTTAACTGGGCAAAAAAGTCTGGATAGCTCCATTGGCTCTGGATCAGCAAATTCAATGTTTCCCCCACTAACTTTTCCACCAATTGGCGATCGAGTTGTTCGGGGGCGGAAATCCCTAAACGTCTCGCCATGAAATGAATGTAATAGTTCAGATAAAGATTTTCGTAGGGTTCCAAAGCCTCCGTCATCGCCTTATTGGGAATCACTGTGTTGAGGGCTACCTGGAGACGTTCCAAATTCCAGCGACAAATGGCTGGTTGATTGCCGAAACGATAGCGACCACCGTAGTCAAAATAAGCGGCAATGAAATTTAAGTCATAGGTGGGAATAAAACCGTAGGGGCCATAATCAAAACTTTCCCCGGTGATGGACATATTGTCCGTGTTTAAAACCCCATGGCAAAAACCCGCCGCCATCCATTGGGCCACCAGTTTGGCTACCCTTTCCACCAATACTTGGAAAAACTGGACATAGCCATCGCCATTGACTTCAATTTCAGGGTAATAAACCCCAATCACATGGTCTAGTAACTGCTGGATCTGTTCCGTTTGCCGATGGTAGTGGAGCCGTTCAAAACTGCCAAAACGGATATGGGAACGGCTAAAACGAATCATCACCGAAGCCCTGGTGGGGGAAGGCTCATCCCCCCGCCATAACGAATCCCCCGTTTCCACCAAGCTCAAACACCGGGACGTTTTTACCCCCAAACGATGCAAAGCTTCCGCCGCCAATACTTCCCGTACTCCTCCCTTCAGGGTCAGACGACCATCCCCGCCCCTGGAATAGGGGGTTTGCCCCGATCCCTTGGTGCCAAAATCGAATAATTCCCCGTTCACTCCCCGTACTTGGCCATAAAGAAAGCCCCGGCCATCCCCCAAATTTGGGTTGTATTCCCCAAATTGATAACCGTGGTAGCGTAGGGCCAAAAATGGTCTGACTCCTTCAAATAGTCCAAAAGCTTCGACAAAATCTTCGTCCTTAACCTGGGTCGGCTCTAATCCCAATTCTGGCAAAAGGCGATCGCCTCGAAATCTGAGTTTATGTTCAGGAAAGGTGGCCGCCGGTACGGGGTCAAAAAACTCATTACCCAGGGATTCTAGGGCCGGTTCGTAGGTCAGATTTAAAAAGGGATTGGTCACAGTTGCTTGGTTGACGGTTGGTAAAAATGCGAAGATTAATGCCAATGGGCTAAGGACAATAATGGCATCCACGTCGTCCTCAATTTTGCTAGGTTTTTCGATGGTTCCTAGTTTCCCATCTCAATAATCACACTTCCCAAAAAAGAAACACTATGGCCCTAGCAAAACGAATTTTGCCCTGTTTGGACGTTAATGCAGGGCGGGTGGTAAAAGGTGTAAATTTTGTCGATCTCCAGGATGCGGGGGATCCGGTGGAACTAGCCCGGGCTTACAACGAAGCTGGGGCAGATGAGTTGGTGTTTTTGGACATCACTGCCACCCATGAGCAACGGGACACCATTATCGATGTGGTTTATCGCACCGCTGAGGAGGTTTTTATTCCCCTGACGGTGGGGGGCGGCATTTCCACCCTAGACCATGTTAAAAACTTACTGCGGGCGGGGGCGGATAAGGTAAGCGTTAATTCCTCCGCTGTGCGGGATCCGGATTTTATTAACCGGGCCAGTGATCGGTTTGGGCGGCAATGCATTGTGGTGGCGATCGATGCCCGGCGGCGTCCTGATCCCCAAAATCCTGGTTGGGATGTTTATGTGCGGGGGGGGCGGCAAAATACAGGATTAGATGCGATCGCCTGGGCGGAGGAAGTAACCCGGCGGGGGGCGGGGGAATTATTAGTAACCAGCATGGACGGGGACGGGACTCAGGCAGGCTATGACTTGGCCTTAACAGCGGCGATCGCCGAGCGGGTAGAAATTCCGGTCATTGCTTCTGGAGGGGCGGGCAATTGTCAACACGTTTATGAGGCTTTTACTGAGGGCAAAGCAGAGGCGGCTTTATTAGCTTCTTTATTGCACTACGGCCAATTAACCATTAACGAGTTGAAAACTTTTTTACAGGCAAGGGATGTTCCCATCCGACTTACTTAGAGGCTTGCCATCGTTCCCTAAACAACTGCCCAGGACAAAAACCGTACAAGCAATGGCTAGAATGGAGGGCAATGTCTAGTTTCCTAGCCCCCACCATAGTCAACTATGCCCCAATTTCCCTGGAAAGATAACGATAACGTCGATGTATCCCCCCTAGAAGCTTTTCTCTCAGAATGGGAAGATCCAGAGGCCGAGGAAGAAGATTTTCGGGACGATTTTTTCCGGGGATCGGAGGGACGACGCAAAAAAGCGGCGGTGACGTTGATGGCCATTTGGACCATTGTTATTAGCCTCCATTACTGGGTTTGGGGTAGTTGGTTGGTGTGGGTTTTCACCGGAGCTTTATCAATCCAGGCTCTACGGTTGATGAGGGCTACCCCGGAAAAACCTCCCGCCCCGGCAGAAGGCCCAGACGCAATTTATCCTAGGGTTTCCCTGATGGTGGCCGCCAAAAATGAAGAAGCGGTTATTGCTAAAATCGTTCAGCAATTATGCACCCTCGATTACCCCGGCGATCGCCACGATGTTTGGATTGTGGACGACAACAGCACCGATCAGACCCCCCTCATTCTTGATCGCCTCCGTCAGCAATATCCTCAATTAAATGTGGTACGGCGGGGCTCCGGGGCCAGCGGGGGAAAATCCGGCGCACTAAATGAAGTACTAAGTCAAGCCCAGGGGGAAATTGTCGGAGTTTTTGATGCCGATGCCGACGTGCCCAGGGATCTGTTACGGCGGGTCGTACCCTACTTTTCTGCCCCCGCTTTTGGGGCCTTACAGGTGCGGAAGGCGATCGCCAATGAAAAGGTTAATTTTTGGACTAAGGGGCAAGGGGCGGAAATGGCCCTGGATGCCTATTTTCAAGAACAACGCATTGTTACCGGTGGCATTGGGGAACTGCGGGGCAATGGACAATTTGTGTCCCGCCAAGCCCTGGATACGGTGGGGGGATGGAACGAACAAACCATCACCGATGACCTGGATTTGACCATCCGCCTACACCTGGCCCATTGGAAAGTGGGAATTTTGGTTAACCCCGCCGTTGAAGAGGAGGGCGTCACCACGGCGATCGCCCTGTGGCATCAGCGGAACCGCTGGGCCGAGGGGGGTTACCAACGCTACCTAGATTATTGGCGCTGGATCGTTAATCAACCCCTGGGGTGGAAGAAAAAACTGGATTTATTTTCCTTTCTGCTGATGCAATATCTTTTGCCCACCGCCGCCGTACCGGATCTACTCATGTCCCTCTGGCAAAGACGTTTTCCCCTCCTCACCCCCCTCAGTTATCTGGCGATCGGTTTTTCCTGTTGGGGCATGTACCACGGTCTCCGTCGCTTAACCCCTAGGGAAAATCAATCTGCCTGGGACTCCGTGCCTGGTCTTCTCGCCCGCACAGTGGGGGGAACTATCTATATGTTCCATTGGCTGATTATCATGCCCTCTGTCACCGCCCGCATGGCCTTCCGCCCCAAGCGACTGAAATGGGTTAAAACCGTCCACGGAACCGCCAGCGAGGATAACCTAGAACTCAAACAAAGTTAGGGAAAAAAATTCTGGGGCTAACGGCATTGTCCCCGTCATTCTTTGCTATGATATGGAACTGTCAGTCTGGAGAGATGGCTGAGCGGTTGAAAGCGGCTCCCTGCTAAGGAGTTATGGGGTTTATAGCTCCATCGAGGGTTCGAATCCCTCTCTCTCCGTTTTTTTGTTTTAGTTCACTCCGTAACCGTACCCAATAGATATAACAGGGCCATGCGGATAGCTACGCCACTGGTGACTTGGTCTTGGATCAAGCTAATCTCTGGATCGTCCATTAATTCTGAGCTAATTTCCACCCCCCGGTTCACCGGCCCCGGATGCAACACCTTCACCCCCGGTCGGCAACTATTTAGGCGATCGTGGGTAATGCCAAAATAACGGTGATATTCCCGCAAACTAGGCAAAAGGTGGGCTGTCATCCGTTCCTTTTGCAGTCGTAAAGTCATCACCATATCTGCATTTTCCAAGGCCGGTTCCAGTCGCCAATGGCAATGGAGTTTACCCCTACCTTCCTCCAGAGATAATTGCTGAAATTCCTTGGGTAACAGGGTGGGAGGCCCCGCTAAGTGGACATCAGCCCCGGCGGTGGTCAAACTCCACAGGTTAGACCGGGCCACCCGGGAATGGAGGATGTCCCCCACTATGGCAATTTTTTTTCCCTGCAAGGAGGTTACGGACGGGCTATCAACATCAAATTGGCAACAGATGGTGAATAAATCCAAGAGGGCCTGGGAAGGGTGTTCATGTTGGCCATCCCCGGCATTTAAAACTTTTACTCCGGCTTGGAGAAGATCCATCTGGGATGCAATGAAATGGGGCACACCGGCCTGCTGATGGCGGATGACAAAGATGTCCGATCCCATGGCTAGGTAGGTTTTAGCCGTATCCAAAATGGTTTCCCCCTTGGTAAGGGAAGAACTACCGGGGGAAAAATTCATCACATCGGCGGATAAACGCTTTGCCGCCAACTCAAAACTACTGCGGGTGCGGGTGGAGGGTTCAAAGAAAAGATTGGTGACCACTTGCCCTTGCAGAGCGGGTACTTTTTTGGTTTGCCCCGTCAATACCTGTTGGAAAGTGGTGGCGGTTTGTAGCACAATCTCCAACTCTTCGGCCCGCCAATCGGTCAGGTCTAAAATGTGGTTTCGAGTCCAACTGGCCACCATGGTGATTGCCCTAAATGTGTACGGGAAGGCACTGCCACCCAGCAATCCATCTTGGCGGCGATCGCCAGTTAATGCAAGTCTTTTCCCCGCTAAACTGGGGGGAAGTGTCCCCGTGTATTTAGTCCAATCAAAAGTCCGTGGTATCCTGAAATGCGCCGACGGTGTTTAGTTTCTAATCTAATTCGACTGCCTTTGACTATGATCTCCACAACCCCTGTGCTGAAACTTGCCGCGACAGTTCTATTAGGAAGCTTGGTGACCACGGCTCCATTGGTAAGGGCCCAGTTTGCCCCCCCGGTTCCCAAGGTGGACGATGTTGCTCCAGTGCCCGCCGGGGAAGTAAAGGTACTGAATTTTCAGCCTTTGGAAACAGCTTTGGCGGCCCAACAATTTCTGGAAGCCAATGAAGCGACCCGCCGCCTACTCTTAGCCGCCACCAATCGCACTCGTCAGGGCTGGTTAACCACCGACACCATCGAGCAAATTTCCTGCGATAACCTCAAAAAAATTGACCAGTTGTGGTTGGAGCATTCCAAAAATCGGTTTGGCTTTACCCCCCAATTCCAAGCTTTTCTGGCCACGGGTAATCGTCCCGGAAGATTAATGTCTCCGGAATCCTACGATCAATTTGGCGATCGGATCGGTTGGCGAAAAGATAACCAATGGATAATTTTCAAGAAGAATTTGGATTTCACCATTAACGCTCCGGTGGGCCATCTCCCTAGTCCCAGGGATGAGTACCAAATCAACGGTGGTCGCTTAGAGTACACCGCCCTAATGGGGAGATTCCAAGCCTGTCAACCGGGGCAAGCCACTGACACACCGATTAAATTTACCCCCTTCAAAATGTAAGTTTGATTATTTAACGATGGGCTAGAAAAACTAAACCTTGGTGGCCCGATTACGACTGCCTTCCACTTCCCTGACCTTTTTGCCCCGCCAAAATAAACGGATAGGGGAACCGAAAAAGCCCAATTGTTTACGGAACTGTTTTTCGATGTAACGGCGGTAATTGTCATTAAAACGACTGGGATCGTTGACAAATAAGGCGATCGCCGGGGGTTGGGTAGAAACCTGGGTGCCGTAGTAGATTTTTCCCTGTTTACCCTGGCGGGTGGTGGGGGGAGAATGCCAACTCACCGCTTCCTCTAGCACTTCATTGATAACGGATGTAGTAACCCGGCGACGGTGTTCCTGGGCCGCAATGTCCACACAATCAAGGATTTTTTGTACCCGTAAACCGGTTTGGGCACTGACAAAAATCATTTCCGCCCACTCCATGAAGTACAACCGAGCCATCAACTGTTCCCGATGTTCATAGATGGTGTAGGAATCCTTTTCCACCGCATCCCATTTGTTGATCACCAGCACCACCGCCCGGCCATCCTCGATAATGCGCCCGGCTAATTTTAAATCCTGTTCCGTTACCCCATCCAACACATCGATAACAAACAGCACCACGTCTGCCCGACGAATGGCCTTGAAGGCCCGGTTAATACCAAAAAATTCCGCACCGTAATCCACATTTTTCTTGCGTCGAATGCCCGCTGTATCAATGAGGCGATACTTTTGTCCGTTTCGTTCCACCACCATATCAATGGCATCCCTAGTGGTACCGGAAATGGGGCTAACAATGGCCCGTTGTTCCCCCGTTAAAGCATTGAGCAAACTAGATTTACCCACATTGGGACGACCCACGATCGCCACTTTAATTTCTTCTTCTTCCACTTCTTCCTGGGTCAGGGGTAGGTGTTCCAATAAAGAATCGAGCAAATCCCCCGTGCCACTGCCATGGATAGCCGAAATGGGAAAGGGTTCCCCCAGCCCTAAATGCCAAAATTCCGAGGCTTGGATAGCTCCCTGTTCCGGGGACTCGCATTTATTTACCGCTAAAAGCACCGGGCACCGATTGTTGCCGCAACCATTGGGCGATTTCCTCATCACTGGCGGTGGGGCCCTGTTGCCCATCCACCACAAAAATAGCCGCCTGGGCTTCCGCTAAGGCAAGGTTAGCCTGCTCTCGAATTTCCGGCAAAAACTCACTGTCATCATTGAACACTAAGCCCCCCGTATCCACCACCTGAAAATCCCGATCCCGCCAAAAAGCTGGACGATAGGTACGATCCCTGGTGATGCCAGGTTGATCGTGGACAATGGCCTGTTGATTCCCCGCTAAACGATTAACAAAGGTGGATTTACCCACATTGGGGCGGCCAATAATGGCGACGATGGGAAGGGACATAGATGATTAGTGGGCAACAATGCCTATTTTAGGAGAGGGATTCAGCCCCGTTCAACCAAGACTTAATGATTATTCGCAGAAACTTTGCAGAAATACGGATATTATGTCTTCTGATTGGTATAAGGAAAGAAAATTTCTTGACGCAGGGAAAACCAGTCTAACGGTTAGTTTTCCTGGGGGCAGAGCTAATTCTCGGAGCTTGAAGCAATAACGCTGATCATAGCTGATCCTAATAGTATCAGTTCTCCGAAGGCTTTAATTTTTAACTTGCGGTAATTCCCCCAGGGCGATCGCCTAGTTACCGAAGGGGATGCTAGGACTGGGTTCCCTTTGGGGTTACAGTGGTGAAGCCGCTGAGTTTTTCGATATTGATGTCCCAACAAGTTCTTTTTATTAGCAACGGCCATGGGGAAGATAACCACTCAGCCCATATAATTCGGCGGTTGCGGGAATTGGCCCCGGAAGTCAAAATTGCGGCCATGCCCATTGTGGGTCTAGGTAATGCTTACAAAAAACTGGATGTTCCCATTATTGGCCCCACTAGGGATGTATTTCCTTCGGGGGGGTTTAGCTACGTCGATCGCCGTTTACTGCTCAAGGATATTCAAGCAGGATTGTTAGGGTTGACCTGGAAACAATTCCAAGCAGTGAGACGCTATGCAAGGCAATGTGACTTAATCCATGCCACTGGAGATTCAGTGGGGCAAAGCTTCGCCTATGTGACGGGAAAACCGTTTATTTCTTTTATTTCCTGTCTTTCTGCCCTCTATGAAGGTCGTTTAAAGCTGGATTTGATTATGCCCCTGCTCTGGCGATCGCCAAGGTGTTTAGGGGTTTTTACCAGGGATCCCTACACGGCAAAGGATTTACAACGCCAGGGATTCAGTAAGGTACGCTACGGCGGTATTCCTTCGGTGGATTGGCTCCAGCCCACCGGCAAAGATTTGCAACTAAAACCAGAAATTCCCATGGTGGCTCTCCTGCCGGGTTCCCGGTTACCGGAGGCGATGCGTAACTTTAAATTACAACTACGCTTTGTTGTACAAGCCACGAACTTGATGGGGCCGGGGCTACAATTTCGGGCGGCCCTGGTTCCCGCGTTGATGAAGGAATTACCTGCCATTGCCGAGGCCATGGGCTGGACTTTGGAGAACAATTGGCTCCATTACAACTTAGACAATGGACAAACGGCGGCCATAGCCTGTTACGATGACGCCTTCAACGACATTGTTAGCCACACTACCCTGGCGATCGGTATGGCCGGGTTGGCAGTGGCCCAATGTGTCGCCCTTGGGAAGCCTGTGATTCAAATTCCCGGCCCGGGGCCTCAGTTCACCTATGCCTTTGCGGAAGCGGAAAATCGGATGTTGGGCTCCTCTGTGCAAACCATCGGTACAGGGCCCGCCACGGAGGAAACGTTAATGGAAGCGGCCCTCTGCTTGAAAGACACCTTGGATAATCAAAAATACTTGGCGGACTGCGTAGAACAAGGCCGTACCCGCCTAGGGCTACCGGGGGGTTCCACCCGCATAGCGGAATTTATTGTTCAACAGCTTGCCGATTTGACGTAAATTATTCACAAACCTAAATCATTTAAACCTACGAGCCTTATCTCCAGTGGCAAAATCCCGTTCCCATTATTGGCAGTTATCTCCCTTCATTGTTCCCCATAAATTTCAATTTTATAAGGGATTTTTCTTCATTTTTTGCTATCTCATCTCTACTTTGATTTTGCCATTTTTAGCGGGACGGGTGGCCCAATACACTGGGGAAGGAAATGTTAACGAAGTTGCCTTTTGGTTAGGTCTGGGGGCGATCGCCTTTTTATTCCGGAGCGTCTTCCAATTTTTCGAGAACATAATCATGATTGGGGCTTCCTTGGATGTCACCTTGGATCTGCGCCAGGCAGTTTATGTCCATCTTCATCGGCTGGGATTGGATTATTTTGAGCGCAGTAAAACAGGGGATTTAACCTATCGACTCACGGAAGACATTGACCGCATCGGGGAAGTGATACACAAAATGTCCCAACAGTTTCTTTCCTGTGTGTTGCAGTTAATTGCCATTCCCATTTACATGGCCTATTTGAATTGGCAACTAACCTTAGCTAGTTTAATCCTGGCCCCGTTGATGGCGGTGCTAATTGGACAATTTGGCCAGAGGTTATTAACCTTATCCCGCCACAGCCAAACCCAAATCTCCACCCTCTCTTCCCTATTAACGGAAGTATTTAGTAATATGCGCCTAGTGCAGGCCTTTGCCGCCCAAGGGTATGAAGTGCAAAGGTTTAATCAAGAAGCAGAACAAAATCGTCAAGCCCGCTACCGCACGGAAAAACTCAAAGCCATTCAATATCCGGTGGTGGGTTTTTTGGAAGCGGTTAGTATTTTGTCCCTATTTTTGGTGGGGGGTTGGCAAATCTCCCAGGGCAATTTAACCGGGGCAAATTTTGTTAGTTACCTGGCCGCCATTGCCCTACTGCTCCATCCCATTGATCTGGTCAGCCAACATTACAACGAATTTAAACAAACCGAAGCTTCGGTGGAAAGGGTCTTTGAGTTAATGGCGATCGCCCCTAGCCTGCAGGATCAACCGGATGCCCAGCCATTACCGTCCATTACCGGCAAGGTGGAATATCGCCACATTTCCTTCGCCTACGATGCCAATAAGCCGGTGTTGCAAGATTTAAATTTATCAATTCAGCCGGGGGAAGTAATTGCGTTGGTTGGTTCTTCGGGGGCGGGAAAAACCACCTTGATTAATCTTTTGCTACGCTTTTTTGATCCCAATCAAGGACAGGTTTTAGTGGATGGCATAGACATTAAAACCGTCACCCTGGATAGTTTGCGCCACCAAATTGGTCTAGTGCCCCAGGATATTACCCTCTTTTCCGGTAACATTGCCCAAAACATTGCCTATGGGGAAATTAATCCCGATTTTGACCGCATTGAACGGGCCGCTAAATTAGCCAATGCCCATGATTTTATTAGTCAATTTTCCCAAGGCTATTACACCTGGGTGGGGGAACGGGGGGTTAATTTATCGGGGGGACAACGGCAACGGGTGGCGATCGCCAGGGCCTTATATTTTGATCCCCGTATTTTAATTTTGGATGAGGCGACATCGGCTTTGGATTCGGAGTCGGAAGCCTTGGTGCAGGAAGCTTTGGAACGGGCCATGGAAGACCGGACAGTGCTGGTCATTGCCCATCGTTTGAGCACGGTGCGGGAAGCGGATCGGATTATCTTTTTGGAGCGGGGCCATATCGTGGAGGCTGGCACCCATCAGGAATTGTTGTCCCTTGGCGATCGGTATGCGGCCTTTTATCATCAGCAGTTCAAAGCCTAACCTGGGGAAATTATTTAACTTTCTTCGTCTAGTCAATATTTTCAGATTCTGTAACTGCAACTTTATCCATAACTTTGCTACCTGTTGTCGGATCAACCTTTGCCTAACTCCGGGGCAATCCTATTTTAAAGAAGACTGGGCGTAGCTAACCATGCCAGCACCGATGTAGGAAGTGTAGTTGTCGATGGTGCTTTGGGTGGCGGCCCGGGAAGGACTGTTGAATAGTTCACCGATGCCAACACTCAGGGTCAAAACGGTAACAGCGGCGATGGTGTAGTTACGGATGGCGGTGGTGGTGTAGTTGGTGGAGGTGGCAAACATGGTGGTGTGTTCCTTTGCTTTCGATACCTACAGCATAGGAAGATTCTAAAGGCATGTCAGTCCCCAAAAACCTGTAATATCAAGGCTTTTGGCGTTTCCATTTCCCTGTTCAACATGGAAAAAAGTGGAATTTTAGAGAAAATTACTTACAGCTCGTTTTAAACGCTGCCCCCCTGACCACTCAAATTTGGGGGGTAACTAGATACAAGACCCCAAGTATTGCCGGAGCTTTAGTGAAGATATTTAGGGGGGAATTAAAGTTTTCCAAACAGACTCTTAGGAAAAGGTACCTTCTAAGTTTGGTGGTTGAGCTAGGAACCCCACGACGTATGCTTGCCTGAGGTGTCTCCTTAAATAAAATTCAATTCTGTTTTTAATAATTCCAACAGCTTCGGCTTGGTGATCGCCCCTTCGTGGGCCAAGATTACTTCGTTTCCCTTGAATAACCGCAGGGCGGGAACCCCTTCCACTTTACACTGGGCCACAGAGGCGGGGCTGGCATCTACTTCCAACTTCAAAACTTTGAGCTTATCACCATATTCATCGGCGATCGCCTTGATGCCGGGGGCCATCAACCGACAGGGGCCACACCAAGATGCCCAAAAGTAAGCCAATACAGGTTTTTCCTGGTCTTGGGTTTCCTGTTCAAACTCAGCGTCGGTGATCTCCAATAAACTCATGGTAGTTTTTCAGAACTCTTTTACTTGATGAAACGTTAGCCTAACCTCCATCATGGCATGAAACCAACCCGAAACCGGAGCATTTCCTTTGGGGAATTACAACGGCGATCGGGTCTGTCCCAGAGCAATTTAGCCCAGCTTTTACAACTCGTTCAGCTTACGGCGAAGATCTTCCAACTCCTGGTCAATCACCGCATCATCTTTCCCCACCGCCGGAGCCTCAACGGAATCTACAGGGGCACGCTTCCAATTGGGGTGTGGCGGCGGAAGTACCAGGTAAAGCACCACCAGCCATGGAAGCCTTCAATGCGGCCAACTCATCTTCCACCCCACTGCTGGATTCCAACTGAGCAAACTGATTTTCAATACCAAAACCGGCCAATTCTCCCGCCGCCTGGGAAGTGGCTTCCATATCCAGCACCTTATTTTCCATGCGCTCAAAGGCACCGGTGGCACTGCTAGTACCAATTCCCCCCAGGGTTTGTTGCAATTCAGCATTGGCTTTAGCGGCCTTAGCCCGGGCCTGCAACATATTTTTCTTGGTTTTTGCTTCAGAAATTTTTGCTTCTAGGGCGGCCAAATTGCGACGGAGATTCTCCGACATGGTTCTTTGCTGGGCAAGCTGGGCCTCGTAAGCCGCCGCTGTATCGCTCAAACTTTTTTTCCGGGCTAGGGCTTCCCTGGCCAAATTTTCGTCTCCACTGTTCAGGGCTAATTTTGCCCGATCTTCCCATTTTTTCGCTTCTTGAGAATCCTGCTTAAGACGTTGCTCAGTCCGTTTTTCTTCAGCAATGGTACGGGCAACAGCTTGGCGGAGTTGAATCAAGTCTTCTTGCATATCAACAACGGCCTGCTCCAGCACTTTTTCTGGATCTTCAGCCTTACTGACTAGGTCGTTGAGGTTAGCCCGGACGACGCGGCTTAGACGGTCAAATAATCCCATGTCTTACTTATCCTCTCAAAATCGCTGGGGGTTAACGAATGGGGGTCTGTACAGAAAGTCCGCCAAGGGGGGACTAATAAGTGGCCCTATGTTGATCCAGTTTAAACCACACTTGTGGAGACTCAACAGTTAAACAGATTTAGCCCAGGGGAATTTCGATGGATTAAATCCCTGGCCTAGAATGTTATCGGGGTTATGCCAATGCGATCTAATCATTGACGGAGGAAACCATGGGAAGTTTATTTAAAATTTTGCGGCCTATTTCCATTCTGGCGGTAATCACTGGATTGGTTTTTATCAGTATCGGTGATATGTTTTTGCCAGACCCCTGGGCCACCTACAGCAAAAATACCAGGGAGCAGATTAATCAAAGATTAATGGGGGCCGCTCCCAAGCCCAATATCAAAAGACCTAGTGAAATGCGGGAAAAGCAACTCGAACAGTTAAGATAACTTTTCCGCTTGTTTTCAAACTTTGCGAATATCTTCCTATCCACCAGAGCGCCCATGGCGATCGCCAAACTGCCCCGCCAAATTTTACCTAATCTCTATCGCTTTGCTCCAAACCGGGAAACCCTGGGGGGCACTGCTTACTTATTAATCACATCAGAGGGTAACGTACTGGTGGATTGCCCCGTTTGGGATGAATCTATTCAGCAATGGTTGGAAGGCCATGGCAAAGTACGGTGGTTGTGTTTAACCCATCGGGACGGCCATAGCCCTAAGTTGAAGGCTATTCAGGAAAGCTTGGGTTGTCAGGTAATTGTTCAGGAGCAGGAAGCCTATCTAGTGCCTCCATTGCCCCTTTGCAAATTTCGGGAGCAGTTAAATGTCAGCGGCACACTGACGGCGATCTGGACCCCAGGGCATTCCCCCGGATCCGTTTGTTACTACTGGAAAGAAAACGGCGGTATTCTCTTCACCGGTCGCCATTTGTTACCAGATGGAGAGGGAAACCTCGCCCCGTTGAAGCAACCCAAAACCTTCCATTGGCCGCGGCAACAGGCCAGTGTCCGCAAAATTCGTGATTATATGGAAAAACTGCCGCTAAAAGCCATCTGTCCCGGCGGCAATATCGGTTATCTACGGGGTAAGGATTGGTTAGAAAATCCCCAAATTTGCTGAATTTATTGAATTTAATACTATTAATAGCTATCTTCCCCCTGGACTGTTTTTAAAACAAAGCGTTGATTGCCCTGCATTAACAGATCGGCGATCGCCGTTTTGAACCTTAGGGCCACGGAGGAATTGGCTAACATAGCCTGGGCCTGTTCCCGATACTCTGCCCCTTGGAGGGTTTCCGCTTGGTCTAGGTTTTCCAATGCTTGGCAGAGGTCATTGATCTGGGTGGTGTTATCGGACACGGTCTGGTTTCTCCAACGCAGTTTGGCCCCATGGTAACCCAGGCGATCGAAAACCGAACCGATACTTCACCAAACGTTGAAATTGTTAAAGCTTGCACTTACGCCATTGCCAAGCCAGTCGAATCGGCTAACAACTATGCTGATCTGATCAATCAGTCAGTGTGGAATATCTCTCCACCGTTAAAATGGGGAAAGCTAAAGCCAAAGCCAGGAGGTGTTGACTAACGTGTCAGGAAAAAAAACAGACTACGATGCCCTATTAGCAGATTTCACCGACCGGGAAGGGGCGATCGCCCTTTTGCGTCAACACCGGCCTTACCTAGAAAAAATACCTAGTCTACGGCGGCCGGAACAAAGCATTATCACTATTCCTCTGCCCATTGTCCGTCTGCGCTACCTGCCCCTCAACGACGCCGACCAAGGAGGTAAACAAACTACTCCCTTGGCCAAAGTAATCCCCTGCGACCTAGCAATTTTAATGTGCGACCCTGAATGGCAAGTCAAACTAGGGTCAGAAATCCTCGTCTTTATCCATCGTCCCGAAGAAAACTTTTCCGATCTTCTTAGTCGTTGGCGGCGCAGTCAAATTTACCTAGACCAAGATTATGAATGGCTTATGCCTCCCCAGGAAAAACATATGTTCAGCGAACAGGCGGAGGAAATTTGTCCCCTATTTATTATTTTTGAGCAAACCCCCGACCACATTCAGAAGGGCTTAGCAGGGGCCGGCTTACCCTATGTCATCCACCACGGTTTCCCCATGGTCAGCCTAGAAACTGCAGATTTAATTTCTGAATAGAAAGCAGAATTGGTTGGGAAGGGAGTGCCAAAATGTCATTTCAGCCACCTATTTTTACGGTATCCGTGGGAATTTAGAGGGGATCCATGATGTCAAAAAGTCGGATTTTTAGCGCTTCAATTTGTGAGAGGGGAGCCACTCCAGTGGGGCAAGAATCACTACACATGCGGCAATTGTTACAGCCCCAAACCCCTTGTTTATCTTTACCCAGGGCCTGAAGGCGACTTTTGCCGGCCATGTCCCGATTATCCAAAATCAAACGGTGAGCTTTGGCCAAAGCATGGGGCCCAACAAAATTTTCATTTTTCTTCTTCGCATCACAGTCCGAGTAACAAACCCCACAAAGAACACAATTGCTCAAATCATCGAGGGCCGCTCGTTGTTCCGGTGATTGGGGAAATTCTACACCGGTTTCCAACTGATGTTTATTCATTAGATAGGGATAAACCGCATCTAGTCCCGCAAAAAATTGCTCCATATTCACCACTAAGTCCTTTATTACCGGTAAATTTCCCAGGGGACTAATGGTAAAAACACCGGAATTTTCCTGGTTGGTATCCGCCAGCCATTGAATAATACTTTTTAGATTTTCCTTACAGGCCAATATGGGGCGATCGTTGACCCGCACAGCACAACTACCACAGATCGCGTTGCGACAATTTTTACGAAAAGCAAGACTGCCATCCTGTTGCCATTTAATCCGGTTGAGGCAGTCCAAAATACTAGCCTGGGGATCTAATTCCAAAGGATAACTTTGCCAATGGGGATCGGAGCCAGCCTGTTGTCGTAGAACTTTAAAAGTAACTTGCATGGTGTGGCAGTGAAATTCTAGGGATAAAGCTCTTTATCACGACAGGGCGACAAAAGTTTCATCTAAAACCATCGAGGAACCTGGCAAAAAAATAAACCTCAGCCAGGAAAGGAAAATTTAGGAGTTTTTCCACCCCTAAATTTTAACCTTTATTTCTAGGACAAAGAAGTTTACTCTTCCTCGTCGTCAGCCCCTACCTGCTTGAGATGGATATGTTTACGACCGAGGGTAATTTCAAATTCATCCCCCACATTGAGACTCATTTTTTTAGTATAGGCGGCACCAATGAGAAGATTGCCGTTAGATTGCACGCTGATACGGTAACTAGCGGAACGTCCTCCCCGACCTTGGCCAGGGGAAGAACTGTCTAAATCAATCCCCTGGGCATCCATTAAGGCATTGTAGAACTTCATCATATTGACCCGGGGAAGGCCTTTTTTGGTGGAAGTTACATAACCACAGATTTTTGCTTTTTCTTCCTTGGGAAGATCCCCTAATTCTTTGACTTTTTCAAGCAATGCTTCGCCGGTTAAGGGCTTGGTTTGGTTCGGTTTAGCCATTCAAGTTTTGAGTGATTGAGATTGATCAGGATTGATATGCAAGGTGGGGTTAGTCGAGTTAATAATTGACTCTTTCTCAACTTGCTACCCTGCTCATATTACACGTTTCTAGCAATAATTATCTAGTTTGTTTAAATAAATAGTTGATTTTATAGGGTAGTTGATGGGCAATGATGGCTTCTATACTTAGGGAATGAAGTTGACAACAAAAAGCCATTACAGTGTTAAAGCCTTGCTGGATTTGACCCTACAACCGGATTACGGGCCCGCTTCTGTGAAGGCGATCGCCGATCGCCAGAATATCCCTGCACCGTACTTAGAAAAACTTTTAATTACCCTGCGGCGGGCGGGTATAGTTAACGCCTACCGGGGGGTAAGTGGGGGCTACCAATTGGCCCAATCCCCGGAGCATATTTCTTTGGGGCAAATATTAGCGGCATTGGAAGAAAGTCTGGAGCCATTTCCCCAATACAGTAAGGAACAAAGTTTGGCAGAAGATTGGGTTACTTTGAGTGTCTGGAGGCAATTACACCAAAAATTCATTAAAGCACTTTATTCCATTACCCTGGCGGATCTATATTATGATGCCCGCAGTTGGCAGGCCGCCCAGGGAGAGGGCATTAACTTCATCGTTTGAAACCAGGGCCAGGCCCTAGTAAAGAAGCAGGGATCCTGTCCTAGTGGCACAATGGTTAATCAGTCAACTTAGTTGAGATACTCAATTTTTTCGATTTTTTCAAGGAGTCAACCACTGTGGATGCAATGGAATTTTTTCGCAACAGTTCCGGTAATTGGCGATCGCAACGTACCACCCATCACCTAGCTTTCCGGCGGGCCGAAACCGGAACTTCAGAAATTTTTGTGGAAGCCCTCTCCGCCGACAACAAAAAAGTTGTGGAAATTTGTCAACTCCACAATTGTGACCCCGCCAAAGCCGTGGGGGGAGCTTTTGTCCGTTGGGAAAGTGCCATGGCCTGGGATAAAGAAGATGAAAACCATGAAGGTAACACCGTATTTGCCCTGATTCCCGACGACGATAATCCCCAACAAGGCATGTTATTACGGGAGAGGGGTTATGCGGAAATTGTACCGATCGCCGGCCGTTATCACATCGACGAAGAAGAGGCCCTAGTACTGATAACGGACTATGAAACCATGACCACCATTGAACGGTTTTGGTTTGCCAACCCCGATATGCGTCTGCGGACTAGCACCGTACAACGCTTTGGAGGCTTTAACACCGCCACCTATTGCACAGAAATGCGGGTTACAGAAGACCACGACCCCCAACCCGAAGCATCCCCGGCCTACGAACAATTTTGTGGTTGGTAATGCCCCACCCCTTTCCCCACTGCCGGGGGTTAATAATTGTAATAAATTGTAATATTCGCCAACGATAAGGACGCTTCCCCCTTATTATTTTAACTAACTCGTTATCAAGCTCTTCTTAAGATCACGGAGGTTTACACTTGGCTCTTCCCCTATTGAATTACGGCCCTAAAAGTCAGAATGTGAGGGTCGCAGGTTACGAAATTGGCAACGACGAGAAACCCGTTGTTTTTACCACGGAGAATATTCTCTCCAGGGCTGACATGGACAACCTCATCGAGGCCGCCTATCGTCAAATATTTTTCCACGCTTTCAAATGGGATCGGGAAAAAATTCTTGAGTCCCAACTGCGTAACGGCCAAATCACTGTGCGGGATTTCGTGCGGGGATTGTTGCTATCCAACACCTTCCGCAATAGCTTCTACGAAAAAAATAGTAACTATCGTTTCGTTGAACACTGCGTACAGAAAATTTTAGGTCGGGACGTTTACAGCGAACGGGAAAAAATCGCTTGGTCCATCGTGATAGCCACCAAAGGTTATCAAGGTTTGATCGACGACCTGCTCAACAGTGACGAATACCTGAATAATTTTGGCTATGACACGGTACCCTACCAACGTCGTCGCAACCTTCCTGGTCGGGAAACAGGTGAATTGCCCTTTAACATTAAATCTCCCCGTTACGATGCCTACCACCGTCGCCAATTGGGCTTCCCCCAAATTGTTTGGCAGAACGAAGTACGGCGCTTTGTACCCCAGGAGAAAAAGCTTACCGCTGGCAACCCCATGAACTTTTTGAATATGGCCCGCAGTATCAACCCTGCCGCCAACAACATTCCTAAAGTTTCTGCCCAAAACATCAACATCGAAGCTTCCGTACCCCGTCGCTAGGGCATACGGTCAGAGGGTTTAGGGACTAGAGGATTCCCGGCGGAGATAGTTGGCAACTTTTCCTAACTTGAAAATTAAACAATTATTTCCCTGGGGCTCTTGGCTAGTCCCTTTTTTTTGTCTCTTTTTGGCAATATTGCCAAGGCATACCTGAGTATAAATACTGATTGAAAGCCTTGCTGGGGGAGAATTGTGAAGTCTTCTAACAATCTTGGAACCTCCACCGATAATCCAAGACTAAAAACCTATACTTGCCATAATTCCAACTTCCCACCGGCAAAATTCCCCAGTTGGTTGCGGTAGTAATTTCCCCAGAGTGGAGTCCCCCATGATTGCCTGTATTTGCCGTGCTCTGCGTTCTCGTCTCACCCTAACGACTATGTTGATGATCACCGCCACCGCTTCCCCTGCCTTTGCTGAGCCCCTGATCGCCACTAATTTTCCCAGTCAACCGGATCAATTATTGTTGGAAAATAGTTTTACCCCCTTAACGGAAAACGGCTTCCCAGACGGTGATTTTTTATTGAACGTTAGTGATAGCCAGGAAGCGGATCCCCTCGATAGTCCTTACCCTGTACCCTGGGGCTGGATTACCCGCACCCAACAGGACTACGCTGAACAAAATCGTTCCGGCTTACGATACTACCGCAGTCCCGCTTTGATTTCCCCCTCTGGGCAATACGCCGCCTATAGTCGCATTGAGGTGCGGGCGGAACCAAATTCCTACGAATCGAAGGTGCTGGGGGTGATGTTTGTGGAAAATTTAGAAACCGGCAAGTTACAGGTGGTGCGGGCCAGTTCCCCGATCGCCAGCTATTTGCAAAGAATAGGGGATGACAGTGCAGAAATGGCTGGGGTAATTTCCATTTTGTTACCGGCGTCCTGGTCAGAGGAAGGGGATCAACTGCTAGCCCGTCAGATGGAAGGGGCTTTTAATTCTTCAGACATCAGTGATTATGGCGTTGTCTGGGATAAGGGCGATGTCCACACCATCAGTGCCACGACCCAATCCACCATGGAATCCAGTGCAACTCTGTTGGGCTGGCACCGGGAGGAACCAAATCAATTGCTTTTCCAAGTGAGCCATTTTGATGATTACGAAGAGGATGGTTCCCTGGTGAGTGTGGGCCTCAACGGTAAAATCCGGGAAGCCAAGGCCCCGGCGGTCATCGCCTATGGCAAAAGGGTGAGCCGCAGTTGGACTGGGGTGCAATCCATGCGCTAGGAAGTGGGAGCAGAGGAATCGTTGGGCTGGAATAGTTCAAAGGCTTGGCGGGTGAATTGGCGTAATTTTTCCCCAATATCCTGGGCGGGGAGATAATTACCCACCACCTGCCAGTTGTCCACGGTGGATAATCTCCAAGCTTGGCCTTGGTGGTTAATGCCTACGGTTTCGATGCCAATAATTTTCGGGGATTGCTCCGACGTCTCGGGGTGAAAACGGATTTGCACTAAGATGCTACGGCTTTGGTAACGGGGACTCCAACCGGGGAGATGGAAACCGATGTCGATGGAGTGGGGATCCACCAGGGCTTGGGTGAAGCGATCGCCCTGCCAGGGAGCTAAGTCGGCCCTAGCATCGGGAAACTGGGTTTTAAACAAATTCACCACGGCGGCAATTTTGCTAGTGATGGTGAGTCCGATGGCTTGTTCTGCCGCATTCATAGGGGTAATCTCTCCTGGGGGGAAGTTAACCGTTGGCCATGGAAAAAGTATGGCAAATGTGGTGGAGGATGGGGACAGGAAATGGGAAAATTGGTGACCCAGAATTGATTCCATAGGATAGCAAAACTCCGTGAAAATTTCCGAAGAGACCCTTGAAGTGGGGCAATATCGCTGGTTTTACCGCCAAATTCAACCGGCCCAGCCCACTGAAGTTGCCCCCGTTGTGTTCTTGCATGGTTTACCCTCCCAAAGTTTATGTTGGACTGGGGTAATGCCTTTGCTGGGGGAGAAGGGCATAACGGCGATCGCCCCGGACTGGTTGGGGTTTGGCTTTTCCGACAAACCAGAAAAACGGGATTTTGCTTACACGGCAACGGCCTATGCCGGGGCTCTGGGGGAATTTTTACAAAAGCTGGAACTGGAGAAAATTTCCTTGGTGGTGCAGGGCTTTTTGGCGACGGTGGGCATTGAGTATGCCTTGAACAACCCTGAACAGATTGATCGCCTAGCTATTCTTAATACCCCCGTTGTGCCCCCCGTTTCCCTGCCCTGGCCGATGCGCCAATGGACAATTCCTTTGGTGGGGGATATGGTCACCCAGGATCCGTTAATTATTGACCGCACTTTGGAAGGGGGCAGTGGTTTTGTCATTGCAGACGAAAAGCTAGACGTTTACCGTAAACCTTGGTTGACCACCTCCGCCGCAGGCCGGGCCCTGATGGCCGCCACCAAAAATCTTCAATTAGCCAATACCTTGCCTACCATTGGCGATCGCCTGCAAAAAGAATGGCAAAAACCCACCTGTTTCATTTGGGGCATGGAGGACAAATGGCTACCCGTCGAGCCCATTGAACAATTGGTACAGGGGGCCAGTCATCTAGAATTGGTTAAACTAGCTGAAGCCAAACACTATCCCCAGGAACATTTTCCCCAGGAAGTAGGGGATGCTCTCACCACTTTTTTGAGAAGACAGGTTTTTTAGCTTTTTTAAATTCCAATTCTTGAACAGAGATCATGTCTTTAATCGCGAGATTGATTGGATTAACTTTAACTAAGGGGACTTTCTAGTGAATGCTCTCTCCATTCCCACTTGGATGGTTCATGTTTCCAGCGTCATTGAATGGATAGTGGCGATCGCCTTGGTGGGTCGTTATGCCCAGAAGGAAGGTTATGGCCATTGGCGGGCGTTGGCCTGGGGGATGGTACCGGCCCTGGTCAGTGCCACGTGTGCCTGTACTTGGCATTTTTTTGATAATGCTCAGGATTTAGAGTGGTTGGTGACCCTCCAGGCTTTGACCACTGTGATTGGCAATATTACCCTGGGTTTGGCGGCCTGGTGGATTTATCGCCAGTCAGTCAGCCTTTCTTCCCCCAAGCCCTAAACCATGGAATTTAGCCAAATTTTTGCCAAGGAAAATCTCTTTGCCCTTTCCCTCTTTCCTTATCTGGGTTTTCTTTGGTTTCTGAGGCGATCGCCGCAAACGCCCAAGGTAGCATTGTGGGGATTTTATTTTTTATTAGTATTTGTTTTCATTACCATCCCCGCTGGTATTTATGCCCAAGTCCATTACCAAAAGCAGTTAGCCGATGTGGACTGGCTCCATGGCAGTGCGGAAATATTTTTATCTATTTCTAATTTGCTGGTGGTATTTGGCTTTCTGCGGGCTTTGGGCAAAAGGGAGGACGGGGAGAACTAATCACTAAACCTAGTGTCAGATAAATTTTGACCTTTTCCAAACAAAAGCGTTGCCATACCCATTTCAGAACCCTCTTTTTTAGGACTGGGTTGAAACCTTGATTTCCCTTGGCATAAAACGTTGAGATTTTTGGGGTTTTACCAAGAATTATGAGAGAGGAATATCAAAGAAAACCATAAACAAAATATCGTTTCTCCCCAAAGTCACTCAATTGCTTGTCTCTCCCTTAGGGGTTGGGGAATGGATAGGGGCTTAGACCATTGCTGTTGATTATTGAGAATTTCTAGGGCTTGCCGTTGCAATTGCCGATCGCCGGAAACTTCCAAAAACGCCTGGAGATAAAACTGTAATTCCCGTTGTTCAGCGGTGGTTAACCATTGATTTTCTTGGCACTGTTTAAGTTGCCGCAGGGCAATTAATTTCTGGAGGCGATCGCCGTGGGCCAGGGAATGGAGGCAATGGTCAAAGTCGGACACCGTAGCGGTTAGTAATTTAGGAGACTGGCTTTTCCCCCGTTGCCAAAGTAATAGACCCACCGTAACAGCGGAACCCAAGCCCTGCAGAATAATCCCCGTTGCCAGCCAAGGATTGTCCACCGCTGACCACACCATAGAAGCCATGTAGGTTCCCATGGCCGCCAAGCCCCCACTGCCCCCCGCCAAGACCAATTGACCCTGGGGACTAGCCAAGGATTTCCGCCAGGGCTGGGACTGAATGTCTTTTCCATGGGTTAAAAGCCAGTAAACAAGGCGCATGCTACCTATGCCCAACCCCGTAGCAAGAATGAGTCGCCATTCCGTTGCCCAGAGCATAGTTACCAGAAAAGCCCCCCCACTCCAGGGCCCCCAGCGATAGATGAAGCGGTTATTAAACACCGTAGAACCCAGGGTAGTGGCCTCCGTCAGCAAAGATTGACTGGCCGATTTCACCGTTCTAGCCAAATTTTTTTGGGGAAACCAAACCTGGGTCACAGTAAATTCCTACGGTATGTGATGATGGCTATGTTGCCCTTGTTGGGCGGCTTATTCACTATATCAATCATTCGACATGGAGACTTTTTGGCCAGAGGTTTTAACCTTCTGTCAGTCTGCTACGACGGCGATCGCCACGGAATTGGTTGCCCAGTGGGCGAAAATTCCCGCCCAACAGAAAGCTGATGGCAGTTTAGTCACCGCCGCTGATCAATGGTCTGACCAAGAATTACGCCAACGTATTGCGGCCCAATTTCCAGAACATGGGGTGCTTACGGAAGAAACGACCCATATTTTTCCCGCTACGGATTGGTGTTGGATTATTGACCCCATCGATGGCACAACTAATTTCACCAGGGGCATTCCTATCTGGGGAATTTCTTTGGGCTTACTCTACAAAGGTACACCGGTCTTTGGTTTTCTCCATTTTCCTTTGCTAAGCCAATCCTTCTGGGGTTATTGGTTAGAAAATTCCGGACTAACTGGCCCCAGGGGCGCTTTTTTAAATGGGGAGCCGATCCAAGTCAGTGCAGAAGATCCCAGCCAGAACCATATTTTTAACCTCTGTGCCCGTAGTTCCGCCATCCTCAAAAATCCCTTCCCCTGTAAGTTAAGACTAATCGGGGTCAGTAGTTATAACATTGCCCTGGTGGCCACGGGGGCGGCCCTGGGAGGTACGGAAAAAACACCAAAAATTTGGGACATTGCCGGAGCCTGGCCAATTTTGCTAGCCGCTGGGGGACAATTCCTTTCCCTGCGTCCTGAACCATTGTTTCCCCTCACCCCTGGTCAAGATTACGGCGATCGCCCCTACCCCTGCATCACCGCTAGTCGCAGGGAGCTAATGGAACAATTTAAGGATCTGGTTGTGGCTACCCATTAACCTGTCGGTACTCGCCCAATATTTATTCACTATTCACTTTCTTGGCGATCGCCTAGGGGCATTTTTTCTAAAAAGAAAGTTCGATGTCAGAGGGATCAGATTCTTTATATTTTTTGAAGATTTCCCCCCCATCCAGGTAACTGTTGTTACAAAGCCTTGACATTGACTTTGTTAGATTAACAAGGAACTTTCAGTCAGGGGTCTAGGTAGGTGAATCCAGTCTACATTTCCGTCGTAGAGGGTAATCCCCATCTACGCTCCTTATTAAGCTGGCATTTGCAGCAAAGCGGTTACCTTGTTCAGCAATGTAGCGGCTTCCATCAGGCCCGCCAAGCATTCAACAATCAACTACCCACCCTGGCGGTAATCGATTCGGACTTGAGTGACGGTGATGGCATCGAGCTTTGTCGTTGGCTATACCAACAGCACCAATCGATGATTTTCATCCTTTCTGCCAAGAACACGGAAAAAGACATTGTGCAGGGATTAAAAGCCGGCGCCGATGACTACCTTACCAAACCCTTTGGTATGCAGGAATTTTTGGCCAGAATAGAATGTCTTATCCGCCGTGTCCGTACGGTGGCCGCCCCTTTGCTGCTAGATTATGGTGTTTTAAAAATTGATTTGGTGCAACGCCGGGTGGAATACCAGGGCAACTTTGTGGATTTAACCCCCCAGGAATTTAGTTTGCTATACGTGCTCACCCAAGCGGAAGGCAATGCCCTGAGCCGCACCGAATTACTGCGCCGGGCCTGGCAGAGGCGATCGATAATCCCCGCACCATCGACACCCACGTCCTTTCCCTCCGCAAAAAAATTGAAACCGATCCCCGCCAGCCTAGCCTAATCCAAACGGTGAGGAATGTAGGCTACCGTTTTAACTCCTCCATTCTGGAAGAAAAAAGGACTCCAGAGGAAAAACATGTTGCCTCTGGAGATATGTCCCTGGCGGGAAAAAGGAATGATGTTCTCACCTATTAAGGTCGAGGGGAAGAGAGACTACCGTAATAAAGTTCTTCAGTTTTAACCGTAAGTACCTGGGGAGGAGTGGCGTCGGGGGGATAAAGCAAATCCACCATTACTGGGCGTTGTTCTCCCGGTTGCATATTGAGGGTAATTAGGGGATTGCTCATTTGTCCCTGGCGTTGGGTGAGGTGGAAGAATCTCTCTTGGGCTTGCCCCTGATCATCTACATAGTTAACCCTAACGGTGCCCCGGAAAAATACCTGGCCACTGGGATTATTCAGGAAAAATAGGCGATCGTTGTACTGATCCTGCTTAATCGGTGTTTGCAAAGCTAAGGAAACACTTTGTCTATTATTCGTCCCGTTTTTGAGGGGTAGTTCCAACTGATAATGAACGCCATAGTTGCCATGGGCTAAATAGGCGGTGTCGGGGTAGCGGGCCAACATGGGGGCACTCTGTACCTGTTGGGTGGCATAGGTGCCAACGCTGACGGTGCTGAGGGGATAGGAAAAAGCCTGACCTCGGTTAGGAATACTGAGGAATTTGGCCCGGGGATTATCCAGAAGGGTGGCTTGCCAAGTGGCTCCTTGGGAAATACCGGCTACCCTGCCGTAAATGGGGGTTCGGGGCGCTCCGGGCTGGATTTGTTCCGGGGGAGTAGGGGCCAAATCCCTAGGGGTGGCGAGGTAACCCCGGCCAACATCCATTGCCAATCTTGGAGATTAGGGGGACGGTAGGTGACTGGGGGAGTGGGCAGGGTGCCTCCGGCGGCGGCGGTATCCACGGGGGCATATTCCGGTACGGCAAACATGGCTAGGTTAGCCATATATACGGGGCCATCACTCTGGAGGCGGAGATAGGTAGAGCGGGCGCTACTGCGATTAATGGCCAAGGAAAATAGTAGGCGAGTCTGGCCTGGGGGAATAATTACCTGACTGGGAAATCCAGCTTGGGTTTGCCCCCGCAGTAATTGACTCATGAGTTTGGACCCTGGGCCAGAATAAAACTGTCCGTTGGGATCTTCTACCTGGGGAGCAAGGTTAATAAAAGGGGCATCGGAGGAAGTAAGGTAACTGCCTCCCTGGAGGATGCGGACGGTGATGGTTTTATCGGTGGGATTTTGTACTAAAACACCTTGGTAGATGGTGCGGGGATCCCTAGGGCGGGCAATGTGGTGGGAAAAGAAGTCAAAGCGGCCATTCAGGGCTTTGTTGAGGTGGGCGTTGGGATAGTATTTACTGTAGGCGGGAAAGGTGGAGAGGAGAATGCCTTCCCCTTCAATGACTTCTGGGCTATTACTGTTGAAAACTGGTACTTGGTCTAGGTGCCCTGGCAGGGGCCTTACTTCCTGGGGTTGGACAATGTATTCTGCTTGTATGGGCTGGATCGGAGCGGTGACGACTTGGGCCAACATCATGGAGGGAAGCAGGGGAATCATAGTTTGTCCGCTGAAATGAAAAATTTGGAAAGGTGTTAGGAGTAAACAAAAATTTACTTTTACTTAGAGTGCTATTTGGAACTTATCTTGTCAAGTTGCCGTCCGGGTTAACTTGTACCTTTTTTAGGGAGAGTTTAGCTTCCCATGGACTCGAAACCCTAAACTTAGGGGGATAGAACAGCCTATGAGCCGGTTTTTACCCATGGTTTTCTCTTATTCGCCAATTTTTTCTCGATTTAGGCTTGCCATGACACTGGCGATCGCCGTTAGTTTTTTTGGCCATGGTGGAAAGGTTGAGGCCCAAGGGGGGGAGGCCCCTCCGAAAAATGAGCTAGATTTAGAACCGACATTAATAGAAGACAGCCCCACGTTACAAAGATGGTTGGAAGAAACCCCCGATTTATTCGAGCAGAATAGCCAAGACCCAGCTTTTTTGCCAAGGGTACGCCTGGGGTATAACTACTTTCCCGATGGCGATCGCCGCAGTGGGGTGGCCATTGGAGTGGAAGATTGGTTTATCGGGGAATCTGCCCTGAGTGTGAGCGGCGATTATTACACCAGTTTTACCGGGAACCAGGGGGGAGGAGCTAATTTGCAATACTATCTTTTGCCCTTGGGTTGGTATGTAAATGTAACACCATTACTTGGTTATCGGGCCGTTGTCCAAGATGACTACCACAGTGATGGGTTAAATGTGGGGGGGAAAATTGTTTTTGCCCTTTCCCGCACCGGAGCGGCGGATATTAGCTTTAGCCAAAACTTTGTGGCCCCTGGGGGAACAGCGGAAGTGGGAATTTCCACCCTATCTGTGGGCTATGCCCTGAGTCCCCAATGGCGCATTGCCACGGATTTACAACAACAAAACTCCCCCGCTGGCCGGGAGAATCGGGTGGGGGTGTACCTGGAATGGCAACCTAAATAACCTTATCAGCTTCTGCTTGGTCCTGGCCGGGTTTTCCAGGCGATCACCAATCACTTTTCTGAACTCAACTATTTCTGCTTTAATGTCTGCTAAAAACAGACAGTCCTAACTGACACACTACTTAGCGTAACTCTGACTTTATGCAACATCACACCGTTGTCGCAGTATGTCCGCAAGCAGGCGCTATGGGTCATTGTAGTCGGGTTCATAATCTGCATATTCATCACGCATGCGGTAATACTCGGCTGCATCATAGGTGAATGTAGCTTTGTAGGTATCACCAAGTCCACAAACACTTAAGTGAGATAGCCCAGATATCTTTAAACCACAGGCAACACACTCAAACCTTGAAGGAAGATATTGCTGAGTCTCAGTAATTTGGTCATCTTTAATGCTTTGAAATGGGGCAGCAATTGCTTCACCACTAATAATTGCATCCGATCCACATGACGGACATTTCACTCGATGCCCATCGTATCTCGTAGCCCAAGCAGTTGCTTGACTAGACAGTTTTTGTTTTTCCTCCGAACTCTTGCTCTCCCAAACTGTCTTATAAGCTTGAATAGATTTCATTACAGACTTTGCTGTTTCGTCTTGGGCTGCTGTGATCATATCCTCAGCTAGCTTAGATTCATCCGTACCAACGAACATGACAAGATCATGTCCCATTGATTTAAGGAAAACTTTGCAAATTTGATAGTAAGTGGGTAGCCAACCAGAACTGCTGATGCTGTCAAAGGGAGTGTCTCCAGAGTGCAGTTCCTCATTTCTCCTATACATATGTAGACTTCCAAAGTTCTCTAGCTCCTTTGTAAAGTCAGGCAGAACTTCCTGTAATCGATTGAGGACAGTAGTTACATCGATAGAGCGAGGTATAAACTTATTTGACTTTGGTTGAAATCCAAGGGCGTGATATATGTTGTTCCAGTCTTTAGGATCGGCAAGCAGAGCTGGGTTAACATACGCCAGTGCTGCTCTAGCTAAAAGCTCCAGGGCAAGTGTAGACCAGAAAGCGAATCTCCAATCATCATGTGGATGTGACAGCATTTCCTCGACGTAACGCTGTGCTTTCGCCAGAAGGGAATCCTTTGACCAACCATGAGAAGTCTGAATAGGATTTATACTCATTTAATTCACTGTAAATTTTTAAGATAAGCACGATCTATATTTCATCTTCAAAGGCTTTTCTTGCTTGTTCGTCTTTTTCCCTGTAAGTGTAAGTTTTTTTTTCCTAGTAAAATCTATTTTCTTTAGAGCTTTGCCTATTCTTGCAGGACTAACCAACTCCGGCCATTTTTCTGCCATTTGTTTTTGCGTTAAATGACCATTTTCCTTAGCAAATTCTTTAAATTTATCCAAGTCATCTATTTTTGGTTGTGGACCACGATGATAATCTGTGACTGGGGCTAGACTTCCCGTCTGCTTCTTTTTTTTAATCCATAGGTCTAAGGTGTTACGACTAATGTTTAGTGTGCGACAGATATAGCTTTTTTTCTCCCCTTTTTCTACTGCATTTACTGCTTTTTCTCTGAGATCAGTACTATAAGGAGCTGGCATGGCTTTTTTCCTCGCTTATCTTTCCCCATTATGTCCTAACCTACACAATTTTTGCTATATTTGTCGATTTTTGGAATCAGACAATACAGACGACCGACCATGCAGTATTTTCCAGTTATCGATAACTAGAGTATCACCAAGATTCTGAAGCACTACTTCAATTGGTTTTACCAAATTTAGGTAATCGGTGATTGCATCACAGGTGATTTTGCTTTTGTCTGTTGCGGGAGAAATAAACAAACTGTCCCACCGCAGAAACGAAATATCCTGATCTCGTTGATCATAAAGACGCAGAAGAGGACGATTATAAACGAGTGGACGACGTGGTTGGACAAGTGTGCGCCGAAGTTTTGTTTCTCCAATAGCTGCAATCAGTTTCTCACCCTTTATTAAATATGTTGCTATATCTGATGTACCAGTAATGCAGCGAAGTACTAAATAACGGGGAGGAATACACCAATGTGATAGATCTGTATGTAACGGGAATTTTCCGTACCCATAATTACCGCTATAAGTATTAGGGGAAGCTTGTTTTTTTAAGCGAGGTCTAAGCTCCTGTACTTCGGCGTAATCTTGAATTTTTAGCAAAACTCCAAGACGTGACAGAGCAACTAACGATGACTCTTCAGGAAAATGGTTCTTTATAAGTGCAAATCCCCGAGCATTTACTGTTTCAGCTACATCTTCAAGCATATATCCAGAATGTACCGACTAACTAGGATTTATATCGCGGAGTGCAATATAAAGATCCAATTTAGGGGCAATAATACCACAAATTTATTTTGAGCAACGCAAACACTTTGCCACGGATTTGCAACAAAAAAAATCTCCCGATCGCCGGGAGAAATGGGTGGGGGTGTACCGAGAATGACAACCCCAAAAACATTAATTTTTTTCTAACGTTTGACCAATTTTTTGCGAGCTAACTTACGGAGGCGGATAGATTCCGGCGTAATTTCCACCAATTCGTCGGGGCCAATATATTCCAAAGCCCGCTCCAAATTCATATCTTCAGGGGCCTGGAGTTGTACCAACTCATCTCCGGTGGCGGAACGATGGTTGGTTAGTTGTTTGGTTTTGGTGATATTTAGCTCAATGTCCTGGGGTCGGTTATGTTCCCCGATAATCATGCCTTTGTAAACCTTGGTGCCTGGGGTGATGAAGAACACGCCCCGATCTTCCGCATTTTTCATGGCATAGAACGTGGCAACCCCTTCTTCAAAGGCCACCATCACACCGTTGTAGCGGGTTTCCAAATCTCCGCTCATGGGGCGATATTCCAGGAAGCTGTGGTTCATAATGCCTTCCCCCCGGGTAATGCGGATGAAGTCTCCCCGGAAACCGAGTAAACCCCGAGCAGGAATAACAAATTCCAGTTGGGTACGGCCATTAATGCTGGTTTGCATATCCTGCATTTCCCCCCGTCGTTGACCAAGGCGTTCGATGCAAGATCCGACGGCGGCTTCCGGTACGTCTAATACCAAATACTCCACCGGTTCGCAGGGCTGGCCATTTACTTCCCGATAAATTACCTGGGGCTGGGCCACTTGGAATTCGTAACCTTCCCGGCGCATGGTTTCAATCAAAATGCCGAGGTGCAATTCTCCCCGACCGGATACGAGGAATTGTTCAGCACTTTCTCCGTCTTCTACCCGCAGGGCGACATTGGTTTCCAATTCCCGATTGAGGCGATCCCGAATTTGACGGGAGGTGACAAATTTGCCCTCTTGACCGGCAAAGGGGGAATCGTTGACGGAAAAGGTCATTTGTAGGGTCGGCTCATCCACCTTAATCAGGGGTAAAGCCTGGGGTTCATCGGGACAAGTTAAAGTCTCGCCAATATTGGCATCGGCAAAACCGGCGATCGCCACAATATAACCAGCACTGGCTTCGGGCATTTCAACCCGGCTGAGGCCACTAAATCCTAATAATTTACTAACCCTTCCCTTGGCAATGGAACCATCTTCTTTGACCAAGGCGGCCTGTTGTCCTGCTTTCACCGTGCCGTTGTGGATGCGGCCAATGATGATCCGCCCTAAATAATCGGAATAGTCGAGGGTGGTTACCTGTAACTGCAAAGGCTTAGTGGGATCTCCGGCCGGGGGCGGTACATGGTGCAAAATCGCCTCGAATAAAGGCTTCATATCTTCGGAATCATCGTCCAAACTGGCTTTGGCAAAGCCCGCTAAACCGGAAGCAAAAAGGGTAGTGAAATCACACTGGTCATCGTCGGCCCCCAGTTCCACAAATAAATCAAAAACTTTATCAACGGCGGTGTTGGGGTCGGCCCGGGGACGATCAATTTTGTTAACAACAACGAGGGGACGTAAGCCTTTTTCCAGGGCTTTTTTGAGCACAAACCGAGTTTGGGGCATGGGGCCTTCGTTGGCATCGACGATTAGCACGCAACCGTCCACCATTCCCAATACCCGTTCCACTTCCCCACCAAAGTCGGCGTGGCCGGGGGTATCAACAATATTAATTAGGGTTTCTTTGTAGCGAACCGCCGTATTTTTTGAGAGGATGGTAATGCCCCGTTCCCGTTCCAGGTCGTTGGAATCCATCACGCACACCGGCACATCTTCCCCTTCACGGAAAATTCCCGACTGCTTCAAAAGGGCATCTACAAGGGTGGTTTTACCGTGATCAACGTGGGCAATGATGGCTACATTGCGGATGGGAAGAGACATATCGGGCAAGCGGCTTCAGTGTCCGCAGTAACAATTTGTAATATTCAGTCTATCTTACCCTTGGCTTCTCTGGGGCAAATTAGGCGATCGCCGTTGAACTGTAGAGCTTGGGAAGATGCCAAAAGTAAGCCTTAATTTTGGGGCCATTGCCCAACTAGCGACCCCTTTGAGGATGCTGGTATTTGTCCTTCTGCTGGCGATCGCCTGGTTACCCTTTGCCGTCCCTTTATCTTTGGCGATCGGGGATGCTAACTTGCGGTCCATTGTGGTGATGGGGCCTTATTTCTGATTTTCCTAGGGCTATTAATTTTCTGGAGCCATTGGTGTTACCAAACTCCTTTAAGTGTTAAAGCTTACAAAATTTATGGACTGGGCTGGAATCATCGCCAAGGCAAAGACTTACTGCAGGGACTAGCCCTTGGTTTTGCTTTTACCCTGGGGTTATTTATTCTCCAAGCCTTGCTCGGTTTGGTTATTTTGGAACCCTGCTGGCGATCGCCTCTGGCGGACTATTTTGGAAGGAAGTTTAACTGGGTTGGGGGTAGCCTTTGCGGAGGAGTTATTCTTTCGGGGGTGGTTGCTGACGGAGTTAGACCAGGGTTATAAACCCAAGACTGCCTTGATCAGTAATGGGTTGATTTTTGCCACCCTCCATTTCCTCAAACCCCTGGGGGAAGTAATCCGAACCCTGCCTCAATTTCCGGCCTTGATGATCCTTGGTTTAAGCCTAGTGGTCACCAAACGTCGCCACGGCGATCGCCTGGGTCACTGCATCGGTTTACATGGGGGATTGGTCTGGGCCTACTACATCATCAACGTCGGTCAATTGGTTACCTACACCAATAAAGTTCCGGATTGGGTGACGGGCATAGACAAAAATCCCCTGTCCGGACTAATGGGCATTGCCGGGTTAATAATCCTGCTCTGGTGGGTCAGCCGGCAGGGGGATTCCAGAGTCTAACACTCGATGAAATTCGACATAAAATCGAACTTTCCCTAGAGGCTTGACTTCATGGCTCACAGTGGGCTCTACAACACCAATATTATCCGGGTCAAGAATAATGACCTCTTTTTTTTGCTTGTTGATTGTGTACTGCAATTTGCCTTCAAGAACTAAGATTTTCCCCCAGACTGATTCTTTTGTTTGATGCCCATGCAATAAACCAGGGGGAACTGTTTGCTCATTAAATTCTGGAGTTCTTTTATAAAGGGCAACGTTCTTTGGAAGTTGTTTCATGTTAATGAAGGGAAGTTAAACCCCTGGGGATTTAATGCCAATCACAAATTGCCGCAACTTTAATAAACTGGCAGTTTGTCCCAAATTTAACGGCAGTAAAGAGATTCCTTCTAAGCGAGATTGAATCCAGCCATCCCCCCAATACCATTCGTGGAAACCGTCAATACCACCGCTTAACAAAAGACGCAAATGATCATCCCCCACCCGATCCACCGTCTGGGTAATCTGGAGGCAACCAATGCCACTGTGGAGGGTAAGACCTGGGGTTAAGCGTTCCGGTAAGCCTTCCCCCAAGGGCAAAGGGGCTAACCATTGGCGCAGTTGCGGAACCTTAGTTAAACTGTCCCGAATTACCGAGGCCGCCGCTTCCACTTCAATGCGGAGTTGGCTATGTTGAAAAGTTCCCAGCATGGCAGATTTTACCTAAAGAGACGGCCTAAATTCTAACTAGCCCCGACCAACTTCCGCCAGAATTTCAGCGAGGATTTCCCCGGCTCCCTATTCCCATAACTTAAGGGCTAGGTCTTGGCCTAACTTTTCCGTCTGCTCCTCTGGGGGCACTGAGGCTGTCCTTAATTAATTTTTGTCCGTCCAAACTGGCCACCCTGCGTCGGGAAAGACCAACGATATTGAAAATAAAGATTGGGATTACACCCTTCCGGATGTTTCCCCTGTCCATTCCCTAATGAAAGAAATTGCCCGTTCTTTAATCCCATTCCAGCTTAAGGGCATAATCACAAGCAACTAGAGATCATCTGGATCAACTCCCAGATCCCGTAGTTTGTTGGCCAATTTTTCAGCCCTTAGTTTTTCTTGCTCAGCTCTCTGGGTTTCCAGTTCGGCTCTTTGTTTTTCCTGCTCAGCCCTTAATTTTTCTTGCTCGGCCCGCTGTTTCTCCTGCTCAGTTTTTTCCCGCTCTTCCGCTAAGCGTTGCCGTTCCAGGTCCAAACTCTCTTGACCCCAGAGCAGAAGATTACCATCCCGATCCCACCATCTCAGCCAGCCAGTGGTCATTTCCGCCTTTTTGCCCTGGAAAACTCCCAAAAATAGGCCCATTTCCTCCAGCCAGATGCGGCCATCGTCCCCAAGTTCTTGTTTTTGATATTTGCCTTCTGTGAGTCGATAGACATCCAAACAGGCTGTTTTTGGGTGGAAAATAACGTAAACCGGTACCCGCAGAATTTGTTCGTAAAAGTACCATTTACCGTAGGGGTAGTAGGGATTGATGGAATATTCTCCCCCCTCCGTTTCCGAAATGAACTCCATCACAATCAAGGGCCGATCGCCTTCGGCATTGGGGGTATAACTACGACGAATTACCCCATCCTTGAGCGGTTCAACGGTCGGAATATAAACCCAGTCGGGGGCTTTAACCACGGTTTTTTCGTCCACCGTGGCACAAATACCAAAATTGGTGGCAATGAGGCTTGCTTCCAAAATCAGACCAGCCAATTCCAGGGCTTCCCGCAGGGCGGCGGCTAACAGGGGTTGTAAATTACTTTCCACAGGCTCATCGGGCAAAATAAAATCGTCCGGCAGTTTTTCCCAGCGGATTTTAAGGTTCTTTTCCGAAGGACGGGCTTGGAGGGCTGTCATGGACTTAACAGTCTTATCTGCTCTGGCTTTGTTTGAGTTTAACTTGTTTTATTTGGCGATCGCCTGTCCCCCCAACATTCATCCATGCCCATGCTGTGGCGGCCAACAAGCCCCTAACCCCGACCGACTTCTGCCAGAATTTCAGCCAGGATTTCCCCGGCTCCCTGGCCCCGTAACTTGAGAGCTAGGTCTTGGCCTAACTTTTCCGCCTGTTCCCTGGGGGCACTGAGGCTATCCTTAATTAATTTTTGTCCGTCCAAACTGGCCACCATGCCGATAAGGGTCAGATTATCTCCATCCAGACGGGTATTAACGCCGATGGGAACTTGACAACCCCCTTCTAGTTGACGGAGAAAGGCCCGCTCTGCCAAGCAACAATCCCGACTATCTTCGTCTTCCAGGACTTTGAGAATGCCCAAAATTTCTTGGTCTCCATCCCGGCATTCAATGCCCAAAGCTCCCTGACCCACCGCATGGAGGGAAATTTCCGGGGGAATTAGTTGATCAATGCGATTGGCCATATCCAACCGTTCTAAACCAGCGGCGGCCAGAATGATGGCATCGTACTCATTACTGTCTAATTTGGCTAAACGGGTATTGACGTTGCCCCGCACATCTTTGAAAGTTAAATGGGGAAAATGGTAACGGAGTTGGGCCAGGCGGCGTAGGGAAGAAGTACCAATGACTGCTCCCTCCGGCAGGGAAGCTAAATCTTTCCCCTGGTGTTTGGCATTTAAGACTAAGGCATCGGCGGGGTTAACCCTTTTGGTGACGCAACCGAGCATTAAACCTGCGGGTAGATTGGTGGGTAAATCCTTGAGGGAATGGACGGCTAGGTCTGTTCTTTTGCTCAACATTCCGTCTTCAAGCTCTTGGGTGAAAAGACCCTTGTCACCAATTTTGGCCAGGGCCACATCAAGGATTTTGTCCCCTTGGGTTTCCATGGTTTCGACATCGAATTGGCGATCGGGGAAATGCTTTTGCAATTCTTCCTGTACCCAGTAAGTTTGCACGAGGGCGAGTTGGCTTTTCCGCGAGCCGATCCAAACCGTAGAAGCAGAAGTCGAAACAGTCATGAAACTTAAAAAATATTGTTAAAAATAGACTCGATCTAGCATAGCATCAGAGGCTGTCGGCCCTGATTTCTGGGGCTAATCCCTTTGTTGTTTTTCCTGGGCCAAGCCTGTGATACCCCTAGAAAAAATTTGTTATCCCTCAAAAAATAGTCGCTCTTTCCTGGCCATATTTTTGGTGGCGTTACTGGTGGCGATCGCCGTGGCGGGTTATTTGTACGGGGCCAAGTTCCACGGCAACATTACGGGATTTTTTCGTATTGGTTCGGAATTGCCCCTGTCGCCATTGTTAAATCCTGAGCAAACGCTGATCTACCAAGGGGAACTGGGTTACGACGGTCAGCAATTTTTGACCATTGCCCTCGACCCAGGGTTACATAATCCCGATAGCATCGCCGCCTTGGATCATCCCAGCTACCGCTATCGCCGCATTTTGTATCCCCTTTTGGGTTACCTCCTCGGTGGGGGCAATCCCGCTCTCATTCCCTGGGCTTTGGTAGGCCTTAACACCTTGGCGATCGCCGTTTGTACGACATTAGTGGCGGTGTATTTGGGGGAACGGGGGCATCCGGTCAATTCAGCTTTAGGTTTGTTAGCCATTCCTGGCATTTGGATGGTTTTATCCCTGGCCACCGCAGATTTATTGGCCAGTGGCTTTGGCCTAGGGGCGATTATTTGTCAGCAACAAAAAAAGTGGTGGTTAATGGCCTTCCTGTTAGCCCTAGGACTTTTAACCAGGGAAACCTTGTTAATTATTTGGTTAGCCATCCTGTTAACGGCAATACAACATCGACAATGGCGATCGGTGGCAATGTTAAGCCTCAGTCCCCTACCATTGGCCGCTTGGTTAGGCTACATCCGTTGGCGACAGTTACCCGGAGGCAGTGGCACTGGCAATTTTGGTTTTCCCCTGGTGGGAATTGGTGAAAAATTTCAATCCTTGCTACAAACGGGATTCACCAGCGGTAATCTTTATGAAGCCTATCTATGGCTACTACTGTGGCTAACCCTCGGTTTGTTGATTTGGTTAACTTGGCCCAGGGGCAAAGTCCAAACTTTGTTCAATGCCGGTTTGCTTTACCTGGGGTTATTACTGGTAGCCAGCTTTTATATCCTGAACTACTACCTCAACTATAATCGGGTTTTTTTAGACGTTTTTATATTCAGTTTGATGGTCATTGCCCCCACCCAGAGGCGATTAATGGAGGCTAGTTTGGGCGGTTGGGGCCTAGCAAGTTTGCTGTTTTTACTACTGCAATCCTAGGTTTTAATTCCGGGGCAAATGTAGTTTCGGATCCTGGGCGGCCCAACCCACCGGGGATTGGAACCTCACCTCAAAATGGACATGGGGTTCTGGGATATCAGGGCGGCCAGTGGTTCCGACATAACCGATCACTTTGCCAGCGGCAACTTTTTCCCCCATGCTGGCCTCAAATCGGCTCAGATGGGCATAACGGGTTTGGCGACCGTTGCCATGGTCAATCACCACCAAAAAACCATAGGTTCCTTCTTGGCTAACTAAAATTACTTCCCCCGCCGCCGCCGCCATCACTGGGGTATTGACTGGAGCAATTAAATCCACACCACTGTGGAAAAAGGCATCTTCTTCACTGGTGCCTTTGTTTTGCCAACCGTAATCCAAGGCAATTTGGGGACGGGGTTCCATGGGCCATTGGTTTAAACCAGTGTAGTTATCCACTTTGGTACTGGGTCTTTCCGCCCAAGTTACTCCCGGAATAAAGGCCCGACTAGGTTTTTCTTGGCAACCATTTAGTTCAAATAAAATGTCTGCCCTCAAACCGTAGGCCGTGGCCAAATCCCGCCAGGTAGCTCCGGCAGGGACAGTGACAAAACGGCCATTGAAGGGGGGGATCAGAATGGTTTGCCCTGGGCTTACCTGCCCTCCGGCCAATTGGGTATTAACGCTGGTGATGGTTGCGGGGACTAATTGATATTGTTGGGCGATGGTTTCTACTGTTTCCCCCGGCTTAACCACATGAGGCTTCATTCTTTTGGCGATCGGTTCTGGGCAGGTGTCAAAGATGGGCGTATTTTGCCCATTAACTTTTGCCGTACCCATGGGAAAGAATCAGTTGACCCAACAGTAAGCTGATAGAAAACTAAATAATTTTCTTCCTGGTACCATCCTCGATTTTTGTTTAACTTTCAATTTCACAATATTGCTGACATTGCTGATATTACTTTCGGTCATGGGGGTCTAAGCGATCTAAAATTTCCGTCATTCTGGCTTGTCTTTCTTCCAGGCGATCGAACCGTTCATAAAAATCCGCTTGGGTGGCATAGAAGTCGGACTGAGCCCTGGCCATGCGACCCAACAACTGATAGATTCCTTGGCGATCTTTTTCCCAAACTAACTCTCGCTGTTGCCGTTCTTCCCGTTCCTGGGAGAGGGAATTACTTAAAGCCTCGATCGCCTTGGCATTGGAGGCAATTAAATTTTTGAGATCTTCGTCTTTCATTTGTCATACCTCTGTATGGGGATTTCAGTCTGAAAGTTTGATTATAAAACCCTGATTACGCTGGGAATTTCCTTCACTGCTTCTAGCTTACTAATCTCATCTAAGGCTGCCCGGTAATCCCCTTCCCGCACGTCATGGGTGACCACTACAATTTCTGCACAGCCATCGGTAAAGCCAATTTGTACTAGGGATTCCAAACTTACCCCGTGGTTACCAAAGCCCATGCCCAGGTGGCCAATTACCCCCGGCACATCGGCACAGAGAAAACGGCAATAAAAACGGGTTACTAGGTCATCAATGGGGGAAACCTGACAGTAATGCTGGTGGGTGCAACTTAACAGGGGATCGAGGGCGGGATTTTCATCGCTACTAATGATAATGCCCACAATATTAATCACATCGGAAACTACGGCGCTGGCGGTGGGCCCTGCTCCGGCTCCCCGGCCATAGAACATTACCTGCCCCAGGGGATCCCCGTTCACCAAGACACCGTTGTAAACCCCGTTGACGTTGGCTAGGGGATGATCCTTGGCGATTAGAGTGGGATGTACCCGCAAATGTAAAGCTTCCGAGTCTTCTCCGGCATTGCCATCGGCGATCGCCAATAACTTAATCACAAAGCCTAGTTTTTCCGCATAGGCAATGTCCACCGCACTGACGGATCGAATACCTTCACAGGCCACGTCTTCCCGTTTTACCCGGCCACCAAAACCGAGGGAAGCAAGAATGGCAATTTTATCCGCCGCATCTAGCCCGTCCACATCGGCACTGGGGTCAGCTTCGGCATAGCCTAACTTTTGGGCATCTGTTAACACTTCATCAAAATCCGCCCCTTCACTGGTCATGCGGGAAAGGATGTAATTGGTGGTGCCGTTTAAAATACCGACAATACTTTGAATACGGTTGCCCCCTAGGGATTGTTTGAGGGGTTTGATAATGGGAATGCCGCCCCCCACCGCCGCTTCTAGGAGAACGTAAACACCGTGTTGGTTTGCCGCTTCGTAAATTTCTGGGCCGTAGCGGGCAATGACAGCTTTATTGGCGGTGACAATGTGTTTTTTATGGGCGATCGCCTGCAAGATTAGGGATCTGGCCGGTTCCAGCCCCCCCATGAGTTCCACCACAATGGCAATGTCGGGGTCGGTGACAATGGCTTCTAGATCCGTGGTTAATACCGATGGAGGTAAATCCACCGGCCGGGGCTTATCCAAAGAACGTACCCCCACCCGCTTAATTTCAATGGCTTTGACCAGGGGACTACGGCCCTGGGGATCCTGCACAATCTCCACAGTGCCACTGCCCACGGTACCTAGACCGAGTAAACCGATTTTAACTGTCACAATTTTTCTCCCATTGCCTGTGTTTTATTTCAGAGTTTTGTTGGCTTAACCAACCACTTCCCGCACATCGGCCACTTGTCCCGTAATGGCCGCCGCCGCCACCATTGCCGGGCTCATTAGCAAAGTACGCCCCGAGGAAGAACCCTGTCGCCCCTTGAAGTTACGGTTGGAGGAAGAAGCACTCAGTTGATCCCCCTGGAGTTTGTCGGGGTTCATGGCCAAACACATGGAACAACCCGCTTCCCGCCATTCAAAGCCCGCCGCTTCAAAAATTTTATCTAACCCCGCCGCTTCGGCCTGTTGTTTAACCCTTTCCGATCCAGGAACTACAAAGGCTTTTACTCCTTCCGCCACCTGATGTCCTTGGGCAACCTTGGCCGCTTCCTCCAGATCGCTTAAACGGCCGTTGGTGCAACTACCGATAAAACAGACATCTACCTTAATGCCCTTCAGGGGTTGCCCCGGTTGGAGTTGCATATATTTATAGGCTTCCACGGCGATCGCCTGTTCATCGGGTTCCAGACTTTCCACAGTGGGAACAGGTTCACTAATGCCAATGCCCTGGCCGGGGGTAATGCCCCAGGTAACGGTGGGTTCAATGTCTTCTGCGCGGAAAGTAACCACATCGTCATAGACCGCATCGGCATCACTGGCAATACTGCTCCACCACTGCACTGCCTTATCCCATTCCTCCCCTTGGGGGGCAAAATCCCGGCCCTGGAGATAGTCAAAGGTGACTTGATCCGGGTTGATATAGCCACAACGGGCTCCCCCTTCAATGGACATATTACAAACGGTCATGCGCTCTTCCATGTCCATGGCGGCAAAGGTCGAACCGGCGTACTCATAGGCATAGCCCACGCCCCCTTTTACCCCTAGCTTGCGGATGATGTGGAGAATGACATCCTTGGCATAAACCCCGGTCGGCAACGGGCCGTTAACTTCAATTTTGCGTACTTTTAACTTATTCAAGCTCAAACTCTGGGCCGCCAACACATCCCGCACCTGGGAAGTTCCGATGCCAAAGGCGATCGCCCCAAAAGCCCCGTGGGTGGAAGTGTGGGAATCCCCACAGGCGATGGTCATGCCCGGTTGGGTGAGGCCCTGTTCCGGCGCAATTACATGGACAATGCCCTGGTTCCCGGAACCAATGTGGTGGAAACGAATGTTATTAGCTTTGGTATTTTCCTCCAGGGCCCGCATCATCTCTTCGGCGAGGGAATCCTGGAATGGCCGTTGTTGGTTTTCCGTGGGGACAATGTGATCCACCGTGGCCACAGTACGCTCGGGATACATCACCTTTAGCCCCCGTTCCTTGAGCATGGCAAAAGCTTGGGGGCTGGTGACTTCATGGATCAGGTGCAAGCCAATGAAGAGCTGGGTTTGCCCCGATGGTAAAACGGTAATGGTGTGGAGATCCCAAACTTTGTCGAATAAGGTTCTTGCGCTCATAGAAATCCAGACGAGGCGATCGCCAGGGCGATGATAGTAACTACTTTCATCATCTTATCCCAGGTCAGTCCGGGGCAATAGTAAGGCAAACAGCAAGTTAGTTAAGGTTAAAAGCCTGTTTGCAAATTCTTATTTCGCCCCCTAAATCCCCCAACTTTGGGGGACTTTGAACACTTTCCCCCCATAATTGGGGCCGGGGGGCTTTTAAAACAGTTTCTAAGATCACTCCAAACTCGGGGGTTGAAAGCGATGCACTGCTTCGATCGCCTGACAACAACCATCCGCCAAAGATTTTAAGAGAATTTCCCCTTTTTCTTTCGTGGCTACGGTGGCATCCCCCATCACCCCACTACGACTGACCTCCTTGGTTAACCAAGCAAAGGGCAAACTTCCCTCCATGCTCAACAGTTCCCCATCCGCCGGAATACCCTGGGGAAATTCCTTGACTAGGCGATCGCCGTGGACTAACTCGGCCAAAGGGCCATCATCAAACTAGTTTCCCCATCCCCTGCATGGATGCCGTGGGTCATTTCTTGGGGAGTGAGTAAATCCGCCGCACAGTGGGGGACTCGCCAGATGAAAAAAGGAAAAATTTGTAGGTCAGGATAGGTTTGGTGTAAATCCCGGGCCGCAATTTCTAGCACCTGAATTTGTCCACCATGGGAGTTGAGCAAAATCCATTTCCGAAAACCGGATCGGTACAAACTATCTGCCACTTCCTTAAGGATTGTCAGCAGGGTGGAGGCACTCAGGGTAATTACCCCAGGAAAACCAATGTGTTCGTTGGATTTGCCATAGTAAAGGGTAGGCAACACATAGGCGGAAATGTCCTCCGGCAAGGTTTCTAAAGCTTTCCCCAAAACTCCTTCAACAATGGCCGCATCCACCACCACCGGCAAATGGGGGCCATGCTGTTCAATGGATCCCAGGGGTTGGATGATAATCGTCTGGGATTTATCTGGCAGAGCGGCAATGTCCGTCCAGGTAAGATGGGCAAAATAACGGTGGGACGGAATGGCGGCGGAGTGTAACATGGTGGAATTTTCGATTATGCTTTAACCTTAACGAAGATTTTTCTCTATAATCCGTCTGCGAGGACGGGGCCCCCAACCTAAATTTTTCGATGATTACCGACAATACCACTGAAGGTTTAGCGGTCGCCCTTGACTCCTCCCAAAGGGCTTTTTTAGAGTTGGGTTCCTTCACCGGCCGTGACCGCAACCGGGGAATTCTGGCCATGGCGGAGCGTTTGAATGATTCCTTTGCCCAAATCCTGGAAGCCAATACCTTAGACCTAGTAGTCAGCCGGGAAATGTCCGTGGCGGATTGTCTGTGTGAATGGCTGAAACTAACCCCTGAACGGTTGCAGAACACGGTGGCCATTCTCAAACGTTTGGCATCCCTGCCGGATCCCTTACATCGGGTGATGGCGGCTCCTTACCAGTTCACCCCTTCCCAAACCTATTGTCAGTTAATGCCCCTGGGGGTGGTGGCCCTGGTCTATGAAGCCTTTCCTGAATTGGGGGCGATCGCCGCTGGCTTTTGTTTAAAAACAGGCAATACCTTAGTTCTTCGTAGTTGCGGAGCGTCCAGCCATTCCACGGCGGTCATTTGTGAAATTTTGCGGGAAGCATTGCTCGATGCTGGTTTGCCGGTGGATAGTGTTAGCAATATTGCCAATGAAGAAATGCCCATCATTCAGGATTTGGTCGGCCAGAGTGAAAACCTTAATTTGGTAATTCCCTACGGCCGTCCCAGTTTTGTGGAGCAAATCACCCAGCAATCTACGCCGCCGGCCCTGCGGGTGGCCATGGGTAACTGCTATCTCTACTGGTCTAGCAAGGGGGATTTGGAACTGGTGCGCCAGATGATCCTCGAAAGCCATGAAGGGGCCCCAGACCCGGTGAATGCCATTGAAAAAGTCTTGGTAAGCCCTATGCAAAACCCGGCTTCCCTGGTGCGATTATTTAACAATTTGCAAGAAAAGGGATTTAAGTTGCGGGGAGATGAAGACCTGTGTGAACAATTTCCCAACCACCTTTCTTTAGCTAAAACCGCAGAATGGGGTAAAGCTTACCTGGATCGCACCGTCGCCTTTCGCAGTGTGCAAAACCTGAAAACGGCGATCGCCTGGATCAACAGCCATAGCAGTGGCCATGGGGACTGCATTGCCACGGATTCCTACCAAGAAAGTCGTCAATTTTCCATGGGGGTGGACAGTGCCCTGGTTTATGTCAACACTCCGCCCATTTTTTCCCGCAATCCTTCCCAGGGAGAATCTTTATTTTTAGGGGTATCCAGCCAAAAAGGGCAACGGCGGGGGCTCATTGGCTTGGAAGCTTTTATGACCCCTAAACAAATTGTCCAAGGGGATAGTCGTAGTTAGAAAATTAGCCGGGATTTTACCAACAGTTTCTAAGGGGAAACTACCATGCTCTCACTCTATGAAGAAGATATTTTGCTCTGGACAGAAAAAACCGTTGCCCAATTAAAGGCTCGGGATTTTGACAATCTTGATCTAGATAATTTAATTGAAGAGGTGGAGGCCTTGGGGATATCCCAAAAGCGAGAGTTATTAAGTCGTTTAATTGTTTTACTAGAGCATCTGCTGAAACGTTTATACGTCGATTTACCCCAGGATTACAACGGCTGGGAGCGCACCATTCGTACCCAACGCACAGAGCTAGACGTCTTAATTACCCAGGTTCCCAGTTTAAAATCCCTCTGGAATAAAAGTTTTCAAGATGCTTGGCGGAGGGCTTTAATCAATGTCGGTGCGGAATATCGTTCCGTAGATTTTCCTGATAGTTGGCCCTTTTCATCGGATTGGCAAACAATTTTAAAATGTGATTTTTGGGCTGATTAACTTCAATGTTAGATTTTTTTCTCCTATTATTAAAAGTATTGGTACCCTCATTGGTTATTTCCTGGGGGATTAAGTCTATTGCCCCAATATTTGCCATTGCCCCCAACAATGTCCATGCGTTGCAATTTGTGATTTTGCCCCCCCTGGCGATCGCCGTCTGGTTATTGTGGCAAGAATGGCAGGGAAGGAAAGAAGTATGACCTTTGCCCAATGGACTGGTTTCATTAGCCTGATATTGGGAGCCACGGTGCTCTGGGAAATCCGGCAATTGTTACTACTGCTATTTGCGTCTATGGTGGTGGCCAATGGTCTGAACCACCTTTCCCATTGGTTTCAGCGGCGGCGGGTGAATAAAAAACTATCCATTTTGCTAGCGGTGGCTTCCCTACTTCTGGCCTTGGGGGTGGTGGTGGCGTTGATCATCCCCCCCTTCATCTATCAGTTCCAAGAACTACTGACCCTAGTGCCCGCCAGCATTGACGGTACCTTGCAATGGCTACGGCAAATGGCCAGAAACATTGACCCGCAGTTGACCCCCCTACTACCCAATTGGCAACAAATTACCGGCCAGATTAGGCCTCTCCTACAACAGTTGGCGGGCAATGGGCTGAGTTTGTTTTACAGCACCCTCGGTTTGCCCCTGAGTTTACTGCTATTAATTGTGTTGAGCTTGATGTTCTTGGCTAACCCCCAGGCCTATCGCCAGGGTTTTGTCCGCTGTTTTCCAGCTTTTTATCGGGAGCGCATTGATGTAATCCTCAATAAGTCGGAAATACTCCTAGAAGATTGGTTGAAGTTAGTGCTGGTCAGTGCGGTGACCGTAACGATTCTGACCTGGTTGGGTTTGACCATACTCCAGGTACGGCTCCCCTTGGCTTTGGCCCTAGTAGCCGGGGTTTTAGTGGTTATACCCAATATTGGCCCCCTGATTAGTTTTGTTCCGGCCATGGCGATCGCCCTTTTGGACAATCCCTGGAAGCCATTGTTGGTGCTAGTGCTGTATGGGTTAATCAGCTATTTTGAGTTTCATTGGCTTTCCATCTTTTGCATGGGCAAACCCAGGGCCGTACTGCGGGGGATATTGCTCCTGGCTCAGGTCTTTTTCACCAGTGTTTTTGGACTACTGGGTCTCTGGTTAGCAGTGCCGTTAACCTTGGTGGGGCAAGTGCTAGTGCAGGAAATCTTGATTAAGGATATTTTGGACCACTGTGAACCCCAAAAACAGGCCAGGGGTTGACCGTTTAAAGATTTTCAATTGATCCTCAAAGTGCATCTGAAGTGATTCCTGCTTGTGGCTAAATTTTTCCGGCAGAAATATTGATTTCCCAAAAAAGTTTGCCATTAACATTAGTCTTCTGTGTTATATGTTGGTTAACTAAAACCAAGTAGGTTTCCCCATGGCCACGCTAGAAGCCCTGCCCCATTCCTTTGAATACCAGGAAATTTCCCCTAGCCACCGTATTTTGATAGTCGAAGACGAAGCATCCATCCGTGAAACCATTGCCCTATCGCTCCAGGAAGAAGGTTACGAAGTCCATGCTGTGGCCGACGGTCGAGATGCCCTAGCCCTGTTGCAGGAATTTGGAGAGACCCCCAGAGAGACCGCCATTGACCTAATTATTTTGGATATTATGCTCCCCCAAGTAAATGGCTTGGATGTCTGTCGCAGTTTGCGGTTTGGTGGAGACAATACCCCCATTTTGATTGTTAGTGCCAAAGGCAGTGAAATGGAAAAGGTAATAGGGTTGGAAGTGGGGGCCGATGATTACATCACAAAACCCTTTGGCATGAAAGAACTAGTGGCCCGGTGCCGAGCCATGATCCGTCGCCAAAGCCTAGCGGGCCATAGCACAGCCCCCTTTCGTAAATTTCGGGATTTGGTGCTCTATCCCCAGGAATGTCGGGTTTTAATGCGGGGAGAAGAAGTTACTCTGGCCCCGAAGGAATTCCGTCTTTTGGAACTGTTTATGAGCTATCCCCGCCGGGTTTGGTCAAGGGAACAGTTAATCGAACAAATTTGGGGCATTGACTTTATGGGGGACAGCAAAACCGTCGATGTTCATATCCGTTGGCTCCGGGAAAAGCTAGAACAAGACCCCAGTCAGCCGGAATATTTGGTCACAGTGCGGGGTTTTGGTTATCGTTTTGGTTAGTTTTTGGGGTTGGTAGCTTTGTTGATTAAAGTACCAGGGACAAAGCCGTCCGGGCATTTATAATCTCCCTTGCTGACAACATCTTGCCGTAAAGATGCGAAAAATATTGTTTATCCCTTGTAGCCAAATAATCTGCTCCAGCAGTAACTCGCCGAGGCTTAGGATCGGTACATTTTTCATAACTTGTTAGCCAAAATTGTGGAAGGTAAACCACTCTATTTGGAAACAATCCAAGTATGATAATCATTATCGCCAAGAGTCAAGACTTGGTGTTGGTTTTTAGTGTGAGGAGTACTTTAGTGAAAAATTTTGCATTCAAATCATTTTTAGCCTTGCTGGCGATCGCCACTGTTACGGATCAACCTTTGCGGGCCCAGAGTCTTGTCTCTCCATCGCTCTCTCGGGATCTATCAATGGACAATTCCTTTAATGAGGCATCTCTCCAGGATCCCATGGCCCAAATCACCTCAGTTTCGGAATTGCGGGATGTACAACCCACCGCCTGGGCCTATGAAGCTTTAACCAGTTTGGTAGAACGTTATGGCTGTATTGTTGGCTACCCGGATCGAACCTTTAGAGGCGATCGGGCTTTAAGTCGTTGGGAATTTGCCGCTGGCTTAAATGCTTGCATGAACGTAATGGAGCGTTTAATCCAGGAAAATGTCGCCGTGTTGCGGGAAGACATAGACAAATTAAAACGTCTGGCCCAGGAATTTGAAGCAGAATTAACCGCCCTAGGGGCTCGGATTGACAATTTGGAAATGCGGACTGCTTACCTAGAAGACCACCAATTTTCCACCACCACTAAGCTCAGCGGAGAAGTAGTGATGGCCCTGAGTGGTATTGCGGCGGGCAAGAAAAATGATGGCACAGAAAATATTGAACAAATCCCCACGTTTGGTTATCGCTCCCGCCTGGAACTAAATACTAGTTTTGTTGGTGATGATGACCTTTATATCCGCCTAGCCAGTGGCACAATTCCCAACTATGCTGAATCCGCCGGAACTTTCCAACCTGTGCTTGGCGCTACCCAACCCGATGACAGCAATCTTGCCGCCGAGGTTGTGTTCTATACGTTTGCTGTTAACGAAAATATGCGTTTCTGGGCCCTAGCAACTGGGGGAGCCTTTGATGATTTCACCGACACCATCAATATTCTCGATGGAGATGGGGCCTTTGGAGCATTAACTGCTTTTGGTACCCGTAGCCCCATTTATTATTTGGGGGAAGGTACCGGTTTGGCATTCCAGGGCAGTTGGGATAAATTACAGTTAAGTTTGGGGTACCTTGCTCCGGCCGGCAATGATCCCAACCAAGGGGAAGGACTATTCAACGGATCCTACGGGGCGATCGCCCAGGCAAATTACAGCTTTTCCGACAACTTAACCCTTGCCCTGACCTATGCCCAGGGTTATAACACCTTGGATACCGGCACCGGCAGTCAACTGTCTAATTATCAATTCTTCACGGAGGAATTTTTTGGACAACAGGTGAACACCTCCCACAATTCCTACGGAGCGGCCCTTTCCTGGCAACTAAGTGATTATTTTGTGTTGGGGGGCTGGGGCGGATTTACCAACGCCAGAACCCTTAATGCCATTGACCTTGAGGATTTTAGCATCGGTCGAGGTAGTCTAGATATCTGGAACTGGGCTGTAACCCTGGCCTTTCCCGACATTTTTAAAGAAGGCAATATGGCGGGGATTATTGTGGGTATGCAACCTTGGGTGAGCAGTAACTCCCTTATTTTCCCCGACGATATTAGTTCCACCGATGCCGATAGTTCCCTTCATCTTGAAGGCTTTTTCCAGTGGCAAATCAACGATAACCTATCCGTCACCCCAGGGATTTTGGTAGTTCCCAATGCCAATTACAACAACAACAACCAGACTTTGGTTATGGGAGTAATTCGCACCACCTTTACTTTTTAGGTAATGTAAGGCCGGTATTCCTTTGGCTGTTACCAGTGTATTGGAAAGTCTAGACTATAACCGTAGAGTAGTTCACTCCTCATCCAAAATTCAAACCAATATAAAAGCTAGCTAGACCCTCAAACTTTTCTGGGAGTGAGGGTCTAATGCCCTGCCGTTGTCAAAATTTGCTGTAACTTATCCGCCACCACTGTCAACTGTTCCAACATGGCAAAATGGCCACAATCTTCTATTTCAATCACATTCTGTCCCTGAGTAGAAAACAAGGTGTGAAAACTAGCTAAATATTGTACGTAGCGCAGTTCCATCACCTGATCCTGTTTACCTGCGAGAAAATACATTGGTTGAGATAATTCCGCCACCAGCTTGGGTAGTAAATGAACTTCTGATTCGGTAGTACTTTCCAGTAAAGAACCCCGGGCCGCAGTCTCGTTCGCCCGTACAAAATCCAATAATCTTTGTTTACCCCATTTTCTACCCAGGGGTTTTTGCACCATCAATCGACTAAAAGCTATGTCCAATAGGGGTAATTTCGCCAACCAAGGGGGACGAAAATTCAGCAACCTTTCCCCGGCTGAACGGAATGTGTCAAATTCTTTTTTGAGATAAATACCTCCCCCCGCATTCACGCAGACCACCCCTTTAACTTTTTCTGGATAGAGATGGGCCGCCCAGATGGCAACGCTTCCCCCCAGGGAATGACCCACCAACCAGGCGTTGGTAATGTCTAATTTTTCTAATAAATCGGCTAAGTCCCGGCCGTAGGCTTCCAGACTGTAGCTATGGTTTTGTTCCCCGTCACTTGGGGAAATTTGGGAATCACCAAAACCCCTCAGGTCGTAGCTAAGGCAGGGATATTGGTGCGACAGGACTTCAACCAGAGGCGACCAGTAGTGATGACTAAGCAACCAACCGTGAACAAAAACTAAAGTCGGAGCGGAGGAGTCCCGGCCAGAACCAGACTGTTGATAGTGGTGAGGAACCCCAGCAAGTTCTAGGGTGGGCATAGTTCTTATAATTTATGAGGGAAACTCACTTCTACCATTTTGACATTGGGGGGCAAGTCTGGCTAGCTGGATAGATGATTCCTGTCTAGGATTAAAAAGTATTAGTTACCAGGGAAAATCCCTAGTGAATTTCAGCCTTCATTCGTTCTAAGGTTAGGTTCATTTGGTCGAACATTTGTTGGGGAGACATACCAAACTGTCCTAACTGGGTCTTCATTTGCTCCACCGTCATTTTGGCCATGAAGTCATCGGAAAGCTCGAAACGTTTCATAAAAATCTTATAGCGTTCCATTAAAGCTTCCATTCGTTCGATGAAAATCACCTTACCGTCCCGATCAAATTTACCGTAATCGCCCCCTAGTTGGGTCAGGGATTGGTAATCTTCAAAGAGTTGCTTAGCTTCTTGTTGGACAACTTCCGAATCAAAAAAACTCATGATTATTACCTCTAGGGCTGTTGTAAGGGTGAATGGATTAGTTGAAAATTTAAAAGATTAACGGGATAACGGCGGATTATGGGGGAACCAGACCGATAAAAATTATATCCTTAGTAAATGTAGTAACTGTGTTGTGGCACTGAACCCCATTGTAAAAGCTTGTTCATGACTAGTAAAATACGGTTTTCCGAATTTTGTGGCGGTAACTAGGCTAACCAGTAAATGGAGCACCCCAACCAAGGATGATGGTTTGAGTTTGGTTTTGTCTATTGTTACTGCCCTTCTATCTACAATTTAGCCCATGTCTTTTCCCCTTCCCCTCTTATCCTTGCCTAAACGTCGCTATTGGGCGATCGCCTTGGCGGTGGTGTCGGCGGTGGTGCCTTGGCCCGTTGCGGGACTGCACAAATTTTATTTAGGGCAACCGGTGTGGGGGGGCGTGTACTGGCTGTTGTGGAATACCCCTATCCCCAGAATTGCCTGTGCCATCGATGCGGTATGGTATTTCGTCCAGGGGGAAGAAGAATTTAATCGCCAGTTCAACGGGGGGGAAGGTAATTGGAATCAACAGTCTGGATTGATTCAAGCTTCTAACCAGGTATTGAATATGGCGGAAGCGATGCGGGAATTGGAACAATTACGACTGGATGGATTGTTGACAGAATACGAGTTTGAGCAAAAGCGGCGGCAACTACTGGGATGAATTTTTAGCCGTTGGACTTGCTTACCTGGCTTTTCCCCCTTCCTAAAGACCATTAACTTCCAGGGTAGGGAATACTACTATACTTTTCCGAAACGACGATGGCGTTGTTGAAAGTCCCGCAGAGCTAAATGAAAGGCTTGACGATCAAAATCTGGCCAGAGGGTGGAGGTGACATAAATCTCCGCATAGGCCATCTGCCACAACAAAAAATTACTAATTCGTAGTTCCCCACTGGTGCGAATCAGTAAATCTGGATGGGATAACCCCTCCGTGTACAAATATTTTTCCACTACTTCCTCATTAATGGCCTCTGGCTCCAATTTCCCTGCTTCCACTTCCCTGGCGATCGCCTGGCAAACATGGACAATTTCCTGGCGACCACCGTAATTGGTAGCCACAGTAAAGCGAATACCAGTGTTGTTTTTCGTATCCTCCATGGAGCGGTCAATTTCATCCTGGAGGGAGGGGGGGAGGGATGTCAGATTACCCACAAAACGAATCCGTACATTTTCCGCCATCATTTCCTTCAATTCCCGCCGCAGAACCCGTTCAAACAGAGTCATCAAAAATTCCACTTCCTCTAAGGGGCGGCCCCAATTTTCCGTGGAAAAAGCATAGGCCGTTAAAGCTGGAACGCCCCAATCGTCACAACAACGGAGTAAATTTTTGAGGGAATCCACCCCCCGCTGGTGCCCCATAATCCGAGGCATACCCCTTTGCTTCGCCCAACGGCCATTTCCATCCATGATGACTGCGACGTGTTGGGGCAAACGTTGCCGATCCAAATCCGGCGGTAAGGTTTCTAAGATGACAGGTTTAATGGTCATTTTTTATCGTTTTGGGCAGTCGAGGAAGAAGGCAACCAACGTAAACGCCGGAGTATTCCCCAACTTTGATTACTGAGGCTACGACTTAGGCGGCTGAGTTTGGGGGTGACGGACTCCCTTTCAGTGGGGGGAGCATATTCAGCTTCTAATAATTCCTTTAGTTTACTGCTAGTGAGGGGACGGTTGAGATTTCCCCGCTGGGCCAGGGTTATGGAGCCGGTTTCCTCGGAAACTACGATGCAAATACAGTTTTCACTCTTTTCGGTGATACCCATGGCCGCCCGGTGGCGGGTTCCCAGTTGACGGGAAGCGCTTCGTTCCGACAGGGGCAAAATTACTCCGGCGGACACCAGATTGGAACCCCGGATGAAAATCGCTCCGTCGTGGAGCAGGGTTTTCGGCTGAAAAATAGTCTGTAATAACTCCTTGGACAACTTACTATCAATGGGAACCCCCCGGTTAAGGAACATCCGGCTGTCCAAAATGCCCTGGGCTTCCATTACCATCAGGGCCCCAATGCGATTTTGGGAGAGTTCCTTGACCGCATCGACTATTTCATCAATGGCATCGGTACTAGGGGGGGCAGAACTAGGTCGCCGCAACAATTCTAAAAATCTGCCTTGCCCCAATAGCTCTAAAAACCTTCTTAATTCCGCTTGGAAAATCACCGCTAGGGCCACCGCCATCCCCAGCACTATCTTCTCTAGCACAAATCTTAGTAATTCTAGGTTGAGGCGATCGCTCAGTATCTGGGCAATCATCAACACTAAAAAACCCCGCATAATCCACATGGTTTGATTTTCGCCAAAGACCCGGCTCAGTAGGTAGAACAAACCGATGACTAAACCGAGGTCAATGGCGCCATGGAGGAGGGGGAGAAGTGAGAGAAAATCCGGGGGAAAGCCCGACATGGGTTAAGGAGCAGAACTTAAGGTTTTATGAAAGTAAACGACCGGGCAGACAATCCTGGCGCAGTAGATCGACGTAGGTCTCCCGTTGCAGAATCAAATTAGCTTCCCCCTGGTTAACCAACACAGCGGCGGGGCGCCCCAGGCGATTGTAGTTGGAGGCCATGCTGTAGTTGTAGGCTCCAGTGGCGGCCACCACTAAAATGTCTCCCGGTTCTGCGGCGGGGAGATCCACATCCTTAACGAGAATATCCCCGGACTCACAATGTTTCCCGGCCACAGTGACAGTTTCGGTTAAGCCATCGTTCATACGGTTGGCTAAGGCAACCCGATAAACAGATTGGTAGGTGATGGGACGGGGATTGTCGGACATACCCCCATCTACGGAAATATAGGTGCGAATACCTGGCACTACTTTGCGCCCCCCTACTTTATAGGCAGTAATACAGGCGGAGCCAACCAGGGAACGCCCCGGCTCGGCAATGAGTTTGGGATAGGGTAAATTTCGGGCATCACAGGCCTTGGCCACGGATAGGGCGGCGGCTTTAGACCATTCTTCGATGCTGGGGGGATCGTCGCTTTCGGTGTAGCAAATTCCCAAACCGCCCACCGATGTTGAGTTCCGTTAAAGGCAAGCCGTAGGTTAAACCTTTGCTAAACCATTGCACCAAAACCTCCCCTAAATCCTGGTGGGGTTGCCGTTCAAAAATTTGGGAGCCGATGTGGGCATGGAGGCCCAGGCAATGGAGTTGGGGGTGTTGGGCAACGTAGGTGAAGACGGCTTCCAGTTGGTTGGGGTCAAAGCCAAATTTACTGTCCAAATGGCCAGTTTTAATATATTCGTGGGTGTGGCATTCGATGCCGGGGGTAAGGCGCAACATAACCCGCACCGGTTGTTCTGCCTGGGCGGCTAACTTGGTTAAAGTTTCCAGTTCCAGCCAATTATCGACAATGATGGTGCAGTTAACGGCGATCGCCTCTTGGAGTTCTTGCTCGGATTTATTGTTGCCGTGGAAATAGAGTTTTTCTGCAATTTCAGATTCGTTCCAACCCAATTGTTTGAGAGCTTCCACTGTGGTAAAGATTTCTCCGCCAGAAACCACATCAAAACCTAAACCTTCCTGGGCGGCGATCGCCACCACGGCTAAACAACTCCAAGCCTTGGAAGCGTAGATAACCTGACTGGGGCCGGGATAATGGGCCTGGAAGGATTCCCGATATTGCCGGGCCGCTTGCCGGAGGGTGGTTTCGTCGAGGATGTAGAGGGGGGAACCAAATTTCTCCACCAGTTCCGCCACACTGCAACCACCAATTTCCAAGTGACCATTGGCATTAACAACCGCGGTCACGGGCAGGAGATTTTGGTTAGGGGAAGGGGAGACGGGGGATTTTAACAACGCATTTCCGGTGGCGGTTCGGGGCATTTCGGTCGAGATCATGGCGGGGAAAATTGGCAGTGCAAATAATATCCGGTCAGACAGCGGGGCTACACCGACCGGGTTTAAGGGAAGAAAAACTTAAAGAGTATTAATAACTATCCTAATTATCCCAGTTTATCAAGGTTGGGGGGCATTATTTTGGTCATTGTCATTGGCCTCCAGTTCATTGGCAATCGCCTCAGCGGGATCTTCCGACTCAACGTAGGCGGCATAGACTTCTGGCACTTTGTTTTCTGTACACTCCGGCGTTGGCGATTCCTCCGTTGATTCCACCGATTCAGGGGCGGATTCCTCCAGGCTAGGAGTTGGTAATTCTTCCGGGGCTGGGGGATTAACCTCTTCCACCGATATCGCTACGTCTTCAACTTCTTCTTGAACCCCATCAACTGCCTGAACGTCTTCAAGCTCTTGAACTTGTTCTGCTATTTCTTGAACCGCTTCAACTATTTGTTCCGTAGACTCTTCCACTTCCGCTACTTTTTGCGCTACCTCCGAGCTGGCAACAACTTGCTCCTCTCGATTTTCACTATTTTCACTGGTGGATACTTCAGCCTCTTCTCCCCAATCCTCATCGTCATCGTCTATGCCTGGGTCGGGGCTATTAACCACCTGCTCAGCAACAGGAACCGGTTTGTTCTTACCCCCAAATAGTCTCTGGAACAATTTGGACTTGGGTTTTTTGAGGGAAATTTCCGCCGATGTTGTTTGTTCGACGCTGGCTTGGGGTTTTTCGGAAGCAACGGGCTCAGCAACTTGTTCGACGGTGTCAATAACCTTCTCCGCAACGGTTTCCGCCGCAGTATTCAATTCTTCCACCACCTCTTCTGCGGTTTCTACTAATATTTCCGCCACTTCCTCGACGGTGTCCGCCGGAGCCTCTTGCTGTTTTTTATCCTTATTTTCTATATTTTCTATTTCCCCTTCCTCGATTTCCTGACCTTCAGTGGTGGTAACTTCCTTCTCAACTTTTTCGGGCACCACCACGGGAGCTTTCGGTTTACGCTTCAACCCCCCTGTCAACCAATCCACTAGGGAAAAACTAGGCACTTCCGCAATGGCATTTTTGGCGATCGCCGCCCGGAGTCGTAGGGTTTGCCAGGCAAAGGCGAGGATAAGAATAACTGCAACCAGTTGCCCCAGGAGAATGGCCCCCGTAAAAAGTTGGGCGCAATTCCAGAGCACTAGACCATAGAAAAAGCCAAAGCCACTCCAGAGAAAATCGTCCTTGCGATGCAACTTTGGGGCAAAGAACGCCGAAAAGAAAAAAACTAAACTGGCTAACGCCACTGCACCGGATAGGATCAACGCCAACATCGGAAGTTACTCCATCGAGAAGTTCACCATTCCATTCTGCGTTATCTTGACCGTCCTGTTAAATATCCCTACAAGTTAAGACCCAAATGGCAAGGAGCGGGAACCTTTACCAAAGTTGCCCCGCTCCCCTGTGGTGATTTCCATAGCAAGCTGTCTTGTAGTGTAAATAAATTACAGCTTATTAGAACTTGTTGAGGTTAATGCCCGCTTCTTTGGCCATGGCGTGGATACCTTTGGATTCCAAAGTTTTAATGGCGGTGGTGGAAAGGCGCAAACGAACAAAGCGGTTCCCTTCGGGCCACCAAACCCGTTTCCATTGCAAATTAGCCTGTTGTAATTTCTTGGTGCGACGGTGGGAGTGGGATACGGCAAAACCATTGTTGGCTTTTTTCCCAGTCAGTTGACAGCGACGGGACATGGAAAATCTCCTGTGATCAAATAAAATCCGATCTAACAGTATATCAGAGGATTTCCGCCCCGCCGGTGAAGAATGGGTTTTAAAGGCCTCCCTAGCCCCCCTAATCCGGGAGAGTAAAACCCAAAGTCTCCCAATTTTGCCGGAGCTTTAGTGAGGAGATTTAGGGGACAGATCCATACTTTTCAGGCATTCTAAACAAGAATAACTATCCCAAAAAATCCTAATTTTCATTGTCAGTCAATTCTTCCCCAAACAAGGTTAATTGTTGTTGTGGATCTTGAAGATGGGGCGGTGGCACCAGTCCTAAATGCTCGTAGGCCGCGGCGGTGGCAATACGTCCTCGGTTAGTGCGACTCAGGTACCCAATTTGCAACAGATAGGGTTCGTAAACTTCCTCAATGGTTTTGGCATCTTCCCCCGTAGCGGCGGCGATCGCCTCTAGGCCAGTGGGCCTCCCTGGAATTGGTCAATCAGGGTTTTTAGCACCAGGCGATCAGTCCAGTCCAGGCCCCGTTTATCCACCTGATATAAATCCAAAGCATCCCTGGCTAACTCCGGGGTAATGATTTCCCGATTTTTTAACCTGGGCATAGTCCCGTACTCGCTTTAGTAAACGGTTGGCAATCCTCGGTGTTCCCCTGGCCCGACCGGCGATCGCCTGGGCCCCTTCTGGGGAAATGGCTACATTTAACAACCCCGCAGTGCGGAGAACAATGCGTTGTAATTCTTCTAGGTCGTAGAACCGTAAACGGTGAATCAAGCCAAACCGATCCCGCAACGGGGAAGTTAAAGAACCCACTTTAGTGGTAGCTCCCACCAGGGTAAAACGAGCTAACTTTAAACTACGAATTTTGGCACTTTGTCCTTTGCCCATGGTGATATCCAAGCGATAATCCTCCATGGCCGGGTAAAGCAATTCCTCCGTCAGGCGATTTAAACGGTGGATTTCATCAATAAATAATATGTCCCCCGGTTGTAGGGCCAACAGTAACCCCGTAATATCCCTCGGTCTTTCCAGGGCTGGGGCCGCCGTAATTTTGCAACTTACCTTCATTTCCTCCGCCAGGATCAACGCCAGGGTAGTTTTGCCCAGTCCCGGCGGGCCATATAAAAGCAAATGATCGATCGCCTCTTGACGGCCCTGGGCGGCTTGGATGGCAATGCGTAGCACTTCCTTCAAGTCCCGTTGACCAATGTAATCGTCTAGGGTTTGGGGCCGCAGGGAAGTTTCCTGTTGCTCCACTTCCGGGGAGGCTAGACTTTCCTGGGGAGTAACAGCCGGAGAAAGCAGGTCAGACTTGGGCGGAGGAACGTTATCATTTTTTCCGGAACGTTTAATGGCCATGGTGCAGGGGATAGTCCGAATGTGAACTCTGATGGGCATTGGCCCCATCCTACATTGATGGTTCGTTCATCATGCCCAACCCTGGATTTGATAGATTAACAGTCCTAGATATTCCTTCAGGGCCATGGTGGTTAGGTCTAAACTTTTTGCATCGGGCACGAGCGTCAGAATTATATTGGCCAGGTTAAGATTACCGCTTGCCCCCGACGTACTCAAAAAATCCGTAGCGGCGGGAATAACCGTGATACCCAATTTCTCGAACACCCTTTTAGCCCGGGGCATATGGTAGCCCGAGGTAACTAGGATGATGGTGTCAATATTGCGGCGATCTAGAATTTCTTTGGTGAACACTGCATTTTCCCTAGTGTTTAAAGATTTTCCCTCCTTAATAACGGCCTCCTCCGGAACCCCCAACCGTTGTAGTAACAACCCCATGTCCTCCGCCTCGGAACGTTTCCACCTTCCCCAACCAGGGAATTCTTCCCCCTGTAGCAATAACGTAGGGAGCTTTCCCCTCCCCATAAAGCTGGGCCCCATAAATAGGGCGATCGCCAGCTTCGGCCACTTCCGGAAATTGCCGGGGGTAGGATGCTTGATAAAGTCCCCCTCCTAACACCACGATCGCCGGAGCGGCCGGGAGGTTTTCCTTGGGCAAATATTGATATTCCAAACTCCGCAATAGGGCATCACTGACCCAGGAATTGCCACTGATCAACAAAATCATCAATCCCGCCAGGGCTGGCCATTGCAAACTGGATTGCTGTCGCCAACTCCAAAACCCCATTCCGGCAAGTATTAAGAAAATTAACCCCAGAGGATAAAAGAATAGGGGCAACAGCTTGGAAAAAAATACGAACATCCTTCTCGCTACTTAAAAGTTGGGTTTTTCCTATGGCCTATTTCAGGAATGGCCTTGCCAATTTTTGCTCCATCACTTCAGTCAATTTACCGGTTGTTGTAACCATCGGTGGGAAATTTGCCTAAAAATGTTGAAGTGCCGGAAAGCCCGGTCTAGGGCATAGGTATAATTTCAAAAGAGGCCCTTTGGCAAAAACAATGAAAAATATACTTTTGGCATTAATTAAACTCTATCGAATTTTAATATCTCCCCTTTTTCCCCCCAGTTGCCGTTTTCAGCCCACCTGTTCCCAATATGCCCTCGATGCAGTGGAAATTCATGGGGTCTGGCGGGGCAGTTATTTAGCCATTAACCGTATTTGTCGATGCCATCCTTTCCATCCAGGGGGCTATGATCCTGTCCCCAATTTACCAGCAAATCCAGATAATCACGACTAGGAACGCTGGAATCTGAGGGCTTCAATGGATTGCGCCGTTAGAAATATCCCCAGAAAAATATAGCTAGCAAACAAAATACAGCTTTTGCTACTAATGACCCCACCAATTAAATCTTGATAACTTTGAAAAAGGGAAAGGTAAGAAAAAATATCCCCCATTACCCCACTTAGGTTTTGGGCAAATACGTCCATAATCCACAATAGTAAAACAAGAATAAAGGTGACAATATAGGCAATAATTACATTTTCCGTTAAGGAAGAAATGAACATTCCTAGGGATAGCACCGCCGCCGCCACTAAAATTACCGCACTATTAGCCAAAAGGATTACCACCAGGGGCATGGGGGGATTTGTGGCAGAAAAAACTATAATTTGATAAATCCAAAGGGGAATCAGTAATACAGAGAAAAATAGTAAAGCTCCCAATAATTTACCCACCGCCACCACCCAATTAGTAACGGGGGAAGTGGCTAATAGTTCTAAGGTTCCTCGTTTTCTTTCTTCAGCATAAAGTCCCATGGAGAGGGCTGGTAATAAAACCAAAATCAGGGAAATAATTAAGCCGAGATAGCTAGAAAGAAAATCCCCTGGAATGTCCACCGGTTCGGAAAATCCTGACTGCCTTAAAAACTCGACACTGGAGATAATTTCGCCGAGCATAAGGGAAAAGAAAATCCCAGACATCAACCAAAAAATAGCGGCAATGGCGTAGGCAAAGGGAGAGCTAAAGTAGCTTAATAGTTCTTTGCGAAGAATGGCGAGAAGATTATAGATAGTGGTCATTAGTCAGAATATTTATTAAAGTTTTTTTATAATAAAAGTTATTTAATTATAGAAAATTTGCCTCCTTTAGTACCTTTTCTTTGATCAGATGACTTAAACCTTTTTCTGTAACAATATCTACCTTACATCCCAATAAATCTTGTAAATCCATTAATAGCCCTCCGGGAAACCATGGTGAAATCTTTTTCAAATCATAATCAATCAAAAAGTCAATATCACTGTTTTCTGTTTCTTCTCCCCTAGCAACAGACCCAAAAATCCTCACATTAAAAGCACCATGCTTGGCGGCAATGGCGAGAATATCCTGACGTTTTTCCTGTAATAGTTGACTTAGTTTCATTTTATTCCTCTGCATTCAAGTTTGCTTGAGGGTTGACTTGATTTTCTGACTCTGATTCCTCGCTTGATTCCACCGCTGGTAATGGCGGTAATTCTTCTACTTCTTCGCTGGTGATTAAATCTAAGAATACATCTTCCAATGTGGGCCGTAATCGTTGCATTTCGTACAAATCCCCCCCCCTTTCGACGATCGCCAGGGCCAACTGATGGCCTACTTCTTCCGCACTGTTACTGCGGACAAGCACCTGGAACCGTTCTGGTCTTTGGGCATGGATTGTAACTTCCACGTCGGTAATACCGTTTAAAGACTTGAGATTATTGGCGATCGCGTCTATGCCTGCCCCCGCCACTTCCAACTGATAACTGAGGTTCCCGGTCAAATCCGCCATTAGTTTCGCCGGGGTATTGGTGGCCACCACCCGACCACGGTTGATGATAGTTACCCGATCACAGGTCATACTCACCTCCGGCAAAATGTGGGTAGAGAGAATAATGGTATGTTCTTCCGCCAGACTTTTTATTAAATGCCGCACTTCAATAATTTGTTTTGGGTCTAGCCCCACCGTGGGCTCATCCAAAATAATTACCGGCGGGTCATGGACGATGGCCTGGGCAATGCCCACCCGTTGCTTAAAACCTTTGGATAATTTGCGAATTAAAATTCGGCGTTTTTCCGTTAACTGGCACCGTTCAATGGCCCAATCCACCCGTTTACGGCGATCGCCAGGGGCTACCCCCTTAATACTGGCCACAAATTGCAAAAAACTTTCCACGGTCATGTCCCCATAAAGGGGGGGATTTTCCGGTAGATAACCAATGCGTTTCCGCACGGCTAGGGATTGTTCATGGACATCGAAGCCCGCTACCCGCACCGTCCCCGTGGTGGCGGGAATATAACCGGCCAAAATCCGCATAGTGGTGGTTTTTCCTGCTCCGTTGGGGCCCAAGAAGCCAAGGATTTCCCCTTTTTCAACGACAAAGTCCACATCCTGAATGGCGGTGGTGGAACCGTAAATTTTGCTGAGATGTTCAACCTCAATCATGGTCGAGTTAGTGGATGGACAACATCGGTCTAATTAACGGATATTAACCCTTTTCCGTGGCCCTGGGGATCAGCGGAAAATCTGAAATTTGGTCAATCTGATTGCTGGCGTTGGTGGACGCTCAATTGCTAGGCTGTAGATTCGAGGCTAACGTAAACCGTCCCGATGATTAGTTCTTCCAGGCTAAATTAAAGTTTACAGTCCACAAATTTTTCTACATCAGACCCTTCCCCATGGCAGAATTCCCCACCCCATCCTTAATGGTTCCCCATTTCCCCCAACGTTCAGCGGCGGTGCATCGAGTCACCAAAGAAACCGATGTGCGGGTAAGTTTAAATTTAATGGGTAGCGGTTTGTGCCACACGGCCACGGGGGTTCCTTTTTTAGACCACATGCTCCATCAGATTGCCTCCCACGGTTTAATTGATCTGGAAGTAAACGCCACCGGGGATATTGAAATTGACGACCACCACACCAATGAAGATGTGGGCATTACCCTGGGGCAAGCCCTAGCCGAAGCCCTTGGCGATCGCCGGGGCATCAATCGTTTTGGCCATTTCATTGCACCGTTGGATGAAGCTTTGGTTCAGGTAACTTTGGACTTTTCCGGCCGTCCCCACCTTAGCTACGGTTTGCAAATTCCCACCCAAAGGGTCGGCACCTATGACACCCAACTGGTGCGGGAATTTTTTGTGGCGGTGGTTAACCACAGTCAGATGACCCTCCATATTCGGCAACTGGATGGCATTAACTCCCACCATATTATTGAAGCGACCTTTAAAGCCTTTGCCCGGGCCATGCGGATGGCGATCGAAGTGGATCCCCGTCGGGCCGACAGCATTCCTAGCTCCAAAGGAGTTTTATAGTTCTTCTTCCGGGACAACACCGGTAACAAGACTACAATCACAGTTTTCCTGGTCTAACCAGCGGGAACCAAGTTCATGCATGGCCACAAGTACGGGCTGGATTTCTCTACCCTTAGGGGTGAGGGAGTATTCTACCCTGGGGGGAATTTCTGGATAAACGTCCCGATTAATAATGCCGTGGGTTTCCAGTTGCCGCAGTCGTAGGGTCAAAGTCTTGGTGCTACAGCCGGGTAATGCTTCCAATAACTGCCCTGTGCGCCGGGCCCCCTTGAACAATTCCCGTAACACCAAGATGGACCATTTATTATCCAGCAAATCCACCACATGCTGAATGGGGCAAATATGTCCAGTTTCAAAACAGGGATCGGCGTTGGCTTGTGTCATGGGAGTATTCCAGAAAACCTTATAGATCACGATAACAACTCCCTTCCCCATTAAACAATCCGCCTGAGGATTAACCCCTTACCTAACCTGAATTTTTCTCCGTCTCTGAATTTGTGGCCATGGCCCTGCCCAGGGTCGGCCACAAATATTTACCGAATATTCCAGATCCCAACGGCGAAAAATGGTCTAAGATTAAGTCCCCTTGGGAAAAATCGCCCCTGACCACGGTTGATTGCCAATATTGAATGAATTTGAATTTTTAAGGGACTACCATATTTAGCGTTTTACCCCTACAATAAGACTCCCCGCGCACTAGATATGGAGTCTTGTTTGGTCAAGACCAATGGCAGAATGAATCACCTGGAAGAATGGCGGCAAAGTTGTGTTGACGACCAACTAATCCGTCTCAACGTTACCCCCCTCATGGGCGATGCCCCCGCTCAACACTTACTCTATGCAGATGCCCTTAGTCGTCGTAATGATGGGCGGGTAAGCGATGGCTTGTTACAGAGGTACGACCATGTGGCGGATGGCGGCTGGTGGTGTGCCGGCATTGATTTAATTTCTGGGGAAAGGGATTTATGGGGCTGTTTTAAGCCCGATCGCCCCCGGCAGGATTGGGAAAGCAGTAAAACCATTAAATATGAGCATCCCCCCAAAACCCAGACGGGAATTTTTGCCCTGCGGGTTCCTCTCCATCTCTGGGAAAGAATTGCAGAAAGGGCTAATGTTTCTTTGTCCCCCGACGATCAAGACCAAGAACAACCGGATTTTGGCTTTTGGCAATGGCTCATGGGTCACCCGGAAATTCCCCTAGTCATTACGGAAGGGGCTAAAAAAGCAGGGGCCCTGTTGACGGCGGGTTATGCGGCGATCGCCTTGCCCGGTGTCCACAACGGTTATCGCACCCCCAAAAACGATCAGGGAAAACGGATTGGCAAATCCCAGTTAATTCCAGCCCTGGGGAAACTGGCCGTTGCTAACAGACAAATTCTGATTGCCTTTGACCAAGACCATAAACCCAAAACCGTCCAGCAAGTGAATCTTGCTATTCAAAGGCTTGGTTACCTGTTTAGCCGCCAACGCTGTGAAGTCAAAATTCTGGAATGGGATAATTGCTACGGCAAAGGCATAGATGACCTAATTGCCAGCCAGGGCAATGATTACCTACAGCAATTGGTTAGCAAGGCCCTGCCGTTGGAAATGTGGAAGGCCCAACGGCTAAATCGTTTGACCCACGACCGGGGCATGGAAGTGGAAGCCCGTTATCTGCCAGAAATTACTATTCCCGCCGTAGAAAAGTTAGTAGCCCTACGATCGCCAAAGGGGACGGGGAAAACAGAATTTTTGGCCCGCATCGTCCACCAAGCCAGGGCAGAACAAAGGCCTGTGTTGGTGATTGGCCATCGCATTCGTTTGGTACAGGAACTCTGTCGTCGTTTCCATTTGCCCTACCTGGGGGATTTGGAGAACCCGGCCTTAGGTCACCACGAAGGTTACGGTCTCTGCATTGATTCCCTCCATGGCCACTCCCAAGCCCATTTTGATCCGGAGCAATGGCGGGATTGCCTGATCATCATCGACGAAGTGGAGCAGGTACTCTGGCACGGACTAAATTCCGACACCTGCCGTCGCCATCGGGTGGCTATTCTCCGCACCCTTAAGCAACTTTTGCAAAATAGCCTGGGGGGGGAAGGACAAATTTATGTAGCCGATGCGGATTTGACCGATGTTTCCCTGGATTACTTGATCAACCTCAGCGGTATTCCCCTCCAACCCTACGTTATTCGCAACCAATGGCAGCCGGGGGAAAAAGAAGCCTGGCCGGTCTATCACTTTGCGGAAAACGACCCCAAGCAGTTGGTTAAGCATTTACTGCACCATATCCGGGAAGGGGGTAAACCGTTTATTTGTTTATCGGCCCAAAAACTTACCAGTGCCTGGGGAACGAGGAATTTAGAAGCCTATCTGGAAAAACAATTTCCCGATCGCCGTATTTTACGCATTGATGCGGAATCCTTGGCGGATCCTAGCCATCCAGCCCACGGTAGCCTTACCCAACTCAACCAAGTGTTGGTAAATTACGACATTGTACTTACCAGCCCGGCGGTGGAAACGGGGGTCAGCATTGATGTTAAAGACCATTTCACTTCCGTGTGGGCCATTGCCCAGGGAGTCCAAACCGCCACTTCCGTTTGCCAATCCCTAGGGCGCATTCGCCAAAATATTCCCCGCTATCTCTGGGTAGCCAGCTACGGCTTTAACCAAGTGGGGAACGGAGCAACGGCGGTTTCTAAGCTGTTAACGGCGGGACATCGTTTAACGGAGGTAAATATTCGCCTTTTACACCAGTCTGACCTGGATAATCTGGACGATTTAGACACAGGCTTTCAGGCGGAATCCCTCATGGCCTGGGCAAAAATGGCGGTGCGGGTCAACCTAGCCATGCTCCATTACCGGGAATCAATTTTGGGGTTGCTACAACAGGAAGGCCATAATTTACTAGGCCATCCCCCCGCCCTACCGAAAAATTCCGTTGCCTCCACGGATAAAGACCATCCCCTCAGCACGGTTCCCCGTCAACCCCTACGGGAAGCCATCGAAGCGGTGCGGGAACAGAATTACCTAGAGGACTGCCAGGCGATCGCCGCTTGTAAATTATTAACAGAGAAAAAATATCAAAAACTTAAAAAACGCCTGGTAAAAAGCCCCCAGGAGCGACAAAGTTTACGCAAATATGAATTGGCCCAAAGGTACGGTGTAGAGGTCACTCCGGAGTTGGTGAAAAAAGATGACCAAGGCTGGTACCAAAAGCTGCGCTGGCACTACTTTTTAACCGTGGGCCGGGCTTTCCTTGGCGATCGGGATGCCAAAATTGCTCGCTTACTTTTAGAGCAGGGCCAAGGCAGTCTCTTTTTGCCAGACTTTAATGGTTCTCAACTGGGGGCCGTAATTGGCACCTACGACATTATCGGTATTCCTGTTTTGCTCAACCATCCCCAGCGGGAATTATGTCCCCTGGATCAAGATTTGGTGGCTTTGGCCAAGTTAGCCCTGGCCAATTGGGATGACATTAAAACGGTGGTGGGCATTGGTTTAGCTAAAAATGCCAGCCCCATTACTATTTTGCGTCGCTTTCTCGAAAAAATTGGCTTTGGCATCAAGTTAGCAAAGACCAAAACCATTAGCAAAAAAAGAGTGCGGATCTATCAAATCACCTGTCCCCAGGACGGTCGGGAAACGGTATTTCAAGCCTGGCTCCATGGCGATCGCCAATCTCCCGGCAGTTCTGAACAATGGATGGCGGACTATTGGCAAAAACTCCAGGGTCAATCATCGCCAACGGAACAGTCTTCACCCTTTATCCAACTAAGTTTGGGACTGTGAAAGCGACCCAGCTAATTATCTTCGTATAACTGACCAACCTTTTCCACCGAGAGGCGGGACTGAATACCTAAATCCAACGGGGAACGATCGCCATTTTGAAAATGCTCAGCGGCGGCACAGGCAATCATGGCGGCATTGTCGGTACAAAATTTCAACGGTGGAAAAAACACCCGTAATTCATGCTCCTCGGCAGATTTTTGTAAATGGTGACGGAGACGGCTATTGGCCGCGACTCCGCCCCCCACGGTGATGGTGGTTAACCCATGGTCTAAGGCACATCGGATGGTTTTTTTGGTAAGGGATAGGGCCACCGTCTCCTGAAAACTGGCCGCTAGATCCTCGACGGGTAAAGATTCTGACTTTTGTTTTAGTTCCTGGGTGAGCCGCAACATAGCGGTTTTTAAACCACTGAAACTAGAATCGTAGGGATGATAGCCTCCCTGGGGTAAGGAAATACGCCCTTCCGGTAGCTTAAAAGCCAAAGGATTGCCCACTTGACTGGCTCGATCAATGGCGGGGCCACCGGGATAACCCAAATCCAATAGGCGGGCTACCTTATCAAAAGCTTCCCCCGCCGCATCGTCCCTGGTGGTTCCCAATTGTTGATAATCGCCACAGCCTTTTACCTGAATCAAGCTGGTATGGCCGCCGGACACCAGGAGGCATAAAAAGGGCGGCTCTAATTCCGGTTGACTGAGATAGCTGGCATAAATGTGGCCTTCCAGGTGATGCACTCCTAAAAAGGGCTTTTGATGCACCATGGCCAGGGTTTTGGCCGCCGTTACCCCCACCATCAAGGCCCCCGCTAACCCCGGAGCCACCGTTACGGCGATCGCCTCAATATCTGACCACCCCAAACCGGCCCCTTGCAAAGCCTGGTCAAGACAAGTATTAATTAAAAGCAAATGCTGACGGGAGGCCACCTCCGGCACCACCCCCCCAAAAACCTGATGGGTTTTTATCTGGGAAGAAACCACATTACTGCAAACGTTACGATTATTTACAATTGCCACCGCGGTTTCATCACAACTTGTTTCAATTGCTAAAATGATTGCCATTCTCTGATAGTTTGAGTTTGATCCAAAAGACGACGGTTTGTTGCCCAGTCTTCCCTATTATCGGTTAACGATCCCCAGGATCACGGTAACAGGTTCCCGTTCTTGCTTATTTATCAGCCGCCTTTTTAGTCTTTTGTTTAACCAAGGAAACGATTCTTATGAAACATTTGTTGGCGTTGCTCCTAGCCTTTACTCTCTGGTTTAATTTCGCTCCTACAGCTTCGGCGGATGACTTCGCAAATTTAACCCCCTGTAGCGAAAATCCCGCTTACTTGGCTAAGTCCAAAAATTTCCTCAACACCACCAACGATCCCAACTCCGGTAAAATCCGGGCGGAACGTTATGCCAATGCCCTCTGTGGCCCCGAAGGCTATCCCCACCTGATTGTGGATGGTCGTTTCAGCCATGCTGGAGACTTTTTGATTCCTAGCATCTTGTTCCTCTATATTGCTGGCTGGATTGGTTGGGTTGGTCGTTCTTACCTAATTGAAGTTCGGGAAAGCAAAAATCCTGAAATGCAGGAAGTTGTCATCAACGTTCCCCTAGCTATTAAAAAAATGTTGGGCGGTTTCCTCTGGCCCTTGGCCGCCGCTGGAGAATATACCTCTGGCAAATTGGTGATGAAGGATTCTGAAATCCCCACCTCCCCTCGCTAGTGGCATTGGTCTAAATCCACTAAGTTCTAGTGATTCTTTTAAGTTATTTACGTCAATTCTGGAGACTCAATTTATGGACGGTTTGAAATCCTTTCTTTCGACGGCCCCGGTCATGATCATGGCGCTATTGTCCTTTACCGCTGGCATTTTGATCGAGTTCAATCGTTTCTTCCCCGATTTGTTATTTCACCCCTAGGTTTAGGATCTCTTATCGAGGTCTTAGGCAATTTTTGTAATTAACAAAAACACTGGTGAAAAAAGTCCCCTTCCCCTCGGTAGGGGATTTTTATTTTCATGGGTTAGATCTTGGCGGGATGGTTCACCGGACAAAATTGATCCGCTGGTCGTATGCGTTTAATCGGCCTCCATCTTCAGCCAGAGGGTAAAGGTTGATCCTGGATATTTATTTTCAGAAGATAGGTCGTTGGGACTCAATACTTCAATGTTTCCCTGCATCTGCTCCACCAAATCCTTGACGATCGCCAACCCCAGCCCTGTGCCGGGAATGGGGCCTTCACCCTGCTGTCCTCGGTAATTACGCTCAAATATTTTTTCCTGATCCCCTGGGGGAATGCCATAACCCGTATCGGCGATCGCCAGTTTGACCCAGTTTTCTTCGCTAAACTCCGTGGTTAAGCAAACCGTAACGACGCCCCCGGCGGGGGTATATTTGAGGGCATTGTTTAACAAATTATTGACCACCTCCCGTAAAGCTCCCTGGTTAGCAATGACCATGGGGGAAACCTCCGGCAATTGACTAGTGAAGCAAATATTCTTTTCATTGGCGATCGCCTGGTGAGCTGTCAAAATTGGGTGCAACACCTCATCCAGGGGAAAACTGGTTAAAGTTAATCGAGCTGTTGAACCGGCCGAAGGAAGAACCGGCATTACAGAACCCTGGAGTAATGGGATGGAAGTTTGGATATTTCCCTGGCTAGCTTCAAAGGTTTGCAATAATTCCTGGAGATGCTCCCCCTGGCGCACAATTCCCTCCACTACCTGCTGGCCCTTGTCATCCCCTTGCCACCGCCTTAGTAATAATTTACTAAAGGTTTTCAGCGCCGTTAATGGATTCCGCAATTGATGCAGTAAATCCGCCCAATTTTGTCGTTCCCATTGATATTGCTGACCCTGATCTTCCCAGGCATGGCGATACCAGCCCCGCTGTTGATCCAGTAAACAGGCCGCCCCCAGGGAATTGGCGATCTCCTCCAACTGCATCATTTCTTCTTGGTTCCACTGACTATCGTTACGGTGAATCACCAACAGCCCCATCATTTCCTCGGCATAAACCAGGGGTAATACCAATCGTTTTTCCGCATCAAAGGGAGGGGGTTCCAAACTGCCCCGCAAACTTAACTTTCCTGCTTCCATGGGAACCGCTGGTAGGGAAAAATTGTCGGAGGAAAAAAGTGCTTCCCCCTGTGGTAAGCTGATGAACCCATGGCTTTCTGGCGAATAAATCCCTGAATTTTGGGAGACCACCAACGGCACCAGCCCCTGTTCCGTTTCCCCCTGGGTTAGATAAACGCCACACCAATCCACCCGCAAACTCCGTTGCAAAAGCCGCACCTGGGAGTGACAAAGGGTAATTAACTCGGCGCTCGGGGAATACATTGACGAAACTGAGCCAGCCATGGAGCTTGGGATGAGGGAGGGGGAAATATGAAGAAATAATAAGATGTGAAAGGGTATTCTGTCAGGGAAATTAAACGATTTAGCCACCCAAACCACCGCCCCAAGGCAGATAGAATTAGTGATCCCCTTACCATATCAAGGGTCAGAGGGGCTTGATCTTTAGAATTAGACCGGATATAATCGGCACGGCTTTTGTAACTATCATTACAGCATATCGCTGAAATAGGAGGTAACTGGGTTGGCACGCAAACGCAAACGTAAGAGTCGTCGTCGTCAAGAGGGTCGTAAAATTCTGGAACTTGTTCCCCAATTCAACATTGAAAGCGGCGAAGATAAGCCGGTTACGGCCGCTCGCCGTTTCATTCAAGCGAATCAAATTCAGCCACCGGCTTTGCTCATTGTAAAACGAAATGAGCACACCACTGATCGATATTTTTGGGCGGAAAAGGGTTTATTTGGAGCCCAGTATGTGGAAGAGAACCATTTTCTTTTCCCCAGTTTACGGGAATACCAATTGCCCAATCCTTCCACTAAAACTCCGGTGGCCGCTAGTAGTCGTTAGTCGGTTCTAGGCATAAAAAAAGCAGGATTTTCTAGCCTGCCTTGACCATTCATGGCGTCCCACTCCGAAAAGAAACTTTGGCGAGATTTCTATTTAGGTGTGATGGATTAGGAATAATCGCTTTTTGGTCTACTGATATATTTCCAGAATTGCATAATTGCATATCTTGGCAACCAAGTCCATCCTTGCCCTTAGGGTCGGGGTGGTTTTTGGTGGAAATTTTCATTGGAGTTTGACTCAATTAACCAACAAAATTAAGAAATTGCTGAATGATAAAGGCATTAGCAATATCGATGAAGAATGCTCCCACCAGGGGCACAACGATGAAGGCTTGGGGGGCGGCTCCGAATTTTTCTGTCACCGCGGTCATATTGGCGATCGCCGTGGGGGTGGCCCCGAGGGTCAGACCGGAATAGCCGGCGGAAATCACGGCCGCATTGTAGTTTCTACCCATAATCGGGAAGACAACAATAATGGTGTAAATAATGGAGGCCAAAAACTGCGCCACCAGAATTACGGCAATTACTCCACCAATGCCCGTCAAAGTCCAGAGTTGCAAACTCATTAGGGAAATGGCGAGGAATAGTCCCAAACTAACGTCGGAAGTCAGAGCCAAGGAGGGGGTTTCCGCTGGCCAGGGAAATTTTTTGAAAACGAGGGGAATGGTATTGGTAAGGATAATCCCTGCCAATAGGCAGGAGACAAAGGCCGGTAGCATTAGCCCCAAGCCGGCGATCGCCTCATTCAGTTCAAAGCCTAAACCCACCGTCAGCCCAATGACCAAAATGGTGTGGAGCATGGTGTTGTAATCAATTTGAACTTTGGTTTGGTCCCGTCGGATACCAATGGTTAAATCTTCGGTGTCGCCATCCGGCTCTAAGCTATTGCGGATGATCAAAAATTTGGCAATGGGGCCCCCGACAATGCCGCCAAACACCAAACCAAAGGTGGCACAGGCGATGCCAATTTCCGAGGCATTACCAATACCGTGATCACCATAAAAAATTGGTGACCAGGCGATCGCCGTACCATGGCCACCACTTAGGGAAATAGACCCAGACAATAGGCCCACCGGCAATTCCTGCCCCATTAGGGAAGCAATGCCTACCCCCACTAAATTTTGAACCACTAAAAAACTCACCGCCGCACCGAGGAGAATCAATAGGGGTTTACCTCCCTGGAGCAGACTTTTTAGCTTGGAGGATAGACCAATGCAAGTAAAGAAAATAATTAGAAAAGCATCCCGAATGGCGAAGTTAAAAGCGACTTCCGTCCGAAAAATTCCATAAATCAAACCAAAAAAGACAGAGGCTAAAACCCCACCGGAAACGGCATCGGGGATATTAAAACTCTGCAAAAATTTTACTTTTTTGGTCAGGTACTTACCGATATAAAGTACCAAAATTGCCGTAATTATTGTTTGGCGTACGTCAAGTTGAATGGTATTCATAATCGCAAATGTTAACCTTTCCTTCCCCATTGGCCTAGACGGGGGAATACCAATGCGCTTTGCCTGGGGCGCAATGATATACTGAAAGGCTGTAATTAAACGGGTTTAGGAGATTTTGGTCGTCGTGGCATCCCCATATAACGCTGGTGAAATTGAGCAAAAATGGCAACAATGCTGGACTGAATGGGGGGTGGACAAAACACCGATCGCCTCTGATTTACCTAAATTCTATGCCTTATCCATGTTTCCCTATCCTTCCGGGAATCTTCACATGGGCCATGTGCGGAACTACACCATCACCGATGTCATTGCCCGGCTGAAACGGATGCAGGGTTATCAAGTTTTACACCCCATGGGTTGGGATGCCTTCGGTTTACCGGCGGAAAATGCGGCCATTGAACGGGGTATTCCTCCCAGGGAATGGACGGAGAAGAATATTGCCCAGATGCGTAGCCAATTGCAACAGTTGGGGCTATCCATTGATTGGGAACGGGAAGTGGCCACTTGCTCCCCAGACTATTACCGTTGGACCCAATGGTTATTTTTACAATTTTTAGAAGCGGGTCTGGCTTACCAAAAAGAAGCCACTGTCAACTGGGATCCCATTGATCAAACGGTTTTGGCCAATGAACAGGTGGACAGTGAAGGCCGCTCCTGGCGATCGGGGGCCATGGTGGAACGAAAACTGCTACGGCAATGGTTTTTGAAAATTACTGACTATGCCGAAGCACTGTTAAATGATTTAGAGCAACTAACGGGTTGGCCGGAACGGGTCAAACTAATGCAATCCCATTGGATCGGCAAATCCGTCGGGGCCTATTTAGAGTTTCCCGTTAAGGATAGTAATGAAAAAATTGCTGTTTTTACCACCCGCCCCGATACGGTCTATGGCGTCACCTATGTGGTTTTGGCACCCGAACACCCTTTAACCCCAGGGGTTACCACCGTTGAACAAAAGGCCACGGTGGAAGCCTTTGTGGCAATGGTAGGTAAGGAAAGTGAAATTGAACGAACAGCGGAAGATAAACCAAAGCGGGGGGTTAAAACCGGAGGCACTGCCATCAATCCCTTCAACGGAGAAGAAATACCCATCTTAATTGCCGATTACGTTTTATATGAATACGGCACCGGTGCAGTGATGGGGGTTCCCGCCCATGATCAACGGGATTTCAAATTTGCCCAGGACAATAATTTGCCCATCCAGGTGGTAATTATTCCCGACGATGCCGATAACAGCGATATGACGTTAACGGCGGCCTACACCGAAGCTGGAGTGATGGTTAATTCCGCCCAATTCACCGGCATGGATTCAGTCAAAGCAAAGCAAGCCATTATCAAATTTGCCGAGAATAATGATTATGGCCGGGCCCGGGTGCAATATCGTCTGCGGGATTGGTTGATTTCCCGCCAGCGGTATTGGGGCTGTCCCATTCCGGTCATCCATTGCGCCGATTGTGGAGCAGTGCCGGTGCCCCCCGAAGACCTGCCGGTTAAATTGCCCGATAACGTAGAATTTTCCGGGCGGGGGCCTTCTCCCCTGGCGAAACTAACGGATTGGATCAATGTACCCTGTCCCCGTTGTGGCAAACCTGCTAAACGGGAAACGGACACCATGGATACCTTTATTGATTCTTCTTGGTATTTCCTGCGTTATGCCGATGCCCAAAATACTGAGTTGCCCTTTGCGCCCGGAAAAAATCAGCCAATGGTTGCCGGTGGATCAGTATGTGGGGGGTATTGAACACGCCATTTTGCACCTGCTCTATTCCCGCTTTTTTACCAAGGTTTTAGCCGATCGCCAGTTAATTTCCGTCAAGGAACCGTTCCAAAAACTGCTAACCCAGGGCATGGTGCAGGGCATTACCTACAAAAATCCCACCACGGGTAAGTATGTCCCTGCTAAGGATTTACAAACGGGGGCATGGGTTGTTGACCCCAAAGATCCTAAAGACCCCGATAGCGGCGAGCCGTTACAGGTTTTCTACGAAAAAATGTCCAAGTCTAAATTTAACGGTGTGGATCCCCAGGAAGTGTTGGCCAAGTATGGGGCAGATACGGCCCGGATGTTCATTTTGTTTAAGGCTCCCCCGGAAAAAGATCTGGAATGGGATGATGCCGATGTGGAAGGTCAATTCCGTTTTCTCAATCGGGTTTGGCGATCGGTAACGGACTACATCGCTAATCGCCCAGAAACTTTACTGAGCAATGATCCTTTGACCAAGGCAGAAAAGGATTTACGGCGGGCTATCCATGTGGCCATAAAAGAAGTGGCGGAGGATTTGAACGAAGATTACCAGTTCAACACTGCCATTTCGGAAATGATGAAGCTCAGTAATGCCCTAATAACAGCGGCGGATTTAGTGGCTTCCCCCATTTACCAAGAGGGCATTGAAACCCTTTTATTGCTCCTGGCCCCCTTTGCGCCCCATTTGACCGAGGAGCTGTGGCACCAGTTGGGCCATGGGCATTCCATTCACCACCAACCTTGGTTAACCTTTGACCCCACCGCCTTGGTGTTGGACGAAATTCCTCTGGTTATTCAAGTTATGGGTAAAACCCGCGGTACTATTACTGTTCCCGCTGGAGCCGACAAAACCCAGTTAGAGGAATTGGCCCAAAACTCAGACCTAGCCCAGAAATATCTGGAAGGCAAAACCATCAAAAAAGTAATTGTGGTGCCCGGCAAGTTAGTTAACTTTGTGGTTGGCTAAATCAGTTAACACACCAGAGGGAATCAGGAAAAATGTTGATAGGATTCTTCCTGGGCATCGGCAATGAACTGTAAAACCTGGGCTTGATAGTAGCGCAGTTGGTGATCCACCCAATGGCGGTCTTCGCTGTTGGCATAGATGTGGACCAGGGGTTCCCCCGCATCGGGCAAAATCAATACCCAGTTGTCCCCGTTGGGAAAGGTAATTTTGACCCCATCCACCAATTCGATATGTTGATCCCGGTGAATTTCCACCAAGTATCGCATCAAAGCTCCCTTGATTTTCCAGGAACACCGAACCTTACAACTATTGTGATAGACCTTCGGTAACTCGGCCCTAATTTGTCCTAGGGTACGTTTTTGTAACGTTAGCATCTCCATAATTTTGGCAATGCAAAACATGGCGTCAAAGCCGGGGTGAAGCCGGGGAAAAATAAATCCTGTTTCCCCACTGCCCCCTAGGACTACGTTATGACTGGATTGGGCGGCGGCCATCAAAGCGGTGGGATTGGCCTTGGTGCGGAGAACTTTGCCCCCATGGCGACGGGCCAACTGCTCCACGGCACTGGAAGCCTGCACCGGCACCACAATGGTTCCCTTCGGGGAAGCTGTCAACATCATGTGTACCATTAGGGCGGTGAGTAATTCCCCCCGGATAGGTAAGCCCCCTTCATCTACGAGGGTAAGCTGTTCTCCGTTGGCGGAAACCTGTACGCCTAAATTGCCCTGGAGGGCCGACACCACTTGTCCCAATTGACTGAGCAAAATTTCCTTTTCATCGTTGGAAACGGCGGTTTGCCTCAGGCTGGCATTAAGTACTACCGCATCACAACCGAACTTGGCTAGCAGTAACGGCAGAATGGCCCCCGACACCCCATAGGCATAATCAATGACAATTTTAGCTCCGTCATTGTTGATCACATCCATGGCCAAGAGGGTTTCAAAGGTATGGCAGTAGGTTTCTAGCACCTGGGCAGGATAGGACATATCACCGATTTGGGGAATGCTTACCCGGCGTAGATCTTCTTTGAAGTAAGACCCTTCGATTTTCTTTTCTGTTTTTTTGGAAATATTGATGCCCTGGTTATCTAAAAACTCGATGAGCAGGTAATCTGGGCGATCGGGGTGGATACGGACATGGACTCCTCCGGCCACTTCTAATGTTGGGATCATTGTCCGGGCGATGGGAATAGCGGTGGCTTCTAGGTTTTGGATATTGACCCCCACCGACATCAAGCCGGCAATGAGGGAACGGGTCACCATACGGGACACATTGCGCTGATCCCGGGAAACCACAATTTCCGCTCCAGGTTTGAGGCAAGAACCATAGGCGGCCCCTAACTTGACCGCAAATTCCGGGGTCATATCAACGTTGACAATGCCGGATACTCCCCTTTGACCAAAAAGATTCCGGTGCCCCGTACTCCCCCAAATAAGGTTGGTGTTGAGGATTGCCCCCGGTTCTACCCGTTTGCTCGGCCAGACTTTAACGTCGGAGTTGATTTGGGCTTCTTCGCCAATAATGGACAAGGGGCCAATAACTGCCCCTTCGAGGATTTGTACCCGCCGCTCCACTCGACAGCCCCTCCCCACTACGCAGGCCGCTAGATAAGCTTCGTCTCCGATTAGGGCTCCATTCCAAACAATGGCCCGTTTTAATTCAGCCCCAGCCCCAATGGTGACGTTATCGCCGATGACAGTACCCGCTTCTAGGCGGGCTCCGGTCCCAATGGTGCAATTATCCCCAATCACCAGGGGGGGAGTGAGTGTGGTAGAGGGATCGATGGTGGTGTTTTCCCCGATCCAAATGTCGGGGTGCTTAGGTAAACTGCCCAGTTCCAGCAATACCTTTTTCTCTAGGGCATCGTATTGGGCTTCCCGGTAAGCGTCCAGATTACCCACGTCACACCAGTAACCTTCCGCTACGAAGCCATACATGGGCTCGTTTTTTTCCAGTAATAGGGGGAATAAATCCTTAGAAAAGTCACTTTCTTCTTTGGGGGGAAGATAATTCAGTACCTCTGGCTCTAGGATGTAAGTCCCGGTATTGACGGTGTCGGAAAAAACTTCACTGGTGGAGGGTTTTTCTAGAAATCTTTGCACCCGTTGATTTTCGTCGGTAATAACGACGCCAAATTCCAGGGGATTGGGTACTCTAGTCAGGATCAAAGTGGCCTTAGACCCTTTTTGCCGATGGAAGGCGATCGCCGCTGTAAGGTTAAAGTCGGTGATGCTATCGCCACTAATGACCAGAAAAGTATCATCCAGTAATTCTTCAATATTTTTGACGCACCCCGCTGTTCCTAGGGGATGTTCATCTTCGACAGCGTAGGTCATTTGCACGCCAAATTCACTGCCATCGAGAAAATAGTCCCGCATGGCATCGGGAAGATAGTGGAGGGTGGCCACCACTTCTGTGATGTTATGACGACGGAGCAGATGGATAATGTGGTCGGCGATCGGCCGATTGATAATTGGAACCATCGGTTTCGGGAGATCGCAAGTCAGGGGTCGTAATCGGGTGCCTGCCCCCCCTGCCATCAACACAGCTCGCATGCCTTTACCTCGGTTACGGGTTTCTGTTCCCATCTTAGGGTAAACAATTGACTCTGACTGTTCACCCTGGGTATTCAGTTACTTTTGCCCTGGTCATTTTTCCTTAAAGGGTGTCGGGATCAATTCCCTGGGCCCGTAATATTTCCGCTAGGCGATCGGCCCTTTCCTTTTCGGCATCAGCCCTTTGTTTTTCCCTTTGGGCTAATTCTGAAGCCCAGAGGACTAAATCCCCCGCCTCCGTCCACCACCGCAACCAATGACAATGGTGATTTTCTCGATCGCCTTCCCAAATACCGAGGAAAAGATTCTAGTCCGGCAATCCAAAATAGTCCTTTTTCTCGGGGAGTTTCCAGTTTGTATTGCCCGGAATCATCGAGTTTATAAACCTCTAGGAGGGGAATTTTAAGGTCGAAAATGCAGTAGTAGTTTTTCCCAACTAATCTGGGGGGTCTGCCTGCCGGTGGGGGGAACCAAAGCTTGCACCATGGCCAGTTCTCCATTCTGAGCAGTGGGTTTTCTGATTCAGCTTAACCCTGTAACCAGCGGGCCGCATCCTTAGCGTGGTAGGTAAGAATTAAATCTGCCCCGGCCCGTTTGAAGCTGGTGAGGGTTTCCAAGGTAACTTTTTGCTCATCAATCCAGCCATTTAGGGCCGCCGCCTTAACCATGGAATATTCCCCGGAAACGTTATAGGCCGCTACGGGTAAGTTAGTCATTTCCTTAATGCGCCAAATAATATCCATATAGGACAAGGCCGGCTTGACCATGACCATGTCCGCCCCTTCCCATAAATCCAGTTCCACTTCCTTTAATGCTTCCCGACTATTGCCCGGATCCATCTGATACGTCCGGCGATCGCCAAATTGGGGGGAAGAATCAGCGGCATCCCGGAAGGGGCCATAGTAGGCCGAAGCATATTTGGCCGCATAGGAAAGGATGGGTATATCTGGAAAATTATTATCATCCAGAGCTTCCCGGATGGCCTGGACAAAACCATCCATCATCCCCGAAGGCGCAATGATATCCGCCCCGGCATTGGCCTGGGAAACAGCGGTTTTTTTGAGCAATTCTAAGGTGGGATCGTTCAACACCCTGCCGGTTAAGTCCCCTGTCTGCAGATAGCCACAGTGGCCGTGGTCGGTGTACTCACATAGGCAGGTATCCACAATCACCACCAGATCGGGCACAGCCTTTTTCACTGCCTCCGTCGCCTTTTGGACGATGCCGCAATCGTGCCAGGCCCCTGTAGCATCGGTATCCTTATCCTCAGGAATGCCAAAGAGGATAATGGCGGGAATGCCCAAATCGTAAACTTCCTTAGCTTCATCAACAATTTTGTCCACCGATAGCTGATAAACCCCCGGCATGGACACAACTTCCTTAGCCACACTGTTACCGGGAACAGCAAACAAAGGATAAATCAAGTCATTAACCGTGAGGATATTTTCCCTGACCATACGGCGGATGGTATTAGTCTGGCGGAGGCGACGGGGGCGGGTGGTGGGGAACATAACTGTCGTGACAAAAATAGGGGTGTGTTTAAGATTTATCTAAAAAAAGTTTAAAAAATTGCTAACAATGCCAACAATAAAAAATATAAACAAGGTCAATGGGAATTAGAAAATCCCCATTAAAGCCAAGGGCAAACCTAGATTAATTTGACAAACCGCAGGCCGTACAGCAAACCCAGGGTTAATCCGGTAAAAACGGCAATATAGCCAATAAAAATGCCAACACCAGCGGCCATGATTTTGTTCCTCGCTTTGATAAAGACGTTGTAATTCTTTGCTATTGTACGATCCAGCGCCGCCCCTTGAACCAAGAACCTATGGCTACGATTATCCCTGTCCCCCTGCCCCAATCCCCCTACCAAGTCCACATTGCCCCCCATGGTTTGGCGGAAATTGCCGCTAATTTGGCCCCCCTTGGACTGGGTAAAAAAGTCATGGTGGTGTCTAACCCGGAAATTTACGGCCATTATGGCCAGTCGGTGGTTCAGAGCTTAGAAAACGCGGGCTATGAAGTTTTTACCCACCTGATTCCCGCCGGAGAAATCCATAAAACCCTGGCATCTATCAGTGACCTTTACGATGCCGCCTTTGCTGCCAATTTGGAACGTAATTCCACCCTCTTGGCCCTTGGGGGGGGCGTAATCGGTGATATGACGGGATTTGGGGCGGCCAGTTGGCTACGGGGCATTAATTTTATTCAAGTACCCACTTCCCTTTTGGCCATGGTGGATGCCTCCATTGGTGGTAAAACCGGGGTAAATCATCCCCAGGGAAAAAATTTAATCGGTGCCTTTTATCAGCCCCGACTGGTGTACATTGACCCAGCGGTGTTGAAAACCCTGCCGGAGCGGGAATTTCGGGCGGGTATGGCGGAGGTAATTAAATACGGGGTGATTTGGGATCCGGAATTGTTTATGGCTTTGGAAGAGGCAACGGATCTATCCACCATGGAGGCTTTATCTCCAGAATTACTGATCAAAATCATCCAACGTTCCTGTCAGGCAAAAGTTGACGTGGTCAGCCAGGACGAAAAAGAGGCAGGCCTACGGGCTATTCTCAACTACGGTCACACCATTGGCCATGCGGTGGAAAGTCTAACGGGCTACGGCGTAATCAACCATGGGGAAGCGGTGGGTATTGGCATGGAAGCGGCGGCCAAAATTGCTTGTTCCCTAGGGCTTTGTGACCAATCCCTCGGCGATCGCCAGCGGAAATTATTAATTAAAACTAAATTACCTACGGAGATTCCCCCCGCATTAGTGGTTAAGGATGTTCTCGCCAGCCTACTCCACGACAAAAAAGTAAAAGCTGGCCAAGTCCGTTTCATCCTCCCCACGGCGATCGGAAAAGCAATCATCAGTGATGAAGTTACCGATGCGGTAGTTAAAACTGCACTTTTTGCTTGATTTAAAAGCGATAATTGCTGTTATAACCCTTGAGTCTGTGGTGAAACCCGATGAATAACTTAAAACAAATGCTAAATATCAATGTTCTAGGCCCCATGGTTGGTCTTGTTGCCTTACTAGGAGCAGTCGCACCAGTCCTGGCCCAGGAGGTGGAATGTGAATCCTATGCCGATGAAGACGGGGCCGTGGCCGTGTGCGTGGATGAGGATGGTAATACCGCCGTCAGTACCATGGACGATGAGGGCAACCAAGTTACCATCGTAGAAGATGAAGATGGCAATCAATATACCGAAATCATCGAAGCAGACGACGACTATTAATTTCTTCCAGGAAGCATGAACCTCACCACCATTAAATCCACTCTCCCCGATCTAATTAGCCGTTACCAATCCCAAGCTGACTTCATTAGCATCCGTCTAGAGCAGTCGGAAGGTACCCAAATTAGTTTACGGGGGGATCAGGTGGAAACCCTGAGTGAAGGTTTATCCATTGGTGGTCAAGTAAGGGTTTGTCATAAGGGAGGCTGGGGCTTTGCTAGTTTTAACCGCTGGGAACAGTTACGTCAAAGGTTAGAAGAGGCGATCGCCGCCGCCCGTCTGATTGGGGACGATGAAACCCTTTTAGCGTCGATCACACCAATCCAGGCAACCTTCATTAATCCTCTGACTGGTAAAGATCCTCGACAGATTAGCCTAGGCGAGAAAAAAGGCCTCTGTGACCACTACAACGACCTACTGAGAAGTACCAGCGATAAAATCACCACTACCCATGTACGCTACAGCGACAGTCAACAACGGGTATTACTCGCTACCTCTGAAGGAACTCTTTTAGAGCAATGTTGGTGGGATTTGGAAATGCGTTTTGCCGCCACCGCCAAGGATAGTGATGGGGTACAGGTGGGTCGAGAAACCACTGGCTCCCGCAAAGGTTATGGAGATTTGGAAAATTTAGATACGGTGGTGCAGGGGGCGGCCCAACGGGCGTTAAAAGCTTTGACTTTGCCGACGGTGCAGGGCAAAAGTTACCCTGTGGTCATTGATCCCATTTTGACCGGGCTATTTGTCCACGAAGCCTTTGGCCATTTGTCGGAGGCGGATATGCTTTACGAAAATCCTGACTTTTTGGAAGTGATGAGTTTGGGGCGCCGGTTTGGCCCACCGGAGTTGCAAATTTTTGATGGGGCGGCCCCAGAAGGCCACCGGGGTAGCTATGGTTTTGACGATGAAGGAGTTCCCGCCACCACGACCCAGTTAATTAAAGACGGGGAATTGGTGGGCAGACTTCATTCCAGGGAAACGGCGGGGAAATTAGGGGAACAGCCCACGGGAAATGCCCGCTGTTTGAACTATCACTATCCCCCCATTGTGCGGATGACTAATACCTGGATTGGGCGGGGGGAAACACCAGTGGCTAATTTATTGGACGGCATTAAAGAAGGGGTTTATGCCCAAAACTGGCTCGGCGGCATGACCAATGGGGAAATGTTTACCTTTAGTGCCGGGGAAGCTTGGATGATTCGGGATGGACAACTGGCGGAACCCGTTAAAGACGTTACCCTCTCTGGCAATGTTTTCAAAACCCTGGGCAATATTGAGGCGATCGCCGATGACTTTTACTGGGACGAGTCCGGGGGCTGTGGCAAGGGTGGCCAAAACGGCTTGGCAGTGGGTTGTGGTGGCCCCAGTTTACGCATCCGGGAAGTAGTGGTGGGGGGCGATGCGGAGCAAGGTTAACACTAGAACATTCCCAACTTAGGTCGGATTAAATAGCCACAGTTATGTTCCCCATCGTTGAGCCAATGGGTGCGTTCGATGGCACAGTCCGGCAGGATAGCGGCAAACATTTCCAACTCATGGCCGCATACCGTTGGGTAGGATTCTGCCACATCGGCGATCGCGCAATGGTGTTCAGACAAAATAAATTTTTCCGACTCATCCACAGAGAGGCGATGGAGTTCGGCCATATAACCTTCTTGCCGTCGCAACTCCACTAATTTATCTACCCGCTTTGCCAAAGAACCCGGCCAATCTGTTGGCGATATTCCTCCGCCTTCCGTTGCCATTGCTTTTTAAATACTTCCCCCAATTGTTCTTTACCCACCGTTTCCACCAGGGAATCAATGAAGGATAGAGCAAATTCTCCATATCCTTGGGGAAACTTTTCCCTTCCCTGCTTACTGAGCTGATAAATAAACTGGGGTCTACCGTGCCCTGTTTTTCCTGCCGATGTTCAATTAAACCTTCATTTTCCAAGTCCTTAAGATGTTTACGCATGGCCTGGGGACTGATGCCCAATTCTTCCGCCATGGCGATCGCCGACCCCTGACCTTCTTTAAGGAGATAGCGCAGGATGTCTTCTTTAGTGGAGTGGGAAGGGCTGGAGTTCATCAAGAGGTCTTCTATTTTTTTTGCAACTTAGCCTACTGACAATCGAACCACTAAGTCATTGTAATCAAAGTTACCTCCTGTCGGCACATCCTCTGCTTGAGGTTGCTATTGCCTTGAGTCAGCAGAAGCTCCACAAATCTCGGCTGAAGTAATCAAGTAATCCCCTTTAGGATAAATTTTGAGACAAACGAACCTGGCCAATCAGTATCATTCCGAGGGCTAACAGTGGCAACAGCAAAATAATGGCTAGGCGTTGGTTTCCACTGAAACTACTAATCACGCTGAACAATAAAGGCCCCAGTAGGGAGGCGAGCCGGCCGACAAAGGCATTAAAACCAAATAACTCCGTGGCCTGATTGATGGCAATGATCTGGGCAAACCAGCTACGACAGAGGGATTGAGTAGAGCCAAAGACCATTCCCAGCAGTATAGCCAGTAATGGGGGGGTGAAAGCACTGGTGCTGAAAGCCATGGTAGCAATGGCAGTGCCCCAGATGGCAAGCAGAATCAACAAAAGCTTACGAATGGAAAGGCGATCGCCAAGGAGACCAAAGATAATGGTAGCTGGTATGGAAATCAGATTGAACAGCAGGCCATAACGCAGAATTTCCGCCAAACTCAGCCCAAATTCCGTCGTTAGATAAATACCCAGGAAGTTATTGAGGGTAATAATGACGCTAGAAATGAGATAAAAGCCAAGTAAAAACTTTGTCAGTTGTCGTTGTTGGGGGAGGGTTTTCACGGTTTGCCACACTTGACGGTACGAGTCGAGGATGAGGCGAGTTGGCTGGACTAATGCTGACTGGGACTGGGACTGGTGGGGGAGCCAGAATAAAGCTGGTAAACAAAGCATTAATAACCAAATTCCAGCAATAACAAAAGCTAAGCGGTACTCCATTCCTGATTCGAATAAACCGCTAGTTTGGACGGCGGAAAAAATGAGATAGCAAACAATCCCTCCCAGGTAACCCAGCCCCAACCCCAGCCCGATAGCTTGGCAATGGTGGTGGCAGTGCCCAGTTGGGGAAGATAGGCGTCGTATAAACCAGTTGCTAGTAAGTAACCACTTTGGGTCAGGGCAAAAGCAAGGATGCCCCAAACAATTGCCCCCGGTTGAACGGTTACCAAACTCAGGCAACCCAGACTACAGAGTAGGGTCGTAAAGATAAACAATTGATGGCGCAGTTTCCCCAGATCAGCGATCGCCCCCAGTAAAGGTGCCAAAATCCCCGAAATTAAGAGGGTTAGGGAAACCAAAGAACCCCACTGGGCATCACATTCCGGGCCACCACCACAGACCGTTTGCCGAAAGAAAATGGCATAGGCTATGCCCGGCACTAGAAAAATGTACCCGGAACTACCGATGTCGTATAAAATCCAGGCAAGGACTGACTTTTTTTTGGCGTGGGCAGAGGTCATTTTTTAAGGGTTTCCGAAGGGGACTCCTCGAATAGCTTTTTATAGTCCAAGCTAAAACGTCCAGGGTGCCAAAAACCAAATTTGTGCATCAATGAGACGATGGTGGTTCCGGGGTCTGCAGATTTTAACACCCTCCGCATGGCGTGGAGTCTGAGCAATTTTAAGTATGCCAAAGGACTCATGCCCAGAATTTCTTGGAAAGCATAGATTAACGGACTTTTCGTTGTATAAAACTGCTCGCATAATTCCTTGAGGGTAATGGGTTGCTCCAAATTATTAACTAAATAAGACTCAATTTCTCGCACTAAAGACCAACGATGCAAGTATTTGGGAAATGAGCTATCCGCAGATGGAATAGCAGCGATTAAAAGAGGGAGATAATCTTCTAATATTAATTTATTGACCGTTGCTTTATTAAGGAAGTTTGATTTGTTTTTAACTAGGCTGTAAAGCTGTAGTAAGTAGGCTTGTAAAGATTTGAACTGGGCACCAATTTGAACATAGTTATTACTGAGCAAAGGCTGATCAATATCCTCTCTTTCCATTGTCCTTAAGTAATCTTGGAAAATGTTTTTTTTGATAATCAGGGTGCCCATCAGCAGATTTTTAGGCAACCTTAAATCTATGTTGCGACCACTGTCAAAACCGTAGACAATCCCATTGTCAATACTATGGCCATGGGAAAGATAATCACCGCAGATGGGCGAAAGAACCAGTTCAAAAGTTATGTTTTCAGAAGATTTCTCTCCCCAAATACGCAGTGGGGTTTCGATCCGACGAAATTCAAATATAGCTCCCTCTAAAACCAGTCGATAAATCCGGCAGTCCAAGGGGCCCCGCTCCAACTGCACTGCCCGAAAGCCTGGACTGTTACAGTACTCTTCCTCTAAGGCTTCTATGCGTGAAAAGTGTCTGTAGGAGATCGTCGAAGTGGGGATAACCATGGTGGAAATTATACCACCGGAAAAAAGGGGAGAAAAGGCTTACTTTATAGCCCCTACAATACCGTGGGGGGCGTAGCCGATCAGTTGTCGTTGGTAATAATCATTTCCAAACGGTATTTGGCTACTTCATTTCTACGGGCCGCATTTCGCATCATATAAACGCGAATTTTATAGTCACCGCTTTTAGGTAACTTTCCTTCATATTGGTTGCCATGGACAGAGCCATTAAACATAGCAACTTCGTCTTCCCCTGGGGCCAGGATATTGAAGTAGTTTGATCCGTTCTCAGTGGCCATGCTGATGTTGGCATTCTGACCTTTAGCAGCATTTAGGACATAATCTACGAAGTCATAGCCCTTGATTTGTCCTTCAATCACTTTGCTGGTACTTCCGGGCTTAAATTGGACTCGCTCGGTGCGTGTTTTCTCTGCCAGGGTCATTGTTGGTACCGTTAGCAGTAAAGCTCCTGCTAGGAAAGATATTGATATTTTTTTATTGAACATAGGAAATTTTCTCTGAATAAGTAAAGTCCATTAAAAGGCTCAATTTGCCAAGGGCGAGACTTTGTGGTCAAAAGTTACGCTGGTCTTTTTGGGGTTTGCAATGGGGAAAATAGGGATCCAGGTTTTTTGCACCTTTAAAAGATTCTGTCTTTTGGGCAATGGGGAGTAAGGGGGAGACGGGACAAAGACATTAAACCATTGGCGTTGACGGTTTGCTTTCACCAAACGATTCGGTATTCGCATTAGTGTACTTCGTACCACACCGGCAGGGTCAACGATTCCTAGGCGATCGCCATCTTGCCAACAAACTCCCCCCTATCAAAAAAAAACCTAAAAATACAGGGTGCTAACCACCAGAAACAGCCGCATCGGGAATGATTATAAACAGATCTGCGGTCAATGCCGATATACCAGTCATCGCCATCCTTACCCCAGTTCAAGTCGCCCCCAAAAGTGGTGGTGACATTTCCTCCTTTGAAGTCGTACTGTACTTCGTTGCCGTTGGGATAAAGCACTGTGACCGAAGCGTTGCCATTACCTTTGCGCATAATGCCCCCAGGACAGGACTGGCTGTGGCTGTCATTACCCACGGAACAACGGAAAGAGGAAGTTGCAGTAAAGTCTTTACCGTCGTAGGGATTACCCGACGTGGAACTGCTGGAGTTAGAACTTTGGTTTGAGCCTCCGCCGGAAATTAAACTGCCGAGCAAAGCGCCAACTCCAGCACCAATTATCGCCCCTAAATCATCCTGTTGAGGAGCGGTCTTATCATCATGGGATACCTGCGCCGGCTTTTGGCTGTCGAGGATAACTGCCAATTTTTGGCGATCGCCGTCTTCATCCCAGGTAAAGGCCTCTTTGCGATCATCTTTCTTTGGTACTGCACATTATGGATACCGCCATAGGTTTCCACCTGGAAAGCCTGTTAGTTAGGGCCGAAAGAATCGGTAATCACTGCCGTTATCCATTTTTACTACCACAATCGTTCGTGTTGTCCCGTTGTTTATGTTTCACCGTGCAGTGGCCGTCAAAAACCTTCATTATCCATCACTGGTCAACTTACAGCGACCATCTAATCGCGCTGTCGTCTCTGCTTTGACGGGAACGGTCATCACCAAAGACTGGGCCAAGCTTAACGCCGCCAACGTGCCTAAAGACACCGGCTGTTTCAAAAAAGACCAATTCATCAAATACTCCTCACAGAAAAATTAATCGGGGCAAGCCTGATTTTGACCTGCGCCCGTACTCCACTTTCTAGAAGAAGTGTCCCCGTTGTCTATCCGAAAATTCCTGATTTTTTTCTACTCCAGGCGATCGCCAGGGCAGATTTTGTTGCCCGAGGTTTCGATACAAGCTGGTTTCAGGGTTTGGACAAATTTAGCAAAGTCAGCCGCATTAGTCCGGGTCAAATTTAGGGAAGGGATGGAGGTAGCCTGTTCATTGCCCGCATAGTCAATGGCTAAAGTTTCCGTGCCTTTAGTACCAAACTTTTTCAGAGTATCCTTTGCCAGTTGACAGGGGATAGTATATTCCCCCATAAACACCTTGCCGTCAGCGGCTAGGTAATTCCAGTGCATGACGTAATCCTGGGGACGATCCTGACAATAGTTGCCGGATACTTCGATCATTTTGGCGATGTGTAAATCATAGGTTCGGAGTCCATATTTAACAGGTTTTGTCGTGGTTTTGTCGGTGGTGGATAGGGTCGCAGACCGCCCGGTAAAGTCTCCGCCGGCCCCAGCGATGCTGATCCGGGTATTGGCGACAGGCATCGCTTGGGTAACTGTGGGCACTAGTAGAATTAGACTAAAAAAACTGAGGGTAAACAGGGATTTGTACATAAAGGTAATGGAATCAAAACTAATCAACAAAACCACGGGTTCGCCAAAAGAGCGCAAACAGGCAAAACGTGGCAATAATCGCCGCTAGGATGTTGCGGGTACTGGTTTTTAAGAGGTTAAAGCGTTTTTGTCCTTGCACTTTAGCCGCTTCATCGCTGACCCGTTGCTTTTGCTTGGCTAAATTGGTTTGCAGTTCCTGCTTGAGGTCGGCCAAGGACGCACCGGGGGGGACAGTCGCGTTGCTGGGTAAGAGGGTTTGCAATTGGTTAAGATCGTTAACCTGGGCCAGTTGACTTTCTGCTTGGCTCAGTTGGGCCAGTTGATTGTTGGTTGCCTCATCAATTTGACTGGTGTTGATGCGGTTCACCCGGACAGTATCGACCACAATCAGGGGCAGCATCAGCAGGCAAACAATGGCGATAAACAAGATCAGCCAGCGGGTAAATTTAAACAAGACCAGTTCCAACACTGGAATACTGGCTTCGCGATCAAGATAGTAACGAATCAGATAGCTAATTAAAACCAGAGCGACCCCCACCAGGAAAAACCAGATTTGACCCATCAACAGGTTAATGGTGTCCAGTTCCCAAACAGGATTTTGGGCTTGGGGCGGCACAATCACCACAACAAAATCGATCAGGCTCATCACAACAATGGCATGGCCAAAAATGCCTAACAGCGTTGTGACCCGACTCGCTCCAAAGGGGGTCAGGGCGTCTCTGCTGCCCAGAGTGCCAAAGATGCCAAATAAATCAAAATTTTCAAAAAACCGTTGAATGGCGAATTGGAGTCTTTCCATAACAAGGGGGGGACAGGGGAATCGCTCCTCACCATAGAAGGCGACCGGGGGCCAAATCAACAAGTTTATTCTTGCTGTCGGCAAAACAAGGAATATTCGGATAGAGAATTCCAGGAGTATCACCGAAGATAGACCTGAGTTATGTCCTGTCCGCTGACCTTCACCGGGGCAACCGCCAGCAATTATCCCTAACCTACCTTTCTTGAATTACAGTTATGAAAAAAACAACAGTTAGTTTGTTAGCCATTGCTAGCCTTTTAAGTTTTGTTGAATCGGCCAATGCTATTCAATACACATTTTCTTTTAGTAATGATTCAGGCCCCGTGAATGGCACGGTAAGCGGAACCATCGAATTACCTGGTGCAGCTGCAACTGTAGACGGCACCTATGCAGCGACTTCTGTGTTAGTAACTTCTGCTCCAGTAGCCCTAGGCTGGACAACTCCCCTTGACGTTTTCAACGGCGTCACCACCCGTATTTTCTAATGTTTTTAATGTTGTCAGTGGAAATATTGTCGTGACGGGCACTGATTTGGGGTCAGTAATAAATACTGCTGGCGATGTGATAATCGATTTTGGTTTTAAGTCAAACGTCGCAGGATTTGGTACTGGCCTAGCCACGAATGGAGCTGGAACATTTGCTAGTGGGGTTCGAGACACTGATAGTACACACCCTTGTGTTTACCCCCACTCCGGTTCCCCTCGAATCCGATGCCCTGCCCATTGTCGGGGCTGCTGCCTTCATGGCCGGTGGTTTGTGGTTCAAGCGTCGTCGCTCCCAGGCCAAGTGAACTTGGAGTTTCTGGAAGCCCCCCAACCCAATGAAGCGGTACTGGAAAAGTCGGTATAACGCCTTGTTCTATTTTCTAACGGACGAGGAAAGTTACTCAGTAACCGATAGTCATGAACCCCAAAACTTTTTACAATCTCCCCATTCCCTGAGCCTTTCCCCTGTCCCAAAATGACCGTCAAAGCTCCCTTGTGCCCCCAATAGTAGCTTTGCAACGACCATCAAGCCTGGAGATGGTTTCAGATCGTGCTGGGGTAAAAGCGACAAAAAATTGGGCTAAAACCAATGGGGCACAACATAGCCCAGGAAAACAGGCCTTTATAGGGCTTACGATTCATAGATGAAAACTCTTCACATTTTTACATCAGTAGGTGGTAGACAGTTGTAGGTCTGGTTTGACCGATCACTGCCTTGTCCCACCGTGAATTTATCTTTGGTTCTACGTCTATCCGAAAATTCCTTATTTTTGCGCTATGTCATCATTAAATTGTCATAAAGCTTTATCTAGAGGCGATCGCCAGGGCAGATTTTGCTGCCGGAGGTTTCAATGCAACTGGGCTTCAGGGTTTGGACAAATTTAGCAAAATCAGCGGCATTAGCCTTGGTTAAATTCAGCGCCGGGAAAGTTGTCTCCTGCTCAGTACCAGCATAGGTAATGGGAATAGTTTCCATGCCTTTGCTGCCAAACTTTTCCATTGTGTCGTTGGCTAAGGTACAGGGAATATGGTACTCACCCATGAAAATGGTGCCATCGGCGGCCATATAGTTCCAGTGCATGACGTAATCTTCGGGACGATCTTTGCAGTAATCATTGGAGACTTCTATCATCTTGGCGACGTGGAGATCATAGCTCCTTAGACCATACTTAACGACTTTGGTGATCGTTTTATCCTTGGTGGAAAGGGTTGCAGCTCGTCCGGTAAAGTCACCCCCGGCCCCAGCAATACTAACTTGAATATTGTCGACGGGCACTGCTGCGGCGATCGGGATTGCCAACAAAGTCAAGGTTGTGAAACTGAGAGCTAATAAGGATTTATACATCGAAGTCCAAAATTTAAGTTAGATGTTAGTGGAAAACAATAATTTAGGTTTGGAATCTCGGCTCGGTTAACTATCCTGCTTGTATTTCTCCTTTCGGTGAAGATATTTCCCTTTAATTGTAAGAGTGCTACTACAAATGCCTGCATGTAGGTAGACTGAAGGGATAGTGGTAGCCCTAAGCATGATTGCCTAGATTCTTCCCTAGCATACCGTTGACTTTGACAACAATTAGGTTGCTAATCTATTCTAGAATAGACTAAAACAACGAATAGGTTGTTTAACTCTCCCTTCCTTGAGATTTATACCTTGTTTCCTGCCAATTAATTTAACCTAATTTTTGGCAGTTCCCTATCTGAATTCCCCGGAGAACACTGAATTCGATGAGTGCCACCACCGTTAAGAACCTTGTTAACCAGCCCTATAAATATGGTTTTATCACCGACATTGAAGCGGACGCCATCCCCCGTGGTCTCAGCGAAGACGTGGTGCGCCTCATTTCTGCGAAGAAAAACGAACCGGAGTTTATGTTGGACTTTCGGCTACGGGCTTACCGTCACTGGTTAACCATGGCAGAACCAGAATGGGCGGCGGTGGATTATCCCCCCATTGATTACCAAAATATTATCTATTACTCTGCCCCCAAGCAAAGTAAGAAAAAGCTTGATAGCCTCGATGAAGTGGACCCGGCATTGTTGGAAACCTTTGAAAAATTAGGCATTCCCCTTTCCGAGCAAAAACGATTGAGTAATGTGGCCGTAGATGCGATTTTCGACAGCGTTTCCATTGGCACCACCTTTAAGGAAAAATTAGCGGAAGACGGAGTGATTTTCTGCTCCATTTCCGAAGCCTTGCAGGAACATCCCGATCTGGTGCAAAAATATTTGGGCAGTGTAGTGCCCAGTGCGGATAACTTTTTTGCCGCGTTAAACGCAGCGGTATTTAGTGATGGCTCCTTTGTGTTTATTCCCAAAGGGGTGAAATGTCCCATGGAATTGTCCACCTATTTCCGCATTAACAATGGTGATACAGGACAGTTTGAAAGAACTTTAATTATTGCGGAAGAAGGGGCTTCTGTTAGTTATTTGGAGGGATGCACTGCCCCCATGTACGACAGCAATCAACTCCACGCCGCCGTGGTGGAATTAGTGGCTTTGGATAATGCTGACATTAAATATTCCACGGTGCAAAATTGGTATGCCGGGGATGAAAACGGTAAAGGGGGAATTTACAATTTTGTGACTAAGCGGGGCCTATGCAAAGGGATTAATTCCAAAATTTCCTGGACCCAAGTGGAAACCGGTTCCGCCATTACCTGGAAATATCCCAGTTGTGTCCTCGTTGGTGATAATTCCGTTGGTGAATTTTATTCCATTGCTTTAACCAATAATAAACAGCAGGCTGATACGGGTACCAAGATGATCCACATCGGCAAAAACACCCGCAGTACTATTATTTCCAAAGGTATTTCCGCTGGTAATTCCGCCAACAGCTACCGGGGTTTAGTCAAAATGGGGCAAAAGGCCCAGGGGGGACGTAACTATTCCCAATGTGATTCCATGCTCATTGGCGATCGGGCAGCGGCAAACACTTTTCCCTACATTCAGGTGGATAACAACACCGCCAAAGTTGAACACGAAGCTTCTACTTCTAAAATTGGTGAAGACCAACTTTTCTACTTTGCCCAACGGGGAATTTCAGAAGAAGATGCGGTGTCCATGTTGGTCAGTGGTTTCTGTAAGGATGTGCTGAATGAATTACCGATGGAATTTGCAGCGGAGGCAGATAAGTTATTGAGTTTAAAGCTAGAAGGCACCGTTGGTTAACTGCTAGTTTTGCTCCCATTTTAAACCTGACTCCTGGAAATTATGACTACATTGTTTGATAAACTTGGTGGCGAAAATGCCATTGATCTGGCCGTAGATAAATTCTATGAACGGGTTTTAGCTGATGATCGCATCAAACACTTTTTTGCTAACACTGATATGGCGAAACAGCGCCAACACCAGAAGGATTTTTTAACCTATGCTTTTGGTGGCACTGAACATTATGACGGCCGCTTGATGCGCTCTGCCCACAAACAACTAGTGGAACGACAAGGATTAGCCGAAGAGCATTTTGATGCGGTGGCCGAAAACCTGATGAGCACCTTAGAAGAACTGGGGGTATCCGAAGAACTCCGGGCAGAAGTGGCGGCGATCGCCGGAGGTGCTCAGCACAGAAAAGATGTTTTAAACCAGTAAACAAGTTAGTAAAAAATTAGTAAATTTTTCTAAGATTAGGATCAATTTTATGACTTCAGCCAATAGCAACGTTATTTTATCTGTTAAAGATCTCACGGCTTCCGTTGACGGTAACCAAATTCTCAAAGGGGTTAATCTAGAAATCAAAGCTGGGGAAGTCCATGCGATTATGGGGCGTAACGGCTCCGGTAAAAGTACCCTTTCCAAAGTAATTACCGGCCATCCAGATTATGAAATTACCGGCGGAGAAGTGATTTATCAAGGGCAAGATTTAACCGTACTAGAACCCCATGAGCGGGCTTTAGCTGGGATTTTTCTCGCCTTTCAATATCCCCTAGAAATTCCCGGGGTAAGTAATTTAGACTTTCTCCGCATTGCCTATAACGCCAAACGGAAGCATTTGGGCCTAGAAGAATTAGACACCTTTGATTTTGAAGACTTAATCCAAGAAAAGTTAGATGTGGTTAAAATGAATCCCGCTTTTCTAGAACGCAGTTTAAATGAAGGTTTTTCCGGTGGAGAGAAAAAACGCAATGAAATTTTGCAAATGGCAATTTTAGAACCAACTTTGTCTATCCTCGATGAAATTGATTCCGGTTTAGATATTGACGCTCTGCGGATTGTTTCGGAAGGAGTTAATTTTCTAAAAAACCCCGACAATGCCACCTTGGTAATTACCCATTACCAACGCTTGTTAAATTACATTGTTCCTGATTATATTCACGTTATGTATGATGGCAAAATTGTCATGAGCGGTGGTAAGGAATTAGCCCTGGAACTAGAAGAAAAAGGCTATGACTTTTTAGATGAAAAAGCATTGGCTGCTGTCTAATTTTTTTCAAAGTTTAACTAAAGTTACTAATTTAGTTGCTAATTTGATTTAACCGTTAACTAATCCGAACCACCATCGCCAAGGATATTTGCTATGACTGCCGCTGTTCTGACCAATGCTTTAAGAAAAAATAATCACCATGCTGAAGTGGACAAACAGTTGCATAGTCTTAAAGATCAAGCAATGTTAGGGGAAAGTGGAGAGCCAATTTTGCTCGCAAAAAGACAACGGGCAGAGAAATTGTTAGATGGACTAAGATTACCCAATAAAAATGATGAAGAATGGCAGTTCACTAATTTAACTGGGTTTAAAGAAATTGACTTTGTCGCCGCCAAAAAAGTCAGCCTAGATGCCGCTAGTGCCGAAAACTTTTATTTACCGGAAGCAAAGCAAAGCCGTTTGGTTTTTGTTAATGGTTTCTTCTCGGCTGAATTATCCAATACCAGCGACTTGCCTGAAAATATTGTCTGCGGATCCTGGAATCTTTTGCCCTCCAGTAAACAGGAAAAGTTAGCTGATTATTTAGCTCCACAGGAAGATGGAGAAGATGTTTTTAGTACCCTCAACACGGCGGGGCTGAAGGATAGTGCCATAGTTTGGGTTCCCGCCAATATTGAGCTGGCGACCCCCATCCATTGTCTATTTTTAACGGTGGTTGATCCCACTCCAGTGCTGGTTCAACCCCGACTGTTGATTGTGGCCGAAGCTAATGCCAAGGTAACCATTGCCGAGTCCTATGGAGCCATTAGCACCAACTGCACCGATCGCCCGCAACAACAGCCCTATTTCAACAATATTGTTAGTGAAATTTACCTGGGGGAAAATGCCCAGGTTACCCATATCCGTAACCAACGGGACTCCGGGGATAGTTTCCACATTGCTACAACGGCGATCGCCCAGGCCAAGCAGAGTCGTTACAAACTCATTGATATTAATTTGGGTGCTAAATTATCCCGCCATAATTTGCAAATGGAACAGCAAGGGGAAGCTACGGAAACAAATTTTTTAGCATTGACAACCCTAGCGGGAAGGCAGGTGAGCGACACCCACAGCAGTATTGCCTTAAACCATCCCCATGGTGTGACTAATCAACTCCATAAATGTATTGTGGATGAATTTTCCCAAGCAATTTTTAGCGGCAAAGTTTTAGTTCCCCAGGCGGCCCAGTTAACCAATGCCCAACAGTTAAACCGCAACTTGGTATTATCCTCCAAAGCCCGAATTAATACTAAGCCAGAGCTACAAATTACCGCTGATAACGTGAAATGTGCCCACGGTGCCACCATCAGTCAACTGGAAGCCGATGAAGTATTTTATCTCCGCAGTCGGGGCTTGAATGACTACGATGCCCGCCATTTATTGATTGATGCCTTTGCCGGAGAAATTTTCGATCAAATTCCTTTACCTTCTTTGCAAGGTCGTCTCCGTCAATGTCTTTCCTGCCGAACTATTTAGTCGTTTTTAACTATTGGTTTAATCACTGATTATTAGGAAGTTAATAATTTAGACTTTTAATCAGTTTTTCAACAACCTAATTAAGTCCAACTATTTCACTTTAACTTTCATTTTTATTCATGACCGCCCTGCAAGTACCCAGTCTCGCCGCCACTGTCCGCCAGGATTTTCCGATTTTGGATCAGAAAATTAATGGTTGTCCCCTAGTTTATTTAGACAATGCCGCTACTTCCCAAAAACCTAAGGCGGTGTTGCAAAAATTGATGCATTATTATGAAAATGATAATGCCAATGTTCACCGGGGAGCCCACCAATTGAGTGTGCGGGCCACCGATGCCTATGAAGCGGTACGGGGCAAAGTTGCTAAGTTTATCAATGCCCGATCGCCAAAGGAAATTGTTTATACCCGTAATGCCACGGAAGCGATTAATTTAGTGGCCTATAGTTGGGGATTGAATAATCTGAAACCGGGGGATGAAATAATCACCACCGTCATGGAACACCACAGTAATTTGGTGCCTTGGCAAATGGTGGCCGCAAAAACTGGGGCGGTAATTAAATTTGTCCAGCTAGATGACCACGAAAGCTTTGATTTAGAAAATTTCAAAAACCTACTTTCCGAAAAAACAAAATTAGTTACCGTTGTTCACATTTCCAACACATTGGGCTGTGTTAATCCTGTTCAGGAAATTACCCGTTTGGCCCATCAAGTCAACGCTAAAGTGTTAATTGATGCCTGCCAAAGTGCGCCCCATTATCCTCTGGATGTGCAACAAATTGATTGCGATTGGCTGGTGGCCAGTGGCCATAAAATGTGTGCCCCCACCGGCATTGGATTCCTCTACGGTAAACAGGAAATTTTAGAGGAAATGCCACCATTCTTTGGTGGAGGAGAAATGATTGCGGAAGTGTTTTTTGATCATTTCACCACTGGGGAATTACCCCACAAATTTGAAGCTGGCACACCGGCCATTGCTGAGGCGATCGCCCTGGGGGCCGCCGTGGATTATTTGAGTAATCTAGGTATGGAGCGTATCCACAACTACGAGGTGGAATTAACCCATCACCTATTTGAAGGGTTGAAGGAAATCCCCCAACTCCGGCTCTATGGCCCTAGTCCGGAAAATGGTGAGCGGGCCGCTCTCTCTGCTTTCAACGTGACCGGACTCCACGCCAGCGATGTGGCGACCATGTTAGACCAAGACGGCGTTGCCATCCGCTCAGGACACCATTGCACCCAGCCCCTGCATCGACTTTTTGATGCTTCCGGTAGTGCCCGAGCCAGTCTGTACTTTTACAACACTAAAGAAGAAATAGATTATTTTCTAGAGTCTTTAAAGGCGGCGATCGCCTTTTTCTCATAGATTATCGGGGTCAGCCCAGGCAAGGAATTGGGGGTTGAAAGGGGCGCAGATTCCGCTAAACTGGGGGGATTGCAATGTTTCTTTACTTAGCCACCAGTTAAACAAATGACGATTGAAATAGGCCAGAAAGTAAAAGTTTACCGTCTGCGGGACCGGGTTTCCCCCGATGTGGTGGGCAAACTAGGGAAGGTCGGTGTGGTCAAGGATTTCAAAATGACCGATGGTAGCGGTATTGGAGCCGTCGTTTCCTTTGATGACCGCACTGCTACTTGGTTCTTTGAAGATGAACTCAAAGGAGTTTAAATTCTGGACTTAATCGGATTAATCAACGATTAGTATTTTGCTCCCTTTAAAAATCTTCCCGGTGTTGTAGCTAAACTAAGACATTCGGGAATCTTTGTTGTTTTTGCTAAATTTAGAGCGTTTCCATGGCATTAGTTCTTACTTTTTTGGGAAAGGGTGGCGTTGGTCGTACTACGGTGGCGATCGCCTTAGCAAAGAAGCTCGCCCAAGGGGGGCAACGGGTACTGGTGCTGGGGCAGGATCCAAGTCTGGGCTGGCAGTGGGGAGTGACCCTGTCGGAAACGGCCCAACCAGTGGAAGCGAATATTGATGGTTTATTGCTCAGTTCCACCCATCTTTTGGAACGGGGTTGGGAAAAACTGAAGGAATTGGAAGCTCAATATCTCAGATCCCCGGCGTTAAAAAATATCTATGGTGAAGAGTTAGGGGTTTTGCCCGGCATGGACGAGGTGCTGGTGCTCAATGCCCTGCGGGAATATGAACTCAGTGGCCGCTATGACGTGTTGATTTATGATGGCCCCGGCAACTTATCTACCCTGAGAATGTTGGGTATTCCCGAAATTGCCAGTTGGTATTGGCGCAGATTTCAAAAGGTGTTGGCGGATTCGGAAGTGGTACAAACCCTTTCCCCCTTTGTGCAACCGGTGGCTAGTGCGGTGCTGAGTGTGAATTGGAGCCCGGATCAAATGCTCAATCAACCTGACGGCCCCCAAAATTTGTTGGAGCAGGGTAAGGCGGCGATCGCCGATCCCAACCGTTTTGCCACTTATCTAGTTACCAGCAATGATCCCATTGCCCAAAAAACAGCCCAGGCCCACTGGGGAGGGGCTCAACAGGTGGGGGTAACGGTAAAAGGGGTGATTCAAACCCCCCTTGGTAAAGGGGATATTGACCGGAGCCTGTTTGAACCCCTGGGGATTTTCTCCCTCCCCCATCAAACAGAGGGAAACTGGGAAACTTTAATGGATGCTTTACCTAACCCCCAAGCGATGGGAGCGGCCCCCAAACCGTTGGAAATTGATGTTAACGCTAAACAGGTGAAGGTATTTTTGCCGGGATTTGATAAGCGCCAGGTGAAGTTAACCCAATCGGGGCCAGAATTGACCATTGAAGCGGGGGATCAACGGCGCAATATTGATTTACCCAGTAGTTTGCGGGGTAAATCCGTCACCGGAGCAAAATTCCAAGGCGGTTACCTAATCGTTACTTTTTAGTCATTTACGTTACCCTAAGTCGGGATGTGGCTAATGTCACCCTGGATCAAGCAATGACCATCTGCTTAGCTGTAGAGGATTGCGGCTCGGATAATTTCCCTGCCTACGGTCAGACCCCAACATTAGATTAAATTTGCTTTAGCGGTAATGAATGGCACAAAACACCTCCCTATCCGGTTCCAGCGTCGATAACAAATCCAGTGTTGCCAAAACTGGATTGGGGACTTTTGGTGGGGTCTTTACCCCGTCAATTTTGACCATCCTCGGCGTAATCATGTATTTACGCTTTGGTTGGGTGCTGGGCCAGGTGGGTCTATGGCAAACTTTGCTAATTGTGACCCTGTCCACCGCCATTACCTTTTTGACCGGACTTTCCATTGCGGCGATCGCCACCGATCAAGTGGTTAAGGCAGGGGGAGCTTACTACATGATTAGCCGCTCCCTAGGCATTGAAACCGGCGGTGCGGTGGGGGTTCCCCTCTATTTTGCCCAAGCTTTTTCCGTGGCGTTATACACCCTAGGCTTTGCGGAAAGTGTGGTGCGGGTAATGCCGAGTTGGAACCTAACCTTAGTGGCCGCCATTACAACCATAGGGGTGACGCTACTAGCTTTAAAGTCCGCTGAGATTGCTATCCGGGCCCAATATGTGATCATGGCGGCGATCGCCGTGTCGCTAATTTGTTTAGTTTTTGGCCATCCCGCGGCGGCCTATACGGGAACCGTGGAAGTTCAACCCCACAGTGCCGGATTTTGGGCCGTATTGGCAGTCTTTTTTCCGGCGGTCACGGGCATCATGGCCGGGGTAAATATGTCGGGGGATTTACGGGATCCCCAAAGATCCATCCCCTGGGGAACCTTAGCGGCGATCGCCACGGGGTACGGCATTTATTTAATCATTCCCGTCATTCTTTATTTCCGAGCTGATCCAATTACGCTACTGAACGATCCTTTAGTGATGCGGCGCATTGCCCTCTGGGGAGACAGTGTTTTACTGGGGGTTTGGGGCGCAACCCTCTCCAGTGCCATTGGTAGCATCATGGGCGCCCCCCGCATTCTCCAAGCCTTAGCCAGGGACAATATTCTCCCCTCTCCCCTACGGTGGTTGGGCCGGGGGGAAGGGGCAGAGGATGAACCCCGTTTAGGAACCCTCTTTACTTTGGGCATTGCCTTAGCCGCCGTTGGCATTGGAGATTTGAATCTCTTGGCCCCATTCTGACCATGTTTTTCCTGACCACTTACATGGTGTTAAACATTGCCGCTGGAGTCGAAGGTTTTTTACAAAGTCCTTCTTTCCGCCCTAGTTTTAAAGTTCATTGGGGTTTTTCCCTGGCGGGGGCATTGGGCTGTATTGGGGTTATGTTTTTGATTAATATCACCGCCACCATTTTGGCCGCAGTGGTTGTCCTGGGCGTTTATTTGTGGCTGGAACGGCAGGAACTAGCCTGCACCTGGGGGGATGTGCGCCAAGGTATGTGGATGACCCTGGTGCGGAGTGGGCTGATGAATATGACCACCATCCCCGACCCCAAAAATTGGCGGCCCCATTTGTTGGTATTTGCGGGTAATCATCTTAAACGCTGGCATTTAGTTGAATTAGCGGCGGCATTGACCCATAACCGTGGTCTGGTGTCAATTTTTAATATTTTGCCCCTTGATATCAGCAATCCCCAACGGCAAGATAATCTCACGGCGATCGCCCAAGAAGATCTAGACCAAGCCAATATCCAAGCCTTTTTTCGTGTAAAAACCGCCCCTGATTTATATGAAGGTATGGAACAATTGGTGGAAACCTATGGCCTCGGCCCCTAATTCCCAATACCGTTCTAATTGGCCATCCCGATGAATTACAAATAGACCGCTATTGCCAATTTTTAACCTTCTGTCACCACAGTCAACGCAATGTCATTATTTTGCGGGATGGAACAAACCAGCGGCGATCGGGTAAGTCGCCCATAGAAAGCGTCCTAGTTACCCCCGAAAAACGCCATACTCCCAAACGCATTGATGTCTGGTGGGGCGGACTGCAATCTAACGGTGGCTTAATGCTGATTTTGGCCTATCTCCTCCGCAACAGTTGGCAATGGCACAATACAGAAATTTGTCTGAAGCTGGTCGTACCGGATCTCAATGCCATGCAGTCCGCCCAGGCCAACTTAGTTGCCCTTGTTCAACGTTTACGCATCGGAGCCACACCTCAAATTATTAATGCTGAAGGTAGATCCTTTGCTGACATTCTCCTGGAATCGTCCCAGGATGCCGATTTTGTCTTACTTGGGTTAGCCAAGCCCGATGACCCTATGTTTGCTAGTTCCCCTAATGGTTCCTCCCCTGATCGTTCCTATGCAAACTATTACCAGCAACTCCATGGGCGAACCCAGCACCTTCCCCCCACCCTCTTTGTTCTCGCATCGGAGGATTTGAACTTTGCCCAGTTACTTGAAAAGACTTAGGTTTGTTTCCTCCGAGCTAGATTTCACTTAATCATTGAGAAAAATTAATAGTCAGATAGACTTTTCGGAACCGAGCCACCAGAATAACTCCAGGCATGCTTCGTAACACAGGTGCTATCTACGGCGGCATTAGACCAGCTACGCGTCCCATCACTAGGATCGGTAGATAAGCACCAACCCTTGTCATTATTGGCACCATAGTCCTTGATTTTATTGCCATCAGCATAAAGCTGAATGGTGTCAATCATAAAGCCATCACTACCATTGGTTGAAACTTGCACATATTCAGCTGCTTCAAATAACTCCGCCTCGATCGTGATCATCGGTTGGGCCCGCCAATTGCAATCGCTATCTGCATTAGTTGCCGTTCCTGAACCCAGAGGCTCTAAAGCTTTGTTGTAGAAGGTGGCAGTAATTTTGCTTGTTGTCTCTTCATTGTCGAGATCGTCGACGTTGCAGTCAATTGTGACCGCATACGTAGTCGGGCGACTAACAGTTGGTGCGTCATCATATGGATTTCCGCTCACTGGAGAGCCAGAATAGCTCCATGTATGATGGGTAACACAAATGCCCTGGGCCGCGTATTTCCAACTACCTTTTCCGTCTTCTGGATCTGTGGAAAAACACCAACCTTTGTCATTATTGGCGCCATATTCCTTAACTTTTTTACCATCAGCATAGAGTTGAATAGTGTCAACCATAAAACCATCACTGCCATCGGTTGAAAGTTTCACGTATTCCGCTGCTTCCGGTAGCTCTGCTTTGATTGCGACCATTGGTTGGGCGCGTAAATTGCAATCGCTATCTGCATTGGTTGCTGTTCCTGAACCCAGCATTTGCCCAGCCTTGTTGTAAAAGGTGGCGGTGATTGTGCTTGTTGTTTCCTCATTATCGAGATCGTCGACATTACAGTCAATCCAAACCTCATAATCAAGGGGTTTGGTATTGGGTGTTGATTTTACTTTGGGCGTCGGCAGTTTTTGGAACGCAAACTCAAGACTATCTCCAAGACCAAGTAGAGGGGGGTTTTGACGACCAGACCATAATCCTAGTAGTTCACCGTTTCCTATGGTCGCAGCAGCCCCAGCAAACCGGAAACTCGGCCGATAATGGACGCAAGGGTCGTATTGTGTCTTCTCAAGGTTTTCGTTATATACCTTGGTGGCCGTTGCAGCAGCATAGTCAAGTTTAGTGACGTAGAGCTGATCATCAAAAATGTCCGATACGACGGGTGTAAGAGGACTAGCCCTTGAAAGGTTACACAACGTACCATAGGGAACCCAGCCGCCTTTGGGCGTTTCTGTAGTGCTAAATGCAGATACCAAATACATGGTGCCGTCCTCCTGCATAATCAGGTTTGACCCTTGGCCAGAGACATAAACATCGTCGATTATTTTGCAGTCATTAAATACAGCGCTTTGTGCTTGCCGCAGGGATATATTCTGAGCACTACGACAGAGTTGAATGCTGCTTGTATTTGGTGTAACTGTACCAGCCGCATTCAATAAATAGAAACGGTTATCCATATGGTTATAAACAAGTCCCGTTGCATCTCGTCCATATATTTGCGTGCCGTCACTCTTTACCTGACGAACGCCGGCGGAGTCCCGCACCGCAAATGTTTTCGCTGTATCAGGATGAAGCGATTCAATCCCATTAGATCCAAGATAGTAGAAGCGGGTACCACCGTGGGTGCCTACTGCGAGGATGTTACCACTAGCTTGAAGTGTACTCGGATGACCTTCTAGACCGTATCCTACTGGGCCTTTATTAGAATCTGTATTACTCGTCTCGCAGTAAAAATCCCAATCTAATTCCTTATCGGGATTAGCCGGATCAAAAAGGCTTGAATAAATAAGCATACCCTTGCAATTCTGAACCGAAGAGTCTTGGCGAGAATAAGAGAGGACAATGCGCCCGCTGGCTGTTATCGCGATCCCCTGAACATGATCGCCTTGTTTAACGGCATCGCCATATTTATCGGCAAACCCATCCAAAGCAGTTTCCACAAGGGTTGAGTCCGATCCCATCATCCGTTCAAGACCGAAAAGCAGATCTGTCACGGGCGGGCTGACTTCATCGGTTGGTGTTCTTGCTTGAGCCCCGAAAGTAAGCCCTAACAAGGAAAACCCTACGGTAGCCGATTTCAAAATGCTAACCTGCAAGACTTTATGTATTTTCATTCATAGTCTCCGTGTTCGCAGTAAATTACAGATAGTGAGGAAAGTACAAACTCTTAAAACTTTATAATTAAGAGCTGCATTATGGTTGTGCACAAAATACCAAAATTCCCAATGCAATGCAAACCCGATGTCTTCCTAGACTGAGATAAGCCATCCATGGCTAACTTATAAATTCAGCCAAACAGCGATGAATCTTTGAATATTTCGTGTTTTCCAATGCCCCCAATACTAAGACTCAGGTTGATATAGCAAAGTTATATTTGCTACATAACAGCATGGAAAATCGAGACATAAAAGGAATAGATAAACCAAAATGGAGTAATTTTTGGAAGGCTGAGAAGGCGAAGTATCAAAGCGTTGGTTGTATCACAATTAATTGATCATCAGCTTGAACGATATAGTCAGTGTCGGGATTGGAGATTACTTCACCAGTTGTCCCCCGTTGGATCCCAACGACAATACTTTGCTGTGATTGTTTAATGTGAAGCAAAACATCAAGGAAGGATTTGCTGATTTCGCTGGTAGGCACAGCGATTTTATCCAGTTGGCTCCCGTACTGCTGGCACAACAGATCATTCACAAAGGCGCTAATACTGTGGTTTAAGGCGGCATTTAATAGTAATTTTCCACTTAAGTCGCTACTAACGATAATTTCGTCAGCTTTTGCCCGCCGACAGGTTTGGGCATAGGTATCATTCACGAGTTCAACAATGGTATACACTTCTGGTCTGATACTTTCGATGGTTAGGGTTGCCAAAATCACCTTGGCATCACGACTGGCATAATCAAGAGAATCGTCTCCCAAAATAATTACCGTATCGGCTTCGGAAAGATTTGCCCGCAGCAGGGTTGCGTCGGAAACATTCCCCCGTACAAAGTACAGATCATCGTCTTCAATCGGTTTATGATCAATATCGGCAATTAACACTAGCGGTATCTTTTCACCTTCGGAATCTTGACGCAGATCACGAACAAGGTTTTGAGTTCTGTAGTTCCATTCACAGATAATTATATGTTTTTTACAATGGTAGGCTTTCATGCCGAGGGCCTCTTGATTTCGTTTTTCTACTAAGGTGCTAGCAATTTTAGCTGTCAGAATTGCCAAAACCCCAATGCCCACTAGCATATCGAGAGAAGCAATGAGACGCCCTAAAATCGTTGATGGGGTTATATCGCCATATCCAACGGTGCTAATGGTTACAACGCTCCACCAAAGGGCATCGGCAAATGTGACATTGGGTTCAGCCCACGCAAGACCCAAAGAACTCGCCATAATAATGAGCAGAACGATCAATAATAGGCGCAAGATGTTTTCTCGTCTCGCAAATTTCAGAATACCCTTGAGCCAAAGTCTAAAGGGTTGTAGGGGTAAATTCGTGTTCTTGGCTTTTTTCGCTAGAGACTTACGTTTTTTATTCATGCTGAAAGAAATACTAAGCGTCTTTCCGAGGCAGGATTAATTCCTTTTTTACTTTTTTAGTTAACATGCATTCAAGATAGAACAAAAACTTGAGCTTAGTCAGGGAAAGAGATCTTAAAAAAGAAACGGGGGAAAATGACCCTGCTATGGCCATGGGTTTTATTGAGTACCCTGTAGAAATTACCGAAATCTTGACGTGTAGAGCTTTTCGCTCCTTAAAAGGACAGTAGCTAAAATCCTGACGTTGTTGACTGCCATTATTACCAAAGGCTCGTTGCATGGCATCAATAATTACCTGTTCAATTTATGCCCCACTATAAATTGTGGAGACTGACTAGCTAGTTGGTTCAATCTTCTTCCTGCATGGAAGTGGGTTGAAGGCCTACCTTGATAGACGTATTAGTCACCAGAGACTAGGTCTTAATCTCCTTTCTCGTCTGCGAGGGAAGCTAAAGCCTAAAATTCAAGATGGATTTAAAGAAACAGAAGCGGGTAGGGGGAATCGAACCCCCAACTAAAGCATGGGAGGCTTTCGTTTTACCACTAAACTATACCCGCAGGAAGCATATATTATCCTAGGACATTGCGGTATTTTCGCCTAGACCAATCTGGAAAATTCTCCTTTGTCTAGATTAACCTACCTTTGCGTCCTAATAAAAAAGCGGGAATTGTTACAAATCCCCGCCGTTCTTTTAACTATTGGTCAGTTACTCGCAGAGCAAAGGACTATACCAGCAGAGCCAGTTTGGCGTTGTTGTTAGCCAAGATGGTTTGTAATTCTTCGGCATCAACGGTTTCTTTTTCCACTAGCATTTCCGCTACTTGGTCGAGAACGCCACGGTTTTCTAGTAACACTTGCTTGGCCCGTTGGTAGGCATGGTCAACCAATTGGCTAACTTCTTCGTCGATCGCCGCCGCCGTTTCATCGGAGAAGTCGCGATCGGAGGCAATGTCCCGACCCATGAAAACGCTACCCCCTTGACGACCCAGGGCCACGGGGCCAAGACGATCACTCATACCGAAGCGAGTTACCATCTGACGGGCTACCCGAGCTACCTGTTGGAGGTCATTGGAAGCACCGGTGGTTACTTCTTCCTCACCGAAGATAATTTCCTCGGCAATACGACCCCCCAAGGCTACGGCCATTTGGTTTTGCAGATAGGAGCGGGAATATAAACCCGATTCCATCCGGTCTTCACTGGGGGTGAACCAGGTTAGACCACCGGCCCGACCCCGGGGAATAATGCTAATTTTTTGCACAGGGTCATAATCCGGCATTAGAGCCCCCACCAACGCATGGCCTGCTTCGTGGTAAGCCACTAAAGTTTTGCGTTTTTCGCTCATTACCCGGTTTTTCTTCTCGGGGCCAGCCAGTACCCGGTCAATGGCATCGTTGACTTCATCCATGGAGATTTCGGTCAAGTTGCGGCGGGCGGCCAAAATGGCGGCTTCATTTAAAAGGTTGGACAGGTCAGCACCGGTGAATCCGGGGGTACGGCGGGCGATTTTATCTAGATCCACATCCTGGGACAGGGTTTTGCCCCGGGCATGGACATTTAAGATTTCCCGACGACCCGCATAATCCGGACGATCCACCACTACTTGGCGATCGAAACGACCGGGACGCATCAAGGCAGAATCCAAGACATCGGGACGGTTAGTGGCGGCCACAATGATGATGCCAGTATTGCCTTCAAAACCATCCATTTCCGTTAGTAACTGGTTGAGGGTTTGTTCCCGCTCATCGTTACCACCACCGAGGCCTGCTCCCCGTTGACGACCTACTGCATCAATTTCATCAATGAAGACGATACAGGGGGCGTTGGCTTTGGCTTGTTCAAACAAATCCCGCACCCGGGAAGCACCAACTCCAACAAACATTTCCACAAACTCTGAACCAGAAATGGAGAAGAACGGTACACCAGCTTCCCCGGCAACGGCTTTAGCTAAAAGGGTTTTACCGGTTCCAGGAGGCCCTACCAGGAGAACACCTTTAGGAATTTTCGCCCCCAGTTCGGTAAAGCGATCAGCGTTTTTGAGGAAGTCCACTACCTCGGTGAGTTCCAGCTTGGCCTGTTCAATTCCCGCCACATCGCCGAAAGTTACCTGGGTTTGGGGTTCCATTTGTACCCGGGCTTTTGATTTACCAAAGTTCATTGCTTGGGAACCAGGGCCATTTTGGGCACGGCGGAATAGGAAGAAAATACCCACCAATAGCAACACTGGTAAAAATAGGGTGCTGGCAATGCGGAACCAAAAACCTTCGTCACTCTGGGGCTGAACTGCAATATCTACACTGTGTTGGGTGAGGATATTGATCAGGTCAGGATCGTTGGGGAGGTTCACCAGATAGGGAGGACCACCGCTGGGATTGGGCACTTGGGCCTGGGTTCGGTCAGCACTGAGGTTGATCCGCTCAATCTGATTTGCTTCTACCCGATTAACAAAATCGCTATAGCTTAGGGTTTCTTTAGTTTGGGTCGGACGATCGAAAAATGCCGATGCCAACGCTAAAACGACAATTAACAACAAGGCATACAAGCCTGCGTTACGCCATTTTTTATTATTTTTGCTCACGCTAGAACTCTCCAATAGTGAGTGTAGTTACAAATATTCCACCGCTTAAACAGTTTATCAGTGGATCATTAACAGTTGTTAACTTATGTTAACGCTTCTCAGAAACAATTGGCCATGGGCTAGGAAAAATGGTAGGGAATTTCCGGATTTTTTCAGTCCCCCTCAATTTCCGAAAAACGCTTAAATTCTTGCTCCAGGGAGTCTTGATCGGTGCGATAGGTAATATCGGCCGGGGTGATAACAGTGGTGGTGGCCCATTGCTGGGCAAATTCTAGTTTAGCTTTGAGGGGAGGGGCTGGAGGCTGTAAAAGTTTAGCCCGCTCTTGCCGATCGCCGTTGCGATTTTCGAGGCGTTGATTGCGCTGTTGTAACCAGAAGTACCTAACCAGGGGAATAGCCAGAAATCCTACCCCATAGGCCACTAGGATGCCGTAGATGCTTTGGACGAAATAAACTAATCCCCCCAGATCAAGTTCCGTTCCGTAGGTTTTCAGCATTACCCCCAGACTGATGGCGAGGATAAGGTTAACTCCCCCTAAGGCGATCGCCGCCATTTTTTGACCGGAGGAAGCTTTGCTAAATTTCCAGGGCTTTTCCCTGAGATAGGAAGCTAGGGTAGTGGCATTGCGCTCCTGGGCACTGACCTGGAGGTCGGGAAAGGTATAAATTAAATCTCCATCGGGGGAAACCTGGGGATAACCGTTAAAGCGGGCTAGAACAGGAATGACATAATCTTCATTTTCTTGGTTGAATTTGGTCACATTATCCAGGTAAGGGGCGGCCTGTTCAGCGGCGATCGCCCCCCCGGAATTGCGTATTAGGGTACCTAGGGTTTGCCAACGTTTTTCTTCCAAATCTTCATTGGGATCCCCATCTCCAAATAGGAAGGAGAAAATTGCCTCTAGGAAATTAAGCTCATTTTTACTTTTATCGGACTTTTTCTTGCCCCGTTTTTGACGACCACCATCGGGGGAAAATATCCAAAAAATATCGCCAGGCCAGAAGAATAAACCGCCGCCTCCACCGCCACGATTGTTTCCCCCAGAAAAGTTTATGCCCCCATCGTTGTCATTATCGGACTTGGAATTGACGGCAATGATAATGGCGATAATTGCCACCAGCATTATCAAAATGGAGATAATCAGTAGAATGCCAAAGGAAATGCGGATCAGGTAAAACAACACCTGCCAGATACTCTGTAACCAGCTTTGGAACCGTAAACGCCAATATTTGTTGCGGAGAGTGTTACGGAATTGTTTGGGAAAAGCGAAAACAATCTCCCCGGATTCCGCCACTTGCAGATGGCCTCCTGCCTCCGATGCCAGGGTTAGTAGTCCCTGTTGGGTTTGATTAATTTCTAACCCTGCCCGACTGGACACATCCCCCACTGTGACAACGTAATCCAGTTGTTCAACAGCGGTCATAATTTGCGGGTTAAAGGCGACACCCATGCTACTGCCCCCAGATATGACAATCCTTTAAAGTCTTCCTTTAGTATAGGGAGGAAAGTTTGGGCCAATACATTTGGCTATGTGATTATGAATGTGCGTTTTCCTCACCTTTTTTTTAGTGTAATTTTTGCTACTCTGGCTTTTGCCCTAGTTCCCCGGCCAGTGGAGGCCGCCGAAAAAGTAGTTTTGAGATATAGCGTCCTCCAGGAATCCGTCTCCATCGAGGAATTGGGGGAACTGAGTCGTACCGGGAAGGTTTCCCCCTCTCTCAAAGCCTATTTAAATATGGCTAATAAGGATCCCGAAGAGTTACGGGGTTGGTTAAATAAGTCCTTTCAGGTGAATCCCACTAGCCTGTCCAGGGTGCTGAATAGTTTTGCCGGGGAGTATGTACTCAACCAAGTGGGTCAGGTAATCCACACCCCTTCCAATCGAGCTAATAAGGAAGCTTTGCGGGGGGCTATTATTACCTCCGCCCAAAAGGATAATGCCGTGCAGTTGATAGAAATACTGGAAAACTACCCCACCCAGGAACTCCATGTCAACGGCGATCGCCTGATGGAAATTTATCAGCAGGTGGAAGGCTTAACGGCCATGCTGAGCAAATTCTGAAGCTCCGAAGCAAGGGAAAGAAATCCCATCAAGCTGTGGCAGTTAGTTCCTCCTTCCGGGAAGCCCGCAACTGACCGCAGGCCGCATCCGCTTGGACACCTCGGGAATAACGCACACTCACCGCAATGCGATGGTCTGTTAAAACCTGGGCAAACTGATTGATTTGCGCTTCGGTGGGCCGTTGGTAATCCACTTCCGAAATGGGATTGTAGGGAATTAGGTTCACATGGGTTTGGAAACCCCGCAATCGCCCAGCCAATTCTTCTGCATGGCTTGGTTGATCATTAACCCCCGCTAGTAAAACATATTCAAATGTCACCCGCCGTCCCGTAGTTTCCACATAGGCTCGACAGTCCGCCAGTAATTGTTGCAACGGATAATGGCGGGCGCTGGGAATTAGGGATTGCCGTAAAGTTTGATTAGGGGCATGAATACTGACCGCAAAAGTTACCTGCAAATGGTGCTCCGCTAGCTCCCGAATTTTTCCCGGTAAGCCCACCGTGGAAATAGTCAAAGCCCGCTGACCAATGCCCACCACTTGATTAAGACACTGCACCGCCTTAACCACCTGGGGCAAGTTCAGCAGCGGTTCCCCCATGCCCATAAACACCACATTACTGACCCGCTCTTGGAATTCTTCCTGGACAGTTAAAACCTGATCGACAATTTCGTGGCTCTGCAAATTGCGGATAAAGCCCCCTTTCCCCGTGGCACAAAAATTACAGTCCATGGCACAGCCCACCTGGGAAGACACACACACCGTTAACCGTTTACGGCTGGGAATACCGACGGTTTCAATAATTAGTCCATCCGCCAGGCGTAATAAGTATTTCCTCGTGTGATCCGGGGCCACCGCACAATGGTCAATGACCGATCGCCCGATGGGATAATTTTCATTTTTTTGCCGCCAGACTTTAGGTAAGTCCGTCATGGTTTCCACGGAACGGGCCCCTTTTTGGTAGAGCCATTGGTGAATTTGCTTACCCCGATAGGCCGGCTGACCAGTGGTCTGCACCCAATCCGTTAATTCAGGCAGGGAAAGGGAAAGGAGGGGCGGAGGAGAAGCAGCCATGGTAAATAGGTAGGGAAATGTCTATGGCCAGTGTAGGGCAGGTTTCCGGTTTCCCACAAAATTTTTTTATCGGGATCATTGACAGAAAAATCTTTCTTTGGCATATTGGTAAAAGTCTGAAATTTGCGGGTATAGCTCAGTGGTAGAGCGCAACCTTGCCAAGGTTGATGTCGCGCGTTCGAATCGCGTTACCCGCTTAGAAAAAAAATTACGGCCCCTACGGCAAAACCATAGAATGTTCTTAGCCAAATTTTCTCGGCTGAGTATTCTGTACTTTTGTCTAATTGTCAAAATTGATGCACGATTTAACGGCAACCTTACTGGTATCCTGTCCTGACCAACCCGGCATCGTGGCAAAAATTGCCCAGTTTATTTATCAACACCAAGGCAATATTATCCACGCCGACCAACATACGGATTTTTCTTCAGGTTTATTCCTCAATCGGGTGGAATGGCAGTTAGATAATTTTCAGTTATCCCGTCCGGAATTACTAGCCGCTTGGTCAGATTTGGCAGATAAACTCCAGGCCACTTGGCAAATTCATTTTTCCGATCAACTACCCCGGTTAGCTCTCTGGGTTTCCAAACAAGACCATTGTTTACTGGATATTCTCTGGCGTTGGCGATCGGGGGAATTACCCTGTGAAATTCCTTTAATTATTAGCAACCACCCTGACCTAAAACCAGTGGCGGATCAGTTTGACATTGATTTCCATTGTTTCCCTATTACCAAGGCCAATAAAGCAGAGCAGGAAGGGGCGGAGTTAGCATTGCTGAAGAAATATCAAATTGATTTAGTGGTGTTGGCTAAATATTTACAAATTTTGACCACCGATTTCATTGAAAAATTCCCCCAGATTATCAATATTCACCATTCCTTTTTGCCAGCTTTTCCCGGTGCGAATCCTTACCATCGGGCCCACGAACGGGGGGTAAAAATCATTGGAGCCACCGCCCATTATGCCACTGCTCAATTGGATGAAGGGCCAATCATCGAACAGGACGTGGTGCGGGTAAGCCATCGGGACAATGTGGAAGATTTAATCCGTAAAGGCCGGGATTTAGAAAGGGTTGTGTTAGCCCGGGCGGTACGGTTACATTTACAGCATCGCATTCTTGTTTATGACAATCGAACGGTGGTTTTTGCTTAAAGCTAATCTGATGCTTACTAATAGTCTATAAACTACCTTTAAACTCCACTAGCCCTTTTTAATTAACTACTTTTAAAATCACCTTTAGCCCATGCGAAAATTATATTTCTTACTGCCAGGATTAGGAGGAAAGTTTGCCTGTGGTGGTTTATGGGCAGAATTAAAAACCATTAAATTAGTCCAGGAAATTTGTCCTGCCACCGTTGTCACCTATAAACAAAGGGAAGCAGGCACTCTTTTTTTAGATGATATTCTGGGCAAGGAAGATTTAAGAAATGTTATTTTTGTTATTAGTTGGGGTTTTGATATCCCCAAGTTAGCGAAAAAGTTAGTAGGACAAAAAGTGATTTACCATGCCCACAGCACCGGCTATGGTTTCGACTTACCTAACTCCTTACCGATTATCTGCATTAGCCGCAATACTTTGGGCTATTGGGGGCAAAAATCGCCCCATTCCCTACTTTATTATTTGCCTAACCATATTTCCGAAGATTTTAGCAATCTCAATTTAGAACGGGACATTGATGTGTTGGTGCAAGCCCGCAAATCTTCCCGCTATTTAATGAAGGAATTAATTCCCGCTTTAAAGTCCCAATGTAAGGTAATGGTAATTGATAGCTATGTGGAAGATTTAACCAATTTATTTAACCGTGCCAAAGTTTATCTTTATGATTCGGCAGAATACTGGGCCCAACAGGGGGTAAGTGAGGGTTTTGGGCTACAACCCATGGAAGCGATGGCTTGTGGTTGTCATGTTTTTTCCAGTGTTAATGGGGGATTATCCGATTATCTTGATCCAGGCTTTAACTGTGAAAAAATTGCTGGCTATGCGTTGGATTACGATCGCCAAAGAATTTTAGGAATAGTTAACGGTTCAAGACCTTGGCGCAGAGTAGATCCCAATTTGTTAGCGGAGTATCGTCGAGAAAATATTCTGGAAAGGTTAAGACTAATTTTATTAGATATTAACGAGTTTTTTGATTATCAACCTAATTTTTCTACTGTTATCTCTCCTTTAACTAGGTATAGAATTTTATCTTTAAAAATTCAGACCCTTATTAAAAAAATCAGCAAAAAGCTAAGCAAATCATAAAGTCAATAAAATCATGCAATTAACAATCAGCACAAATGAATTTTATCGAATCATTGAATCCAACATTATTGATCCTAAAAATAATGAAGAACTAGGGTCATTAATTGATGCAGATTTGAGTAAGATTAAATTCAAAGAACATGGACATATTTATAATTTGGATCTATCAAAGTCATGCCTTGACAACGTAAATTTATATAATGTCGAAATCCACAAATGTAATTTGTCTGGGGCATCCCTTAAGCAGATTAATTTAAGTCGCTCTAAGATTAGCCGTGTGAACTTGACCAATGCAGATTTATCTGGTGCAAACTTAGCTTATGCAAAGTTTACTCAATGTATTTTAAAAAATACAAATTTTGAAAATGCCAATATGGAGGGAGTTGATTTTGATGGAATTGGGTTTTGGGAAAGAGATAAGTTCATCCAAATAGAAAATGCTAAATTTGATGGGGTTATTCTCAGGAAAGCTAATTTACGAGGCTATAATCCGGCACATCCAAAATCGTGCTTAGATCTTTCAAATTTATCTTTTAAAGATGTAAATTTAGTTGGGGCACTATATGATTTACATACAATTTTCCCTAGTGATTTTGCCCCAAAGAAAGAAGGATTACTATTAATTACATCTGGAGTTTCATTGGAAAATGTAGATTTGAGTTTTACAAATCTTTATGGAGCTAATTTAAGTGGAGCTAATCTTAAAAAAGCAAATTTAACTGGAGCAACTATACATTCGGCAAATATGAGTGGAGCTAATCTATCTGAAGCAATTATTTGTTACGAAAAAGGTATATCTGATAGAGATTTATATGCAGGTGTTCAATTAAACCAAGCTAATTTACAGAAGGCTACTATTATAGGTATCAAACCAGTAACAGTCTGATTTATATGGATGGTGCTGATTTTCGAGAAGCCAGGTTAATTGATTGCGGTTTTACTTCCATAGAGCTTAATGGTGCAAGGTTTACCAGTCTAGTTTTGGATGGTTTTGATTTTAGTAACAGTAGGCTCAGAGGAGCAGATTTTTATAGTGCAAGTTTGAGAGGATGTAATTTTTCATCAGCGGATTTACGCGGTGCTAATTTTGATGATGCGGATCTTAGTGGCGCAAATTTAAAAGGTAGTCAATTGGATGAATACCGACCTATCTAAAGCAAACTTAAATGGCGTTAATTTACAAGGCGCTCAGTTAGATGGAGTGAAAATGCCATCTTCTGATTAAGAACTTATTTTTTATTTGTTGGAGTATCACCCTATGGCAAGTATTCCCTATCGAGCAGTTTTGCAAAAACTTTACCGTCAATCTGGTTATAATTCCCTAAACAAATTGGCCCAAGCCGCAGATATTTCTACCTGGTATTTATATCGATTAGAACGGGGTCTGGTAGCTCAAATTCCTGTGGGCATCATGGTCAAATTGGCGATCGCCATAAATATGTCCTTAGAAAACCTATTGCTTGAGTTTAGTAATGGCAAGCTAGAATTGCCTTTAGCTGACCAACAACCTAAAGATAATGAGCATCAGGCAAAAATAGAAGCCTGGCAGAAGGAATACGAACGACTGCAAAATGAGTCGTCAAATCAACAGGAAAAGCTAAGGGAGCAATTTCAACAGCAGGCCCTAGAAATATTGGAACCTTGGTTACTACAGTGGCCCACCGCCGCCGCCGCCGCCCAACACAATCCCGAATGGCCCGCCCAAAAGCTTTTACCCCTGACTCGCCCCATTGCCACCCTGTTAAAGCAATGGCAAGTAGAGGCGATCGCCGCTGTGGGGGAAACCGTTGCTTACAATCCCCAATGCCATGAGTTCCTGGGGGAAGGGTCACCACCGGAGTTGGGGGAATTAGTGACAGTGCGCTATGTGGGCTACCGCCGGGAAGAAGTTCTACTTTACCGGGCCAAAGTGAGCCGTCTTCCAGATGGGAACGACCTAATGGAATCTTGAACTAACGTTAATTTCTAAGACTTCTGGGCCTTTTCCGGCTTCGGTCGGGTAAATTTCGACGGGGCAGGGAAATGCTCCACCGGCATACCCTTAACAGCTTGGGACATGAATGATCGCCAAATGGGAGCGGCATAACCCCCACCGGAAACCCCCCGCCCTAAAGGACGGTTGGCATCATCCCCAATCCACACCGCCGTAGCTAACTGGGGTACATAACCTACAAACCAAACATTGCGCTCATTATCCGTTGTGCCCGTTTTCCCCGCCGTGGGGCGTCCTAGGTAGGCGGATCTTCCCGTCCCCCCCTGCACCACGGAAGTTAAAACCGAAGAAGTACTGGCGGCGGCCCAGGGGTCTAAAACCTGTTGAGGTTTAGGCGTATTATCCAGCAATACATCCCCTTCCACGTTGGTGACCTTCAAAATTGCTGTGGGCTCTGAGTACCAACCGTTACTAGCTAAGGTGGCATAGCCCACGGCCATGTCCAACGGAGTCACATCCACCGATCCCAGGGGTAGGGACAGCACGGACTGTAAAGGAGTTTTGATACCCATCCGGCGACAATTTTCAATGACCTTATTCAATCCCACCCGGCTACCAATCAAGACAGCGGGAATATTAGCGGAACTTGCCACCGCCTGGCGGATGGACATGGCACCGGAAAATCCACCACCATAGTTTTTGGGAGAATAAACATTGGCCCCATCCCTTAGGCTAATGGGCCTATCTTCAATGGAGGAATCTGGAGTATATTTGCCGCTGGCAAAGGCGCTGTAGTAAACAAAGGGCTTAAAGGATGAGCCGGGTTGACGCCGGGAAATCATTACCCGGTTGAGTTGGCTTTTGTTGTAGTCCACCCCCCCAGCCATAGCTTTAATAAAATGGGTTTCTGGCTCGACCGCCACCAAAGCTATCTGCAAATCCTTGGCCCTCGGCATCCGTCCCCGTAGGTTTTTGTAAGCAGATTTAACGGTATTTTCCGCTAATTTTTGGGTGTTATAGTCCACCGTACTTTGAATCCTTAGACCCCCTTGGGCCACCGCCTCTTTGCCAAACTTTTGCTCTAATTCCGCAATTACCGCATCAGTAACGTAGGGTAATTTACTACTCTGCCAAGCCGTGGGTTTGCCTAATTTTTCCTTGAGGGGTTCTTTTTTTGCCGCTTCTGCTGCCGCTGGAGTAATCCAACCGATGGCGGCCATACGGTCTAACACCACTTCCTGCCGTTCCTTAGCTGCTTCAAAATTGTTAAAGGGACTGTAGGCCTCAGGGGCTTGGATCATGCCTGCCAACATGGCCGATTCCCCCAGGCTTAAATCTGAAGCGGGCTTTTTGAAATAACTTTCAGCGGCGGTTTGGATGCCGTAATTATTATGACCCCAGTAGATATAGTTGAGGTACATATCGAGGATTTGATCCTTGTCAAAAACCTGCTCTACCCTCACCGCCAGCACTGCTTCAGCTAACTTACGGGTGAAAACCCGTTGCTTGCTCAAATAGAGATTTTTGACCAACTGCATGCTCAGGGTAGATGCTCCTTCGCTGACGCCACCACTTTTAACGTTGGCCAACAGGCCCGCCGATGCTGTTGGGGTTGATACCTTTATGTTTGTAGAAATTACTATCCTCGATCGCCAGCACGGCCCGTTTGAGGTTAGGGGAAATGTCGTCAAGGGGTACCACTTTGCGATGTTCTTCCCCATGGAGGCTGAGGAGTTCTCGCCCCTTAGCATCGTAGATATAGCTGGTTTGGGCTGGAACGTAGGAAGTTAACCCCCGTACATCGGGCAGATTGCGAAAACTAAACGCTAAACCCGCTAGGCTACCGGCCACCACGGCACTGGACAATAGACCAATGCCCAGAAAAGTGGTTCCGGTGGTATTTAAAACACTGCGAAAAAAGCTAGGTTTACCTTGAACCGGAGTTTTGGTGGGGGATGGCTTTAGGGTGCTGGTGGATGACACGGTGTAGAAACTTCCTCACGCCAGAAGATAGGGATTAAAATTTGGCAAATTTAGTAAACAAAAATTTGCTATTTTCCAGGAACAATTTTGTCCAGGATTAATCTTAGTTTAGCTTACAAGCATTTGACTAGAAGTCAACTCGGGTCGGTATCATCGACAAAATTGCCTCCATACCCTAAAAATCAAGCTTTACAAGGGCTGGACTCAGTTTTGCTCCGCACTACATTGGGGTTTGAGCATAGGAGGGATTTTTTCGAGAATTTCCTTGGCGATCGCCGGAGGATCTTGATTGGGCATGAGGGGGAACCGCAGATCAGCCTGGGCGTATAGATGCTGACGTTGTTCCAACAAATTCTGTAACCGCTCTGCCAAATTTTCCCCCTGTAGAAGGGGACGGTCTTCATCTCCCTGGAGTCGAGCCTGTAATAAATCCACCGGGCCGTCTAACCAAATGACAATGCCATGGTGGAGATAACTCCAATTTTGTCGCCGTAGGACTACCCCGCCGCCGGTGGCAATGACGCTCCTAGTCTGGGCCGCTAAATGCCCCAACACTTCCGTTTCTAAATCCCGAAAGGCTTCCTCCCCCTGCTGGGCAAAAATATCGGCGATCGCCGAGCCAGCCACCCGTTCAATCAATACATCGGAGTCAAAAAAACGGTATCCCAACTGTTCTGCCAATAGGGGCCCCACGGTGGACTTACCACTGCCCATCATGCCAATGAGGAAAAGGTTAACGCCTTGGAGTTGTTCTTTAACTAGGTTCTGGGCCATGGGACATATATAAATTTGGTTCAATTAATTGGGGAACGGAGCTATTTTCCCAAGCTTTTGACCCCACTGAGTAACATAACTAAGCCGGACACAAGAATTCCCAGGGCGATCGCCCCTAAAATCCAATCTAAACTTGCGGTATTTTCCATGGGTTGATTTTATTGAGGTTGATCAAAGAGTTCTGTCTGTAGGGTTTTGCGGCAAAATATTTCCCGATGGAGAGGGGTTTTTCCCAATAACCTTAACCCTTGCCGATGTTTAACGGTGCCATAGCCCTTATTACTAGCTAAATCGTAACCAGGAAAACGTTGGGCTAAACGGATAATCAAGTTATCCCGCCAGACCTTGGCCAAAATGCTAGCGGCTCCAATTAAGCCAGAATAATTATCCCCCTGGGTAATGGCCAATTGGGGATAGGGTAAATTGGCCATGGTGTCCCGGCCGTCCACCAGTATGCAATCTGGAACTATACCTAGTCTTTGTATGGATCTTTCCATGGCCAATAGGCTAGCCCGACGAATGTTAGTTCCATCAATGGTGGGCACATCGGCAAAGCTGACATGGTGAGCCATTAGGTAATGGGGCAATTGACGGGCTAATTCTTCCCTTCGTCGGGGAGAAAGTTTCTTGCTGTCCCTAACCCCCAATTGCCGCAGTTTAGGGATGGCCCCTATGGGCAACAACACCGCCGCCGCTACCACCGGGCCAAACAAAGCCCCCCGCCCCACTTCGTCCACCCCGGCCACCAGGCGATCGCCAAGGAGAGTTTGATTTTGCTCCCACCAGGCTGGGTCATCGTAGCAAAAGCTGGCCAAGGTTATCTCTACTCCGCTGAGGAACGTCGCCGCCTTCTGCCCTGGGGTTTTGGGGTTTCGGCGATCGGGGGCTTAACTTCAGGAACAGAAGGAACGGAATCTACTTGGATCGGGGCTTGGGGGATTACCTCATCAACAATTTTCGGCACTTCTTTTTTCTGCCGGGGAATAATCGGATCAGTGTCAACCGTATCAGTAGCAGGGGCAATGGAATTATGACGAACAAGATCAGGCATCGCTCCAGATTTTTCACCGTTGCCGTTATCCGTTTCTTGGGAAGATTCTCCCGGTATAACCACCGACACCGTAAAGGAGCGGGGATCCTGGTCGGCATATTCCGTTTTCATTAAAGGGGAAATTCCCATGCGGGCATAGAGATCCTGTTCCAGGGGGCTCATGGGAACACTGACCGGAACCAACGGTTTTTCCACTCGACGGGATGGGCGTTCCCGGCGGGGGCTAGGAATTTCGGTAACTTTTTCCTTCTGGGGCGGTGGACTGGAAGTCTTAGTTCGAGAAACACTAGTGGATTTAACGTTTTCCTTTTCCGGTAGAGGGGAAACCCCCCGGCGACGGCGGCGACGACTATTATCCCGATCACTCTGCTGTTGATAACTGGGATGGGACAACAAATCCAAAGGACTGGATATTTGTGCTTCCGGTTTTTTGCCGAATTCCTCATTCTTAGAGGGGGGAGCAATGATTGGTTTTTCCACCAACCGAGGACTGGGACTAACGGTGGAAGGAGTTCCCAAAGAGGCAAAACCTTTCTCCCCAGGTAATTCCACCAGATGACCCAAACCACCACATTCGGGACAGGGTTGGCCAAACAGCTCGTAAAGGTTCTGACCCTGGCGTTTACGGGTTAACTCCACTAAACCTAATTCCGTCAATTGGGCAATCTGGGGCCGGGCTTTATCTGACTCTAGGCAACGGTTGAAATGTTCTAGCAGTTGGAGTTGATCCTTGTGGGTATCCATGTCGATGAAATCCACAATGATCACCCCCCCCAAATTTCTCAGTTTTAACTGGCGGGCGATTTCCGTAGCGGCTTCATAATTTGTCCAGAGCACGGTTTCCCTGGAGTTGGCAGAATGGGTAAAGGAGCCGGAGTTAACATCTACCACTGTGAGGGCCTCCGTCCGCTCAATGATAATGTAACCCCCCGAAGGCAAATCCACCCTGGGTTTGAGAGCTTCCCGGATAGTGGCATTGACCCGGAAATATTCCAAAATGCTGAGGGATTCCCGGTGGCAGTCAATCAGTACTCCTTCTGGGAGGTTACCCTGGCCCCATTCCATTAACTGTTGTTTGATCCGTTTAACCCCAGACTGGGTATCCACCACAATGCGATTGACTTCGCCTGAGTACATATCCCGCAACACCCGCTTGATGAAGTCATCATCCCGGTCTAACAACATAGGGGCAGTGCGGGTCATGGCCTGCTGTTGAATCAGTTCCCATTGTTTTTGGAGATATTCCAAATCCTCGATGATGGCATCCTCCGGCACGTCTTCTGCCTCTGTCCGCACCAATAGACCCATGCCCGCCGGTTTAATTAACACCCCCAGGGCCCTTAGACGGCTTCGTTCTTCTTCCCGGGTAATGCGCCGGGATAGGCTTACTCCCCGACCGTGGGGAATTAGCACTATATAGCGACCTGGCATACTAACTTTTCCCGTCAGACGGGGGCCCTTATTACCAGTGGGCTCTTTCATTACCTGAACCAAAACCCTTTGCTGGGGAGCCAAGAGGTCACTGATGGCCCCAGCGGTACGTCGCAATCTAACGGGGCCTAGATCCGTAACGTGGATAAAACCATTTTTTTCGCTGTCGCCAATGTTAATGAAAGCGGCATCAATGCTGGGCAGAATATTGTCAACTAGTCCTAAATAAATATCTCCTACCTGTTGGTTCCCCGTGGAAACCACCAATTCTTGAATTTGATCTTTCCAGAAAACCGCAGCAACTTGATGTTTTTCAGCAATGATGATTTGTTTTGGCATAAATATATTCCTCAAAAGGGGCTCCCGAAGCCATCCCAGGGTCTTAGATGGGGGAAAAACAACCCACGGAAAAATGTTGTAATGTTGGACATTGGATAAAGAAAATAGCTACCCATCTGGGGCTAAGCCACTATTCAAACTAGGCTAAATACTTCCTGCCCCCATTTAGAAACTGGCTTTTTCCTCGTCATTGAATCTTTGCGAAATTTAAACAAAGATAAAGGTTTTTATGGCTACCAAAAAGTAACCAACTTCCGGGAAAAAGTTGTAGCATCCCACAGGGTCAATCCCTAGTAAAGAAGCCCATCGCACGGACAGGGGATAGATTAGGCAAGAATATTTAAGGGAGTTTAAGACGAAAAAACTATCTGTTTTTCTGCATCGTAAAAAATAACGATTAGAAAGGGAGAATCGGGTGTTATTTACGGCGATTCACTACGGGGAAGCAACCTTTGCTGGCTACTCCCAGGTCATTGCCAACAACGAATTAGGCATTGACGTTGGGGGAAACGAATCCCTCGTGATTTCCTGGGTGGTGTTAGAAGGTTAAAAACACGCGGGAAATTTAAACTGAATATAACCTGAAACGGTAGTCCATAGCAAGAACCTCCGTTGCTCCTGCCCCGTGGACCGATCGCCTACGGGGAAAAGAACGAGCATAAACGGAGATGACCAAGGGCGGAAATTTGCTGACATCTGTAGAAAAGCTTAAATTCTCAGATTTTTGCTTGTTATCCCTGGGCTATGCATTAGAATGTAAGCAAAGGTTTACATTTTGTTACATATGTTGGTGCCCATTCTCATTTTTGATGTGGCTTTGGTGGCGTGGTCGCTCCACCTCATGCAGCAGGCGATCGAGGAGCAGGAATTTTCCCTGATGCTTGCGGGTACCCTAGTGGCTTCGGCGGCGGCGGCTACGTTGGTGGTTTATTTTCTTATGGGCAACTGTCTGTCACAACTGGCTCAAGGTTATTAAGTTATATTGCTAAGATTCAGAAAACTTAAAGTTTTCGATCCACATAGGCCATCCTGGAACTTCCGTTATTATTTGCCATAGCCCGAAAAAATCCACCACAACATGGTGCGGGAAAGTCCCACACTTTAAGCCGGCTGTAGTATATCAAAGGTTAGGTTCCCGGTTGTGCCAGTCGGTGTTTTGCTCGTAGGCATAGCCGACCCGGAAAAGTTTTTCTTCTTCTAGGGCATTACCCACCAATTGCAATCCAATGGGTAAGTTCTGGGCGTCAAAGCCACAGGGGATACTCATGGCGGGTAATCCAGCCAGGTTAACGGGGATGGTCATTAGATCCGAAAGGTACATACTCAGGGGGTCATCGGTTTTTTCTCCGGCTTTGAATGCTGTGGTGGGGGCGGTGGGACAAACCAGCACATCCACTTTTTCAAAGGCTTGGTCAAAGTCCTGCTTGATTAATGTGCGTACTTTCTGAGCTTTAAGATAGTAGGCATCGTAATAACCAGCGGAGAGGGCATAGGTTCCCAACATGATCCGCCGTTTAACTTCAGCCCCAAAACCAGCGGCCCGGGAGTGGGTGTACATATCCATTAAGTTGTCGGCTTCTGTCCGTAATCCATAGCGCACGGCGTCATAGCGGGCCAGGTTAGCGGAAGCTTCAGAGGGGGCAATAACGTAATAGGCCGCAATGCCAGAACGGAAACGGGGACAGGTGATTTCCTGGATAGTTGCTCCTAGTTCCTTGAGTTTGGCGATCGCCGTTTGCACTGCCTGATTGACGGTGTCATCCAAACCTTCCCCAAAAGCATCCATAATTACCCCCACTTTCACCCCTTTTAAATCCGGTTTTAACGCCTGGGTGTAGTCGGGAATGGGGACATTTAGGCTGGTGGAGTCTTTATTGTCATAACCGGCGATCGCCTGGAGAAGAATGGCCGCATCTTCCACCCGGCGGGCAAAGGGGCCAATTTGATCCAAGGAAGAAGCATAGGCCACCAGACCAAAACGGGATACTAGGCCATAGGTGGGTTTCATTCCCACCACCCCACAGAGGGAAGCCGGTTGACGGATGGACCCCCCGGTGTCAGAGCCCAGAGCAATGAGGCATTCATCGGCGGCCACGGCGGCGGCGGAACCACCGGAAGAGCCACCGGGAACCCTCGTTAAATCCCAAGGATTGGCCGTTACCTGATAGCCAGAGTTTTCGGTAGAACTACCCATGGCAAATTCATCAAGGTTGGTTTTACCCACCATCACCGCCCCAGCCCTTTGGAGTTTTTCCGTCACGGTGGACTCGTAGGGAGGAACGAAACCCTGCAAAATTTTGGACGCGCAGGTGGTGACAATGCCCTTGGTGCAGAGATTATCTTTAATCCCGATGGGAATACCGGCCAATAAACTGATGGATTCCCCCGCCGCAATCTGGGCATCTACCCTTTCCGCCTGGGCGATCGCCTGGTCTGCCGTTATCTGCAAAAAGCTTTTAATCCTGTCATCCACCGCCGTAATACGGTCTAAGCTTGCCTGGGCGACGGCCACCGCAGAAATTTCTTGATTAATTAGTTGTTGATGCAGGGCACGAATAAGCGACATAGGATAGAGCCAGATTTACCGTAACCAGTCTATCAGCGTTACTGTGGCCCCTTCAATCCAGTTTCTGGGCTTTAGATTTAAGGATTAGGATTTTTGGCAAGATAGGTTATGACCGCTCCAATTAATCCACCACCAACGGTCAGGGCAATCTGTTTCCAGTTTTTTAGCTCCCCAATTTTTTCTGCCATATCAGGTATTTTCTGGATATATGGCTGTTGAGCCTGTAGGGTTCCCTCTAGCTTACTGATGCGGTTGTCCAGGTCAGTGATTCTATTTTCTAGACGGGCTTGATTCGCTTCTGACTTGGCAAACCCAGCGGTTATCAAATCCTTTAACTCCTGGAGGTCTCTATCTGTGACGGTTGCCATCGATTCAATTCTCTTGAGAGATTGGTTTTTATAGGAATCCGAGGAAGGGAAAAATCAATTGCCCTTGTTTTCCCAGCCTAACTTATTGATTAATAACTGATTAATAAACGGAGGGACGCTAAGGTCGGTAAAGCCAGAGCGGTTGGCCGCTGGTGGCCAGTTCAAACTCACACCATTGCAAAGTCTGATTCATACCCACGGTGCTAGCCATTTTTTGTAGCTGACTTTCACTGTTGGTTAATCGCTTGAGTAAGGGTTTGGGTTCCTCAATAGTGTCGCATTCCGCTTTTTCCGGATCTAAGTTCGCCAATGTGGCGGCCCATTGTCGGGCATCTTCCTCCGTTCCCAGGCGATCGACCACCCCTAAACCCAGGGCTTGTTTCCCGGTAAAAATTCTGCCATCGGCAAATTCCTTAACCCTCTCCAGGGGCAGATTCCGTCCGGTGGCGACGGTTTCCACAAATTGCTGATAACTATCGTCGATCAAATCCTGCAAAATGACCTGTTCTGCCGGCAATAACTCCCGGTCAAAGGACAAAATATCTTTGTATGGCCCGGATTTGATTACCTTGAAAGAGACCCCCACCTTTTCCAACAGTCGTTCCAGATTATTACCCCGCAAAATCACCCCAATACTGCCGGTGATGGTGCCCGGATTTGCGATGATGTGGGGGCACCCCATGGCGATATAAACCCCACCAGAGGCGGAAATATTGCCAAAACTAGCCACAATTTTTACTTTTTCGCTTAATTGCTTTAGGGCGGTGTAAATTTCTTGGGAATCCCCCACTGTTCCCCCCGGCGAATCAATACGGAGTAGTAAGGCGGGATACTTTTTCTCCTCCACGGTTTTTAATGCCTTCAACACAGTTTTGCGGGTGTTACCGGCGATCGCCCCGGTTACTTCAATGCGGGCAATTTTCTTACGGGTACTGGTTTTGAAAGGCCAAATCATAGGGTTTGAGCAAAGGAGAACTGGGAATAACTTGAATTCCCAATATAAACCTGATTCCTATGGAGCAGAGGTAAGGCAATCCGAACCAGGTTAGGTCAATATTTCACCGCCCACCAGTTTTTGATATCGTTCCGCTAACTCCCTTTGCAAATCGGGGTATTGCTCAAAAAGAGGATCATCAGCCATCATCGCTTCCGCCGCTTCCCTGGCAAGAAGCAACACTTCTTGATCTTCCACCAGACTCGCCAGGGCAAAATCCGGTAAGCCCGACTGTTTTGTCCCTAGCACTTCCCCCGGCCCCCGCAGACGTAAATCCATTTCTGCGATAAAGAATCCATCCTGGGATTGTTCCATTACCCCCAATCTTTGTCGGGCATCGGGACTTTTACTGTTGGTGACCAATAAACAATGGGATTGGTGACTGCCTCGACCAACCCGACCCCGTAATTGGTGCAGTTGGGAAAGGCCAAACCTTTCTGCATTTTCGATGACCATGACTGTGGCATTGGGTACATCAACCCCCACTTCAATAACGGTGGTGGAAACAATAATTTCCGTTTCTTTTTCCCGAAAAGCCCTTAGTGCCGCTTCCTTTTCTGCACTTTTTAAACGGCCATGGAGTAAGCCAATTTTAAAGTTGGGAAAGATCTTTTCACTCAAATGTTGATGTTCCTCCACCGCCGCTTTAATGTCTAATTTTTCTGATTCTTCGATCGCCGGAAAGATAATATAAACTTGTCGCCCCTGGGCCACTTCCCTACGAATAAGGTCATACATTTGGGGCCGCTCTTTAGCAGTAATAACGGTGGTGTTAATTGGTTGACGGCCAGGGGGTAATTCGTCGATCTGACTTACCTCCAGGTCTCCGTGGAGGGTCAAAGCCAGGGTACGGGGAATGGGGGTGGCGGTCATGCTGAGCACGTGGGGGGCATTACCTTTAGCTAATAACTTTGCCCGCTGATGTACCCCAAAGCGATGTTGTTCGTCGATGACCACTAAACCTAATCGTTGAAAATTAACGGGATCTTGGATTAGAGCATGGGTTCCCACCAATAGGGGTAATTGCCCCGTCTCCAGTTGGGAATGAATTTCCCTTCTTTTAGCAGTTTTGGTGGAACCTGTTAACAATTCCACCGGTAAATAAAGGAGGTTAAACCAACCCACTAATTTTTGATAATGCTGTTCTGCCAATACCTCCGTGGGCGCCATTAGGGCCGCTTGGTACCCCGATTGTAGGGCCGCCAAAATAGCAAATACCCCCACCACGGTTTTTCCCGATCCCACGTCTCCTTGCACCAGGCGATTCATGGGGTTGGTATTATTTAAATCTTCTAAAATTTCGTTGACTACCCGTTGTTGGGCTGGGGTTAAACGAAAGGGCAATAGGTCACTAAATTTCTCTAATAATTCACCGCTGGGGTTAAAAATAGCACTCTGTTGTTGTTGTTTTTGTTGGTGCCGCCGCTGTAAAAATCCCAATTGTAGATAGAAAAATTCATCAAATACCAATCGTCTTCTTGCGAGGCTTAACTGGTCGGTGCTGTCGGGGAAATGGATTTGTGCAATGGCTGTTTTCAGGTCAATTAGGCCATGATTTTCCCGAATTTTTTGGGGCAGAGGATCGGGCAATTTGGCGATCGCCGGTTGGCAGGCCAGCACCAATTTCCGCAAAAAATCCGCAGTTACCCCTTCGGTGAGGGGATAAATGGGCAAAACTCGACCAACTTTGGGGGAATCAATGGTGGGGCTGTGGCGATCCAACACCTCAATTTCTGGGTTATCCAAGGTTAAACCGTACTTATTGGATTTAACTAAACCCGAGGCCGCCACAACGGCATGGGGAGGATAAAGTTTTTTGATTTTTTCCTGCCAACCCCGATGGGCAAAGCGTTTTCCCGCATAAAAACGGGATAGCTTAAGGCGGCCAGTTTGATCCCGTAGTTGAATTTGCAGAATGGTTAAATTTTGATTTTTAGGGCTGGTAAAACAACTACAACTCACCACCCGCCCCACAATGGTCACCGTAGTTCCCGCTTCCAGTTGGTCAATGGTCACCTGTTGGGCATAGTCCAAATAGTCCCGGGGGAAATAGAACAACATATCCCGCACCGTTTCCAAGCCCAAACCCTTGAGCAGTTTACTTTGCTGTTGACTATGGGAAACCACCGCAGTTAAGGGGGTAATTAGTTCCACCGGATTCGCCTTAGATTGACGAAATTCTTGAACCTGGGGACGATTAACCTGGGTTTGTTGGCTGGGTTGCGATGCCGGGGTAACCGGAGGGGATTCTAACGTGCGGCGTAATTCGTGCAAAAACCTACGGGTACTAGCAATTAAACTCTGTCGCTCCTTTTGCTCTAATCCTTCATAATCAGCAAATTTTTGGGCAAACTCCCGCCACCTATGGCGATCGCCCGGGGCAAGACCGGGGGGAGGCGGGCTACCGAAGGTTAAACAAAGAAAATCCCCAAAGCGATATTGCTTACCCTGCAAATTTTGAAAGCCATGTTCCACCTCCACAGTCAAAGCCTTTTGTAAACGGGGCCAATCAACGGACACAGGCACCTCAATTAGAATCACTAACGTCCATCAACGACGGTTTTCCCCATCCCAGCTTGGTAGCCAGGGCGAACCCATTGTCGTTAGAATGCCACTTAAAGCTTAGTCTTGGCAACGTTCTAGCCAGCACAGACAAATATCCCTAAGCATTACAAGCATTAAAAACCCAGACTCTATCAACATGTCCCCAGCAACCATGCCCCTTCCCACCGTAGAAAATGATGAAAAAGCGGTGGTGATCGATGCCGTGGTGGAAGAAATCCGACCTCCCCGATTGCCCAAAAGTCACTTAGAAGATTTGGGGCCAGTGAGCGATATGTTCCCGGAAAGTTGGGAATATAACCCAGAGTTAATTACGGAGTTTTATCGTAAGCGGCCGCTACAGGTTTTGGGGCGTTTAATTAATATTATTTTTCCCCTACTCTGGTTCTTCCTCGGCATGCGCTGGGAAAAATTCTGGGGCAAAGATCCGACGGTTTCCGGGAAAAAAGCGGCCCAACTAAGGGAGCTATTAACGAAGTTAGGCCCCACCTACATCAAGATAGGGCAAGCCCTGTCCACTAGACCTGATTTAGTCCCTCCAGTTTTCCTTGATGAATTGACCACGCTCCAGGATCAACTACCCTCTTTTCCTAACGAAGTTGCCTACCGTTTTATTGAGGAAGAATTGGGATCTCCTGCGGACGAAATTTACGCTGAATTATCCCTGGAACCCATTGCGGCGGCTTCCCTCGGCCAGGTTTATAAAGGCAGATTAAAAACTGGAGAAGCTGTAGCGGTTAAAGTACAACGGCCGGATTTGGTAAAGCGCATTACCCTGGACATTTACATTATGCGTTCCCTTTCCCTCTGGGCCCGGCGCTGGGTGAAAAGATTACGGTCTGATCTCGTAGCTATTACCGATGAATTGGCCAGTCGGGTATTTGAGGAAATGAATTATTTTCAGGAGGCAATCAACGCGGAAAAATTTGCCCAACTTTATGGTGCCTTACCGGAAATTTATGTCCCTAGTATCTATTGGGAATACACCGGTCGGCGGGTATTAACCATGGAATGGATTGAAGGTATTAAACTCACCAATATCCGAGCGATCCAGGCTAAGGGCATTGATGCCACCCATCTAGTGGAAGTGGGAGTTCAATGTTCCCTGCGGCAATTGTTGGAACATGGTTTTTTCCATGCCGATCCCCATCCCGGTAACTTGCTGGCCATGGATAACGGTCGTTTAGCCTACTTAGATTTCGGCATGATGAGTACCATTCAGCCCTACCAAAGGTATGGTTTGATTGAAGCCGTGGTGCATTTAGTGAATCGGGACTTTGATTCCCTGGCAAAGGATTACGTTAAATTAGAATTCCTTAAAACAGATGTGGATTTAAAACCAATTATTCCTGCCCTCAGTCAAGTTTTTGGCAATGCCTTGGGGGCCAGTGTGGCAGAGTTAAACTTTAAAAGCATCACCGATCAAATGTCGGCCATGATGTATGAATTTCCCTTCCGGGTTCCGGCATATTACGCGTTAATTATCCGTTCCATGGTGACCTTGGAAGGCATTGCCATTGGTATTGACCCAAATTTTAAAGTGCTAAGCAAAGCCTATCCCTACATTGCCAAAAGATTACTCACGGATCCGTCGGACGAATTACGGACTTCCCTCCGGGAATTACTGTTTAAAGATGGTAGTTTTCGCTGGAATCGTCTAGAAAATTTATTGCGTAATGCTAAAAATTCTGCGGACTTCACCTTTGACTATATTCTCAATGAAGCTACGGACTTTTTACTTTCGGAACGGGGGCAGTTTATCCGCGATCGCCTGGTGTCGGAATTAGTTAATGGCATAGATCAATTAGGGCGTAATACCTGGTCCCAGGTGAGCTACAACATCCAAGAAGGCATCAATTTATTTAATGGTAAATCTACCCCACCACCAGCGGTAAAACCATCTTCTCTGCCCACCGTTGCCAATCAACCGGAAACTTGGCAACATTTACAAAATATTTGGCAAATTCTCAAGGATACCCCCGGATTTGATCCCCTCAAGTTAGTGCCGGTGCTCAGTCAAATTATCGTCAACCCCACCTCCCGGCAAATGGGACAACAGGTGGCGGAAGGTCTGCTCCAAAGGGCGATCGCCAGGTTAATCCGCCAGTGGGCATTGGCCTTGGACAGTCAACCCCCCAAGACTATTAAAATTTCCACTGCGGCCTAGGCTATGGCAATCATAGATTTTTATAAAAATCCCCTGGGGTGATCAGTAACAGGGTGCCGGTCAATGAGACAATGGGTTGCTACGTCCCAAAGTTGCCCCGGTAATGAGTCTGAATTGGATTAGTCGCGCCGATCGCCTGCAAGCCTTACCTCCCTATGTATTTGCCCGCCTCGATGAATTAAAAGCCAAAGCCAGGGAACAGGGCTTGGACTTGATTGATCTGGGCATGGGCAATCCCGATGGGAAAGCCCCCCAACCAATTATTGAAGCGGCGATCGCCGAGCTGGAAAATCCCGAAGCCCACGGTTATCCGCCCTTTGAAGGTACCGAAAGTTTTCGCCAGGGCATTACCCGGTGGTACGCCCGCCAGTATGGCGTAGATTTAGATCCCAATGCGGAAGCCTTACCCCTGATTGGCTCCAAGGAAGGTTTAGGACATTTAGCTTTGGCCTATGTCAATCCGGGGGATTTGGTGCTTGTTCCCACCCCCTCCTACCCCGCCCATTTTCGGGGCCCTTTGATTGCCGGGGGCGAAATTTATCCCCTGATGTTATCGGCCCAGCATGATTGGCTCATCCAACTAGATCAGATTCCAGAGGCGATCGCCCAGCGGGCCAAAATTCTTTATTTCAACTATCCCAATAATCCCACCACCGCCACCGCCCCCAGGGAATTTTACGAAGCCATTACCGATTGGGCCAGACATTACCAAGTGATGTTAGTCCATGACCTTTGCTATGCCGAATTAGCTTTTGATGGTTATCAACCCACCAGTCTATTGGAAATACCCGGTGCTAAAGACTTCAGTGTGGAATTCCATACCCTTTCTAAAACCTACAATATGGCCGGTTGGCGGGTCGGTTTTGTGGTGGGTAATCAGGAGATTATCCAGGGGCTAAGAACTTTGAAAACGAACTTGGATTACGGCATTTTTAGGGTGGTACAGAAAGCCGCAGAAACCGCCCTTAGTCTTCCCGAAAGTTATATCGAAGTAGTGCGGCAACGCTATCAACAGCGGCGGGATTTTGTCATTGCGGGTCTGGAAAAACTGGGCTGGAATATCACCCCTTCCCAGGCCACCATGTATCTCTGGGTTCCTTGCCCTGTGGGACTGTCTTCCACCGATTTCGCCCTCACCGTGTTGGAAAAAACCGGCGTAGTTATGACCCCAGGCAATGCCTTCGGGGAAGGGGGTGAGGGTTATGTTCGTTTGAGTTTAATTGCCGATGGCGATCGCCTAGGGGAAGCTCTCAATCGCATTGAAAAGGCAGGTATTCGCTACAGTTGATAAAGCTCAATCATTGGTGAGATAGGGATTTGAACAAATTAATGGGAACTGCCCCCCTGCCAATCCAGGGGAAACTGGGCCTGTAACTCCCGCAATTCATCCCGATGGGCCGTGATGGTGAGGGGATATTGCCCAGGATGGGCTGGTTGATCCGGATCCCCCAACTCCAAAGTTATGGATTCCACCTTGGCGGCCCTACGCCAATAAAAAGTTCCGGCCAGGGGAGCTAACCATAGTAGGAAAAAAAACAAAAATCCCCTTTGGGGCCAAAATACCGCCAGCACCAAAGCTAAACACAGTAAGCCTAGGGCCGCCAGCACACTCAGGAACACCGCCAGAAATGGACTGGCCTGCACATTACCTTCAAAGGCGATCGCCTGGTGAACAGGATCTACCTTGGTAATACGATAGGCGCGATTATTAAGATGGGCCTTGATTTCATCTAGAATTCCCCCTTCTGGATTATCAATCCAAGCTCGTATTTTTTGGGTACGGTCTTTAACGGAAGAACGGATAAAAAATACCAGTCCAATTAGGGAAAAAACAGTAAAAAATAGGGTGGAACCAAGAACTGGTAAATCCATAATTATGGGTAGAATTTTGCTTATTTAGCAGTCTTAAAAGAGTGGAGTAAAATGGCTGTCAATGGATCTTTGGGATAAATTTTCCAAATTAAAAAAGTTTGAAATTAAAAATCAAAAAACGTCCAAATCAATTGCGGCGGAGCCACCGGCCTTAAGTTGTTTGAGTAAACTATCCAACTGTCGCCAGACCAAGGCCGCAATGAAAATTGTAATGGGCATGGAAATGGCGTAGGAAATCCATCCATCACCCAAGAAAATTTGCACCCCTGAAGCCAAAAATACACACACTCCCACACAGATACCTAAAAAAGGTAGTTGTAAATCCAAATCCCCGAGGGTGCTGGTGGGGGTATTTAACCAAACCTTCACTTTCTTTTTTAATGTGGCCTCAAAGGCCGCTCCACAGGAAATCCCAACGAAAAGCCCTACGGCAATGAGAACATAGGGAGGCTGGGGCAAGTAGTACATAATCCTAGGGTTAGATGAAAGACATCCTCGATCATAGCAAAATACGCTCTGGGCCTATGGGGTAAAGGATAATTGTTTACCCTTATTTTCCGGGGAGAACTATAGAATTAAACCAAGGGAAAAACAAAATATCTCACCAAAGGGAGATGGACGCTTGCAGTGCCTTTGTAACATTATGTAAAGAGTAGAGTCAATAGAAACCATGCTATTTCGTCAATTGTTCGATCCAGAAACCTCCACCTACACCTATCTAATTGCTGACCCCTTGGCGAAGACCGCCGCCTTGGTGGATTCCGTCCTAGAGCAAGTGGACAGGGACGTTCGTTTATTGGAAGAATTAGGCTTAAAACTGATTTTTTGCTTAGAAACCCATGTCCACGCCGACCATATTACCGGAGCCGGTCGCTTGCGGGCATTGACTGGCTGTCAAAACCTAGTTCCCCAATATGCAGAGGTGGATTGTGCCGATCGCCACTTAGAAGATGGGGAAATTGTTAATGTGGGTTCTGTGCCCATCCAGGCGATCGCCACCCCAGGCCACACCGACAGTCATTTAGCCTTTTTGGTTAACCACACCCATCTGCTAACCGGTGATTCCCTATTGATTCGGGGCTGTGGGCGGACAGACTTCCAAAGTGGGGATGCCGGAACCCTCTACGATGTCATCCACCAAAAATTATTTACCCTCCCCGATAGCACCCTGGTGTATCCCGGCCATGATTACCATGGGCAAACCGTTTCCACCATTGGGGAAGAAAAACAGTTTAATCCCCGCCTTCTGGGCCGCGATCGCCCGGAATTCATCCAATTTATGGATGGTCTAAATCTGCCGGATCCGAAGAAAATAATGGAAGCCGTCCCCGCCAATCAACTCTGTGGCCAAAGACCCGTGACCGCTTAAATCCCATTCCCCGGTGAACATAATGGTTCTCGCCCTACAATCCGCCTACCAATGGTCAAAAAAAGCCCTAACCCTATTTGCTTTTAGCACCCTACTTTGCCTTGCCTGTTCAACCTTATGGGCCAATCCAGCCCAGGCCCTGATGCGGGAAATTGTTGAAAAGCCCGGTCAAACCCTTTACCAATCTCGCCAATCCCTGCGGGATCAACAGGGGCAAACTTGGCAGGTGGTACTTTTTAAACGGGTTAAAAATGGTCAAAGCGAAGAAATTAATTTGCGCCTGGTAGGATTTCCAGGAAACATTGCTTTTCAGCATCCCGCCCCCCTAGTTATCCATCCCAATGGTGAAACAACGGTGGAATTACCTGATATGTTAACGGCAGAAAATCCTGGGGAAAATGTTGGACAATTTTTAATTACGGCAGACTTCCAGAATTTAGAACTTAATAGTATTTGGGATTTAAATCTACCGTTAAAAGGACAAGAGTGTCAAATAAAAGTTCCCTACTTTGTCCTGCAAGAATGGCAGACTTTATTGGCCAAGCCATAGCCATTAAATAGGCGTTAAAATTAATCAATTATTCTACAATTCGTTGAGGGAAAACCCCATGACTAGCCAAACAAAAACCAACACCACCATTTCTCCCATAACACTCCAGCAACTACGTCAACAGGATGCGGTAATTTTAGTCGATGTGCGGGAACCCCTAGAATTTGTGGGAGAACACATCGCCGGAGCCCATTCCCTACCCCTTTCTAGCCTTAACCCTAGTCAATTACCCCGGGGGGAAGGGAAAACCACCATATTGTACTGCCAAAGTAGTAATCGTTCTGGCAATGTGATGCAAAAACTAAAGGCCGCTGGGGTGGAGGACGTTATTCATTTAGAAGGGGGATTACTGGCGTGGAAGCAGGCCGGATTACCGACAGTAAAGACAAAAAATGCCCCCATTAGCATTATGCGTCAGGTGCAGATCATTGCCGGTTCCCTAGTGTTAACGGGGGTATTACTGGGAACTTTTGTGGCTCCAGGATTTTACGTTTTAAGTGGTTTTGTTGGGGCTGGATTGCTTTTTGCGGGACTTTCTGGAACTTGTATGATGGCTACATTGTTAGGCAAATTGCCCTACAACCAAATTAAGTAATTAAAAGAATTAAATAAAAAACAAAAAAATACACTTAATCATAGATAAAAAGTTCTAGGGGGAACAGTAATCATGCTCCAAATTTTGGGCTATTTCCTCGCTGGTTGCATTGGTTTGAGTTTGGGACTGCTGGGGGGCGGAGGCTCGGTTTTGGCCTTGCCAATTTTGGTTTATGTCATGCAGGTTCCCCCCAAATCGGCGATCGCCATGACCCTGGTAATTGTGGGCACAGTAAGTCTGATTGGGGTCATTCCCCATTGGCGTAAGGGCAACGTCAATTTACCCAAGGCTTTGATTTTTGGTTCCGCCACCATGGTGGGGGCCTATGGCGGGGCAAAACTAACGGCCCATCCCTTCGTTACCGACACATTCCAGTTAGTTTTATTTGCGGTATTAATGTTGGTGGCGGCGGTTTTCATGATCCGCAAATCCCAACAACAGGATAAGGAGGATAGAATTTCCCCTGCCCTGGAGCCGGATTTAGAAGTTTATCCCCAACCCATTTGTAAATATTGTTGGTTGTGGCTATTAACGGAAGGCATTGCCATTGGCGTTTTAACCGGATTGGTGGGAGTTGGAGGCGGTTTTGCCATTGTGCCGGCCCTGGTATTGTTGGGAAAATTACCAATGAAAGAGGCGATCGGTACTTCTTTGTTAATTATTGCCTTTAATTCCGTAGCAGGATTTTTAGGCTATTTCGGCCGGGTGGAGCTGGACTATCACCTCATGGTAAGTTTTACGTTCTTCGCCGCCTTGGGAATTTTATGGGGTTCCTACCTATCTACTTTTATTGATGCCAAAAATTTACAAAAGGGTTTTGCCTATTTCCTAATGGCGATCGCCGCTTTTATTCTGTTTCAACAACGGGGTAGTTTTCGGGAAAATCAGATGAAAAGCCAAAGTTCTTTGCGTCCCCTAAGTGAAATAAGTTATCACCGTTAGTGTTACGGGAACCTATGCCACTTCCTCCATTGATAAGGATATTACGGCGGTGGTTTCTATCACTTTTAGTCTGGAATAATAAGCAATGAATCTTCCCCAGGTTTGGGTTTGCCCTACTAACATCCCCTTACCTTCTCGTTATTCACGTTTTCTTGATTCGGAGGAAATTGCCCATAGTCAAAGGCTTAAGTCTCCCCAATCTAGACAACGATACTTAATTGTTCGTACAGTCCTAAAAGTTTTACTAGCTAAAAATATTGGCTGTTCTCCGAGATTATTAAAGTTTACCTACGGCCCCAAAGGTAAGCCTGAGTTGGTTAATAGACATAGGGGAATAAAAGCAACAACCATATTTCAACGTTGCCCACAGCGGTAATTATGGTTTAGTTGCTTTACATTGGGATGGAGCCATTGGAGTTGATCTGGAATTAATGACCGTTAAGCCCAATTGTTTAAAGCTGGCTAAACGTTTTTTTTCTCCCCCAGAACAGGTTCTATTACAATCTCTGCCAGAATCAGAAAGAACTAGAACTTTTTATCAACTGTGGACTGCCAAAGAAGCATTTTTAAAAGCAACAGGTCAGGGTATAAGTGGCGGCTTAGATCAAGTTATCCTTGCCCAAAGTTTAGACAAATATCAATCCTTACCAACGGATTACCAACCGGAGCATTGGCAATTATCCAGTCAGCCCTTGTTTGATGATTATTGGACGGCGATCGCCTGGCGGGGAAAGAAACAATCTGTCCCGCTCCTAACCATCAAAAAATTTACTTGGGAAGGGGAAGTCTAAATTCATTAAATTTGGGTTAGAAAACTCTAAATTCGATTACCTGCCATTGGGGGCTAGGGGGCAGGAATAGCTAAACCTTTAGTAGCTAACCATTCCGCATTGTAAAGACGGGATTGGTAACGGGCTCCCCCGTCGCAAAGGATAGTCACAATGGTATGGCCTGGCCCATTTTTTTTGCCAAGGCATAGGCCGCCCCGACGTTAATGCCCACCGATCCCCCCATAAACAAACCATCCCGGCGCAGTAGCTGATAAACCACCCGCAGGGCTTCAGGGTCGTCAATTTGCACCGCATCGTCAATGGGCACATCTTCCATATTGGCGGTGATGCGACTGTTGCCGATGCCCTCGGTAATCGAATTACCGTTGGGGTTAATTTCCCCAGTTTTAATAAAGCTGTACAGCCCACTACCCAGAGGATCCGCCACCACGCATTGCACTTTTTCCGATTGCTCTTTTAAATACATTGCCACCCCGGCATAGGTTCCCCCGGTTCCCGTTGCCGCTACCCAAGCATCTATTTTGCCGTCGGTCTGTTGCCAAATTTCCTTCCCGGTGGTGTCGTAATGGGCTTGACGGTTGGCTAAATTATCAAACTGATTGGCCCAGATGGCGTTATCCAATTCTTCGGCGATGCGCCCCGAAAGCTTAACGTAATTATTGGGATCCCGATAGGGGACTGCTGGTACAGTTCTGACCTCTGCTCCCAGAGTCCGCAACAGATCAATTTTTTCCTGGGACTGGGTTTCGGGTATAACAATTAAACATTTATAGCCCTTGGCGTTGCAAATGTGGGTTAGACCGATGCCCGTATTGCCCGCCGTACCTTCCACTACCGTACCACCGGGTTTAAGTTTACCTTCCCTTTCCGCTGTTTCAATAATGCCTAGGGCCGCCCGATCCTTGACGGAGCCACCGGGGTTAAGGAATTCCGCCTTGCCCAAAATTTCACAGCCGGTTTCGTCGCTAAAACTATTGATACGAATTAGGGGAGTGTGGCCAATGGAATCCACAAAGCCGTGCTTAATATCCATACTGAGTCTGGGTAAGGCGATCAATCTAGGGGTAAACAATGTAGGCCTTTATCGTACCCCAGTGGGGAATCCCCAGGAAATTTTGGCAATTCTCCAACGGCATTATCACGGTTGGGGTTCACCCAACGATTACAGTCATAGGGGAAATATGTTAAAACTCTGATCAGACTGAAATTTGCAAAAAAATTAAATCTATTTGTATTAGTTAATTTACCCCCTAGCCCATGAGCGAAGCCATTGTTTGGAGTACGGAAGCCGAAGCCCGCCTTAAGGAAATTCCCTTTTTTGTTCGCCCCGCCGCCCGCAAGAAAATCGAAAATTTTGCTAGGGAAGCGGGCATAACGGAAATTACTGAAGCCATCTACGAACAAGCTAAGCAAAAATTTAACTAGTGTGAGCGGGAATTCCCTTTCCTCGCACTGACCCTGGGTGAAAGAAGTGGACTGAAAAATGGCCCCAAACAACTAGACAGGGTAGAAAGCTCTAAACTGAAAACCTCAACAGAGGAAAGTTTATGCATAAAACCTAAGTACAATGCCCGTCAAGGCATAGCGGTAACTGAGGGGCGATCGCCTATCCGCAACTTGATAAGCCTGGTCTGGGCCTATCCGTTTATCCATTGGGTGACCTGGGCAAAGGCACAATGAATTTTTTCCCTGCCAACATTAATTAACAGTGATAACGGTGGGTCTTCTATCCCAAGCATCCCCGGTGGGGATTGGAGATAGGGTTTAGCGAACGGTTTCTAAACTTTCGATTTGCTTGGTGAATAACTCCGTAAAGATACTCATCACGGTGCGTTTTTCCCTAACCTTAATGTTGGCGGTGACGGACATCCCAGACTGGAGAGGAATTTTCCGACCTTGGGTTACCAATTCCTGGCTGTCTAGCTTAATTCTGACGGGAAAACGGTAATACTGATAAGTCTGATCCGGCGGTAGGGCATCGGACCCAACATATTCCACTTCCCCTTTGACGCCGCCAAATTCGCTGTAGGGGAAGGAGTCAATGCGAACATCAGTAGGCATTCCAACCCTCACAAAACCAATGTCTTTGTTGGTAACATCCACTTCGGCGATCAAACTATCGGCGGGGATAATTTTTAACAGAGGCTCTGTTTGGTTAGGGGGAGTAACGTAACCAGGGGTTGCTTTGAGATCAAAAACCACCCCATCCACCGGGGCTGTAATTTCTTGGTATCCAAGATTGACCTCCGCCCGTTGGATTTGTGCGTTCAGCTCATTTAGACGCTTGTCGTTATCCACAATGATTTTGGTAATCTGACTATCAATTTCCGACAGACGTTTATTGTTATCCGCTAGGCGATCGTACAGTTCTTTGTCGGTGATGGCGCTGGTGTTTGCTAAACGGGCCTGGGCTTGGGAAACAAGATTTTGTAAACGGTTTTGTTCCGTTTGTAGCCGTTGGATTTCCGCTTGCCGAGAATCAATCTGTTGTTTCTGGCGATCGACTTCCACGACGGTGTTAACTTTTTGCTCGATTAACTGCTGGGTACGATCATTAAGGGATTGCTGTTGTTTTTCCACCTGCAAGCGAGCCAGGGCCCCTTCCTCAAGCAACGGGGTCATACTGTCGACGATGCCCGCTTCAATTTCTAAACTTTTTTCCGCCTCATTGAGGGCCGCCGTGTTACGGGCTAGTAGTCCTGATAGAATTTTTTGATCTTCGTTCAATTGCCTTCTTTCCGAGGCCAACTGTAATCCCGCCTGTTGCAGCTGTTTCTGCAGTTGCTGAATTTCTAACTGGGCGGCGGTCATGCGACTTTCCAGTTCAAAGCGGGACATACTCAGGCGAGAAGCCTGTTCCGAACTCAGATTTGCGGCATTATTGCCAGCCTTTAGCCCCAATTGCAAACGATAAAGCCCATTCTCGTTGATCAATTCAGCCCGATTGTTGGCGAGGGCCACCACTTCCCAGGGGAGGTTAAGTTGGGTAACGGCATTTTGTAGGGCCGCTCCGGCTAAACCATTTTGTAGAAGGGTGCGGTAAAAAGCATTTTCCTGGAGAGTCTTGGCCCGGATATTTTTGGCCGCATTCAATTCTGCTTTGGTACTGCTGGAGTCCATAACCACCAGCACATCGCCTTTTTTAACCTGATCGTTATTTTTTATCAACACGGCCTTGACTACCCCGTTCAAGGGGGCATTAATGTCCTTCACCTTTTGTATTGGTTTGAGTTGCCCTGTGGCGGGAATGACTTGCTCAATGGTGGCGATGGACGCCCACGCTACCGTCGTTACCGTTACCCCAATGATGACGATGGCAATGCCCCGGGCCCACATGGGGGATTGGCGCATAACGATGGTCTGTTCCGGCTGAAAAAGGGATGAATTGGAGGTTAGGGCCACAGGGGCTTTAGCTTTCTTTTCCTGTTCATTAATGTCCGCTAGGGTTCCGTCGGTGCCATTGGGTTTGTGGCCGTTGCGTTGGGGGGATTGTTCTTGGGTAGAGCTTTTCATATTTCTGGAGGCGATCGCCAAGGTTTACGGACTTTTATGGACAAATGTGAGAGGAAAAGTGGGGGATTTGGAATGGATTCTGTTTAGATTAAGCCTAGAGACTAAATCTAGGTTATATCTTCACTACCAGCTCCCTGTTGTTGGTAAAGGTAATAATAACGACCCTTCAAGGCCATTAATTCATCGTGGCTTCCCTGCTCCACCACGGAGCCTTGATCCATCATAACGATTACATCTGCACTACGAACGGAACTCAGACGGTGGGTAATGAAGAAAACTGTGTGATCCCGAAAAGCTTCCCCTAAGTTTATACACACTTGTTGTTCTGTGATGTAGTCGAGGGCGCTGGTGGCTTCATCTAAAACCAAGATTTGGGGCCGTTGCAATACCGATCTGGCGATGGCAATCCGTTGTCTTTGACCACCGGAAAGACTTGCTCCCCGTTCTCCCACCCTGGTGTTGTAACCGTTGGGCAGGGTCATAATAAATTCGTGGGCGGCGGCCACTTTAGCGGCGTTAATAATTTCTTCGGTGCCAGCATCGGGATTAGTCAGGGCGATATTTTCTTGTATCGTGCCTTCAAACAGCAACGTTTCCTGGGGCACAACCCCTACCTGACGCCGGAGGGAATAGAGTTCCACTTTGCCAATGTCTAGGCCATCCACCAAAATTCGCCCGGCTTCCGGTTCATAGAGTCGAGACAGTAGTTTTGTCAGGGTGCTTTTTCCCGCCCCACTTTGTCCTACCAAAGCTACAAAAGTGGCAGGCTTAAAGGACAAATTAACATTGGTCAACTGCATGGGGCCCTGTTTTTTAAACCGGAAACTGACATTTTCGAACTTCACTTCCCCTTTGATTTCCGGCATAGGGATATTTTGGCGATCGCGTTCCGACTCCTGGGGGGTGTCAACAATGTCCGCTAAACGTTCTAAAGATAGGGCCGTTTCCTGGAAGTTCTGCCAGAGTTGGGTCAAACGTAAAATGGGGGAAGTTACGTAACCAGCAATGATGCGAAAAGCGATTAATTGACCAAGGGTTAAATCTCCATCTAACACGAGGGAAGCCCCGACCCATAGCACTAGCAGACCAGACAATTGGTTAAGAAAATGGCTGGAGGAACCCGCCAGGGTAGAAGTAATGACGGTGTTAAAACCCGCCCCCACGTAGCGAGAGTATTTATCCTGCCACTGCCAACGGGAGCGCAATTCAATGTTTTGGGCTTTAACGGTTTGGATACCAGACATCACCTCCACCAGATAGGACTGGGTTTGGGCATTGCGCTCGGCTTTAATCCGCAATTGTCTGCGAATGAGGGGGGAAAAAACCAAAGTCAATACTACAAAAATAGGCACAATCCCCAGGGCCACCGCCGTTAACAGAGGACTGTAAATAATCATCACGACGATATAGACCACAGAAAATACTGAGTCCAACACCACCGTTAGGGCCGTACCCGTCAAAAATTGACGAATATTTTCCAGCTCATTAACCCTGGTGGAAATTTCCCCCACCGGCAGGTTTTCGAAATAACGCAGGGGTAATCTGAGCAGGTGGTCAATGATCTCTGACCCCAAACTCATGTCAATCCGGTTGGTGGTATCGACAAATAAATAGGTTCTCAGGGTACTCAACAGGGCTTCAAAAATGGCGATTGACACCAGGGCTATCCCTAACACCTGGAGAGTATCTTTGCTGTTTTGCACAATTACCTTGTCAATGATGATTTGGATCATCAAAGGGTTAACCAGGCCGAACAGTTGCACGAAGAAAGAGGCAACGAAAACCAGCAGAAGAATATAGCGATATTTAACCAAGGCTGGCCCGAACCAACTCAAGCCAAAACGTTCCTGGGGGGTGTCTTTGGAAGGGTGCATCATCAACACGTCCCCTTGACCTTCTTCCCCCCAGGTTTCTAGAAAATCGATGGTTTTGCGCTTGATCAGTCCCAGTTCTGGAATAACAATTTTTACTTCCCGATCGCCTACTTCATAGACCAGGGCTAAACTATCCTGCCAGCGGATCAAAAAAGGAACTGTTAACTGGCCAAAGGCCCCGACGGGCACCCGTCACCAACTGGCTAGTTAAGCCCATCAACTCCACGATCGCTCCACAAACGGGCAGGGATAGGGCTTGGCTTCGTTTAATTTCTTCGGTGACAATGCGCTGGATAATATCCCGGCGGAAAGGCATACCAAAATATTGACTAATCATTTGGAAGCAGGCTACCCCTGCATCGGTGGGATTATTGGCCCGCACAATGGGATATTTTTTCCGGCCAGCCTTAACCACCGTCTCTTCAACGACCGCTTCCCCCAACTGATTAGGGTCGGCATAGGGAATATCATCCCAGGGGGAATCTTCCGGAGCCAGCGTTGTCACCGTTGCCAGGGGCATTTCTCCACCGTTATTTCCCCCATTTTGGTAGCCCGGTTGCATGGACTGGGAAAGGGGGGGAACACCGATCAAACGCACAAGGGTGCTGGCTTTGAGGACTAGGGGTTGGTCAGGGGATGGCAATGGACTCCCCTTGGGGCATTGCTCTAGTTCTCCACTACTGACCATCCAAAGTTTGTGGGGGTCGGGGAGGTCGCTGGGAAGTTTATGGGAACCGGGCTTCAGTTCATAGACTTGGCTGTAGGGGAGGGTATCCAGGGTTAATTGCCGTATATCCACGTTGCCCTGGGCCGTCCGTTGCAGTTGTTCCCCCAAAAGATCGAATAATTCCACCCGGCCACATTGGTCGCGGTAAACCCGTTGTAGTTCGGGGTATTTGTCCACCAGGTTTAAAAACTCATCCCTAGTTAAACTGGCACAGATGGTCTCTGTGGAGGCGATCGCCGTTTCACAGGGCACGTTCCTAATGGCGTTGTTATCCCCTATTACTGCCCCGTTTTGTAGCAGGGCCATGGTGGCGGGAAAGCCAGTGCCGGGATCATACCCCAATAGTCGAGCCTGGCCACTGACAAGAAAATAAACACTATTGGCCAATTTCCCCCGGGCTAGGATTATTTGTCCCATGCGAAACCGCAGTGGTCTGAATTTGGCCGCTATTTCGGCGATCGCCTCGGAGGGAAGCTGGGCAAAGGGTTCTATCTCCCGCAAAAAAGATTGATAATCGGCGATGGTCAGACTCATAACGACAAAAATAGGGTTGAAAGAATTTGTTTAAAAAAAGTCAAATAATTTTGGGGGAGAAAAATATCGTACAATTAAGGGTCTGAATTTTTTTGTTTCTCCGCATTCTACGTTAATCTACTGTTGTCACTAACCAAACCCATTAAAACCACCCATTGGCGTGGCGCAAAGCGTATCTCTGCAAGATCTCCTTGTAATATTTTCCCTGAGACAGCCCCAGCCATATTAGGCTGTTTTAGCTGTTCGGTCAGTAATTCTTAGGAAAGTTTACCTTAGCCTGACCCCCCGTCAAGTTTGTCCCGTTAACAAAGTTTTAGCCCAGCATGAAAGCCCAAGCAGAACCTCGGTTTGATTACGTCAAAATTGCGATCGCCTCCCCAGAACGGATCCGTCAATGGGGGCAAAGAACCCTGCCCAACGGCACCGTAGTGGGGGAAGTCACCAAACCTGAAACCATTAACTACCGGACTTTAAAGCCGGAAATGGATGGTCTGTTTTGCGAAAAGATTTTTGGACCTTCTAAGGACTGGGAATGCTGGTGCGGCAAATATAAACGGGTGCGGCACCGGGGCATCGTCTGTGAACGCTGTGGGGTGGAAGTAACCGAATCCCGGGTACGTCGTCATCGGATGGGTTACATCAAACTAGCGGCCCCCGTCACCCATGTTTGGTATCTCAAAGGTATTCCCAGCTACCTCAGCATTTTGCTAGATATGGCTCTGCGGGACGTGGAGCAAATCGTTTACTTCAACGCCTATGTGGTTCTCAACCCAGGCAATGCCAGCAATTTGCAATATAAACAACTACTCACCGAAGACCAGTGGGTGGAAATTGAAGACCAAATCTATGCTGAAGATTCTGAATTAGAAGGCATTGAAGTAGGGATCGGGGCCGAGGCGGTGCAACGGTTATTGGCGGAATTGCCCCTGGAGGAAGTGGCGGAAAAATTACGGGAAGAAATTTTAGCCAGCAAAGGTCAAAAGCGGGCCAAACTAATCAAACGTCTGCGGGTGATTGATAACTTCATCGCCACCGAATCCCGGGCAGAATGGATGACTTTAGATGTAATTCCCGTCATTCCCCCGGATTTACGCCCCATGGTGCAGTTGGATGGGGGGCGTTTTGCCACCTCTGACTTAAACGATTTATATCGCCGGGTCATCAACCGTAATAATCGCCTAGCTCGTTTGCAGGAAATCCTTGCCCCCGAAATCATTGTCCGCAACGAAAAGCGGATGCTCCAGGAAGCGGTGGATGCCTTAATTGATAATGGCCGCCGAGGCCGCACTGTGGTGGGGGCCAATAACCGGGCCCTAAAATCCCTCTCCGACATCATTGAAGGGAAACAGGGTCGTTTCCGCCAGAACTTACTGGGTAAACGGGTGGACTACTCCGGTCGTTCCGTTATTGTGGTCGGCCCCAATCTCAAAATTTACCAGTGTGGTTTGCCCCGGGAAATGGCGATCGAGCTATTTCAACCCTTTGTCATCCACCGTCTGATTAAGTTGGGCATTGTCAACAACATCAAAGCGGCCAAGAAACTGATTCTCAAAACAGACCCCCAAGTCTGGGGGGTGCTGGAAGAAGTGATCACCGGACACCCGGTCATGCTAAACCGAGCCCCTACCCTGCACCGTTTGGGTATTCAAGCCTTTGAGCCAGTCTTGGTGGAAGGACGGGCTATCCAACTCCATCCCCTCGTTTGTCCGGCTTTTAACGCTGACTTTGACGGGGACCAAATGGCGGTGCATGTTCCCCTTTCCCTGGAAGCCCAATGTGAAGCCCGTCTGTTGATGTTGGCTTGCCATAATATTCTTTCCCCTGCCACGGGGAAACCCATTGTGGCCCCATCCCAGGATATGGTTTTGGGATGTTATTACCTCACCGCCGAAAATCCCAATGCCCAAAAGGGTGCTGGGCGTTACTTTGCGGGCATTGAGGATGCTCTACGGGCCTATGACCACGGCCAGGTGGATCTCCATTCCCAGATTTGGATTCGCCATTTAGACGACGATGTGGTGACAGAAAAACCAGACACAGAGGTTGTCAAAACTGAGGATCTAGGGGATGGCACGGTGATGAAATATTACCGGGAACGGAAAGTGCGGGAAGCCGCTGACGGAGAAATTATCACCCAATATATCCAAACCACCCCTGGGCGGATTATCTATAACAAAACGATCGCCGAAGCGTTAGTTTTCTAGATTTCGCCGAAGAAGTTGTACTCAATTCAGCCGTTTAACTTTTTACAGTTGCGGCTGTTTTTGTTGGCTAATAATCATAATCAGCTTGGGATTAGGGTTATTGGATTGCTTATTGCTGGAGCTCTAGTAGGTCGATTTTAGGCAAACTAAAACTCTGCAAACAGGCTCTAAATTCTAAATAATGATACTGGTAAAATCACAAAACTTGAGCCCGCAACCAGGCTACAGGTAAGTACAATAACTTTTTGGGGGTGGGAACATAGGCCCGACAATCAAACACGTTATAGTTATTCGCTTCGATAACATCGAGGATGCCTTTGTATAACATTAGTGCCGTCCACACAGGCCAACGGGCATCCCGGTTTAAGGCCCGTATCCCCCTTTCCGCATCTTCAAAGTAATCCCTGGCTCGATTAATTTCAAACTTCATCAAGCTCTGCCAGCGTTCGTCATTTACGCCATTAAATAAGTCTTCTTCGGTATAGTTAAATCTCTCTAAATCTTCCAAGGGTAAATAAATACGACCCCGTTCCACATCTTCCCCCACATCCCGCAGAATGTTGGTCAACTGATTGGCTACTCCGAGGGCGATCGCCTCTTCCTGGGGAATGTACACCGCATCGGGCTGCCAGGGGGCTTTACCATTGCCCATATCCACCCCTAAAACCGCACTGGACATCAGTCCCACAGTCCCCGCCACCCGGTAACAATAGAGGTCTAATTCTTCAAAGCTTTGGTAGCGAGAACGGTAGAGATCCATCCTTTGCCCGGCAATCATGTCCCGAAAGGGCTGAATGTCGAGGGGGAATTTTTCGAGGGTATCCACCAGGGCCACATCGGCATCGTCCTGGGCATGGCCTGCAAAAATACCCTCTAAACGTTTTTCCCAATCATCCAAGGTTTCCGGGGTAGTGGTGGCCGCTTGGGGCCGTCCACCAACTCATCCGTTCTGCGACACCATAGGTAAATTGCCCAAATGGCTTTCCGTTTAGCCGGGGGCATCAGTAAAGTTCCCAGGTAAAAGGTTTTGGCGTACTGGGCGGTTACTTGACGACAAATTTCATAGGCTTCCTCAACAGAAGCACAGGGCTTTGCGGATGGAGACGGTTTAGGCAGTTGTAACATTAAGGACGGACGGGGTTCGGAGGTCAGCGACCAAGGTTGGGAGTTGGTAACTGCACGCTGGGGGGAAATTTGACCGTTAGCCATTTAGCATTGTCGCATTAGGGTTGCCATTTGTCAGGAATATTGCCGGGAAATCCAGGGCTTTTAGCCGACGGTCATTGCTTCCGGGGCCGGGGTTGGGGCTGGGGAGAAAAATCTGCGGCGATCGCCTGGGCGCATTGTTTACCGGAGAGGACGGCCCCTTCCATACTGCCTAGGTATTTTTGCATAGTGAAGTCCCCAGCGAGATAAAAGTTTTTCACCGAGGTTCTTTGATCGGGGCGACAGGCTTGCCTACCGGGGGTTGCTTTGTAAACAGAGCGGGGGGTTTTGACTACGTGGGACTTAAGTAATTGGGCGGGATTGTCCCCGGCAAAATGTTGGGGGAAAAGTTTCTTAATTTCCGCCATGGTTACATCAACAATTTCTTGATCGGATTTGTTAATCCAATCGTGGGCGGGGGCCAATACCAACTCCAACATGGATTTGTCCGGGTCGCTATATTCCCGACAGGTGTTACTCATGTCTGCATACACACTCAATAACGGCGATCGGGAAAATAACAAATGGTCAATGTCGGTTAATTTGCGATCAAACCAAAGATGGAGGTTAATGACCGGGACTCCCTCCAGCCCTTGGATTTGCTTAAATTCAGGATAATCCTGCCAAGGGGCCGGCACCATGGTTTTGAGGGGATCCACCGGCATGGCGGAAACGTACAAATCTGCGGTTATAATCCTATCCTGCTCCCCGTTTAAACCCCGGATCAGGTAACCCTTAACGGTTCCATCTTCGTTGAGCAAAATCTCCTTTAGGGGCGCATTGAGGTGTACTTCTCCCCCCCGTTCCGTAATGTGATCCACTAGGGGCTGACAGAGGCGTTCCGGTGGCGCTCCGTCTAAGAACGCCATTTTAGAACCATTTTTTTCTTGCAAAAAGCGGTTCAGGGCGGTGAGCAAAATGGTAGCGGAAATTTCATCAGGGTCAATGAAGTTCAAGGCCTTACTCATGGCAATGAAAACTTCTTTTTCAATGCGGGGGGGAATATTTTGCTTCGCCATCCACTCCGACCAAGTGTATTTATCCATCTCTTCTACATAACTCTGACCCTGGACAATGGCGGGTAAAAGTCCTAGGCCAAAACGGATTTTTTCTGGCCAGGTCAACATATCGTTATTCCGCAAAATGGCCACCAAGCCGTTAATGGGGGCAGGAATATCAGGAAAATCAAAGCGGGAATAGGTACCCGGCTTTTCCGGCTGGTTGAAGATCATGCTGTGCTCTTTCCACTGCAAGCGGTCTTCGATGTCTAATTCCTTAAATAACTGCAACATATTGGGATAAGCCCCAAAAAAAATGTGCAGACCCGTTTCATACCAGTCCCCATCCTCATCTTTCCATGCGGCGATTTTGCCCCCCAACACATCCCGACGTTCCAACACAACGGGGGTAAAGCCTGCATCGGCTAAATACTTGGCACAGGCTAATCCGGCTAATCCGGCTCCGGCGATCACAACTCGCATGGGCTACTGTCTCGCTATGGTTTAAAAGGGTTTACTGGTTGAAAATCATTATACTTTACATTTCGTAATGTTTCGGGGGATTCTATTTGAACCGTTATCAAAAAAGGTCTTTCTCCACCTTGGTATTTTCAGCTTTTGCCTCCTCATCTTCCCGCTTTTTTTCCCCCAGCACACAGGCCTGAGCCGCCCCCAAGACAAAACCACCGATCGCCCCAATCCACACCAGGCGACGCTGGTAAAAAATTCGATAGGGTTGACTCATGGTGACTTGGACTTGACTGGGGCGTTGACGGAGGGCAATTTGTCCCATACCCCAGCCGAATACGGAGCCTAAGAAAGCAGTCATTACACCGCTGACGATAACAATACGATAGTTCATCTAGTTAGCTCTCCCGGTTTGACAATACACGGCAAATTTTTTGGCCAACCCATTCTTGTCTGTTCACATCTTATCCCGACCCACGGCGAAAGAAAGTTAACAATCTAAACAAGGCATTATTTTTTCAAAACCTGCCGTTAATGAAAGGGGTTGAGGTGGACTCCAAAAAACTAGACAGGGGGGAAAGCTCTAAAAGAAAAAGCACAGCCGAGGAAAGTTTATGGGTAAAGTTTAAATACGTTGCCTGCTATGTAGTCTTTTGATTGATTCCTACATTTCGGAGCTTTACCAAAACGGATGGCGCGGGAATGCTCCGCCCATAACCGATAGGCTTGGGGGGAGATGTGCCGTGCGACTTAACTTCCACTTTCTTATCTAGACTTGGTCGTGATAAAATAACAGGATGTTAGTAAGAGAAGCCAAGCTACTAAACGGAACGCAGGAGCAATACCAAGCTCTTGATGAAGCCATTCGCACCGCACAGTTTATTCGGAATAAGTGTGTAAGGCATTGGATGGACAACCAAGAGGTGGGTAAACCAGGTTTGTATGTTAACTCAAAAGATTTGGCGAAGGAATTTGAGTTTGCCAAAAAGCTTAACTCTACTGCCCGTCAAGCAAGTGCGGAACGTGCCTGGGCTTCTATATCTAGCTTCTATTCTCGTTGCCGTAAGGGCGACAAAAAGAAAGGGTTCCCAAAGTTCAAAAAACATTGTCGCTCCGTTGAATATAAGCAGTCTGGCTGGAAACTATCAGATGATTGTGTGCAAATTACGTTCACTGACGGTTTTAAGGCTGGCACATTTTCTGTATTCTGCAACGGAGAAACAAGGGAAGACCTACACCGATTAAAAATCAATCGTGTGAGGGTTGTTCGTCGTGCCGATGGATACTACGCTCAGTTTCTCTTTGATGCAGACCGTAAGGAAGAAGGTGACTTCACAGGAAATGTTATTGGTTTAGACCTTGGTTTGAAGTATTTCTACAAGGATCAAAACGATAACGCTGTTGAGTATCCTAAGTTCTTGCGGAAAGCTGAGAAACAATTGCAACGTCAGCAACGGCGACTAAGCAAAAGGTTTGTAAAAGGTGCTAAGCCTCAATCAAACAACTACCACAAGCAAAGGAAACGACTCGGTAAAGTTCATCTTAAAGTTCAACGCCAACGTAAAGACTGGGCGGTTAAGCAAGCTCGGTGCGTGGTGGCATCTAATGATGTCGTGGTGTACGAAGACTTAAGGATAGCGAACATGGTCAAGAATCATTCTTTGGCTAAGTCAATCTCCGATGCTAGTTGGTATCAGTTCACTCAATGGCTGGACTACTACGGGAAGATTTGGGACAAGGCTGTTGTTTCCGTTAATCCCGCCTATACAAGCCAGGATTGTCCTAATTGTGGTCATCGAGTCAAGAAAACTTTAAGCACCAGGACACATACTTGTCCTAGCTGTGGGTTTGAAGCTTGTCGTGATACTGCGGCGGCAATGAATATCCTTCAAAAAGGTATGAAGTTGTTAGGGATTGAGTGGCAAAACAGTACCTTTGGGCAAAAGGAAACTGCCTCGTAAGAGGGAACGACTGGGGAGATAATCGCCTCTGCTATGGATAGGAAACTTGAAATAGTAAGTGATGTCGCTGAACCAGTAACAAGAATCTCTCTCTATAGCGAAGCTTAGAGGGAGAGTATGTCAATCTTCTTACTTCTGGCCCGACTTTTGGGATCCACCTCAAAGTCAAACATAAAATTTTATATTTCTCGGAAAAGAGTTGGCATTAATATTTTTGTGGAAATCTACGTAGGGATTGTGCTATGAGAGAGCAAGCAAAGATGAATTTTTATCTTCATAAAATAATTGGATCATGCTAAATTCTCGACGCAGTAAATTTTCGACTTGTAAGGTAGAGCAGTTTCCTAATCGAAGCCAAATGACTTTGGGAGGACTACCAAGCACAAGACTAAGATCGTGCATATCTGCATCTTTAGAGACAATCATTAGGTCATTATTTTTTGCATAATCCCAAACGATAGGGTCAATTGTAGCCTCCATTCCAACATCTCGTACATGAAGAGAATTAAGAAAGAGATCACCTAATCGAATGGACAATTTTGGCGAGAGATTTTCGTCAAACAATAATTTCATGCAGACAGGGGAGAAATCATTAATCGACGTTCACGGTCGGCAGCATAAGCAATACAAGCCTTTAAATCTTCTCGGGTTAAATCGGGAAAATCTTCAAGAATTTCCGCCTCAGTCATATCAGAAGCTAGATATTCGAGCACTTCATAAACAGTGATACGCAAGCCGCGTATACAAGGTTTACCTCCTCGTTTATTGGGTTCAATCGTAATGTAGTTTCTATAATTCATTGTAAATTCCCGCTAATTTTTCTATAGTCTATTCACGTTTACTAGCCGGTGGGGGGGTGATGCGCCAGCGTACAAGAAATTGATCGATACTTTGGAGAGTTTGCTTATCTTCCTGGGGTAATAATCCTTCATTGTTAGAGGAAGACTTTTCCAGAAAACTAAAGGCTTGGCGGATTTGTTCTCCATTGGTAGCCACCGGAGCGGAAAAGTGACCGGGAATGAGGGTTTCCACTGGCCAACTGGCAATTTTTTCTACCCATTGCCAAACCGTTTCCGGTTCCCGATTGAGAATCAATTCTTGCAAAATGGGAGCCACCCGGACTTTTCCTCCCCCCCACAGGGTTTGAAAAGTATTCTGCCAATCTCTACGCCACTGGAAGGGATATAGACCAAAATAATTTTCCCGACGGCGATCGCCAACTTGCTTTGCTTCCTGCCACACTTGACCCCATTTGGATACTTCTAGGGTGCTGGCTTGGAAATAGAGCGCAAACAAACAAATCCTTTGCCACCCTTTGGCCCGATTAGCTAGGGTATTTTCAACGTTGTCCCCAGCTTGCTCCTTGGCATGGAAGAGTAACGGAGTCGGGTCTAACTCCAATACCGGCGGGGGATTTTCCGATAAAACTAGCAGAGTATCCGTCACCAGCAAACTATGGCTGGGCCAGTGGAAAAAGGCTACTTCCCCAAATTGTCCTAGGCGTAAATCCAAAGGGCCGAGGTAGGCATAATCAAATTCCCCGGCAAAGGGGGTTTCGGCACTGTCAGCGGGTAAAACTTTAGTGCGATCGCCGGGAAAGCCCAGCCAACTCAGGGGTAAATTGAGGGGAAAACTCCATTGTCCTGGGGCCACATATACGGTTGCTTCTGGACAACGACGGGCGAAGGGGGCCACGTTTACCTTATGTTCCAACCCGGAAATGGTAGGCAAAATAATATATTTCACCGGGCCATATTTGGCCGTTAGTTCCCCCAATAGGGCTAAACATTCCTCCGTGGGGGCGATCGGGGCATACACCAACAGTCCCCCGGTACCAAGGCGCACCACCGTCATGCGGATAGGCACCACCACATAAAAAATCCCCTGCACCTGCTCAAACACCCAGATGGTTTCCGGCACCACCTCCCGCAGTAAAGTTTGTCTTTGGCCATAGGGATAGATGGGGACCAAATACCAATAGGGCCAGGCTCGGCCAGACTGGGGAGATGGGGCCAGGGATTTAATCATCGCCACGGAGGATTAGGATTTTAAGATTATTCAGACTTGGAGAAACCCAGGCCATTTTCCGCGCCGTAGCGTTCCATAAAGCGCATAAAACGATCCCATTCCACTGGGGATTTCAGGACTACCGTGGCTTCGATCGCCGTGGGGCGGCCATTGATAAATTTACCTTTTACTTCCCGGGTGATGATTTCCCCTTCATCGTCGATTAGGTACATCCCGGTAATATCATCGGTGCTTTCTTTCGCTAGAATTGTGGGTTCCAAGAAATAAAATCTTGCCATGCCGCTCTCGCCGTCCTTAGACTTACTGAGGCGAACTTCTGGCACAACGGTTTCTGCTACTCCCTTAGAAAACTGAATTTCAGCCATGTTTTTAAACCTTAATGACATTGATTTCTTTAACTCACCATCATGGCATAGATCCCGGTAGTAGCCGAAAAAAACACCCCTATGGGATTACTTGAAACCAAAGTTCACTATCTGCTCAAAAGTCGGCAAAAACAGCAAACTATTCCCCCCTGGCCCCATTCTTTGACCATGGGGCGGTTAGTTTCCCGAGCTCTGCGTTTACGGCGATCGGCCCTGATTCAAACCGGTTGCTTACCCCCCACCTATGGTCCCAGTTATCTCCTACCCTGCTTACTCAGCGATCGCCAAATTCGTTTGGTTACCACCGCAAAACGTCAACAGGATTTGGAGCGCGACATCATACCATCCCTAGAAGATTGGCTGTGGCACAGTGATTCCAACTTAGTTTTAACCTGGCCAGAAATCGTTACTCCCCAGCAATGGTTAGGGGAAAGCTTAGCCCATCCATCATCCCCTCAACCGGCCTTAACGGCGATCGAGCAGGTGGAATATTTAGAGGACTGGACGAGGGATTTTCTTTCCCACCCCTTGGACTGGGCCACCCTGCAATCCCTATTTGCCCAAACTCCCCACAGCCAAGACCAAGCTCTAACCCACTGGAGTCGCCTTAGTCAGTCCCTATTTTCCCGCCCGGTTAATCCCCACGGCTGTTATCCCCTGGATAAAGAAGAATTGACGGAATTAAATCAAGCGGTGATGGAACAACTGGAAATTATCCCCAGGCAGAATAACCATGGCAATCCTAATATCCAAAAAATTCGGCAATTCTGGCAATTTTGGCAAGAGCAAGCGGATAATCATCTCCTTTGGGCGGAAGTGGATCGACACGAGGGAAAAATAAGTCTCCACCTTAGCCCTGTGAATGTGCAACCTTGGCTAAAACCCATTTGGGAAGGAATCAGCCCAGGGGAGAGTGACAGAGAAGATCATCAGGCCACATTTATCCTGATCGGTAGTTTTTTAGACGCCAAAAAGAACGCCCCCACCTACTGCAAAACCCTAGGTTTGGGAGATTTACTTTGTTTAAAATTTTTGCCCCACCGTTTGCAGGATGCCCTCACCATTTACCAACCCGATCGCCTACCATTGCCCAACACACCGGCATTTCAAACCATGTTGCTGGCGGAAATTGAACGAATTTTAGGGGAAGTTATGGCGGTACAACCGGATACCTTCGTAGTAATTTTGCTTGATGATTTGCCCCTCAAAGCCCAATTGGGCAGTCAATTAGCGGCTCAATTCGGCTCCTTGGTGAAGGTGGAACCGACCCCCAGCTTAACCCCCGGCATTGTGGTGGCGGGATGGCAATATTGGTGCGCCCAACGGGAACAATTTCCCCCCCCGGCCCTATTAATTTTAGGAACTTTACCCATTCCTTCCCTAGAAAATCCCCTGGTGGCTAAACGGGTACAACACCACAAACGCCATCATCAAGATTGGTTTCGGGACTATCTGTTACCGGTAGCTTTAAAGGATTTACAACAGGCGGTGTTACCCCTACGGGAGAGCGGCGGTTGGTTGGCTATTTTGGACGACCGGGTCAATTCCCGCAGTTATGGCCGGGAGGTATTGTCGGCTTTGGCCCCCTACGGCAAAAGGAATTATTTTGATCCCCATGATCTGCCCCAGGTGACAGCAGGACAAAAAAGGGATTAAACAGAATGTTGTATCTGGAACCTATTTGGAGTCTTTTGTAATTTAAACGCAAAACCTGGGGGGTAACCGGCAAACTTTATTCAATCAAAAATCCACATTTTTCTTTCTAATTTTTGCCCTTACATAAATCCCTTGATGTCTCCTCTGTAAAGTTAGCAAGACGATAGCCAATCCCGTGCACTGTTTCAATTAAATCTGTCGATAAACCTGCACTTTTTAATTTTTGCCGTAAACTCCGCACATGAACTTTAACCGTATCCTCCTCAGGGGGACTTTCCAACTTCCAAATACTGTCAATAATCATGCTTCGACTCAGAACTCGCCGACCATTGCGGAGTAATAATTCTAGAATGCTATATTCCTTACGAGTTAAGGGCAAAATCTCGTTACCATAACTAACTTCATAGGTACTGGGATCCAGCTTAATTGGCCCCCATTCTAAAATCGGTTGGGAAGCGACGCATCCCCGACGCAACAAGGCTCGCACCCTTGCGAATAACTCTCCCAAATCCACCGGCTTAATCACATAATCGTCAGCTCCTGCGTCCAACCCTGCGATTCTATCGCTGACCATATCCCTTGCTGTCATCATCAAAATTGGCATCAAATAACTTTGCGATCGCCATTTTTGACAGAGCGAAATCCCATCCAATTCTGGCAACATCACATCCAAAATAACAAGGTCATATTCTAGTCGGCAGGCATAATCCCAAGCTAGGGAAGCATCGGTGGCAATATCAACGGTGTAAAGCTGATCACTCAATGCCTCTGAAAGGGTTTCTGCAAGCGGCAAATCATCCTCCACTAGAAGAATTCTCATAGCCAATCATGCTTTTCTCTATAAACCTTAGCTTACCGGAAGGGGTGAAGCAATCTGGGTTAATTCATGTTGCGAAATGTAACAGTTTCAGGGGTATACGCTAACTTTCCGATTTCTTTCCGATTTCCTCCCCCCTTTCTTCTATTTCACTTTGTTAGGATGACGTTTTTAATACAGAACATATCAGTTTCTATCTGGGAATTGATCGATTGATCAATTTTTAATCTTAATTACTAACTTTATCTATGACACTGCCTTTAATTGCCTATTCTCCTGTAAGTCAGAATCAACGGGTTGTCAACTACGAAGTATCAGGGGATGAACATTCCCACATTTTTACCACCGAAGGAAGGCTTTCCCCCTCCGAGATGGACTATCTTATTGCCGCGGCCTATCGTCAGGTTTTTAATGAACAACAAATGATTCAAAGTAATCGTCAGATTACGCTAGAATCCCAACTAAAAAATCAACAGATTACCGTGCGGGACTTTATCCGTGGTTTAGCTCTTTCCGATAGCTTCCGCCGCCGCAATTTTGAAGCAAATAATAACTATCGTTTTGCACAAATGTGTATTCAACGATTACTGGGTAGAGATGTTTATGGTGAACAGGAGAAAATCGCTTGGTCGATTGTAATTGCAACGAAGGGATTATCCGGTTTTATCAACGAACTCCTAGATAGCCAGGAATATCTAGAAAATTTTGGCTATGATACTGTTCCCTACCAAAGACGACGCATTCTTCCCCAACGTTTTAATGGTGAGTTACCCTTTGCACGGATGCCCCGTTACGGTGCTGATCATCGTGAAAAATTAGAGGCGATCGGCTACTTCCAAAACCAAGCTCCCTTAACTTACCGTTGGGAATGGCAAAAACAACCCTATCCTGCAGGGGTTTATTTGGCAGGCAAAATAGTTCTTTACACTGGAGCGGCAATAGTAAGTTTAGGGGTAATGGCCGTTGCCCTCAGTGCCTGGGGCATCATTGGGCTTTAAGCATTAAGCACTCGGATGTCAAAGCTAAGGTTATGGTTGACAAAATTTATATCTCTGAATCCCCCTGTATTGGGGGACTTAGGGGGCTTAAAGTATAGGATTTTTGTCAAAAATATTCCAGGGTTCAATTCATAAATCTCTGTTTTAGTTTTTCAAGACTTTATCGACTTTGTATTTGGGACTAGATTTTAATGTTAAAACTAGCTGGTAAAAGGTCATCGGTCGTCCCACGCAAAAAAGCGAAAGCAAAGATTGGTATTTTAGAAATGGATCAACGCTGGTATCAATCGGCGAAAAAATTGTTATGCTCAAACTTTGAAATTTCCGCCATTAACCTACAAGATATTTTTTGTAACGATATTGACATTGGAGAATACCATTCCATTTTGGTTTATTACGGCATTAAATATGAAGCAATCCATATTTCGGCAACCTTAGACTTAATTACCATTATCAAAAACTTTTCTACTAGCCCCCCCGCCCTACTCCTGATCACGGATTATGCTGATAGTCAAATTACAGCGGAAGCTCGCAGTTACCTACCTCAAATTGATGGAGTTTTTGCCAAGGATCAGGATTTGGTGTTACTGTTAAAAATCTTGAAGGTTATTGCTAAACAAAGTTTTTTTAATTAAAACATTTCCCCTAGTTTTCAGTAATATATGGGCAAATTTTCAATTCCAATCGAAATTGTTTTTCTGGCGATCGCCATTGCTTGTTATCTATGGCATAGGCAAAATCAGCAACGTCGAAAGATTGAAATTAGCTTAAAACAACAGACCCAAAGGGAAAGATTGATTAATCAAATTACCCAACATATTCGCCAATCCTTAAACTTGGAAACGGTTTTAAATACTACCGTCACTGAGGTTAAAACCCTGTTGCAGGTTGATCGGGTTTTAATTTATCGCATTTGGAGAGATGGCACGGGGAGTACGATTACAGAATCGGTTAATTCAAATTATCCCAGTATTTTAGGGCAAACTTTTTCCGATGAAGTTTTTCCTGTTGAATATCATCAAGCCTATACTAAAGGAAAGGTTCGTACTATTAATGACATCGATCAGGATGATGTGGAAGCTTGTCTGGCTAACTTTGTTAAGCAGTTTGGTGTGCAATCAAAATTAGTTGTCCCCATCCTCCAAAATAATCGTGATCCTTCCCTTACAAATGAATCAGAATTACCCTATCTTTGGGGGCTATTAATTGCTCACCAATGTGCTTTTTCTCGGAAATGGCAACCCTGGGAAGTTGAGTTAATGAAACAGTTAGCCAATCAGGTGGCGATCGCCATTCAACAGTCGGAACTATATGAACAGTTACAGCAACTAAATAAAGATTTAGAAAACCGTGTTGAAAAACGTACCAAGCAACTTGCAACAACCAATCAATCCCTAAGGGTAGAGATCAGCGAACGACAAAAAACCGAAGCCGCTCTCCGCCACACTAATCAAACCCTGCAATCTTTAATTGCCGCCTCCCCCAGGGGCATTTTCACCCTTAACTTAGAAGATCAAATCCAAATCTGGAATCCAGCGGCGGAAAGCATTTTTGGCTGGACAGAAACAGAAGTCATAACCCACCCTCAACTGCTAACATCTGACATTTTAGTAGAAGATTATCAACAATTCAAAAAAAGAGTTTTTTCAGGTATTTCTTTTCCTAGATTAGAGTTAAAATGTCAGAAAAAAGATGGTAATTGGATTCAAATTGTCCTTTCAGCAGCTCCCCTTTTGGATAGTGAAGAAAAAATTGTAGGATTAGTTGCCGTTGTTGCCGATATTACTGAACAAAAACGGCAAGCAGAACAAATTCGTTTATTGCAATCCGTCGTTGTTAACACGAATGATGCGGTGGTGATCACTGAAGCCGCCCCCATTGATGAACCCGGCCCTAGAATTCTTTATGTCAATGAAGCATTTAGCCAAATTACAGGTTATTCTGCCGCCGAAGTGCTAGGAAAAAACCCTCGAATTTTACAAGGGCCAAAAACCAGTCGCACTGAGTTAGATAAGGTACGTCAAGCTGTTAGTCAATGGCAATCTATTACCGTTGAGGTGATTAATTATCGTAAAGATGGCAGTGAATTTTGGGTGGAATTTAGCATTGTTCCCGTTGCTGATAAAACAGGTTTCTATACCCATTGGATCGCCATACAAAGGGATGTAACTGAACGCCGACGCACGGAAGAAGTTCGCCTGGCTCTGGAACGAGAAAAAGAATTAAGCCTATTAAAAACTCGCTTTTTTTCAATGGCTTCCCATGAATTTCGTACCCCCCTAAGTACAGCTTTAGCCGCCGCCCAATTACTAGAAAATTCCGAAGCAGCTTGGCATAATTCCGATAAACGTAGCCGAAATTTACACCGTATCCAAAATTCCGTTAAAAATATGGTACAACTTTTGGATGATATTTTAACAATCAATCGCGCGGAAGCTGGCAAGTTAGAATTCAACCCTAGTTTATTGGATTTGAAATTATTTTTCCAGCAATTTATTGAAGAAATTCAACTAAGCATAAGTGATCAGCATTATTTTAATTTTGTTTGTAATGATCAAGATACAAAAGGGTTGGTAGATGCAAAATTAATGCGCTCTATTTTATCTAATTTATTGTCTAATTCCATCAAATATTCCCCCGATGGAGGACAAATCAAAATTGTCCTAAACCTAGATGCAGAAAGTATTATTTTTGAAGTAACGGATCAAGGTATCGGAATTGCACTAGAGGATCAAAAGCAAATCTTTGAACCCTTTCATCGGGGTAAAAATGTGAGAAATATTGCAGGAACGGGACTCGGTTTAATTGTTGCTAAGAAATGCGTAGATTTGCATGATGGTAGTATTTCCTTGAAAAGTGCAGTCGATCAGGGAACAACCGTCGCAATTCGCCTAAAACGTTACAATCAGCTTCCCAAATCCTAAAGGTTGGCGATCGCCGTTTTAATTTTTTCCGAATCCAAGCCGTGGCCAATGACCACTAAACGGGTTTGCCGGGTTTCCGTTGGTTGCCAAGGGCGATCGTAGAAATGATCAAACCGGGAACCAACTCCCTGTAATACCAAACGCATTGCCTTATGGGGTACTGCCACAAAGCCTTTAATGCGGTAGATTTCATTTTCCTGCACTAAATGGGTCAAACCGCTCACTAATGCTTTGGGGTCAAACTCCTGGTTCAACGCCACATACACGGCATTTATGTCCTCATCATGGTCGTGGTCTTCTTCGTGGTCATGGTGGCTGGGGCGACTATCTAAGTTATCCTCCACCGCCGCATTGAAACCCAGTAGAACTTCTGGGGCAATTTCCCCTCTTTGACAGGGCACAACTTTCACCCCGACAGGTAATTGGGGTGCCAACCAGCTTTCCAAGCGACTTTGTTCTCCGGCACCCAGCAAATCGGTTTTGGTTAACAGCACCATGTCCGCACAGGCCAACTGGTCTTCAAATAATTCTTCAATAGGGGTTTCGTGGTCTAAACTTTCATCTGACTGCCGTTGGGCTTCCAGGGCTTCTAAATCCCCCACTATTTCCCCCCGAGCTAAAGCGTCCCCATCCACCACCGTAATTACCCCATCCACCGTGGCGCCGGTACGAATTTCTGGCCAACGAAAAGCTTGGATCAGGGGCTTCGGCAGGGCTAAACCGGAGGTTTCCACCACAATGCAATCAATTTCTTCCCGTCTTTTTAATAGGGCCTGCATGGTGGGCAAGAATTCTTCCTGGACGGTGCAACATAGGCAACCATTGGCTAATTCCACAATTTGAGGAGCGTTGTTTTGCCCCGTGGGAATTTCGTTGCCATTTTCGTCACACACCTGGCAACTGCGAAGAATATCCCCATCTATGCCCACTTCCCCAAATTCGTTGACCAACACGGCAATCCGCCGCCCTTGGTTATTTTGCAGTAGGTTACGCACCAGGGTGGTTTTGCCAGAACCAAGGAAACCAGTGACCACAGTAACGGGAATTTTATGCATAAAGTTTTCAGGAACCAACAATAATCGGCGGGGAAAGCTCTTGTATTTTAAGGGCGAAGCTTGCACCTAGCTGAACTTGATTTTTGTGCCAATATAAATTTTGTCTAAGCATTTCTTCACAAAAATTAATATTTTGTAATAATGTTTAACATCCTGTCTTCTCACTCGAGCCGTAAAACCATGAAAATTGCTTCCAAATTTGTTGCCCTTGCCGCCCTGTCTGGATTCTGTGTGGCCTTGCCCACCGTAGCCGTGGCGGAAACAGAAACCTCTGACAAGTCAGCGATCATTAGCCAGGCAAAAACCACCACCACGATGAATATTGTGGAAGTTGCTGTGGGGAACGATACCTTCAGCACCCTTGTGGCCGCAGTGAAAGCCGCAGACTTAGTGGAAGCCCTATCCGCTGAAGGCCCGTTTACGGTGTTTGCCCCCACCAATGAAGCTTTTGCCGCCCTGCCCGCTGGCACCGTAGAAAGTCTATTGTTGCCGGAAAATAAGGACAAGTTGGTGGAAATTCTCACCTACCACGTCATCCCTGGCAAAATCACCGCCGAACAAGTTAAATCCGGTCAAGTGGAATCTTTAGCTGGCAAGCCCATTACTTTTAAAGTTAAAGATGGCAAAGTCAAAGTTAATAAAGCCACCGTTATTTCCGCCGATGTGGATGCTAGCAATGGGGTAATCCACGTTATTGATCAAGTAATTTTACCCCCTATGTAATTGGCGACAATGCTTATGGGCAAGAAGGGCCGATTCCATAGGCCGCTTCCGATTGGGAAGACTGCAACACCGGTACTTGAAGTAAATTTTGCCGAATGTTTTGCCAGGTGAAATTTTTGGCACCACCTCCAGCGGTAAAAACCCGAGTAACTGGTGTTGCTCCCAATTCCCTTAATTTTCGATAACCTTGGCTTTCGATGCGGGCTAGGCCTTCCAAGAGGCCCTGCAAAAATTGACAATCATCGGATGGCCTTGGTTCTAACCTAGGTTGCCAATGGGGATCATTGATAGGAAATCTTTCTCCAGGTTGCAGGAGGGGATAGTAATCTAAACCGCTGGGTTGCTGAGGATCTATTTCCTGACTAAGTTTTACTAATTGCTCCGGGGAAAAATAATGTTGCAACACTGCGCCCCCGGCATTGGAGGCTCCCCCCGTTAACCATAAATTGCCTAAACGATGGCTGTAAATACCGCTGGCCAAGTCCTCCCCAGGCTTTTCACTCAGTAATTTTAGTACCAGGGTAGAACCTAAAGAAGTAACCGCTTCCCCCGGCTGGCTGGCTCCACTGGCTAAAAAAGCGGCAATGCTGTCGGTGGTACCACTATAAACCTGACAATTTTTCGAGAATTTCCCCAAGTTAGCAACATTTGGAGATAAAGGGGCGATCGCCGTGCCAGGGGCCGTAACTGGAGGCAACAGAGAAAACCAAGGGGTATTTTTTAACCAATCTGGATAGTCCAAATTCTGAGGCATCATAGCCTAGCTTTAAAGCGTTGTGATAATCACTAATCGGTCTGCCACCATGGAGCAAACTGGCTAACCAATCGGCCTGGTGGCAAAAGTAACGGGCTTGGGCAAATTCCGGTTGTTGGGAGTACCAAAGCAGTTTCGCCAAACTGGAAGTGGCACTTTGTACCAAATGATTGGCTGGAGCTATTTCCAGCAGTAAATTTTTAACTTCTTTGCCCCGGTCATCGTTGTATAAAAGGGGTTCTTTTATTACCTGGCCTTGATCGTCCAACAATAAGACGGTGGAAGAAGTGCCATCAATGGCGATCGCCTGGATCAGGGAACTTAATTCAGCGGGGATTTGGGCCAATAGGTCGAATAAACTTTCCCGCCAGATAGTAGCCAAATCCAAACCTTGATCTTGGCTGAACCCGATCTTGCCCTGCCAAATTAACCGTTTGTCGCTGTCAACAATGGCCCCCTGCCCCGGATGTACCAAAATCTAAACCTAAAAATAACGCTGGCTTTTCACTCTTCCCCATAGGACTGGCCCAACTGGAAGGCGATCGCCTTGGTCTGCATCATCTTAAAAATGTTGTAAAAACCATTGGCTCGACTGGGGGTAAGGCTCACCTGTAAACCCGTTGCTTCGATAAAATCCGGCGATAGCTCCACAATTTCCTGGGGGGTTAAACCGTTCAAACCTTGGATCAGTAAAGCCACCAAACCCTTGACCAGTTGAGCATCGGAATCCCCCTGGTAGATTACTTTGCCGTCTTCAATATCGGCGGTGATAAATACCTGAGACACACAACCCTGGACTTTATTGGCGGCAATTTTGCCCTCCTCCGCCATGGGTTCGAGTTTTTTGCCGTACCACAATAACTGTTCGTACCGCTTTTTGGGATCGGTGTGCCGTTGGAAGCGTTCGACAATTTTGGCAAGGTTGGGGGGCAATGTAGCGTTGGCCATGGCAAAGTTAGGAAAAATAAACGGGGAACCAGGGACGATTCAAAAATACCCTGGGCCGATATCCATTGTATCTATTAGGGCGATCGCCAACTATCAGCGCCCTGGGGACAGGTCAACGGTGGCGTAAATATCGGCCAGGGAGAGGGTTAAACCCAGGCATTCAATCTGGATAATACTCTGCAAACCAACATGGGTGCTTACTAACCATTGAGGGGCTTTTGTCCGCCGAGGGAGTGATCTAAAGGGACTGGGGACTGAACAGAATTTTGTGATCACTCCCGTATCTCAATTTCTTGGTCAATGAGCGATGCACGTCGTCATTAAGATGAACAGCTATAGTGCGCCACGCCACCAGTATTAAAAAATGTCTTAGGTTTTAGAGAATAGTATTTATCCTCTATTTCTTGTGACTGCTCATCATATGGATAGCTAAGTACTTCTTGCAACTCTTTAACCAAGCTGTAGTCACCCTGCATGGCTTGTTGGTAAGCGGGGACAATCAACCACTCCCGCCATGTATATTTTGGGTTAATTTGTTTCATTTTTGCTGATATCTCAGTCAAATCGCTATCCTTCGTAACGAGGTCACGCCAGCTTTTTAGCCAAGATTGCCATTGCTCGTCGAGTTGTTGTGAACTTTCTACGTAGAAGCTCTTTTTCAATGGTGAAATATGGTCTGGTATATGAGATAATTCCCGGAAGAAAATGGTGTAATCCACCTCTGATTCAGTCATTAACTCTATTAGTTTCTGAAACAGCTTTGGGTTATATTCATTCAAGCCAAGTTTTGCCTGCCACATTTTTTGAATTTGCCTTTGCATTGTTTCTGCAAAGCCACGACGTACTTGATCAAAACATTCTAAAGCCTTAGCATCTTCTGCGAGTAGCAGTCTTACCGCTTTCCAAAACATATGATAATTCGCTTCCGCTGCAACTGGCTGATTGAAGAATGAAAAGTGTTGTCCGCCCCCAGTCCACGGCTGAAACCCAGGGTCAAACATTTCACAAAACCCAAATGGTCCATAGTCGAGGGTAAAGCCACCAGCAGCGCAGTTGTCACTATTAAAATTACCCTGGCAGTAACCAACACGTAGCCAATTGGCCACCAGGGTCGTAAGACGCTGCCGAAATAGCTTAGCTAACTCAACCAATTGATCGGCAAAACTAAGACTTTGATTAATATCGCTTTTGTATTCTCGCTCAATTAAATGAGACACTATCATGCGTAACTCTTCTAATGCTTTTGGATGAGCATTGTTGCGAGCGCGGCGGGCGAATAACTCCAACTGACCAACGCGCAAAAAAGATGGTGCAACACGAGTTGAAATGGCTACAGGATTGTCTACTAAAATATCAGGGTCAATGGAGTAGGAGTCTTGGGAATACCAAGGCCGGGTAACGGTCTCGCATTTAGAAACATAAAGTGTCAAAGAGCGTGATGTTGGAACCCCCAAAGCCTGCATATATTCTTGTGCTAGAAACTCACGCACACTTGAACGTAGTACTGCTCGACCGTCCGCACCACGGCAATAAGGCGTTGGCCCGCCACCTTTCAATTGCATTTCCCAACGCTGGCCATTGATTATTCCTTCAAATACAGATATCGCTCGACCATCACCATAACCATTGCCAGTACCGAATGGACATTGTTGAATATATTCGGTGCCATAAATGGACAGTGCATAACCAGTCGCCCAGCCAACCTGTTCCATAGGCTCATGGGCAGCAGAAATATCACCAGAAAATACATGGCGAAATTGGTCATCAAATGCCAGCTCATCGCTTAACCCAAGTTCCTTAAAAAAAGTGCTGCTATGGGTTACATATTCTGGTTCCGCAAGCGGTGTGGGGGTTACAGGTACGAAATGACCAGAAAAAACCTGCCGGGCACGGTGATCGTCACCATCTTCTGTGGCATCAGGATCAGCATTTAAGGTGTCCATCAGGGAGTAATCAGCTAATCGCACAAACTCATCGAAGGTCGTTATGGGGCGTTCAGCAGATGGTTGAGATGGATATGACATTCTTGCACCCATATTGTTGGGAAAGATTCAAGTTTAATTGAGGACTTTATAGAGGCTAGCATCTCATTACGGGTACAAAAGTTGAAGAACCTGGTCAAACTCAGAAACTGTTCTTGTCTATGTGTGGGTTCATCCCAACAGGCGATCGCCGGATCATCAACGGATTTTGCCAGAAATCAGGACTATCGCGACGACTGGCTAACTAACGTAGTTGTCTCCCTATCCAAACCTGCCAATGCTCCTTGGATTAAATCAACATCCCGTGCTCAATTTAGTAATTATCAATTTCTCTCTGAATTGCCTCAAGCTGGGATAACAATTCGGGCATATTGTCCCGAATAATGCTCCAGACGGTATCGTTATCAATGCCTAAGTAACCGTGAATAAGACGATTGCGGGTGGCAATGATCTGTCGCCAGGGGATCTCTGGGTGGGTGGCTCGTATCTCATTAGGAATATGGGTGGCCGCCTCACCAATTAGTTCTAGATTTCGTAAAGTGGCATCATAGTTAATTTCGCTGGCGATAAAGGTTTCCTGATCCATTTCTATGGTGTAGGCCAGCACTTTTCTAGCAAAGCAAATCATGTCATCAATGTAGAAATGCCATTCCCGGTTAGGAGATTTAGACATCTATTTTTTCCTGTTCGATGTAGGGGCGTAGTTCTGGTCTGAGCGCCTTTTCTGTTACTAAGTCCACGGCACAACCTAACAAGTCTTCTAGATAAAACTGCACTCCGAAATACCGTTGGGATGTGGCAGGCCCATCGAAGCTGACGAGAATATCTACATCACTATGGGGGCCAGCTTCATCCCTTGCGGTGGAACCAAACAGTGCTAACTGGGTAACACCAAAACGAGATTGTAAATCTGGTTTACTTTGAATCAGCAATTGCAGGACAGATTGGCATTTCATTGTTCATAAATAACATGACCCACTGAAGGACTATTCTGCCAATCCCAATACCCATTGCACCAGGGTTCGCACTGGATAGCCCGTAGCTCCGGCATTGTGTACCCCATTCTGTTTATCCGTCCAAACCGGCCCGGCAATATCCAAATGGGCCCAGGGGGTTTCTTTGATAAATTTCTGTAAAAACAAGGCCGCCGTAATGGAACCACCGGCCCGGGGCCCGTATTTTTCATATCGGCGATGGGGGATTTCAGACCCTCAAAATATTTATCTTCCATGGGCATTTGCCAGAACTTTTCCCCCGCTTTTTCCGCCGCTGTTTTTAGTTGATCCGCCAATTCTTGGTTAGGACTCCACAACCCCCCAATGTCATCCCCCAGGGCCACAATGCAAGCCCCGGTTAAGGTGGCCAAATCAACGATCGCCTCTACGTCTAATTTTTCTGCAAACACCAGGGCATCGGCTAGGGTGAGACGACCTTCCGCATCGGTGTTATTCACCTCAATGGTTTTACCGTTGGAAGCGGTGAGAATATCGCCGGGGTGCATCGGCCTTACCGCTGATCATATTTTCCGTGGCGGCACAGATGAAATGCACTTCCACATTGGGTTTCAATTGGGCGATCGCCTTGGCGGCCCCAGGGTAGCACCCCCGCCCCCCATATCCATTTTCATGGTTTCAATGCCACTGCCGGCCCCTTTAATGTTTAAACCGCCGGAATCAAAGGTAAGACTTTTACCGACAATGGCCAGCTTTTTCAGCGGGTTAGCGGGGCGATAGGTGAGGTGAATGAACTTGGGGGGTAAGTCGGAAGCCTTGGCCACCCCCAGGAATGCCCCCATGCCCAGGGCTTCACAATCGGCCTGCTCTAAAATTTCCAACTCCAATCCATAGGTCTGGGCTAACTCCGTGGCAATTTCCGCAAAGGTTAAAGGGGTAACTGCATTGGCCGGAGCCGCCACCATTTCCCGGGCCAGGATGACCCCGGAAACTATTTTTTCTGCATTGGCGATCGCCGTTGCTTGATCCCCTAACTCCAGCAATTCCACCGTGGTTAGCTTAATTTCCTTATCTTCTGGATCGGATTTAAAACGATTATCCTGATGTAAAGCCAGTAAAATGCCTTCAGCTAAAATTGCCGCTGTTTCTGCTGGATCATGTTCCCGTTGGGGCAAGCTCACCCCTAGGGTTTTAACTTTTTCTGTTTTTGCGAGCCGGGCCACCGTTGCCGCCGCACTCCCCAAGGTCTGACTATCAAATTTCTCAATTTCCCCTAACCCCACCAGCATTAACTTTTTCACTGGGCTTTTACTGCTCAACCGGGCCACTACCTTCTGCCCCGCTTTCCCTTTGAACTCCATTTCTTCGATCAGTTCCCGCAACACCCCATCCAGGCGATCGTCCAATTGGGCCAGGTCACTGGTGATTTCCGTCGCATTTTCAAAAAAGCCTAGGGCCAGGGCATCTCCCTGCCAAGTTAATGCTGAATAGTCGGTTCCACGGATCTGCATTGTTGTTCAATTTCTCTATTGACGGACTGCCCCCCATTCTGCCACATTCCCTAGGGGAGGCACAGAGCAAGATAGAATCAAACATTATTCCCCATAATTTTTCTGATTCATGCAAAGACTGCGTTGGTTACTCCTTTTAATTGTTGTCTTGGTCATTGGGGCCAGCTTTGTGTTGGTCAAATTACCGCTGCAATTAGGCTTGGATTTACGGGGGGGAGCTCAGTTGACCATTGAAGTGCAACCCACCGAAGAAATTACCGAGATTGACAACGATAGTTTGGTGGCGGTGAAAACCGTGATCGAAAATCGGGTCAATGCCCTAGGGGTATCGGAGCCTTTGGTGCAGACCGCTGGGGAAGATAAGGTAGTGGTGCAATTGCCAGGGGTAACGGATCCGGGGCAAGCGGAAAGAATTTTGGGGGGAACAGCCCAATTAGAGTTTCAAGAACAAAAGCCCGGTACCGAAGGGCAATTCCAGGCGGAATATAGCATTAAGCGACAAATTGATGCGGAGTTAGAAAATCTCCGTCGTTCCGGGGCTTCCCCAGAAAATAGCGATCGCCTACAAAAACTTTTAGCGGATCGGGAAGAATCCAACCAAGCCCTGCTGGAATTATTTCAACCCATGGGGTTAACGGGGAAAAACTTAACCGATGCCCGCCCTAGTCCCAACCAATCCGGCACTGCCTGGGAAGTAGCTCTGCGGTTCGACGAGGAAGGGGGACAAAAATTTGCTGACCTAACCAAGGCGGTGGCGGGTACTGGGCGGAGTTTGGGGGTCTTTTTAGACAATGATCTCATCAGTGCGCCGGTGGTGGGGGTGGAATTTGCTAATACGGGCATTACCGGGGGAGCGGCGGTGATTACGGGCAACTTCACCATTGATACGGCCAACGATTTGGCAGTGCAACTCCGGGGGGGCTCTTTACCATTCCCCGTCGAAGTAGTGGAGAACCGCACCGTGGGGCCACCCTAGGGAAGGAAAGCATTCGCCGTAGTTTAATCGCTGGATTTGTCGGTTTAGCTTTGGTGCTGGTTTTTATGGGGGTTTACTACCGTCTGCCGGGGTTAATCGCCGATTTATCCCTAATAATTTATGCTCTCTTGACCCTGGCGGCCTTTGCCTTGGTGGGGGTGACTTTGACCCTGCCGGGTATTGCCGGTTTTATCCTCAGTATTGGCATGGCGGTGGATGCAAATGTGTTGATTTTTGAGCGCACCAGGGAAGAGTTACGGGGGGGGAATACCCTCTATCGTTCGGTGGAATCGGGCTTTTTCCGAGCTTTTTCCAGCATTTTGGACAGTAACGTTACCACGCTGATCGCCTGTGCCGCCCTGTTTTGGTTTGGCTCTGGATTAGTGAAAGGTTTTGCCCTCACCCTGGCGATCGGGGTAATGGTGAGTTTATTCACAGCGTTAACCTGTAGCCGCACTTTGTTGTTAATGATTGTGCTCAGTTTGCCCAAGGTACGGCAAAATCCGAAACTGTTTTGTCCTAACCTTTCAGTGCCGGCCAAATCCTAGCTAGTCGTAAATTTTTGTTCTAAAAATCCCCTTAAATTTCCATAAATGTCCTGAGAAAGTATGAAATTAGACCTATTCAAATGGGAAAAACCCGCCTGGATTTTTTCTGCCCTGCTGGTGGTGATCAGCATTGTTGCCATGGTAATTTCCTGGGTGCAGTTCCAAGCCCCCTTTAAACCTGGTTTGGATTTTGTTGGGGGAACCCGTCTGCAATTACAACTGGAATGCGCCACGGCGAATAATTGTCCAGGGGCGATCGATGTGGCCGATGTGCAGAATATCCTCAACGGGGCAGGCCTAGGCAATAGTAGTGTGCAGGTAATTGAGAACTACACCCTTTCCATCCGAGCCCAAACCCTGGACGTGGAGGAGCGGGAGACCATCCAAAAAGCCCTGAACCAAGGCATTGGCAAATTTGATCCGGAAACCATCCAGATCGACACCGTTGGCCCCACTGTCGGTAAGGCTTTGTTCCGCTCTGGGGTATTGGCTTTGGTCATTTCTCTACTGGGAATTATTATTTATCTGACTGTGCGCTTTCAGCTGGACTATGCCGTTTTTGCCATTGTGGCCCTGCTCTACGACGCTTTGATCACCATGGGAGCCTTTGCCATTTTTGGCTTGCTAGGGGGCGTAGAGGTGGATAGTCTTTTCCTGGTGGCCCTACTGACCATTATTGGTTTTTCCGTTAATGACACGGTGGTGATTTATGACCGGGTTCGGGAGACTTTAGAACGCCATCCTAATTGGGATATTGACCATGTGGTGGATGATGCGGTTAATCAAACTTTGACCCGTTCCATTAATACCTCCATGACCACATCTTTACCCCTGGTGGCGATTTTTCTTTTCGGGGGAGATACCCTCAAGTTTTTTGCTTTGGCCTTGATTATCGGCTTTGGTTCCGGGGTCTATTCCAGTATTTTCATTGCTACCACCCTCTTGGCTTGGTGGCGTAAACGGCGATCGGGCAATACGGGGCCAGGGGTGACAGCGGAAGCTTAATTTGGATGTTTAATTTCTAGGGTTCATTGAATAACTCAGAGCAATGTCCTAAAAGGTAGCTACAAACAAAATTCCAAAATTCTTGTTTAATAGATCTTTGGTGAATTCACCTGATGCTTACCCAAATCAGTTTGGCATGGACTAAGTGGACACCTTGCAAGGGGCCATATTCCCCTTTGACGAAACAGCTTAGTACAATAAGACCACTGTGATGCTAAAGCCTAGCCCGCAGGGTAAATTCGTAGTCCCCGCCGGGTTCGAGTTGGTAGTCACTGCGTTCCAAAAAACGACCCAATGGTTCAAAAATAAGTGATCTTCCCAGGGACGGTTGCACCCGCAATTTCCCTCCCCGAAAGTTCCACTGAAACTGCCATTGGTAACCTCCGGCTTGTACTTCTCCGGCCAGAAAACCCTCAGACCAGGAATGGGCCGTTACTCTTAACTGGGCCTTAGTTTGGGAAATAGACAAAGTCAATATGGGGGTTAGATGATGGACTCAACTAGCCAGGATAAGCCTAAACCTAAACAGTTGTTGCAATACTCCCAACAAAATACGGCAAAATTATTCGTTTTTGCCCGCAATTAGGGGGACTTTACCGGGGGCATTTTCGATCGCCCCAATGGCGGCCTGAGCCCCGGCTTTAATGTCCCGTTCTTCTCCCCCTAGGTACAGGCGGCCAAAACTACCGATGGAACTGACTTGCAAAATATTGATGGATGCCGATTTTTCAGCCTCATTGGCCGCTAGGGAAGCATAGGCCGCCGGTTGCACTTCCAACACAAAGAGGGTTTGCCCCGCCAATAGCATGTGACCCCGGCGATTACGGTTGATTAATTGGGTTTGGTAAGCATCGATGTTGCGAATGATTTGATTGGAAACCACCTTGGGCTTAATGCAATCGCTGGCCTTGGCGCCAATATATTGCAAAATTGCCTGGCCCGCCGCCCGCACTTCCCCCTGGTTACTGGCATGAATTTCTAGCAAGCCGTAGAGCCGTTCCACAAATAACACCCCTGGCCGTACCACCGCCGCCTTGAGGGCAATGTCGGTAATGCGGTTAATTTCAATGCCCGGAGACACTTCTACCCAGAGGGAACAATCCCCCGGCAAGGGTAAAAAGCCAGAGGCGACGGTACCGATATAAGCGGCGTGTTGGGGTTGAAGACTGTCGAGATAAACGTAACTGCGGAGTTCAATGCCCATGGAAATTGGAATGCAAAACAATGGCGGTGGGCCGACTATCCGGGCAATCACCCCTTAAACAGCCTACCCTGCTAAGGAACCTTTCCCAGGCTGAAGTAAAGACTGGGTTTAAATACCAGCACTGAGGGCCAAGGTGGCATCTTGATATTCCGACACCGCGTCCAAACTATTCCACTCTTTACGATCCAGGGCCATTTCTTCAATTAAACTGGCGAGTTTTAACGCCTTGAGGGCCTGTTCTCCTCCCACAGAAGGCTGATCTCCCCCCCGCACACAATGAATAAAATGTTCTAATTCAGCGTGGAGCGGCTCAATGTTGCTGGTGTAGACCTTTTCGATTAGTCCATCCTGGCGATATAACACCTGGCCATAATCCGCACTCCAGTCGGCGGTGGTTTGGCGATGGATCAAAATTTCATTATTGAGAAAATCCGCTTCGGTGAGGGAATTCTTACAATGGGCGGCGATCGAACGAATTTTGCGGTGGGTAACTTTACTAGCGGTAAGGGTGGCCACAATGCCGGAGGAAAAGCCTAACGTGGCGGTGACGTAATCTAAATAGCCCGATCCGGAAGCCCGACTACCACTGGCGGAGAGTTTGACTACCTCAGAACCCACCAGTTCCAGCAACAGGTCTATGTCGTGGATCATTAAATCCAACACCACTGACACATCATTGGCCCGCTGGGAATAGGGACTCATGCGGTGGGCTTCGATCGCCAATAACTCTTCGGTTTTGAGAATCTTGGTCAGTTCCAAAAAGGCAGGGTTAAAACGCTCAATGTGTCCCACCTGGAGAATGCAATTGGCATCGGCGGCGGCATTGACCAAAGACTCGGCTTCGCTGATGCTAGCGGCAATGGGCTTTTCAATCAGGGTATGGACATTATTTTGTAGACAATTCATACCCACGTCATGGTGCAAACGGGTGGGTACGGCCACACAAACCGCATCCACATGGGGCAACATCTCTTGGTAATCTTCAAAAAAATGCACTCGATACTTGCTGGCGGTGTCCAGACCCCGCTCGACGTTGACATCGGCAATTCCCACAAACTCCACATCTTTCATAAGGCTGAGGATGCGGGTGTGGTGTTGTCCCATATTGCCCACCCCAATAACCCCGATGCGGATCGGCTTGAGATAACTCCGTTGCCCGTTGAGCTGATGGCTCGTCATGATGCTGTTGTCACTCCTAAACACCTAGCCAGCCGCAAAATACTGACTGTTATAGTTAACTTCACGAAAATTCATGCCTTAGATACTAGCACAGGCCGTGTTTTTCTTTATCAAAGCTATGGCACAGCCAAATCTGGTCTTTGAAGGGGTAGATGCGTTGATCCACTAATTCTCATCATGAAAATATTGGTTTCCTCCATGATGAACATACATTTTTTCCGCCTAAGTCCGGGAAGCTAAGCTCAATCACTTGTTTTCAATTTATTTTTGATCTGATTTAATCCGGACTTAGTTCCGTTATTTAATGCGTAATTTATTCCGGTTTAACCAAAGAGAAATTGGCAAATATACACCGACGAAAAAATCCCCACCGTATCGGCTATTAAACCAGCAAAAAGGGCATAGCGAATTTTCTTAATCCCAACGGAGCCAAAATACACCGCCAGCACATAAAAGGTTGTTTCCGTAGAACCGAACATGGTGGCACCAATTTTCGCCGTTAGGGAATCGGGGCCATGTTGCTCTACGAGATCCGCAAATAGACCGAAGGAACCGCTACCGGACAGGGGACGCATTAGGGCTAATAGGAGGTTATCCGGGGGGAAGTTAACTAACTTTAAAACCGGGGAAAGGACTGCCAGCAATAAATCTAACATTCCCGAAGCTCGAAACATGGCGATCGCCACTAGCATGGCCACCAGGAAAGGAATAATGCGGACGGCAATGGTAAAACCTTCCTGGGCTCCGTCCACGAACACTTCGTAAACCTTAACTTTCTTAACTACCAAACCGTAAAAAGGAATACCGCAGAGTAAAAAGGGGATAACATACTTTGCCCCGGTATTAAAAATATCAGCAACGGATTCTAACATTGAGTTTTCTATTCCTACTTAAGCTAAAAGATTGTGGTTTTGCTAGATTTTTTTCTAAAACTTAATTAAAGTCTTCCCCTATTTCCGCTGGTTCAGGCAGGGCAAATATTTTTAATCGAGCTAACAATTTAGCCGCGGTAATAGCCGTTACCGTGGAACAGGCCGTAGCCAGGATAGTAGAAAAGAAGATGTCATTGGCCGCTGTGCCCATTAAACCCACCACCGTTGCGGGCAGAATGAGCTGAACACTGGAAGTATTAATGGCCAAAAACATACACATGGCATTGGTAGCTGTATCTTTGGTGGGATTAATTTCCTGCAGTTCCTGCATAGCCTTTAAACCCAAAGGTGTGGCCGCATTGCCCAGCCCCAAAACGTTGGCGGACATATTTAAAACAATGGAGCCGATCGCCGGATGATCCGGGGGGACATCGGGGAAAAGTTTTAGGGTAATGGGGGTAACTGCCTTGGCAATTAATTCCACCAAGCCGGCCGCTTCGGCAATTTTCATCATGCCTAGCCACAGGGCCATAATGCCAATTAGGCCAATGGATAGCTCCACCGCCGTCCCGGCACTCTCAATGGCCGCCTCCGTCACTGCCTCAATCTTTCCCGTCACCGTCCCGGCCACCACGGACAGCAAAATAATTGCAAACCAAATGTAATTGAGCATTGCCCCTGGGGTAAACTTCTCCATCCCAGACGGGGAAAGCCAGGGCCTTGTTTCGCTGGCCCATTTCCCCCAAAGGTCTTAGTTTTTTTTTTACTACCTCTATAACTTTCCCACTCCTAAACAGGATGGTAAATGCGTCGTCCATAGAGTTCGGTAATAAAACTCAAATGCCCCGATAGCCAACCATTTAGTTGGTCTGGATGGTAACGCCAACCCCAGTTGCCCACCGCTGTGCCTGGTAAATTCATGCGGCAGTCATTGCCCAAACCCAAAATATCCTGGAGAGGGAAAATAGCCAGATTGGCCACGGAGCCAGAAGCCAGACGAATTAAGCTCCAATGAATGCCTTCCTCGCACATACAACCTAGGTAATTAAGAACCTTTTGTTGATCTTCCTCGGAGCGGGCATAGAACCAACCCACTGTGGTGTCATTGTCGTGGGTTCCGGTGTAGACCACGGCATTACGATTGCTGTAATTAAAAGGTAAAAAGGAATTACCCCGGTCTGAGTCGAAAGCGAAATGTAAGACTTTCATGCCGGGAAAACCAAATTCGTCCCGTAGGGCTTCCACTTCCGGTGTAATTACCCCCAAATCCTCGGCCACAATGGGCAAATTGTCCCCTAAAGCTTTTCCCAAAGCTTGGAAAAACTCTCGACCCGGGGCAGGATACCATTCTCCATGTTCGGAGGTAGTTTCCCCCTGGGGCACTCCCCAATAGGATTCAAAACCCCGGAAATGATCGATGCGGACAATATCTAAATATTGCAGGTTTGCCTGGAACCTTTTAATCCACCAAGCAAAGCCGTTGTCCTTGAGGTTTTCCCAGTGGTAAACGGGGTTACCCCAGAGTTGTCCCGTGGCACTGAAATAGTCCGGTGGCACCCCGGCCATCATGGCCGCTTCTCCGGTTTCGTGATCCAGGCGAAAGTTTTCTGGGTTGGCCCACACATCGGCACTGTCATGGGCCACATAGATGGGTAAATCCCCAAAAATAGCTACATGGCGTTGGTTGGCATAGTTTTTTACCCGTTGCCATTGTCGGAAGCCGAGGAATTGCAAAAATTGATGGTATGAAACTTCAGTTTTGAGGCGATCGCCCCAGACTTTTAACGCTTCTGGTTCCCGCCAGGTGATGTCCTTGGGCCACTGATGCCACCCGGCTCCGTTGTGGGCCTCTTTAATGGCCATAAATAAAGCGTAGTCCTGGAGCCAATGGCTTTGGGCTTGGCAAAATTCCCCAAATTCCTGCTCAATATCCGGGTCAGCATTAACGGTGAACTGGGCAAAGGCCTGTTTGAAAAGTTGGGATTTGTAGGCGATCGCCCCATCGTAATCCACCCGGGGGCTGGTAAATTCCGGGGCTTGGTCTAAAATTCCCCCTGGCAAAAATCCTTCTTCCACCAGGCGATCGGGGCTAATCAACCAAGGATTAATGGCTAGGGCCGAGTAACAAAGATAAGGAGAGTTACCAAAACCCGTCGGCCCCAAAGGCAGTATTTGCCACACACTCTGATCTGCGTCCGCTAAGAAATCAATAAACTGGAACGCGCCGTCCCCCAAATCACCGATCCCAAAACGGCTGGGCAACGAGGTGGGATGGAGCAAAATACCGCTACAGCGTTTGTCTAACATGCAATCCTAGGAAGGGGGATACGACTCCAGATTTAGCATATTTCGTAGGGGTAGAGAAATCCTCTACCTGACTTTAGGGGATTTTCTGTCAAGATCTGTCCACATAGTTGAAGGGTGTATTTTAAAAGCCCCCCTGGCCCCTAAGTTTGGGGGGAAACTAGATATAGATAGAAGTCCCCCAGTATTGCCGGAGCTTTAGTGGGTAGATTCAGGGGGCAAACTAAAACTTTGCAAACAGGCTCTAAGCGCCGCTCCGGAGAGAAGCTTTTCAAGAAAAGAAAAAATGGTACGACAATAAAAAATCCCCCCCAGGAAAGGGGAGATTTTGAGGAATACCTTAATGGTATTTAGGCAACTGAACTGATTTGGTGGTCAGTGCTTTGGCGATGGAAAGCTTCAGGAAAATCTATTTCCAGTTTTTAGCCACAATCTCTGCTAAATCCACAACCCGTTGGGAATAGCCCCATTCGTTGTCGTACCAAGCGATTACTTTGACCATATCGCCCCCCATCACCATGGTTAAACTGCCATCGATGGTGGAGGAACAATCGGTTCCCCGGAAGTCACTGGAAACCAATTCCAGATCGGTATAATCCAAAATGCCTTTGAGCTTGGTATTTGCGGCTTCCCTGAGCACTCCGTTCACCTGTTCAGCGATGGTGCTTTTTTCTACTTGTACCACCAAATCCACTACGGAAACGTTGGGGGTGGGAACCCGTAGGGCAATACCGTTTAACTTCCCTTGCAGTTCGGGAATAACTAAAGCTACGGCCTTGGCGGCGCCGGTGGAAGTGGGGACGATGTTAACGGCGGCGGCCCGGCCCGACGTAGATCCCGGTGGCTAGCATCAAGGATTCTTTGATCACCGGTGTAACTGTGGGTGGTGGTCATGGTGCCTTTGATAATGCCAAAATTATCATTCAAGACTTTGGCAACGGGAGCTAAGCAGTTGGTGGTGCAACTGGCGTTACTGATAACTTCGTACTCTTCGTGTTTGTATTCATGGGCATTAACCCCCACCACATAAGTCCCGATGTTGGGGCCTTTACCGGGGGCGGTGATTAGAACTTTTTTAGCTCCAGCTTGAACGTGCTTGGTGGCCCCCTCATTGGTGACAAATACACCGGTGGCTTCGATGACTAGATCTACCCCCCATTCTGCCCAGGGTAAATTTAAGGGATTCCGGTCTGAAACACACTTAACGGTTTTGCCGTTGACGGTGATGGAGTTTTCATCGGCACTGATGTCCGCATCCAACTTGCCCAGCATGGAATCGTAGCGCAGAAGGTGAGCATTAGTTCTGGGATCGGAAGTATCATTGATGCCCACTACCTCCAACTGACTATCGGTGCGTCCCAACCAGCAGCGAAGAAAGTTGCGCCCAATCCGTCCAAATCCGTTAATTGCTACTCTAGTCACGTTCGTCTTGCCCTCTCTGTTTTAGCTCAGTACATTTAAGGATTATTAATGCTACCAATCATATCCTATCGACTGAACACTTCGATCCCCAATTTTTGCCCGCGGTTGGGGAATCTTTTTGGGTCTAGGCCCCGTCCCTGCTAACCGTGGAACCTAGGTTTTGTCTATGCCTTAGGGTAGAGTTTTTGCTATGATATTGCCTAATTCAGGTACGGTTAACCGGCAGGTGATTCCGGACATTACATTTGTGGCTCGTGGGGGTATTGCTTTGGGTACTGTGGATTTTAGCGGTCGTCCTTTTCATTTTTTGGGAATCGGAGGCATCGGCATGTCAGCCCTGGCTTATGTACTCGCAAAACGCCATTTACCCGTGTCTGGTTCCGATCTGCGCCGTACCCACATCACCGATCGCCTGGAATCCGTGGGGGCGAAAATCTTTCAAAAACAGGTACCAGAAAATTTAGAATACTTCCAATCTTTGCAAGTTAATCAGTACGCGACGGTACCGGTGGGGGCATCTGGGGTAGAAAGTTTAGCCAATAAGGGCGAATCCCAGGGAGATAGCCGCAATGGCCATTTCCAAAGTCAGTTTTTGCCCCAGGTGGTCTGTTCCACCGCCATCAATGAGGCCAATGGGGAATACCAAGGGGCGATCGCCAAGAACTGCCCCATCTACCACCGCTCTGATATTCTAGCGGCCTTGATTGCGGAATCGAGGGGGATTGGGGTAGCGGGAACCCATGGCAAAACCACCACCAGCAGTTTGATTGGCTATGTACTAAAAGAGGCGGGGCTAGATCCCACCATTGTGGTGGGGGGAGAAGTGGATGCTTGGCAGGGGAATGCGTATCTGGGGTCGGGGGAGTATTTAGTGGCGGAGGTGGATGAGTCGGACGGATCTTTAACGAAGCATCACCCGGAAATTGGCATTGTCACCAATATTGAGCTGGATCATCCGGATCACTACGCCACCCTAGATGACGTGGTCAAAATTTTCCATAGTTTTGAGTCCCATTGCCAGACCCTGATTGGTTGCATAGACTGTGACGCGGTGCGGCAACATTTATCCCCCACCATTACCTATAGTTTGCATAATCGTCCCGAAGCGGATTACCAAGCCCGGAACATCAATTACCAAGCCAATGGCAGTGAGGCGGAAGTATGGGAACGGGGAGATTGTCTAGGCAAAATGACCGTAAGCCTACCCGGGGATCACAACATTAGCAATGCCCTGGCCGTGGTGGCGGTGGGTCGTCTTCTTGGTTTGGAGTTTTCCGTCATTGCCCAGGCGATCGCCGGTTTTAATGGGGCCAAACGTCGCTTTGAATGCAAAGGGTACTGCAACGGCATCACTTTTATCGATGATTACGCCCATCACCCCAGCGAACTCTTGGCTACCCTCGCCGCCGCCCGGCAAAAAGTTAGCCATGGCAAACATGAACGGGTCGTAGCCGTTTTTCAACCCCACCGCTACAGCCGTACCCACACTTTTTTGGCAGAATTTGCCACCGCTTTTAAGGATGCGGACCTGGTGATTCTCACGGATATTTACAGTGCCGGGGAGGAAAATCCCCACAACATCAAAGGGGAAGATTTAGCGAAAGCGGTGGGTAAGCACCATCCCCATGTGGTTTATTATCCCAATTTGCTGGAATTGAGTGAATTGTTACCCAGTATTCTCAAAAGTGGGGATTTAACCTTATTCCTCGGGGCTGGAAATCTCAACCAACAGATTGCCAATGTGCTAGCGGCCTGTGCCTAGGTTAATTTTCCCTTCCCGCCCTTGTTAAACCCCTTACCGCCATGATTATCTCCCCCACCCCTACGAACCATTCGGCGATCGCCCTGGGGGAAAAAGCAGTAATCCAACCCCAAACTTCCCTGGCGGAGTTCACCACCTATCGAGTCGGGGGCAGGGCAGAATGGTATGCGGCCCCCCGTTCTAGGGAAGACTTAACCGCCGTTTTAGAATGGCTCCAAAGTCGAAATTTGCCCCTAACTTTTTTAGGGGCTGGGTCAAATTTATTAATTAGTGACCATGGCATTCCGGGGTTGGTGATCAGTACCCGCTATTTCCGCCAAAGCAGTTTTGATGAAGAACAGGGCTTAATTACCGTGGCGGCGGGGGAACCGATCGCCAAAATTGGTTGGCAGGCGGCAAAACGGGGCTGGAAAGGATTGGAATGGGCGGTGGGTATTCCCGGTACGGTGGGAGGAGCCGTGGTGATGAATGCCGGGGCCCACAATCAATGCACCGCTGAAACCTTAGTTAGTGCCACGGTAATCAACCCCGATGGTAGCCTGGAAATTTTGACCAACGAACAACTGGGTTTTAGTTACCGCACCTCTAATCTGCAAAAACAATTTGGCCATTGCCTGGTGGTGGAGGCCACATTCCAGTTAAACCAAGGCTTTAGCCGGGAAGAAATTATGGCCCAAACCACCCGTAATCTGCACCAACGTAAAAGTACCCAGCCCTACGATAAACCTAACTGTGGCAGTGTATTCCGTAATCCGACCCCCCTCTATTCCGCCCGCTTAATCGAGGAATTGGGGCTAAAAGGCTATCGCATCGGTGGGGCAGAGGTTTCCCGACTCCATGCCAATTTCATTGTCAATATCGACAACGCCAAAGCCCAGGACGTGTTTAACCTAATTTTCCATGTGCAGGGGGAAGTGGAAAAACACCATGGCATCTTGTTAGAGCCGGAAGTGAAGATGATCGGTAAATTCAACAATTGATGGGAAATTGTGTCTTCCGTAACAAAAGTAACAATAATTCAAGTCAGAGGAAAGCCATTGGTATAATTGGGGGCAAATCCTGGGTTTTTGGACGTATTTTTAACACCACCGTTTCGTTGGGTAAGGAAATTTACTATGCAATCACAGCAATGGCTGAAACGCTTTTTCCCTTTGTTTTTGGGCATTTGCTGTCTGGTGACGGGCTGTGTGAATTACGACGTGGGTGTTCATTTCCCGGAACAGCATTATGGGGAAATTGTCCAACACATCACCCTGGGGGAACAGTTAACCACCCTCAGTCAGGCGGAGGCGGATCGCTGGCTCAAAAGTTTAGACCAGCGGGCCAGGGATCTGAACGGCGCATACCGATCGCCCGTCGGAGCAAACCCTAGTGGTAACCATCCCCTTTGGCAATGGCCAGGAATTAGTGCAAAAATTCAATCAATTTTTTAATCCCGAACCCCCTAAGGGGCGGCGATCGCCGGAGCCGGATCAATTAGATTTGCTGAACCTAAAAGCAGAACTAGAGCTGGAGCAGCGTAACTGGTTACTGGTGGATCGCAACCATTTGAAATTAACCGTTGATCTGCGAGCCCTGGGGGTTTTATCCAATCAAGGCAATATTATTCTGAGCCCCGGCTCATTGATTGATTTAAATTTCAATTTGCAAACCCCCCTAGGCATGGCCACTAGTCCACTGGCAGAAACAAGTACGGAAAACAATCCCCCTGCCATTGGCAGTTAAAACCGGGGCAAATTAACATTGTTGAAGCTAGCTTTTTTGTTCCCAGCTATCTGGCGATCGGAACCATGGGCATTATTGGGCTTTGCTTCGGCGGCTTTTATTTGAAATATCGACGGTGGCCTGGGGTAATCTAAACCTAAAGTTATCGTCTGATTTTTACCTACTAGCTCAGTGACAAACCTAATAACTTTTGACAGGTGAGCCAGGCCTTTGGCGGGAATTTTTTTGGATCCTCCTCAGATTATTACTATGCCCACACCTTCCTACAAACAAACCCTAAGCGGTGGACTAGAAATAGACCAGTTTTACGTTACTACTCCGAGTAAATTGTTACTCAAAATCAACGAAGAAAAGTTTAGTGGTAAGGTGGTTGTCCAAAATCCCGACGATGATTTTGTCACCTGGCATATTTATTTAGGAAAAGGCAAAATTCACTATGCCACCAGTTCCATTGGTTTGAAAGAACGTTGTGATTATCTGATTGACCACTATGGCTTTGGGGATATTTGTGATTTCCATTTCCCCAAGGACTTAATCCAGGATTACAGTTATTTTTACCAACTCTGGAAGGATAAAATTCTTACCTTTGAACAAATTCGAGCTATCTGTGAATGTCTAACGTCGGAAGCCCTACTCCATATTTTGGCCCTGCCCCGTAGTCGTTGTATTCTGATCGCCGATGTTGATTTACCATCACCCATCTTGAATTTGGACATAAACCAGTCCATTGAGACTTTGGAGGATAAAGTCCAGTATTGGTCTTCCCTGAAGCCCGGTATTAATTCCCCTTTTCAGCGGCCACTCATCCACGATTGGTTAGAAACTAAACCTATTCTTGAAAAATCAGGTAAATACAGCAACGATTGGCTCCAACAACTATACAAAGCCCTCAGTAATGTCAATTGTTTATACGAAATTGCGAAGAAAACCAAAACCAGTAGTTTGGACTTGTCCATATTGTTTGCTCAGTTAGTGGAAACCGAGCAAGCTACCATGCTTCCCTACCAAGACATCGTGGCGGAAGACGGCCCCCATATTATTTATGTGGATGATCACCCTGTTAGCCAAAGAATTGTCGCCTATAGCTTGGAAGCAATGGATTTTCGGGTAACTGTTATTTCTGACCCCAATAAAGCCCTCATTGCCCTTCAAGAGCAAAAGGTAGATTTGGCAATTATAGGAGCAGAAATGAAAGAAATTGATGGTTTTCAGCTCACTCAGCTCTGCCGTCAAGTGCCGGAATTGGAATCTTTACCCATTATTCTGATTATGGAAGCTGGCAAAAGCTTAGTCCATGAAATAAAAGCGAAGATTTCCCGGGCGTCTGGCTATATCCGTAAACCTTTTTTACCCCAAGAATTAATCGCCAAGGTGGAACAATATCTGCCCGAAAAAGCCAGAACTTTTTAACCGGCCTTCAGAAACGCTTTGGAGCCGGGGATCGGCCTTTGACCATGGCCATGATTATTTTGACTACGCCAGGGAAGGTTAGTGGTGAAAGATTGTAGTGGGGGGCTTCCCGTCGGTTAAGCTAAGAAAAGGTTAACAACAGTGGATGGGGTTTGGTACTGGGTTAACGTCTTCCTTAAATTATGGTCTTTGTGCTTGTTACTATGCCTACCCAGCGAATTATTAGTGCAGTCATTGGCATTGTCTTGGCATTTTCCCTGTTAATCCTGGGGGGCTGGTATTTTAGTCTGGCGATCGCCTTAGTAATTTATTTAGGTTTACGGGAATATTTCCAGATGGTGAGGGCTAAGGGCATTGCCCCAGCGGCCAAGACCACCATGGTTTTATCTTTACTTCTACTGCTTTGTGCCACCATTACCCCCGGTTTAACCGATGCATTTTTCCCTTTAACCGGGGCATTGATTTGTTTTTATCTCCTCTTTCAGCCCAAAATGGCCACGATCGCCGACATTTCCACTTCTTTGCTGGGGTTGTTTTACGGCGGTTATTTACCCAGTTATTGGGTGCGACTACGGCTGGGGGATGGAGGGGTGGCTTCCATCGGCTTACAGTTACCGTTCAATGGTTTTTGGCCGGAGTCCTGGGCCCATCCCGAAAAATTTCCCACAGGACTGTTGGTGACGATTCTGGCTTTTGCTTGCATTTGGGCGGCGGACATTGGGGCCTACATCATGGGTAAATGGTTAGGACGTACCCGCCTGTCGGACATCAGCCCCAAAAAAACCGTGGAAGGTTCCCTGTGGGGGGTGGGGGGCAGTATTTTGGTCGGTCTGTTGGGGGCTTGGTATTTACAGTGGCCCTATTGGGAAATTACCGGCTCTTTACTGGGCTTATTAATTGGTGTGGTCAGCTTGCTGGGAGATCTGACGGAATCGATGATGAAGCGAGATGCGGGGGTGAAGGATTCGGGGCAATTGATCCCTGGCCACGGTGGCATTTTAGACCGCACCGACAGCTATGTTTTTACCGCACCGTTAATGTACTATTTTGTGGTTTTGCTACTACCGGCTTTGCAGAGTCTTTCCTAGAGCAAGCCATCCATCAGAGCTAAAATTTCTAAGCTAGCGGCACTTAACTCTTCCGTTACTTGCTGATGTCCTTGGTGGGCGGCCCATAGATCCCTGAGGGCAATTAATTTCAAACTATTTTCCGCAAAGGCTTTGGCGATCGCCTGGGCTCCGGGTAGATAACCGGTGGCGCCTAAATCCATCATGGCGGAACGACGCAACTGTAATTCCCCACCTTGCAGGGCCGCAATGAGGCGATCGCCGTATTGGGCATCCTGGGTTAACTGAAATAAAGCCCGGGCGGACGCATACTGCACCTTGGGGGAAAAATGCTCTAAAAAGGGTTCGATTTCCCTAATCGCTTCTTGGGCCTGCAATGCACCCAGAGCTTCAATAATGGCTTCGTAGGGCTGGGCCAAATGGGGTTTCCCCGGCACTTTCTGGGCTGACTCCAATCCCCCCGCCAGTTTAGCAAGTAAGGCCGGCACCGCCCTGGTATCCCCCAACGCCTCTAGGGCCTGGGCCGCAGATTCCCGCACATAGTAATCTTCACAATCCAACGCCTTAATTAAGGCGGGCACTACCTGGCGATCGCCCAATTTCCCTAAAGCTTTAGCCGTATTGCGTCGGAGGGGATAACCACCGTCGGGGGAGCGATCGCTTTCATCCTCCAGGGCCACCAACAAAGCTTCTATTGTTTCCGGTTGCACTGCCCGAAAACGACCTATCCACCAAGCGGCATAGTATCGGGCACTGGCATCCTCCGTTTGTCGCAAATTGGCGATCGCCTGGTCGAGGGTGTAGGCGGGGTTAACTTCTGGTTGGTTCATGGGGCAATTTAAAGGGGTATTTTAAAAAACACTCAAAATACCTAGAAATTATTGAAATTATTCCTGGGGTGCCAATTCCGCCTCAACTTCCATGGCGATCGGGGCTGGGGGCGCAATGATGGTGTTGGTCAAATTACCGATACCTTCAATTTCCACCTCTACCTTATCCCCCACCTGCAAAGGATTAATTCCTTCCGGGGTTCCGGTTAAAATCACATCTCCGGGGTACAGGGTCATAACCTGGGAAATATAGCTTACCAACTCAGGGGGAGAGAAAATCATGTCGCTAAGGGCACTGTCTTGGCGGGGAGATTCCTCATCATTAACAATGGTTTGCAGTTGGGCCTCCATGTCGATGTGGCGCACCACCCAGGGCCCAAAGGGCAAAATCCGTCAAAACCTTTAGCCCTAGTCCATTGGGAATCTTGCCGTTGTAAATCCCTGGCGGTAATGTCGTTGGCGATGGTGTAGCCCCAAATGGCATTGGCCGCTTCCTCTTCGCTAATATTTTTGACCTTTTTGCCAATGACCATCGCTAATTCCCCCTCATAATCCACCCGTTGGGATTGGGGAGGATAGACAATGGCTTCCTGGTCAGCGGCGATCGCCGAGGGAGGTTTAAAAAATAACAGGGGTTCCTGGGGAACTTCATTGCCCAATTCCGCCGCATGGGCCCGGTAATTACGACCCACCGCCACAATTTTGGAAGGTTGACAGGGGGCTAATAGTTGATAATTTCCTTCTTCAATGGCTATGTCTAGGGCCTGACCCCCCAGCCAGGGGGCATCGCTTAATAAAATCACACTGTGATCCAATTGGAACAAACCATAATGGACTGTGCCAGAATCAGCTTGGATACGAACGTAGCGTTGGACCATAGTGGTGTTCAAAAAAGTTAAAACGGGAACGGCAAACGGTGATCCTGTGCAGATCTCCTCTGCGATGCGCCAATGGTGAATTTTTCCAAAGTACCCAGTTTCACCAAGGTTAACTGCTAGCGAAGACATCCGTTAACCCCTAGCTCCCCGGCCACCCTAACGAGTATGATAAAAGATCCTTGCTTCTACTCAAACTTTGTCTTGACCTCGTTGCCTAGATAGTTTTCTAAACAACGGCGGCTAGTTCATCCCTGAGTTTAAGCCCTAAAGTCCATAAGGAGTCATGTGCTTGTGAATAGTTACGAACTGATGGTAATCCTCCGCCCCGACCTCAACGAAGAACGGGTCGGCCAAGAAGTTACCAAATACCAAGATTTTTTGCGGAATAATGCCGCTGAAGAATTGTCTGTTAAAGTGTGGGGCAAACGCCGCCTTGCTTACCAAATCCGTCGTTTTAATGATGGCATTTACGTCCTGTTTAATTTCAATGGTGATGGCCACCAGATTGCCTTAATTGAACGGGATATGCGGCTTAATGACAACGTTATGCGCTTTTTGAGCATCAAGCTTACCCCCGAAAAGCCCGAAAAGGAGAAAAAAGCTAAGGCCGTCGCTGTTGAAGCCTAGGTTCTAGCCATCGGGAGGATTGGACTAATGTTCCGATCCCCCTCCAATTCCGCGGTGCAGAAAGTTAATATATTCAATTTCGAGATTCAAGATTAAGATTTAGGATTTGAAGTTCAAGATTATCAAAATTCTATCCATCAAAAATCTGCAATTCATCTAGGCTTTAGCTGTAAAAACTATGACAGAAGTACTGCGTGTTGGCCAACCGGCCCCGGACTTTACCGCAACGGCGATCGTTGACCAGAGCTTCCAGACCGTCAAGCTGAGTAATTATCGGGGTAAGTACTTAGTTCTGTTTTTCTATCCCCTGGACTTTACCTTTATCTGTCCCACAGAAATTATTGCCTTTAGCGATCGCCATAGTGAATTTGTCGCCCTGGAAGCAGAAATTTTGGGCATTTCCGTGGACAGTGAATTTTCCCACCTTGCTTGGATCCAAACAGAACGGAAACTGGGAGGCATTGGGGACATTAATTATCCTTTAGTGTCCGACCTCAAAAAGGAAATTAGCCAAGCCTACGGCGTCCTTGAACCAGAGGCGGGGATTGCCCTGCGGGGATTGTTCATCATTGATCAAGAAGGAACTCTACAATATTCCACCGTTAATAATCTTTCCTTTGGCCGGAGCGTGGACGAAACCCTACGGGTACTCAAGGCCATCCGCCATGTCCAGTCCCATCCCAATGAAGTGTGCCCAGTGGACTGGCAAGAAGGGGATAAAACCATGATCCCCGATCCAGAAAAGTCGAAAACCTATTTTGCTACGGCGATACCATCGGAGCCTTAACCCCCTGCTTAAAACTGAGCTAATAATCCCGTTGGATTTTTCAGAGTTGTTTGACTCTGTACAACCTTAGTAGGAGTTCCTAATCAAACTTACCTAAAACTGTCGCCGCCCAAAGATTAAGTTAGCAATGGTAAGCATGAGGGTGATGTAAAGAATCCCATAGAGTAAATTCGACCAAAGTTCGCCGCTGGGGGGTAAAATCCCGTACACAGCTTCATTTTTTAGGTTAAAACGTTCCAGGTTGGGCAGAACGAGGTAGAGATATTTGGTCATGGTTTCAATGTTGGCATTTTTGGTGATTTCCCCCAACTTGAGCAAATCACGGCTGATATGCCCCATGAAATAGACCCCAAAACTCAGTAGGGTAGCCAAAATTGAACTGGTGAAAACTCCGAATAAAATGGCGATCGCCGTTAATACCCCCAGTTCTAGTAACAAAAAAGCCTGGGAAATGAGGATGCTGGGTAGGGAAAAGGGAATTTTTGCCCAGGCCAACATGGCTAGGTAAATGGTAGTCATAATCACCACCATGGCCGCTAACACCCCGGATAAACCCAAATGTTTTCCGATAATTAATTCACTGCGGCTCAGGGGTTTGGGAATTAACACCAGCACGGTGCGTTTTTCGATTTCTTTGTTAATTAAGCCCGTACCCACAAAAATAGCGACGATCGCCCCTAGCAATGAAGTGGCCGCTAGTCCTAAATCCAGAAAAATTTTCCCATCCGCCCCCACGGAAATTTCCGGTAATAACCGCAGAGCTAGGGCCATCAAAATGGCAAAGAAGCCAATTACATAAAGGATTCGATCCCGAATGACCTCCCGAAAACCATTGGCGGCGATCGCCCAAATTCTGAAGAGATTGACCATAATCCTGTCACTGACCTAGTTAAACGTTGATTAACCTTTTGTCATAATCCCATAAATAATAGAAAACCCCACCGAGCTAGGCAAGATGGGATATTGATTATTTTTAAATTTCCTGAAAATTCAGCAAACCATGGGAACAAAAAATTATTCCGCAGCCGGAGCCTGGTCTAGTTCTAATAAACCGTGGCGATCCAACACCGCCTGTAGTTGGGATTCCTCATCCTGGGAAAGGGAAGTTCTCAAGACCTTACCACCGTACTTACTGATATCGGCAAGAACTTTATCGGGGGTAACCTTTTTCACCAAGACAAACAGGGCAGAACTACCAGGGCACATGGTTTCCGATAGTTCCCGCATGAAGTTGTCATCTACCCCAATGTCGCTCAGGGCACCGGCCAAAGCACCACTGGCCGCTCCAACGGCGGCCCCCAACAGGGGAGCAAAAAATAGAATCCCAATTAATAAACCCCAAAAACCACCACTAACGGCCCCAGCACTGGTGAGGTTGACTGCTTGCTTGAGTTGGATTTTGCCTTTTTCGTTTTTAACTACAACGGCGGCATCTTCCATTTCAATTAAATGCTCCACTTGCAGTTTGGCAAGGGCCAGTCTTACCTCTTCTGCTTTATATTCATCGTCGTAGCCAATAACAATTAAATCGCTCATAAAGAGTTACTCAAAATAACTAAGGATTATTGCCCTCCATCGTAACAGTTGGGTTTAACCCTAGGGATGGGGGGTAACCGTCAATACCAAATGGATCCATGGGTGAAAAGCTCACTGGTCAAAGCAGATGAATTTGAACCCCAACTTTATGACTTGGACATCCCTACACAGCAAACTCCATCAATGTCTGCAACGGCGATTTCCCTATCTCAGGGGAACTCGGATTTTGGTGGCGGTGTCCGGAGGGCAAGATTCCCTCTGCTTACTCCATTTGTTAAATGATCTAACCCGTCAATGGCATTGGCATCTAGCAGTGGCCCATTGTGACCATGGTTGGCCCACGGATATAGGCATAGCAGACCATGTAAAACAAATTTCCTTGAACTATAACCTGCCCTATTTTCAGCAAAATATCCAGGATTTACCCCAAACTGAAGCGGCGGCCCGGACTTGGCGTTACCAGGCCCTAACGGCGATCGCCGAGGCAGAAGGTTTTTCGGTGGTGATGACAGGGCATACCCAGAGTGATCGGGCGGAAACGTTGCTATTTAACCTAGTGCGAGGCAGTGGCAGTGACGGTTTACAAGCCATGGGCTGGGAAAGGGATTTAACCGATCGAATCAAATTAATCCGGCCTCTTTTAGAAATTAGTCGCCAGCAAACGGGGGATTTTTGTCGGGAACAACAATTGCCGGTGTGGGAAGATGTACTCAATGAAAAGTTAACCTATCGTCGTAATCGCATTCGTCGGGAGCTAATTCCTTATCTACGGGAAAACTTCAATCCCCAGGTGGAAAAGAACTTGGCCCAAACAGTGGAATTAATTACCGCTGAAGTGGCTTTTCTTGAACAAATCAGTGGGGAAATTTATCAAGATTTACTCCAATGCGATGGGCAGAGTTTAAACCGCCGCATTTTAAAAACCAAGCCCCTGGCCCTGCAACGGCGGGTAATTCGCCATTTTTTGCAATCTTTTCAACGCCATGCCCCCAATTTTGACCAGATTGAAGAAATAGTTAGTCTAGTTACGGCCCCCAACGGTTCCCAGAGTTCAACATTGCCGGGGAATTGGGTAGTACGGGTGGAGGGGGATTTGCTTCGATATTTGGCCCCTTCAAGTTTGCCTTGACATCAAAGCGTAGTTAAATTAGATCCCCACGTAGGCTCGATATTTTACTTTCCTAAAAGTCCCGAACTTTGTACTGTTTGCCATGCTGGCCAGATTTTTCCCTGCATGAAAAGGGCGATCGCCTGGAGACCATTAATTTCTGGACTGGTGGGGGCTAACTTTAGGGCTGGCTTGAGGGCTTGCTCCGCCGGGGAACCCTGCCAATCGTAGAGATGAACAAAGGCTAAATAACCATGGGCATAGGGATTATCTGGATCCAGGGTGACCAAGGACTGCAAAGCGGCGATCGCCGAAGTTGGATTTTCCTGTAACACCCGGGCTAACACCTGGCCATAGGTTAAACCCAAGGGATTTTGGGGATTTTGGCTAAGGCGATAGGTCCAACTAGCATCCGCCTGGCGGAGGTAATCATGGCGGGGATCGTACAAATTAAGGCGATCGACCTGGGCAAAAACGGGATCTAATCCTTCAATGCCCTGGGGTAGATTTTGGGCAAGGCTATAAAGTTGGCTGACATAATCCACCGGGGGAGCAGGTACGGCGGTGGCATTGGGATCCAGCGGAAGAATAACTTCTGGAATAGGAAGGGGCTGGGCGGTCATGGTTTCCGGATCGAGCCATTGGGCTTTTAAGCGATAATTCCCCGCCGGTAAATTGGCCGGAGGCACCATGGCGGTGCGTTCAATTACCTCTAATCCTTGGGCATTATCAGAAGGTAATAATTCCCCCAAACCGATGGCGTGGTCGTGGAACCAATACTGGCTAGGATCGGCCATATTTTCCCAAGTCAGAATCAAAATTCCCTTGCTTAAACTTTCCCCCTGGCCCTGCCAATGGTAGGTAACGGGTACCGGCTGGCCGGGGGGAACTACTTCTGGCAAAACAATATTGGTGAGTTGGGGTAGGGCATTGGTAGTATTAACCGGTTTAATTTCTACCCTAGGTTGACGGCGGTGCCAGAGGGTTAACTCGCTTCCATCGGGCACAGGCCAGGTTTGAACAGCGGTGAAGTTGTTATCTGCCGCCAACTTTTCCCCCACTTCCGTTTGCACTGGATCCGCCAAATAGTTATCCCCAGTTTTGGTCAAAAACCAGTCAAAATTTGCTTTATCCTGGGTGATTTTTTCACCATTTCGGCTCAATTCCCGACCATAGGCTCGAAAATCCGCCATTAGTCCGAAGTAATTGAGGGTATTAGGGTTTATCGCTGGGGTATTGGGAATAACACCTAAATTAACCTGTTGATCCGGAGTGGTTTGCAGTGCTGTGGCAATAACTTCCCCATTGGGGGCCGCCACCACCGGATCGGGACGGAATAGCACCGACGGATTCAATACCTGCACCACGGCCCCTGTACCGGGGATAGGGAAAAGATTGCCAAGGATCATAAAAACGGCGATCGCCAAGGTAGCCCAACGCACCCAGAGCCAACGACCACACCAACGGGTTAACCCATAGGCCAGTAAGATCGCCAAAATGGGCAGATAGGGCAAAATGTAGCGGTCATCTTTGTTATAAATGGCGGAGCAGATCAGATAAGTCCCAGCGCAGTAATAGCCCAGCCAGAGTAACCCCGGTCTTGCTTCTTTCCAGGAAGGAATTTGTAATTGGGTGGGAAAACGGTTTAGCAATGACAGGATGGCCCCCACCAAGGGCGGCAGTAGCCACACCCAGGACAGGGCATGGGGTAAATCCTGCCAGTAGTAAGTCCAGGCGGCCAGGGTATTTAGGGGGGGATCCCCTTCTAGGCCCGCTGGGATGGCGTTGGAGTTTTGGGCGGTGCTGAATAAATAAATCCAGTTGGTGCGATACCAGGGATACCAAAGGGGGATGCTGGCTAGTAACCCCACTACTAATTGCCCTAACCTTTGCCATTGCTTAGTCCACAGGCTCCAAATTCCCAGTCCCAACAAAGGGAAAAACAGGTAAAAAACAATACTCTGTTTCGATAGCAGTCCCAACCCCAAACCTAGGCCAACGGCGATCGCCCATAGCCATTGGGAACGACGGTGTTGGGCATATTTCCAATAGGTTAAACAGGTGAAGCTGAGGATGGTAAAAGCGAGGAGGGGGGAATCCAGCAATACGATCAAGCGGCTATGGATTAACCGGGGAGTTAACACCATAATTGTCACCGCCCATAGCCCAATTTCCTCACTGAATAACTTTTTACCAAGGCAATAAACCGCCCCGATGAGAATGGCACTGTAGAATAAATTGCTCAGCAGTGCCTGATCCGTCCCCAGTCCCCAGATTCCTTGGAATGGCGCATTGATCAAATAGGTGACCGGGGGGTATTTCGGTGACAACATCCAAAAACTACGCCACCATTCCCCACTAAAAAATTCCGGCGATCGCAGGGCTTGCAAATACCGCAAACTGTACGACAGGTGATTTGCCTGATCCCAAGCCGGTACCGATTTATCCATGGCCAACCAGAGGCGATCGAGGCCATTACTGGCTAGCCACACGATCCCCAACAGGATCATTGCCCCATAACGTTTAGATAAAATCGGCTTAACCATGGCAGGGGTGGGGAACAACCAATAAAGATATGGGCAAAACAAAACATTGTTAGCTTAGCGGAACCGTCGATCAACCCCAAATCCTGCACAGGTATGAAACTTCTTGTGAACTACCCCTCCCTCGCCTTAGCAGGGAGGGGCTTCCTACTCAGTAGCCAGCAAAGCAGTAGAAGTCTTGCGACCTTTACTACCTTGTCTTACAGCTAGGCAATAGGCGGAATCCCCGGTTCCCGAGGTCAAAATACGCAGTCCTTCATCACGAATGTTCTGTGCGGCATTGATGTCACGGTCATGTTTAGTACCGCATTTACTGCACTGCCAAAACCTAATATCCAGGGGAAGGCTGTCAACCCTGTTTAGGCATACATTACACGTTTTAGAGGAAGGGAAGAATCGATCTACTTCAACGTAAACTTTTCCTTCTTCTTCTGATTTGTACTTGAGCATGGTGCAAAATTGTCCCCACCCGACTTGTCCAATGGCTTTGGCAAGACAATGGTTTTTCATCATGTTTCGTACAGCTAGATTTTCCACCACGATGACTTGGTTCTCGTCAACTATCCTGCGTGAAAGTTTATGGTGAAAATCTTCTCTACAACGAGCAATTTTGTTGTGAACCGTAGCAACTTGCCTACGGGTTTTATTGCGGCTATTAGACCCCTTCTGGCGACGGGATAACCGTTTTTGTTTTTGCTCTAGGTTACGTTCATGTTTGGCTAACCAACGAGGGTTGTCAAACTTAGAACCATCACTGGTAATAGCAAAATGGGTTAACCCCAGGTCAATCCCGACAGCTTTACCGTCTATAGATTGATTGGGAATATCCTTGCCATCATCAACCAGAACAGAAGCAAAATATTGTCCCTTAGCATTAATCGACACGGTGACAGTTTTAACTGTACCCTCAATGTCTCGGTGAATAACTGCATCAACTTTCCCTACTTTTGGGAACTTAATGCAACTATCCAACACCTTGACGTTTTGTGGATAAGTAATAGACTGACGACCATGCTTTGATTTGAAGCTAGGATAACCTGATCTCCGTTCAAAGAAGTTGACGAATGCTTTGGATAAATTCAGGGCAACTACTTGTAAACATTGCGAATAAGGTTCGCTCATCCACTCATGCTCTTTCTTGAGTTCGGTTATAGCTTTTTGAATGGCAAACCGACCAAGCCCTTTACCTGTTTCTTTGTAAGTTTCATTGACAAGGTTTAGAGCAAAGTTCCAGCCATAGCGACAACATCCCAGGCTACGTCGAAAATGTAGCTGTTGATTTGCTGTCGGATAGATGCGAAACTTTGTTGCTCTTAGCATTACCAATAAATGATTTACTGATAACAGTGTAGCGCATCTTTTGTGGATTCGCTGTCGCTCAGTTTGTTTCTGGGTCGCTATCCCCTCCCTGCCCTATCGGTCGAGGAGAATTCCGCGACATTTTGTTAAATATGACACCATCTACCTCCGAAACTACACCCTCACCATCCCCCAATGGGCCGGCCTCAGCTTCGCCGGGCTTACTTTCTCGTTTGTGGTCTTGGATCAACTCCTACGGGGGTTTGTCCGCCTTGAGGAAATACAACGCCGAATTGAAGAGGAGCAACGCCGAGTTCGAGAAGAGCAACGTCGAGTTCGAGAGGAGCAACGCCGAAGTGAGGATCTTGCACGAGCAGAGAATGAAAGAGCTGAGGCAAGATACCGCCAAGTTGAGGCAACAGAACGAGAAACTCGCCGAGTTAGAATCGAAACTAGATATCGTACTGCAATCATCCGATTCCACCTTGACCCATCCCCTGCCCACCGACAACAATTAGTCAATATTCTTGCCCTGCTGGAGGAATATCAAGATACCCTATGACCCTCTGGTGGCTAGGGATAGAACCTCGGCGGCGATCGCCGGATTACGACAAGAAGATTTAATCTAGGGAGCCGGTACAGGGGTCTGCCAGTAAAAAATCTGGTCACTGCCTAGCCCAAGCCCCGTATCTTGCTAGGGGAGAGTGGGGAAGAGCGGCAATTAACCAGGCCTGATGGGAGATCTTTCTTACTGATTGAGCAGGTATCTACCAACAATATCCTTGGCTACCTCACAGCAGAGGTTCCTTTGGGGGATCGGGATGGCAGTTTGGTATCATCGTTGTTTGCTCCTTTCACCCTCGTAGCTTTGGGAAATTTGCTTTGCCCTTGGGTTGACTTGTCCCAGCTTTGATTGAATTTATGACTCGATTGCACGAAGCCTTCACAATCTTTTTGAGCCTACTGGTGGAAGGCCTTACCCTTTCTCACCCTGGGGGTAGTCCTTTCCAGTGCGCTGTTGGTGTTCAGCGATGAAAAAAAATTAATTGCCTACCTGCCCCGCCATCCTTTTCTAGGGGCGATCGCCGGTAGCGTGTTGGGGTTCATGTTTCCAGTCTGTGAATGTGGCAATGTGCCGGTGGCGAGAAGATTTTTAATGCAGGGTTTACCCCCCTCCATTGCAGTGGCATTTTTGTTGGCGGCCCCGACCATTAACCCCATTGTCATTTGGTCCACCTGGGTAGCATTCCGGGGACAACCGGGCATGGTGGTGGCCAGGGTAGTGTGCTCCCTCATCATCACCGTTATTATTAGTTGGGTTTTTAGCCGTCAAGTTGATGCCGTTCCCCTTCTGAAACCAGCATTGGGCCGTCGTTTAGCCTATCTCACCCGTCCCGCCGAAGAATCCGTCCCCGTAGCGGCGATCGCCAGTGAATCCCCCCTGTTGCAATCGGGAACTTTTCTGTTGGGAAGCGGTGGTTCCCCCTTGAAATTAGATGAAAAGGCGGCGGAAATCCTCTTGCCTCCCATTGTCCCCAGCCGTTGGCAAATGTTTAACGACAACATTGTCCAGGAATTGCGGGAACTGGGGGGAATGTTAATTATCGGCAGTCTGATCGCCGCAGTGATTCAGGTTTTTATCCCCAGGGAATGGATTTTACTGCTGGGGCAGGGCACCATTAGTTCCATTTTGGCCATGATGCTTCTATCGGTGGTGGTGTCGGTCTGTTCCACGGTGGACTCTTTTTTCGCCCTCTCCTTCATTTCTACCTTCACCAGTAGTTCCCTGCTGGCATTTTTGGTATTTGGCCCCATCATTGACGTTAAAAGTATTGGACTATTGCTCTCCATTTTCCAACGGCGCATTGTGGTCTATTTATTACTGTTGTCGGCACAGTTAACTTTTCTACTCAGTTTGGCCCACAGTTATTTGTTTTAACTTTTGTCCTCGTCAGGTTCCTTTGATGCTGGCGATCGCCGCAGGAGTTGACAAGCTTGGCTAGTAATTTGCGCCAACTCCGGGGGGGTGGGAGGAGTGTTTTCTAAATTTTGACCAAGCCAGAGTAAATATTCCACATTGCCCGCCGGCCCGGTGATGGGGGAATGGGTCAACCCTCCAAATTGCCAACCCAGGTGCTGGGCCGATCGCCAAACCTGATCAATGGCTTCCGCCTGGGCCTGGGGATCCCGCACCACTCCCTTTTTGCCAATTTTTTCCCGCCCCACTTCAAATTGGGGTTTGACCAATAAAATTACTTCCTTGGGGGGAGCTAAAAGTTGCCAGAGGGTAGGCAAAACCTTGGTTAGGGAAATGAAAGATAAATCCATCACCCCTAAATCTGGCCAAGGGTTGTTTTCGTAAAGATTTTGGGGCGTTAAATGGCGAAAATTGACCCGTTCCCGTAAAGTTAACCGTTCATCCTGGCGTAATTTCCAAGCAACTTGGCCATAACCCACATCTACTCCATACACCTGAGCGGCTCCGGCCTGGAATAAACAATCCGTAAAACCCCCGGTGGAAATGCCCCCATCTAAACAAATGCGTCCGGTCACATCAATAACAAATGTCTCTAACGCCTCCGCTAGCTTTTCCCCTCCCCGGGAAACATAGGGGGGTTTTTGGGCCAACGTCACCTCCGCATCCACCGCAATTAAGGTACCGGGTTTATCCACCAACTGCTGATTAACTTTTACCTCCCCCGCCCGGATTAACCGTTGGGCTAAGGCCCGGGATTCGCACATTGCCCTCGCCACTAATAGGGCATCTAACCTTTGTTTTCCAGCTTTGGCCATTACTGGGTGCCTTTAAATAAACCCTGGGGACGGATAAATAAAATAATGATCATCAACAACAACGCCACCCCCATTTTGTAACTAGTGCCAAACCAAGGCACGCTCACTTCCTGGGCAATACCAATAATTAACCCCCCGGCGATCGCCCCGTAGGGATTACCAATACCCCCCAGGATAACTGAGGAAAACATGGGCAGAATGAGGAACCAACCCATATTCGGTTTCAGGGTGGTGATCAAGCCATACATAGATCCCCCCATGGCCGTTAACACCGCCGTCATTACCCAGGTCCACATAACGACCCATTCAACGTTAATGCCAGAAACCTTAGCCAAATCCACGTTATCCGCCACCGCCCGCATGGCCTTGCCCACTTTGGTCTTTTGCAAAATTAAATGCAGAACAACCACTGCGGCGATCGCCAGGGCAATGACTAGCAAACGATAATATTCAAACTTAATGCCCATGAAATCCTGGGCAGGAATAATCGGTATTTGATAATTTTGGTTGCTACCGCCCCACACCAGTAAAATGCCATTGCGTAAAAATAAGGCTAGACCGATGGAAATAATAATTAATGTTGTCGCCGTCGCCCGGCGATTCCGCATTGGTTTCCACAATAACCATTCGCTCAAAAACATAGCAAAAATGGTGCCAAAACAGCCCAACGCCATGGAAACCCAGAGATTGATGCCGCTGGTGTTAGCCCACCAAGTTAGGTAGGCCGCCAGGGTCATAAAGTCACCATGGGCAAAATTAGATAGGCGCAAAATTCCGTAGGTGAGGGTCAAGCCCACCGCCCCTAGGGCAATAATACTACCCACCGTAATGCCGTTAAATATTAACTGTGATATCTCCATGCCGTCTCAACAATGGATCAAGGGCAATTTTGCCGTAAGCTACCCTACTTTAGGAGATTTTTGGACTTTTTCTGCAAAAAAATAATCGCCCCTAGCTCCTACCGGAAAACAGTTGAGTCCAGCCTCAAACTTAAAAAGTTCCCAAGGGAATGCCCGATCCGGTTTTCCTCGGCTCTCCGGAGGAATTACGTTGCCAATTATCCTGTTCCCTAATTTGGTTGGTGGGGTCTTTGATAATTGGGGAAGAAGAATTATCGCTATTAATTTCTAAAAGGGTTTGGGAATCAGTGCCCATGCTTTCCGGGGGAAACCAATCACTTACCTGCCGTTCCTGCAGACCATCTAAATCGTTAATGTTGCCGGTGGCAGGTAAATCTTCGGGATAAGGCTCCATGGTTTCCAATGATTGACCCCGAACTTCCCCAGAAGAAATCAGCACCAAAGCGATACCGGAGCTAAGAATCAATTCAATAAGGGAGCGATGGTGGTTCATGGAGTCTATTGGGGAGAAGAAAGATTTTTAATAAGTTGGCGCAATTGGCTGTCATTAAAAATCTTGACGAGAATGCTGGCGGCAGCGTTGGGTTCTGCGGGAATAAGCACCTGGGCCACATGGGTGGCGGCCAACTGCTTTAGCCCTGCACTCGCCCGAATATCCTCTTTTTTTTGTAGGGAAAAACAATCATAGCCATGTTTAAGATCCTTGAGTACCACGGGGGCTAAGGTGCGGTAGGAATGCAGTGGATTGGAGATCGCCTGCTTGCTAAGGGAAAGCACATACTGCCAGTTTTCCTGTTTGGGGGCCAACCGCCCCAGACGGGTGCAATATTCCTGGAGCTTTTCCCGGGAAGTGGCATTGGCTTCCTGTTTAAACAACTGCAACATTTTGTGCAGTATGACTTTGATTTCCCCAGGGATGTCCGCTTCGTTGAAGGTACTTTTCCCCAGATTGGTGGTTTTGGCGGCCATTTCCCCCGACTTGGTGGTGGTGGCTCCTCCATGGGTGAGCAAATATTTTAAGTAATTTTGCAAATCTTCAAACTGGTGGGAAGCCCCTTCCACAATGGAGTCCGCTTCCTCTGGCTGGAGTCCCGCGGGGCTTTGGAGTTTTTCCACTAAATCCTGTAATACGTCGTAACCGTTTAAGAACAACGACTCTAGTTTTTGGTCAACGGGAAGTTGGTGTTCTTTTAAGACCTTAAAGGCATCCTCTAGGCGGTGGGCCGTTTTTTGAATGCTGGTGTAGCCCAACATGGCCGCTCCCCCCTTAACCGAGTGGGCCGCCCGAAACATCTCGTTGACTTGCTCCGAGTCCTGCACCACTTTAGCCAGGTCAAGGATACCCCGCTCTAGGGTTTCCAAATGTTCCTGAGCTTCTTCAATAAAATAGCCGAGGATTTTCTGTTGATCCAAGGTTTTGCCCTCAAATTGGAATGACCATTTGCTTAAGGATGCCCCCAAAGAGCAAGCAAAGTAGCAAGTCTTAACTTACTTTAAGCTAACGCAGTGGGTAAGGATAGTTGAGCAAGATTCTTTTTATGTTATACGGCAATTCATAGTCACAACGGCGATTTTGGGGTGGAAAATCTGCTTTTGTAAGCAAATCTTAATAATCAGCCGGGCCCTGGCGATCGCCGTTAAGCATCGGAGATATTTGACGGTACAGTCCGAGTTAGGGCAAGGCAATCTGTTCACTTTGCTAATCATTTGCTGGTCAGAGGCGCAATACCCGCTTGATCCAAAATCTGGGGAATTAATTCCTCTTTTTTAATGGCCATTAAATGTACACCCTGGCATAAATCCTTGGCCATTTTTACCTGTTCAGCGGCGATCGCCACCCCTTCCATCAGCGGATCTTGGGCTTGGGCTAGGCGCTCAATTAATGAATCGGGAATATTCACCCCAGGCACCATCCTTTTAATAAACGTCGCATTTTTAGCGGACTTAAATAAAAATATTCCTGCTAGGATCGGTTTTCCGCACCCCGCCACAACTTGGGTCATGAACTTATCCAGGCGATCAAAATCCGTAATTAACTGACTTTGGAAAAACTGGGCCCCGGCTGTTAACTTGCGCTCGAATCGACTCTGCAAACCCGACCAACTTTTTAATTGGGGATCCACCGCCGCCCCAGGAAATAAATCCAAACGACCATCCACTAATGGAGCTTGGTTAAAATCCAAACCTTGGTTAAGGGAACGGATCAAGCTTAGTAGGCGAACAGATTCCAAATCGTACACCGGCCTCGCTTTGGGATGATCCCCTGCCTTGAGAGGATCGCCGGTGAGGGCCAAAATATTTCCCAGACCCAGGGCATGGGCTCCCATCAGATCCCCCTGTAAGCCAATTAAATTGCGATCCCGACAGGTCATCTGGCAAATGGCTTCAATGCCTTTTTGTTGCAGTAACACACAGGCCGCGATGGAAGACATCCGCAGTACGGCGCGACTACCATCGGTTACATTCACCCCATGAACCCGACCCTTAAGCTTTTCCGCCACTGCCAACATCCGCTCCGGATTACCGCCTTTGGGGGGAGTAACTTCTGCGGTAATCAAAAATTCCTTGGCCTGGGCGGCCCGACGAAATTGGCTCATGGTCATTAATTAAGGAGAAGTTAAAAATCCTAGGGCATCCCTTACTTTGCCTAAAGTTTGTTGGGCTACTTCACTGGCTTTGGCGTTGCCTACTTTGATAATGCGGTTCAATTCCCCCTGATCCGCTAGGATTTCGGCATATTTACTTTGGATGGGCCCCAGGGCGGCGATCGCCGTTTCGGTGAGGAGGGGTTTAAATTGGCCCCAACCCATTTCCGCACATTCCTGGGCCACCGCTTCCTTGGTTTGATTACTCAGCAACGTGTATAGAGTTAGTAGATTATGGCATTCCGGGCGATCGGGATCATCGAACCACAAACCCCGTTGGGGATCAGTTTTACACTTTTTGATTTTCTTTTGGATCACTTCCGGAGCATCCAACAAGTTAATGCGGCTTAGTTCCGACTCATCGGATTTAGACATTTTCTTAGTACCATCGGCCAAACTCATCACCCTCGCCCCTTCTTTACGAATTAGGGGTTCCGGCATTTTCAGCACCGGGGCATCTTCTTTGCCAAATTTGTCATTAATGCGGATGACAATATCCCTAGTCAATTCCAAATGTTGTTTTTGGTCTTCCCCCACCGGCACCTTATCGGCATCGTAGAGCAAAATATCCGCCGCCATCAGCACCGGATAATCCAATAAACCGACGCTAACGTTTTCCCCCTGCTTAACCGCCTTTTCCTTGAACTGAATCATCCGCTCCAGCCAATTGAGGGGGGTGACACAATTGAGCAACCAAGCCAATTCGCTATGGGCGGAAACGTGGGATTGGATAAAAATAGTTGAATACTGCAAATCAATGCCACAGGCCAGGTACAGGGCGGCAATGGTGAGGGTGTCCTGGGCTAGGGTTTGGGGGTTGTGGGGAACGGTGATGGCGTGGAGATCTACCACACAGAAGAAATTGTCATAATTTTGCTGTTGCTCCACCCAACTGCGAATTGCCCCTAGGTAGTTGCCTAGGTGTAAATTTCCTGTGGGTTGAACCCCAGAAAGAATGCGTGGCTTGTCCATGGTGGCGGTTGACCTGTCAGCGAAATTTAGACTAAAAAGATTTTGATGGTTCCCCAAGGGGGCTTTCACAATTCTTAATATTATGCCTAGGTTTGGCCCCCTCATTGGTTTTCCCCTCAAAGTTTGCTTAACCAAGGTGGGGAAAACCGGATGTTTTGCTTTCTATGTCCTTCTACCCAAAGCTAACCAAATTCGCTAACATGAATGAGCCTTAATTCTATTTAGATAATCGTAGGCGGTTAAATTTTATGAGCAATATTCAAGAAAAAATCGAACAGGAGCTGGCCAACGCTAGACAAGTTTGTGGTACGGAAAATGCTTCCCAGGCAGAATGTGCTGCAGCTTGGGATGCGGTGGAGGAACTAGAAGCAGAAGCCTCCCACCAGCGCCAAAGCAGCAGTGCTCCCAACTCCTTAGAAAAATTCTGTGACGAAAATCCCGATGCCGCTGAATGCCGTATTTATGACGACTAGGGACAAATAGGCCCTATATTCGGGTTACTTGGTTACAGACCAGTTCCGGAAATGATGATTTTTTTAATGCAGTGACGTTCCCTCGGGGGGGTCGCTGCTTTTTATTGTTTGTTTGCCACTGGCAAATTTAACGGCGATCGCCAATTTCAAGTAACTGCCCATAGGTCTAGGGCCCTTCCAGCACCGCCGCTTCCACATCCTGGCGACTAAGGGAATATTTAAAACTCCGCATGATTTTCCGCTGGGGTTGTCCGGGGAAGTAACAAATCACTAATTCTTCTGTGTCCAAAACCAGTTCCGCATCCCAATCATCCTGACGCAGAATCCAACAATGGCGATCGCCACGCTCCTGTTGACAGCCCAGGGCCATGAGCCACCGTTCCAATTGGGGCAGGGGATGGTTATAGAGGGGGGTTTCGGGGGTGGGGAGACTCATAAACCAGGTATGGGAAAATATCGACAAAACTGAAGGAAACCAGCAAAACTACTGTAATCGAGATTGATCGCCGTTGAAAACGTTGGGACAGTTTCTTCGGGGGCGAATGGAGAGCAAAGGGTAGTGGAAAATGGTCAACTAATATGGCGTATAGTGTAGTTCGTTGCCTTTTCTTGATCTATGAATATTCCCGCCTTTACTGCCCTGACTTTAAAGCTATTTGGCGTTATTTTTATCCTCATCGCCCTGCTGGACTTCTTCACCCTGGTTTTTCCTCTACAAATGGACGATCCCCAGTGGCAGTTAACGGTGGTGACGGGCATTGTAGATCGGGGTATCGTGCCCATGTTGGGAATGGCATTGATTTCCCTGGGTTATTTAGTTGACACCATACAGAAAAACAGTGGAGCGTCGCCGAAAGGAGGCTTCGATTTGCGTATTCCTGTCTATGGTCTGGCGATCGTCTTGGGATTAGTGTTTTTAATGATAATTCCCATCCATTTAACCAACGTTAACCAGATCAAATCGGCGGAATTAGCCCAAATGGAAACCCAAATTGGCCAGGGACAGCAACAGGTGGAAGTAGCTTTGCAGCAATTCGATACCCTTTCCAAAAATCCTGAAGCTTTAGACCAACAAATTCGGGAGGGAGAACAGCTTTTAGCCACAGGGCAAATGAATGGTAATCCCTTGAATCAGGAGCAGTTGGCCACCATCGAACGCCAGGTAAATGAGCTAAAAGGTTTACGGGAAATGTCCAAAGATCCCGCCGCCCTCAAAGCCAAAATGGAAGAAATCAAAACTAATCTCGAAACCAGGGTCAGTGAAGAACGACAAAAAGTGGAAGGTAAAGCTTCTGGCCAAGCCCTCAAACAGGGTTTACGGGTGGGGCTAAGTAGTTTGATGCTCTCGATTGGTTTTGCTGCCTTCGGTGCTTTGGGTTTACGGAATGTCCTTGGGTCTCCCTCCGTGCCCCCCAATGCCAATCCCATGGCTTAAGTTAATGGCTTAACTTAGTTAATGCCGTGTATAGACCTAAGTCGGGATTTGGGCACTGAAATAATTGCTTTTTTCCCGCCAGAACTACCCCCATTTTGAGGAGGAGTAACCCAGAGGCTCTTCTCCCATGGTCGTTTATCCCCTACAATGGTTGGTTTGGGAATTATTTATTAGGAGATGACCAACTAAGATGTCTCGTTATAGAGGACCTCGTCTGCGGATCGTCCGCCGCCTTGGGGAATTACCCGGTTTAAGCCGCAAAACCCCTCGCCGTGCCTACCCCCCTGGTCAACATGGCCAAGCCCGTCGTAAGCGCTCTGAATATGCGATTCGGCTAGAAGAAAAACAAAAACTCCGTCTGAACTACGGCATCACGGAAAAACAACTCGTCCGTTATGTAAAAAAAGCCCGTCGGGCTACGGGTTCTACGGGACAGGCTTTGTTAGAACTTCTAGAAATGCGCCTCGACAATACGGTCTTCCGTTTGGGGCTTGCCGGTACTATTCCGGGGGCACGGCAATTAGTTTGCCACGGCCACATTCTTATCAATGGCAAAGTGGTTGATATACCTAGCTATCAATGCCGTCCTGGGGATGTTGTCAGTGTACGTGATCGAGATCGTTCCCGTCGTTTGGTGGAAACCAACATGGAATTTCCTGGTTTGGCAAATCTGCCTTCCCATTTAGAGTTCGATAAAAATACCTTCACCGGCAAAGTCAACAGCGTTATTGATCGTGAGTGGGTAGCTTTGCAAGTCAATGAATTGCTCGTAATTGAGTACTATTCTCGGAAAGCTTAGATCCGTTTTGGGAAAGGGGGGTGTTCTCCCTTCCCCTGACAATCTCCAGTATTGTGCTTCCCATCAGACTATGGGGCCAATACGAAGTCGGTCTGATGTAGAAATAATCTTAAGAACGGACAAGATAAGATGCCGACAGGATGGGCAAATTATTGCACTGCATCCGACAGTGCGACCTTTGCAACACCAAAGTTTCCTTGGAACAATACCCTCAGAATCTTGGAAGAACGTATATAACTTTATAGTCAAGCATAGACAGTTAAGCATCAATATTAATTTCTTTTTCGCCCTTGGACTCTGGTGCTTATTTTTTTCTTTTTTTGATCTCCTGAATCTTTTCAGACCATAAAATTCGCCACCCATTAAGAGCTACAACATTTTCTGGCGTTTCTTCTTTGTGTAACAATGTTGCCATTGCGATGGGGGTTTGCTTCAGACCCATCACAAAGCCCCATTGATTTCCACCATGTTTGTAGATTTCTTCATTAAACGCCCCGTATTTGCCAGCGTTTGCGCCATTATCATTTTGCTGGTGGGGATGATCAGTGTTTTTAATTTACCGGTGGCCCAATACCCGGAAATTGCCCCCACCGCCATCCAAGTTACCTCCAACTACAGTGGGGCCAATGCGGAAGTAGTGGAAAAAGCTGTCACCGATATTTTGGAGCGGCAGATCAACGGGGTGCAGGGTATGCAATATATCTCCTCCACCAGTAGTAACGATGGCACCAGTAATATTACTGTTACGTTTGACCGCAGTCAGAACAAGGACATTGCTGCGGTGGATGTGCAAAATCGGGTGGCCTTGGCGGAACCCCAGTTACCGGAGCCTGTAAGACGAACGGGGGTCAGGGTTAACAAGGAATCTAATGCCCTTTTGTTGGGCATTGGCATCACCAGTCCTGGTGGTAAATACGACAATGTGTTCCTCAGTAACTACGCCGATCGCTATCTAGTGGATCCCCTGCGCCGCATTGAAGGGGTGGGCAATGTGCGGATTTTTGGGGAACGACTCTATGCTATGCGGCTCTGGGTAAATCCGATGAAGTTGGCGGCTCAACAGCTAACCATGGATGATTTGAGCCAAGCCCTCCGGGAGCAAAATTTACAGGTAGGGGCAGGACAAATTGGCTCAGAACCCGCGCCACCGGGGCAGGAATATCAATTGGATTTGCGGGCCAGCAGTCAACTGACGGAATTGGGGGATTTTGAAAATTTAATTATTAAATCCGGGGCCAGTGGCTCTGTGGTTCGGTTTAAGGATGTGGGTCGGGTGGAATTGGGGGCAGAAAACTACAACAGCTTTCTCCGTTTCCGGGGCGAAGAAGCGGTGGGGTTGGGGATTTATCAACTTTTGGACAGTAATGCTTTGGAAGTTGCCAGCTCAGTGAAAGAAGAAATGGTACGCCTAGCGGAGAACTTCCCCGAAGGCATTGCATACAATGTTGCCTTTGACACTACGGAATTTGTGCAGGAATCCTTGTTTGAGGTGGTTAAAACCCTGTTGATTGCCGTTAGTCTAGTGATTCTGGTAATCCTAGTTTTTCTCCAAGATTGGCGATCGGCATTGATTCCCGCCTTAACCATTCCCTTGGCATTGATTGGGACTTTTGCCTTTGTTAAAATTTTTGACTTTTCCATCAATAGTTTGACCCTGTTCGGTTTGACCCTAGCAACGGGGATGGTGGTGGACGATGCCATCATTGTGGTGGAGCAGATCAGTCGTTTTATCAAAGTTAAGCATGAAGATCCCCAGCAGGCGGCCCAGGAGGCCATGCAGGAACTGACGGGGGCAGTCATTGCCACATCTCTGGTACTGATGGCGGTGTTTATTCCGGTGGCTTTTTTCCCTGGCACAACGGGGGCTCTATATCAGCAATTTGCCCTCACCATTGCCTTTTCCATCCTGTTATCAACTTTCTTAGCCCTTACCCTTACCCCTTCCCTCTGCGCTTTACTACTGCGGGAAGGCCAGGAACCACCGGCCTTTATTGCCTGGTTTTTCAATTTATTCAACCGGGGGCTAGATCGGGTTCGCGATGGTTACGGAAGTGCTTTAACTACACTGGCCGATCTACGGGGCTGGGTAATTGGGGTTTTTATTGTCTTGATTGGTGCCACCGTTTGGCTCTATGTAACTGTACCCACTGCTTTTTTGCCGGATGAAGATCAGGGCTATTTCATCACCATTATCCAGGCTCCCCAGGGGGTTTCTCTGCAATACACCAGCCGGGTTATGGCCCAAGTGGAAAAAGAATTACTGGCGGTGCCGGAGATCACGGCAACTTTTGCGGTGGGGGGATTTAGTTTTAGTGGCAACAGTCCTAACCAGGGTATTATTTTCTCCCGTCTTAAGCCCTGGGGGGAACGCACTGCCCCTAACCAATCGGTGCAGGCCATCATCGGGCAAATGTTTGGTAAATTTTCCCAAATTCCTGAGGCTAATATTTTCCCCCTTAATCCTCCGCCTATTAGGGGTTTGGGGCAATTTGGTGGCTTTGATTTCCAGTTGCAGGATTTACGGGTCAATAGCGAACTGGGGACGATGGTGGGCACCATGGGGGAAATTTTGGGCGCGGCTAACCAAAACCCTTCCTTGACAAGGGTATTTAGTACTTTTCAGGCCAATAGTCCCCAGTTAATTGTGGATGTGAATCGCAACCGGGCTAAAAGTTTGGGGGTTCCTGTGGACCAAATTTTCCAAACGATGGAAACGGCGTTGGGCTCAAGCTACGTCAACGATTTTGTTTTACAGGGCCGCACCTATCGGGTTTATCTCCAGGCTGATGAACAGTTTCGTAGTACTCCTGATGATATTAATCGGCTTTATGTCCGGAGCGAGGGAGGAACCATGATTCCCCTGGCTAATTTAGTTACCGTTACCCAGGGGGTAGGGGCCCCAATTATTACCCATTACAATCTCTTCCGCTCGATCGCCATTACGGGGTCGGCGGCGATGGGGATTAGTACGGGACAAGCGATGGATGCCATGGCGGCGATCGCCAGACAGGTAATGCCACCGGGATTTGATTTCCAATGGTCGGGTATTTCTTTGGAGGAGATGAGTTCCCAGGGCCAGGCCCCATTGATTTTTAGCCTGGGTTTGCTATTTGTTTTCCTGGTGCTGGCGGCCCAGTACGAAAATTACATTGATCCGTTTATTATTCTGCTCAGCGTTCCCCTCGCCATTTTAGGAGCCCTAACAGCCCAAACTTTGCGGGGTTTTCCCAATGATGTGTACTGCCAAATTGGTTTGGTAATGTTGATCGGCCTTTCCAGCAAAAATGCCATTTTAATTGTGGAATTTGCTAACCAGTTACGGGCCCAGGGCTACCCCATTGTCAAGGCGGCCTTGGAAGCGGCAAAAGACCGTCTCCGCCCGATTTTAATGACTGGCTTTTCCACCTTATTTGGCATCTTCCCCCTGGTGATTGCGACCGGAGCAGGGGCCGGTAGTCGGCAGGCATTGGGCACAGCGGTGTTTGGTGGGATGTTGGTGGCCACTTTTTTAAGTTTATTTGTGGTGCCAATCCTTTACATAATTGTGAAAAGTATCGGCGATAAAAAAAGCCCCCAATCCTTGGCCGCTAACAGTTCCCCAGATGGCATTGAACAGCAGTCGTAAGTTTTTTCGACCAATGATCCGCCCAGTTCCGTCCATGGACTCTTCCACTTTGGCGATCGCCGTTTACATCAACAAACCAGAATCGACGAGAAAGAAAGTAAATTTTCCCAACCTTCGTTTACTAGGACTCACCGTACTCTTGCAGAAAACTGAGGAAATCCGTTAAGGCTGATCGGGTATCTGGGCTAGGGGCAAGTTGATGCCGTATTTGCGAAACGAAGAATCGATTTTGGATTCTAGCTCGGCTAGCCGCTCGTTGTCTTTCTTGATCTGCTCGGCTTCGTTCCTGATCTGCTCTGACTCTTTCTTGATCTGCTCGGTCTCGTTCCTGATCTGCTCTGACTCTTTCTTGATCTGCTCGGTCTCGTTCTCGATCTGCCTTTTCTCCCTCCTCCTTTGCAAGATCATCTCGTCTAGTTTCGCGTTCTCCTGCTTGAGCCGCTTGATATCGGCTTCGATTTCCAGCGTTCCACTCAAGGCCGAGATTAACCACGAGAGACGCTGTGCCCAAAGTGAATGCCAGGAAACTCCATTGGAGGATGGTGAGGGGGATGGACTGGATGGGGGTGGTGTCGATGTTGCCATAAAACCTCAGTAATGCTGCTACGGCGTACAAAAACGTGGTCAAAGAACGGGGCAGTAGGGCCAGCAGAGTTGCCATTTTGTCATTTTAACTGATAGATTCCGATGCCAAACCACTGAAACCGCCTATGTTTAGGCACCCCCGTTGTCAGTTTTCAACACGCTAGAAATCCCCCAGATGGCATTGAACAGCAGTCGTAAGTTTTCTTGACCAATGATCCGCTGTTGTTGCACAGGCTGCTTCCACCATGACCCGAATTAAGGGTTCTGTTCCCGATGCCCGCACCAACACCCGCCCGGTTTGTCCCATGGCCACTTCCGCGTTGGCGATCGCCTGTTGGAGGGGGTCACATTCTTGCCAATGTAAACGACGTTCCCGGTCTGTAACCCGGACATTGCAAAGAATTTGGGGATAGGGCTGGAAACTTTCGGCCAAAAGATTAGCCAGGGATAAACCGGATTGTTTAACCAAGGCCGTCAAATGTAATGCCGCCTGGACTCCATCGCCGGAATAGCTATGGTGATGGCAAATAATATGGCCCGACTGTTCACCCCCTAACATGGCTCCGGTTTCCCACATTTGGGCTTGAACATTTTGATCGCCCACAGCAGTGCGGATTAATTTACCGCCAATGTTTTCCCAAGCCCGTTCAAAAGCGAGATTGGCCATCACCGTTCCCACAATTAAATTTTGGGGTAAATGATTCCTTTGTTTTAATGTTTTACCCCAGAGAAAGAGAATATAATCCCCATCTACCGGATTACCTTCCCCATCCACGGCCATAACCCGATCCGCGTCCCCATCAAAAGCAAAGCCCAAATCTGCTCCGGTTGCTAGCACCGTTTTTTGCAAAAGTTGTAAATGGGTGGAGCCACAATCAACGTTAATTTGACTACCATCGGGTAAATCATGGAGGGCAATAACTTCCGCTCCCAAACTACGAAAAATCTGTGGTGCCAGGTTGACCGATGCCCCCCAGGCCAAATCCAGTACCACCTTTAAACCATGGAAATCTAGGGGTTGGGGTAAACTTTCCAGCAAAAAGTTATGATACCGCTCCACCTGTTGGGGCTGGCCGTAGCTCCGCCCCCATCCACCGTTGTTGTTTAAAGATGGGGTTTGGCCCCGCAGGGCCGCCTCGATCGCCAGGGCGGAGGATTTATTAAGTTTCAGGCCCTGGCCATCAAAAAATTTAATGCCGTTATCTTCCGGGGGGTTGTGGCTAGCGGAAATCATAATGCCCCCGATCGCCGTTGTTTCCCTAGTGAGATAAGCCACACAGGGGGTGGGACATAGACCCAACTGCCACACTTCCACCCCGGCACTGTTCAGACCGGCGGCCATGGCGTTGGCTAACATATCGCTGGAAAGGCGGGAATCCTGGCCAATAATGACGGGGCCTCTAGTTTCTGCTTGGGATTGGAGAATTTGCCCAGCCCAAAATCCCAAAGATAAAGCTAAAGGAGCCGTTAACAATTCCCCAGCTTTGCCCCGAATACCATCCGTGCCAAACAATGGCGATCGGGGTAGGTTCAAACCAAAATCACCGGCATTGGACACCTTGCCCGGCAAAGGGATATCTACACCACGGTGGTGGATCGGGGAAGCGACCATCTTGACTTTTCCTCACACAATTCTCCATTAAGAATAACTGGTGTAGGGAAATTTAGCCCAATGGCCTTGCCTATTGCCTTCTAAATAGGCACCGATAAACCGGGCGATGGAGATTAAAACAAGCAATTTCCCGCTCCGTAGGCACCGAGAGGGGATTTTCCGTTAGCCAGGGGGTGTTATGGGTTAAGGCAAAATGGGAATTTTCCGCAAAACGCTCTTTCATATCCTGGGCTACTATTTCCACATCGGACTGGAGTAACACCTCCCCCCCGGTAGGCAAGGTTTTGGCGATCGCCATGACAAGATCTGGTTGGGCTACCCGGCGTTTATTGTGGCGTTGTTTGAACCAAGGGTCAGGGAATTGAATGCTTACCCGTTGCAGGGTGGGGGGCAGAGCAGAGAAAAACTTATCTGGTTCTACGTTGATGTTGCCAAATAGATAGTGAAGATTTTTTAGACTGAGGCGATCGCGGTTTTCGTTAGCTTCCAAGACCAAGGGTTGACGAATTTCTACCCCTAAAAAATTCCAGTCAGGTTGATGCTGGGCCATGGTCAGGGGAAAACGGCCCCTAGCACAGCCGATGTCTAGGTGCAAAGGTCGGCTTAGATCATCGTAGACCGTTGCCCAATCAGGGCATTCCAGCACCCGACGATATTTTTCACTGAGGGGATTAACGTGTTGACGGATGCGGACTCTACCCAAGAAAAATGCCCCTAATTCAGCAATGGTCAATCCCCATTTTCCAATATTTTCACGACTTGCGGCATTATCTAACTCTGGCTACGGTGCCATTGCCAACAATCCACGGCGATCGCCCAATCTTCTTCGGTGTGGATAATCAATACCTTGACGGCGGAATCTGGAGTGGAAATTACGGTATTTCTTGGCGATCGAGAATTTAACTCAGGATCAAGTCTTAATCCTAAAAATTGAAAAGCTTCACAAACATCAGCCCGCACCATCGCTGCATTTTCCCCCACCCCAGCGGTGAATACCAACGTGTCTAAACCGCCCAGGGAAGCTAGCATTTGCCCCAAACAAGCTCGGAAGCGGTGGATATACATGGCGTAAGCTAGTTGGGCTTGTCCATCACCCTCCGCCCTAGCCTGCAAAATAGTTCGTAAGTCCGACGACAGACCGGAAACCCCTAGTAGGCCAGACTTTTTATTCAAAGTGGTATTTAGTTCGTCGGGGGTCAAACCCTGGGTTTGTTGCAGGTAAAGTAAAATCGCCGGGTCAATGGAACCACTGCGGGTTCCCATCATGAGCCCTTCCAACGGGGTAAAACCCATGGTGGTATCAACACTAACTCCGTTTTTAATCGCAGTTAAGGAAGCCCCGTTACCAATGTGACAGGTAATTAGTTTTAAATTCTCCAACGGTTTACCCAAAATTTCCGCAGTTTTTTGGGCGCAATATTTATGGCTAGTGCCGTGGAAACCATAGCGACGGATACCCAAATTTGTCCAAGCTTGGGGAATGGCATACTCAGCCGCCGGGGCGGGAATAGTGCGGTGGAAAGCGGTGTCAAACACTGCTATTTGGGGAATTTCCCCTAACAAAGATGTAATGGCTTCAATACCTTCCAAATGGGCCGGATTATGCCCTGGGGCCAGGGGGATTAAATCCTCAATGGTCTGTTTAACCTCTGGGGTAATCAAAGTTGCTTCGGCGTATTTCGTGCCTCCGTGGACTACCCGATGGCCCACCAACTCAATTTCCTGTAAGCTTCCCAGCACCGCATTCTTTCCCGTGACCAGGGTCTCCAACATCCGGGCTATCCCCCTAGGGCGTGGGCCAGCTTCTAAAGTTATTACCTGCTTCCCGCCAGAAGTTTCCACCGTCAACTGACCCTGATTTTCCTGCACTGTCCAATCAATGAAGGCTTCCCACAAAGGTTTGGGTGGTTGTGGTGGTAGGCGATCAACCGGAAGATCGTAGAGACAACTTTTTTGACTGCTGGAACCGGCATTGAGAATCAGGAATTTCATCACAACTCACTCTGGAAAAGTTGTTTAACCCGTTGCCAGGCATCGGCGGCCGCTTCGGGGTTATAGCTGGCCCTCTGGTCACAGAAAAAGCCATGGTCTGCGCCAGGATAACGGAATATTTGATGTTGAACTTGATTTTTGGTTAGGGCCTGTTCAATTAATTCCGTATCTGCCATGGGAATGCTGGCATCCTCCAAACCAAAGAAAGCATAAACGGTTCCCTGGATTTTGTCGGTGTAGGTGATGGGAGGTTCTGCTCCCCCTGCTCCCCAGTGGGGAATCCCCGCCCCATAGAAAGATGCTGTGGCCTTAACTGCCGGTAAACTTGCCCCTAAATAGGTAATCCATCCCCCAAAACAAAAACCGATTAGTCCGACTCCCCCAGGTTTAACGTTGGGTAAACTCTCTGCATAGGCGATCGCCGCTTGGAGATCACTGAGTATTTCGTCCGTATTGGTTTGCTCTTTCAGTTTTTTGCCTGCTTCAATGGCTTCCGGGGTGTAACCCATTTCAAAATCGGGGGCTTGACGTTGGTACATGGCCGGGGCGATCGCCACATAACCTTCCTTGGCAATGCGTTCAGTTACATCACGGATATGACTATTAACCCCAAAAATTTCCTGAATGACAATAACGGCGGGGTATTTTCCTACGGCCACAGGTTCCGCCCGGTAAGCGGCAATTTGCAAATCTTGGTTGGGAATAGTTACCGCTGTGGTTTGAATATCGATAGTCATGGAGTGCCCGGAAATAATAACTTCTAGCCTATCCCAGAGGCCTCTTTGCGTCTATCACAAGGAGAGCAAGTTAATTGTAAATTCTTTACATTAGTGAATGCCAAGAATCGGCACCCTGAACTCTTGTCAGATAACTATTTCAGAAGTTCTTTAGCTCAATAGAGCTCCTGAAGTAGTAGTAAAAGAACGATAATTTCAAAATCGCACAAAAAAGAGGCCATAGCTGACCTCCGGAAAAAATGATTCATAAAATTGCTATTCAATATAGCTAAATTAGCTACAACTGGTCTCAAGCTTAAGCGAGACCAGCATTGGTGCCGGGTCGGCCAGTTGCTAACTCAACTTTTACAATTTTGCCGCCCATTTTCATGATGCGCTGTTGCTCACGAAACCAATTATCGTAGGGAACTAACTTTGTAAAATAAGTATTTTGTAATTCCCGTTGTGTCCGGATCCGGGTTTGGCTAGGAACACAAGCCGTAATTCTAAACATCCGCATGGGGTGTGGCTCTCCTAAAATATTTTCTCTTAAAAAATTGGCATAACCAGAGGAACGGGAGTCGGAAGTCAATACCAGTCAGCTAAAACCCTGGGCAATCCAGTTAACGGCTTCGGCAACCCAAGCACTCACTTTGGACTTCCCGTTCCAACATTTTTGGTAACCGTCACGTTAGGGTTTTTCCCAAACCTAGGGCTACCGAGGGGGACCTAAAACTAGCTCAAGCCGGAGCTAACATAGTCGAGGTAAACGCCCATTTCTTTGCCAGCATCAGCACCCACTAGGCTAGCGGTAACTTCTTTCATGGCTTGGATGGCTTGAACGGTGGAGGAGATGGGTACACCCAAGGAGTTGTAGGTTTCTTTCAAACCGTTGAGAACCCGCTCGTCGAGGATGGAAGCATCACCGGCCAACATGGCATAGGTGGCATAGCGGAGATAGTAGTCCAAGTCACGGATACAAGCCGCATAGCGACGGGTGGTGTACATGTTGCCACCGGGACGGGTTACGTCGGAGTACAAAAGGGATTTGGCAACGGCTTCTTTAACAATGGTGGAAGCGTTGGCACTGATAACACTGGCGGCACGAACCCGCAGTTCACCACTGGAGAAGTATTTTTTCAGTTTGTCAATGGCGGCACCGTCGAGGTACTTGCCTTGAACGTCAGCAGCGTTGATTACGGCTGTAATTGCGTCTTGCATGGTTTTGATTTCCTTAAATCTTACTCAAATGTGAATAATTGCTAAAAGAGTTGAACTCTGGAGGTCAACACCTTAATCGGTTTTGGTGAAAACCTAGCTCATTGCACCGATAACGAAGTCGAAGTAGGCACCAGCTTCAGCGGCATCATCACCAGACATTAAACCGGTGGCAACTTCTTTGATTTCCCGAACGCCTTGGGCGACGGCATCAATGGGGGTTCCGAGGGAACGATACATTTCCCGAACGCCCACTAAACCAATTTCTTCGATGGGGGTTACATCACCGGCAACTACACCGTAGGTAACCAAACGGAGGTAGTAGTCCAAGTCCCGCAGACAGGTGGCGGTCATTTCTTCACCGTAGGCATTGCCACCGGGGGTAACGATGTCAGGACGTTTTTGGAAAAGGCGATCGCCAGCTTGTTTGATGATGGTTTCCCGAGAACCGGTCAAGGTTTCAGCAATGCGAAGACGGGCGGCACCGCCGGTAACAAAAGATTTAATACGATCCAGTTCGCCGGGGCTTAGGTAGCGGGCTTCTGCATCAGCATTCACGATTGATTTCGTGACGATACTCATGGATGGATTCCTCCGTAAAGATTTAAAACGTTAAAAAATGGCTTTAAGCTGATTTTATCAACCGAGACATAGTCACGAACTGGACAAGACTGTTAACCAGCGGATTCCAGCGTGCAACCTGCCCAAACTATTCTCAGGCATTGCGTTCCCAATCACACAGTTCCTGTAATAGTTTGTAATATTTCTTGATGATTATCCAGAAGATCCACCCTAACCCCTTGGCATTTTTGGCCCAGGTAGTAAGATTAGAAGGGAAAGTTGTAGATAGGCTAATTTTTCCCCAACTTTGAACTCCACTCCTCCGCCTCCCTTCGTATTTTCGGCTGTGTTTCAGCAATTCCAATAATGAAGAAGCGACCTGTATTCTCCCTTTTAACTGGCTCTCTGCTGATTTTCAGCGGTGGATGTGGATTTCTGCCGGGCGGTAATAACACTGAAGAAGTTGAAGTTTCCACTGACGAACAGGTTAGTGCTCCCCCGGCAATTCCCCTTAAATCCGTCAAGACTTTACCGCCGGTGGATATGGCCGCCCTTGGTTTAATCCCCCCAACATTACCGGATCAGCGTCTTAGGGAAATAAAAGCCGGTAGAGCCAACCCCTTTGAACTCATTCCAGTGCAGGCGAAAATTCGGGAATCGGTTTGTCAGGTTGAAGATCCCAAAACTGCCAAAGGGGCGAAGGGCACTACACAAGGCGGAAGTACCGCATCTGCCACTACCGTCCAAGCTCCAGGTTCGTCCGCCTCTCAAGCCCCAGTTTCTTCTGCCCCTGGCACTGCTGGAACTGTTTCGCCCCAACTCAAGCCCGTGGCAGCTCCCTCTCCCCCTCCCCTCTACCCCAACGATGCTAGGGCAGTGGTGGTTTCTGGCATTATCGAAATTGGCAGTAGGCCCTATGCCATTGTCCAGGCTCCAGGGGAACCGGTGGCCCGCAATGTCACCGTTGGCGATCGCCTATCTGGGGGAAAAGTTAGGGTAAAAAGCATTAATGTTTTTAGCTCCAGTCCCAATGTGGTTTTGGAACAGTATGGAGATTCCGTAACCCGTGATGTTGGTTCTCCAGCTCTGCCACCCTTAACTCCTCCTTCGGTGCCAACTTTGGGGGCAGACTCCGCCGATGCCGCCGCCGCCATGGAAGCCTTGGGTGCAGGCTTTGCCCAGATTTTCGAATCCATGGCCCAAGGTATGGGCGGAACAGTAACCACTGGTCAATCTAACCAAAGAATTGCCACTTCAGCTCCTTCTCGTACTATCGCCTTGAATGGCCCGGAAGGAGACTCAGGGGGCTATGGGGAAATTCGCAATTTAGCTGTACTAGAGCTAGCGGTTAATGAAAGGGGCGGAAACCTGATTAATTCCGTTGGTATTCTTTGCAATGCAGGACAGGACACCCTGGAAGTGCGCCGTTTAACTTTCCAAGTAGAAGACGCCGAGGACAATACCATTCTAGACAGTATCCAGATTGGCTTAGCTCGTCCTTATTTCTTGAAGAAAGGGCAAAGGCTGGAGTTTGACGCTAATGCGCCTCGCTTCCGTGGCCGTTCTCCCCAGGACGTAATTGTCAAATTAGTGGATTGGAGTTCTGAACAAACGGCTCAAAGTACAACCAACTAAAATTTATTCCCCATCGGATAAATCAAATGGCCCATCTCCAGTTACGTCGGGGTATATTTTTGGGGTGAATATAAGATTGGGTAAGCTTTACGGTAGTTTCTAAAAATCATCCAAGCTTACATAAAAATCTTTTTCCCACAGAGTTACCTCCCTCCCCTCCTGTTTTTGGGTTAGCTCAATTTGCAAATAATTTTCCGGCAAACAATTTAACCGTTCCGGCCATTCCACCGCCGTAATCCCCAGGGGGAAATCTTCCCCGTCCCAATACTGATCTGGGTAGAGATATTCCACCTCCAGGGAATTCAATCGATATAAATCCAGGTGATAAAGGGGAATCCTCCCTTCGTGGTACTCATTGATAATGTTAAAAGTCGGGCTAACAACTTCTTCTTTGATGCCCAATCCCCTACCAATGCCCTGCACTAGGCTTGTCTTTCCCGCCCCTAAATTTCCTTTCAGTAACAAAATTGAGCCAGCGGGCAACATTTGACCTAATTTACGTCCCCATTCTTGGGTGGATTGAGAATCGGCGAGGAAAAAGGTGTGGGAATTAACAGTCATTACGATGGAACAGCTTGACTTGGTTTAGGTGAATGATTTTATTTGAAAAAGTATCCCGACTTAGTTTTACGCATCCCTTTACTTATGTAAGCCAAAGCAAAGGTAGTCAGGGCCATCATGGTTAGTTTAAAGTTTTGGGTAGTGCCCCAGATTGTCAAAGGACAGAGTAACAATATGGCTAAACCTAAATAAATTTTAGTCCTTCCAGACCGGATTTTTTTACCAATTGTATTGGGCTTATTGCTGATTTTTCTGTTTACAAATAACTCTTTTAGAAGTTTAATTCTTAAGCTTTTCATAGTAATGTATAGCCAATTATTCCCTAGGCCGGTAAAACAATACCTACAACTTGGCTAACATGGCCATTGGCATCCATAATTGGTGAAAACCAAGCATCGTAGAACCTTTTTTCCTGGTTAACCCCCTCTAGCTGTATTCTGACCGATTCTATAACATTGATCGCTAGGGCATGGCTAATCAACCTGGTTAGTTCATTGGCTTCTGGCAGTAGGTAATAAATTGATTTGCCAATGCTTTCTTTGGGGTCAAGGGCAAGTTGGGTTAGATGTCTGCCACCACATTTGAGTAAAATCCCCTGGTCATCTAATACCAAAATAATGCTGGGAAACCATTGAATCACCTGATTTAATAGGTCGTCTTCTCGCTGAATGATGGTTTCATCTTGTCTATGCTTAGTTTGAAGACGGGCATTATTTAGGATCAGGGCAATTAATTCCGCCGTTTTTTCCATGGCGGTGGCACTGGAGGCGGTAAAGTGATCCTCTTTGGAATGCATCAGGGTCAAGATTCCTAGTAACTCATCCCCCCAAACAATGGGTACCCCCAGGGCAGAGAGAACATCGTAGGGTTCATCGGGTAATTTCAGCCAACGGTAATCCTTGGTGGTATCGCTGACTAGACCGGTTCTTTTATTTTCCCGTACCCATCCCGCCAAGCCTTTATCTAGGACCTGACCCACTAGATTTTTTTTCTGGTTCTGATCCGTTGCCCCCCGGGCCAAAATACTCTCCGTTACCCGACCATCTTCATCCAACAAAAATAAACTCCCCAACTCAGCGGCCGTTTGCTTCATGGAAGCTTCCATGGTTTTTTGCAAGGTGGCTCTAATTAACATCCGCCCCGCTGAAACATTGGTCAGGGAAATAAAACCTTTAAGAATTTTATTTTGGATATCGAGGGTATTATTACTGGCTCTGAGTTTGGCTAATTCTTTCTCTAGGGCTTCGATTCTGGCTAGAGACTGATCTGGGTTGGGATCGTAGATGCTCATAATCGGGGTTGGCGGTGAAAATTGGCCTAGACGGTCTTATCCTAATCTTCTTCAGTATCCACGGTTTGTTAAAAGGAAGACTTCAGGGAAGCTTTTCTGAGGCAGGAAAATTGTAATGGTGGCATAAAGCAATTTTACTCCTTCTCGGTGGAGGTTTGGGACGGTCAGTATAGTGGCTATTGACAGGGGAATGGGGCAATATTGACCAGAGAATTTCGATGATGGGATGAAAGAGAATCAGATGTTACACTGGTTGGCGGGAAATGACACCGCAAAGGCAATGATTGTGAGGACGACAATGACTTCTAAGTTATCCCAGGCTGGTCGAAAAATTCTATTTCCCCTTTTTCTGAGCGGCTGGATGGTTAGTTGTAGTCCCCTGAACCCCTTTGGTTGGGCCCAGGACTACTTGGATATTGCCAAGCTCACAGAAGTTTCCAATCAGCGCACCGTTAATGTTCAGGGCATTGTGGTTAATGTTGCTCCTTTTCTGGAAGGAGGGGCTTACCAAATTCAGGATAAAACCGGACGGGTGTGGGTCAAAACCGATCGCCAATTGCCGAAAAAAGGCACGGTACTCAGTATTCGGGGAGAAGTGGCCTTTGAACCTATTTTTATTGGGCCGGAAAAGTTGGGGGAATCCTACCTGGTGGAAATAACTGCACCCCAACCGGAAGCAACGGCTAGTAATGAAAGTAATGGTGATACAAACGCCCCGGCCCCAACCACCGCCGCTGTTAGTACTGCAGAAAATACAACTACGGTGGAAGTGATTGAAACGGAAGTTGTGGAAGAAGTGCCGGACAATGGAACCGGGGAAACTACGGAAGTTCCCCAAGTAAATGGGGCCATTGAAGTGGTGGAAAGTGCGTCTGAAGAGGAAACAACCGCCTCCTCTCCATCTAATGGGGCCGCCGATTTAACGCCCTCTGGGGGCCAACCGTCCTCTGTCCCCGTGGCCAATCCAGAAGCAATCCGCCCCATCGCCAATTCCGCCACTACCCAGCCCGCAACGCCGGCCCGTCCTAATCTGGATGATCAATTTTTGCCCCATAAACGCTTCGCCAAATGAACCCCGGAGCCAACTTCATCACCCGCCGGAGGTAGCCCTGGGCATTCTCTATCAAGGCGATCGCCTCCTGTTACAGTTGCGGGATGATATTCCCACCATTCTTTATCCCGGTTGTTGGGCTATTTTTGGTGGCCATTTGGAAGTGGGGGAAAGCCCTTTCCAGGCAGTAAAGCGGGAAATTTGGGAGGAAATTGATTTCCAAATGACGGAGCCGACATATTTTCGTCCCTACAGTGATGGGTGCGCCATTCGCCATGTTTTTTCCCATCCCCTCACCCGGCCCCTAGCAGAATTACATTTGCAAGAAGGTTGGGATTTTCAGTTAGTTTCCCCCGCAGAGATCAAGCAAGGTCAGATTTATTCCTCCGTCGCCCAAGGCATTAAGCCCATTGGCGATCGCCACCGCACCATTTTGTTGGAATTTTTAGAGCATTTTTTGGGGAAAAATTAACAATTTTTTTAATTCATGGCTCCACCCTAAAAATATGTTTAAAAAGCCCCCCTAGCCCCCCAAATCTGGGGGGGATAAGACTCAAAGTCCCCCAAAGTTGGGGGATTTAGGGGGCAATTCACCCATTCACAAACAGGCCGCAAACCGAGGCTTGCCAATAACCTTGGTTCTTACCTGGGGTAAAATCTGTATCAACAAACTTTCTCCAGTAATGGGATAGTCAAATATTCTTCCCAAGCCGTCCCTAAATAGGGGATTTACCGCCGATTTTTCCATGACCCATAGCCCTTTTAAGTCCGCTAAGTCTGCGATGCGTAAGTTGAAGACCGAACAACGGAAGTTGGGCGATCGGGTGTCCCAGCGCACCCCCCACCGGGTTAATAGTTGGTTTAAGTGGATGTCCCCTGGGTTGTCCGTCAAACGATGGATGGTTATCAGTGCCCTGGGCTTAACTTTGATATTTCTGGGCTTGGCTATTTGGATAAAACTAACGCCTATCTACCGCATCACGGAATTTATTTCCACTACCCTCGGCTTTTTAACCAACCTTCTACCCAACTATGTTTCTGGCCCGCTTATTTTGGCAACGGGTTTATTTTTTGTTTTTTGGGGCCAAAGCCGCACCGTCGGTTCCATTTCCGAGGTCTTACAAACGGACAATGATCAGGAATTAGTGGACGTGTTGCGAGCCCACCGTCGCCTCAATAAAGGGGCCAAAATTGTGGTGGTGGGAGGCGGTACAGGGCTTTCAACTTTACTCAGGGGCTTGAAGCATTACAGCGCTAATATTACGGCGATCGTGACCGTGGCCGACGATGGGGGTTCCTCCGGTCGTTTACGGAGGGAAATGGGGATGTTACCCCCTGGGGACATTCGCAACTGCATTGCGGCCCTGGCGGATGAAGAAAAGTTGTTAACGGAACTATTTCAATATCGTTTTAAAGCGGGGGACGGGTTGTCGGGCCACAGTTTTGGTAATTTATTTATCACAGCCATGGCAGAGATTACGGGAGATTTGGAATTGGCGGCGATCGCCTGCTCGAAGGTTTTAGCAGTGCGGGGGAAGGTATTGCCGGCCACCTGAGATGACGTTAAACTCTGGGCTGAGTTGGAGGACGGTCGCTATGTGGAAGGGGAATCTAACATTCCAGAGGCCCAAGGGAAAATCCGGCGCATCGGTTGTTTCCCCGCATCCCCCACCGCCCTGCCAGCGGTATTAAAAGCCATTGAAGTAGCCGACTACATCATCATTGGCCCCGGCAGTTTATTCACCAGTATTATTCCCAATTTATTAATTCCCGAAATTCAAATGGCGATCGCCAGGGCTAGGGTACCCCGCATTTATATCTGCAACGTTATGACCCAACCCGGAGAAACCGACAACTACACCGTTTCTGACCATCTAACGGCGATCGATCAGGTCTCTCCAGAAAGGTTATACGATGCCGTATTAGTACAAAGAATGCCCCCGTCCCCTGCGGTCTTGGAAAAGTACGCCGCCGAAAATTCCCATCCCGTTTACCTGGATCGGGAAGCGGTGATCCAAAAGGGATGCCGACTGGTGCTAGCCAATGTTATGCAGGAAGACGAAAATACCCATCGTGTCAGACATGACCCGCAACGGTTAGCCCGGGTGTTAATGCGCTGGTACGGTGGGCAGTAGTTAAAATGGACAAAAAAAAGCCCGCCAGGGGAGCCGCAGCCCCCAGCAACCGGCGAGAAGTACTATAGCGATGGTTAGAGTTTAGTGGAAACTTCCATATGGAAATTTGAAAAGTCTTAGAATTGCTTTTTGGCTTTTTCGAAGGTATTGACTAACTCATTCCAGCTTGCTTCTAAACCTACTTGTAATTCCTCCCAGGCCGCTTCACTAGACTGTTGAAGATCTTGCCATTTGCCCATCAACGCATCCCGTTGGGAGTGGAGTTCATTCAAAGTTTTTTGGTAGTTGACATTGGCATCGGCGGCTTTTTCCCTAGCCTGGGCCGATAATTGGTCAATCTGGGCATCTAGCTGATCAATTTTAGCCTGTACCTTTTCTTGATAGGCCTGTCGTTGTTCTTTGCTGGTGAAATTGGGGGTTTGAGTTTGGTTTGACATAATGATTGTTCTTGAATTGGACAGTGTTGCTATTGCGGTCGAAAAACCTGACTTGGCTCTATGATTAATAGGCTAAATTTTCGATTCCCTAGGTTGTTTCCTAAAATCTAGCGACTAATAAATTGAGCCAAAATCACTAATCCTAGGGCAAAGTTAGCGGCTAGGCCGAAGCCGATTAAGTAACGGTCAAATTGGTTTTTTCCCGTCGGATCTACCTTCGACATGGGGGGAGAAACAGGATAGGCGTTGATCAGGCCAGTATCAGTAACACGATAGGCCGGCTGCACATTGGGGGCGGTTTCACCCCTATCTTGACCCTCCTGGGTCTCCATCATTTCTGACTGGGGAGTTAGGGGTTTTTCCCTTTCCTGCAAGCTTTTCTCCGCTACGGCTGAGGGAATTAGCTCACTTCCATCACTAACATATTTTTTATTAAGGTATTTTTCTCTCTCTTCGGAATGCTGGACTCGTTCATCCGTGGCGGAATTCATTTCCAGAGTTGCATTTTGGGTATCCATAGATGACCCTCCATCTAACGACAGCAAGCTTTGTTCCTTGCGTTGAACCTATTGTAAAGTTTCTTGTCGCACATTGTCAAGCCAAGGTACATACAGGGCAATTACTTTGTTATTACAAAATACCGTGAAAAGGTGGGGCACAGCCCCAAAATTGCTATTCTACAAGGATGTATTAAGCAACCCAGGGCAATGGTTAGAACAAAACCGAAATCGGACAAGGTACTGACAATTCGTTTGCCAGAAAAGGATTTAGTCCATCTGGAGCGGTATTGCGGTGCGGAAGGGCGGACAAAGACTGACGTATTGCGCCAGCTGATTCAAAGTCTGCCCATTGTGCCAGATCAGGAACCAATGGAGGGGGCATTGATGTCAGGGGAATTGACAAAAAATTGAGCGACGGTTTCTGCGGAACTGAGGCTGGGTAACGATTGCCGGGCAGTCTGCACCAACTGATTGATGGTGGGATCGTAAATTTGGGTAATCAGCTTGGGATAAAAGCCAATGCCGATGATGGGAATTAATAAACAAGCGATGATAAACACTTCCCTGGGTTCCATATCCACCAGATTGGTGTGACTGACCAATTCCTCGTTTTCAGGGCCGTAGAGCATTTCCCGCAACATGGACAATAGGTAAATCGGCGTTAGAATTACCCCCACCCCCATCAGAATAACAACAATGGTACGGAAGACTACGTTGTAGGCATCGCTGGTGGCAAACCCCACAAAAACCATCAATTCCGCCACAAAGCCACTCATGCCCGGCAATGCCAGGGATGCGAGGGAACAGGCAGTCCACATGGCAAAGCCTTTTTTCATTTTTTGCCCAATGCCCCCCATTTCATCCAGCATCAGGGTATGGGTACGGTCGTAGGTGGCCCCCACCATGAAAAAGAGACTAGCCCCAATCAGTCCGTGGGAAATCATCTGTAACATGGCTCCACTCATGCCTAAATCGGTGAAGGATGCTAAACCGATAAGCACAAAACCCATGTGGGAAATAGAAGAATAGGCAATTTTTCGTTTTAGGTTTCGTTGGGCAAAGGAAGTAAAGGCGGCATAGATGATATTCACTACTCCTAAAATCACTAATACCGGCGCAAAAACCGCATGGGCATCGGGCAACATTCCCACGTTCATGCGGAGGAGGGCGTAACCTCCCATTTTCAGCAAAATCCCCGCTAGTAACATGTGGGCCGGGGCCGTGGCTTCACCGTGGGCATCGGGCAACCAGGTATGGAGGGGAAAAATGGGTAACTTAACGCCGTAGGCAATCAAAAAGCCAGCGTATAGCAACAACTGCAGGTTAACGGGAATATCCTTAGCGGCGATCGCCGACATATCAAAGGTATTAACATCGCCGTAAAAAGCCAGGGTAAGACCCCCTAGGAGGATGAATAATGAGCCCCCCGCCGTGTAGAGAATGAACTTGGTGGCGGCGTAAAGACGTTTTTTGCCTCCCCAGATAGAAAGGATTAAATACACTGGAACCAATTCTAGTTCCCAAACTAGGAAAAAGAGCAATATATCTTGCACCGCAAAGACGGCAATTTGCCCCCCGTACATCAAAAGCATCAGAAAGTAGAACAGCTTCGGCTTGAGGGTGACGGGCCAAGCGGCCATGGTGGCCAGGGTAGTAATGAAGCCAGTGAGGATAATCAAGGGCATGGATAGGCCATCCGCCCCCACCGACCATTTCAGATCAATCTGGGGTAACCAGGTGTAGCTTTCCACCAACTGTAATCCCGGTTGAGTCAGGTCAAAACCGCTGTAGAAGGCATAGATGATGAGGGCAAAGTCAATTAGCCCCACCGTCAGGGAATACCATCTAACGGTTTTACCGTCCTTGTCGGGGATGATGGGAATGAAGAGAGCCGCCACAATCGGCAGAAGAATAATCGTGGTCAGCCAAGGAAAATTGCTCATGCTACCCAGAGAGAGTCTTTACAGACAATAATCTAGCAGGGATCTTTCCAGCCGGCCCTGCAGAAAATATTAATTTTTTCTAATTTTTTCTAAGGATTTGGCGATCGCCGATTTGTTGACCCCTCTTCATCTCAGGGCTTTTCCCTATCGTTGGCATTGATTTTTACCTTGTTTAAGAGCATTTTTGGGGCTGAAAAGTCGTTATTTGTCCGAGATTTACCTCGGGATGTAACAGAATTTAAAGTTATGACGGTTTTTCCGGAAGGAAATTCAGGGGTGGGGTAAACTAACCCATAATCCTGACAATATATTTTTTTTCGACTTCACGGAGAACCCTCGGTTAAGGAGCCGATAGTCAATGTCCCATAGTGTAAAAATTTACGATACCTGTATCGGTTGTACCCAATGCGTCCGGGCTTGCCCCCTCGATGTTCTAGAAATGGTGCCCTGGGATGGTTGCAAAGCCGCTCAGATCGCCTCTTCCCCTAGAACCGAGGACTGTGTTGGTTGCAAACGTTGCGAGACCGCTTGTCCCACTGATTTCTTGAGTATTCGTGTTTATTTGGGTGCAGAAACCACCCGCAGCATGGGTCTGGCCTACTAAACAGTTGGCTGTCCCCGCTATTATCCCAATTTGTCATTAAACAGTTAAATCGAGGAAGGCCCACGGGGGTCTTCTTTTTTATAATTTCACAAATTTCTGCCAGAAACTGGGAATCGCCAACGGATTCTCTTAGAATGAAGTTCGGTGACTGAGTAAATATACCTGAGGATAATGACCCATGCTGGCCGGGCAATACAAATCCCCCGCATCCCTATCGGATCGCGAACTGGAAATTTTAGATCTGGTGGCGATCGGTCTCACAAACCAAGAAGTGTCAGAGCGTTTGGAAATTAGCAAAAGAACGGTGGATAACCACGTCAGCAATATTTTGACCAAAACCAAAACAGAAAATCGAGTCGAACTGGTGCGCTGGGCTTTGCAGTGGGGCAAAGTTTGCTTAAACGATGTCAACTGCTGTGTGTTGCCGGGAACCGTCGCTGAGCCCTAATTCCGTGCCCCGTTTTCTACTTTTAACAACCTTAAAAACCGATGGTTTTAGTTTAGGGAGAATTTTGGCAGGAATTCTCAAAAATGCTGGCTGGGGCAAACTTTCTGTCTTCCTGCTCCTAGGGACAGCCTTGGCGGGATGTCAGCCTTTGGCCATGATTACCCCACCTCCCCAGGACGGCATTGGGAGTAATAGCCTCAACAGTAGTGCTGTGGATGAACAGCCTCAACTGTCCTACAACGGCAGATATTTGGTGTTTACCTCAGAACGGGATAAACGACGTAGCATCTACCTCTATGACATGACAGCTCGACAGATAATTCCTTTGCCGAACTTGAATCAAGCCGGTAATTATCTGGAGCAACCGGACATTAGTGCCGATGGTAGATTAATTGCTTTTCGGGCCGAACAGAATGGTAAGTCCAATATTTGGCTCTATGACCGGGAAAGAAGACAGGCCCAAAACTTAACCCCAACCTGGCGCAGTGCTGTACGCCATCCCACCCTTAGCGGTGACGGCCGTTGGGTGGTCTTTGAAAGCAACCTCAATGGGCAATGGGATTTGGTGATTTATGACCGAGGCAGTAACAATATTCGCCCTTTTAATCCTGGTCAACTGCCCGGCCCAGATGGGGCACCGTAGTTTTCAGTCCTAGCTTTGGCTTTATGGCGGCGGTTGTCAATGAAATGGGAATCCTACACGGCACCGATGATCAACAATCGGCATTTAGTTCATAGTTCAATTTAAAACGTCCTTGAGAGCCGTGCGGGCCGCTAAGTGATTACGGGTGGACATCAAAATTTCCGCTTCCCGTTGCAGTCTTTCCGCCGTATCCTGTAACTCCAATAAGCTTTGTTGCTCACTAGCTACGCCGTAAAGATTGCCCGCCACCCAATAGGACAATTCCACCGGCAACACAGGCAAGTCATCCGGTAACTCCAAGCTTTGATCCGTCAGTTTGGCAGAAAGATTAACCACATCATGCAACAGACGATCAACTTCCTTGGCTAAACCATGGAGATCCTGCCCCGTGTATTTATCATCAATCCATTCCACCAACCCCACCCGGTAGGGTTTTTCCCGCACATATTCCAGCACCCGGAACCGTTGTTGTCCCAAGGTTAATATTTTCATGCGGTCGTCGGGCAGCCGTTGGTAACGCAAAACCTCTGCACAGCAACCCACATCAGAAATTTCCCCGGTACTGGGGTCAATCATTAACACCCCAAAACGGCGATCGTCTTCCAAGATGGTATTCATCATCATCCGATAGCGATATTCAAAAATGTGCAGGGGCAGGGGTCGCCCAGGAAAAAGCACAACTTCGGGGAGCGGAAAAATGGGAAGTTCCCTAATCGCAACGGAGGATTCCATCTTTAATATTTATATTTCGTAATGTTAAGCAAGGTATCTAAATGATAAGGGATTAGCGACTTATTTACCCAGTAACCGCACACAGCCTATGCCCCCAAAGTATAAACCCAGCACGGCTCCAGCTAATAATGACTGGGTGAGGGGATCGGTGGAAGGGGTCAGTACCGCCCCTAAAACCATGGCCCCCAAAATAACAAAACGCCAACCCTTAAGCATTTGTTCTGAAGAAACGATACCCAAAAAGCCTAAGACAACTTGGATGACAGGGATTTGAAAAGCTAATCCAGTGCTAAACATTAACAGCAGCACAAATTCAAAATATTTATCGATGGACCATAGTTGTTCCACCACATCAGCACCGTAGCTGATGAAAAACTTCAAGGCAGCGGGAATAAGGGCGTAATAGGCGAAAGGCCAGACCAATAAAAAACAACACACTTGACCCCAGTACCACGGGGCCCAATAGTCGCCGCTCCCGCCGGGTTAAGCCAGGCAAAACAAATTGGATAACTTGGTAAAGAATGAACGGACTAACAACTAAAATGCCGCTGTAGCCAGCCACCTTCATGGAAACAAAGAAGAATTCTCCGGGGGCAAGCTGTAGGAATTTCACCGTCCCGGCGGGAATTTGTAACCATTGCACCAACGGTTTAACTGCTACAAAGCAAACCACCACCCCCACTAATACCGCCCCAAGGGAGAGAAAAATCCTGGTTCTGAGTTCATCCAGGTGATCAAAAATGGACATCTCCAGGTCGTTGGGCACCTCGTCCAAATAATCGGGGGCGGTTTCCGGAGAGGTGAGCTTATCTAGCTGGGTCGGCATAGGTTAAGGACAAGGACGACAAGTTGCCACCTAATTGTAATGGATTGCCATGGGAAGCCCCTTGTCTCAAGTTGAAATTTTTTTACGAGCCCTTGAACACCTTGCCAACGGAAAAATGTCCCCATGTTCATTGGCTTGGGGATTATGTTTTGATTACCCACAGCCCGAACGTAGAAGTTCTATTCAATGAAGTAAGCCCTTGACGAGGATTGAACTCGTGACCTCACCCTTACCAAGGGTGTGCTCTACCACTGAGCTACAAGGGCAAAAGAAGGGATGGGCCGAGCTGGATTTGAACCAGCGTAGGCATAGCCAGCGGATTTACAGTCCGCCCCCATTAACCACTCGGGCATCGACCCATTTCTTTCACGATTAGCAATCATAACACCTTTTGTTGGAAGGTAAATATTTTTTTTACAAGCCGGTTAAATTTTTGTCTGGTTTGCTGTTGTGGCCTCGAATTCCCGCCCTAGGATTGGCTCAGTGCCATGGTTTAATAATCTGACCGTCTTTATCCGATATTCGATTGGGGTTGGGGTTTATGAACAAACGCCGCATTATTGAAATTCTCCGCCACGGCCAAGTGGATGACCTGGTTACAGTCCAAGGATGGCTACGCACTAAGCGCACCCTCAAGGATTTTAGTTTTGTGGAGGTTAATGATGGATCTAGTTTGGCTAATGTCCAGGTGGTGCTGGATGCAAACCTAGCGGACTACGATCGCCTTTTGCCCCAATTAAATACCGGGGCGGCGGTGGTGATTGAAGGGCAATTGGTGCCTTCCCCTGGCAAAGGGCAACGGGTAGAACTAAAAGCGACCAAACTGGAACTGTTGGGGGGAGCGGATCCCGCTAGCTATCCCCTCCAGAAAAAACGCCATAGCTTTGAATTTTTACGAACCATTGGCGACCTGCGGCCCCGCACTAATACCATTGGCGCAGTGATGCGGGTCAGAAATGCCTGCGCCGCCGCTATCCACCAATTTTTCCAGGAGAAAGGTTTTCTTTGGGTTCATACACCGATTATCACCGCTAGCGATTGTGAAGGGGCGGGGGATTTGTTTAATGTCACCACCTTGGATTTACAACGGCTTCCCCAAGATAAAAAAAGTGGGGGCATAGATTATAGCCAGGACTTTTTTGGTAAACAGGCTTATTTGACGGTGAGCGGGCAGTTGGAAGCGGAAATAATGGCCACAGCCTTTCAAAATGTCTATACTTTTGGCCTACTTTTCGAGCAGAAAATTCCAATACCTCTCGACACCTAGCGGAATTTTGGATGGTGGAACCGGAGATGGCTTTTTGCGACCTGGAAGGCGATCGCCAATGGGCAGAGGAATTTTTGAAGTACATTTTTAAATTTGTGCTGGATAAATGCCCGGAGGATATGGAATTTTTTGATCAACGCATTGACAATACAGTGTTGGCCACGGCGGATAATATTATCAATAACGAGTTTGCCTGTTTAACCTACACAGAAGCCATTAAGTTACTGGAAAAAGCGGACAAAAAGTTTGAGTATGGGGTGGAATGGGGCGTAGATTTACAGTCTGAACATGAACGCTATTTAGCGGAGGACGTGTTTAAACGACCCACCATTGTCACCGATTATCCCAAGGATATTAAGGCTTTTTATATGCGATTAAATGACGATGGTAAAACCGTTGCCGCCATGGATATTTTAGCTCCGAAAATTGGGGAGATTATTGGTGGTTCCCAACGGGAAGAGCGGCTAGATGTTCTCAGTCAGCGTCTTCAGGAACAAGGTATCCCGGAAAGTGATCTATGGTGGTATCTTGACCTACGCCGCTACGGTTCCGTACCCCATGCGGGTTTTGGTCTGGGCTTTGAAAGGGTTGTGCAATTTATGACCGGTATGGCTAATATTCGGGATGTTATTCCCTTCCCCCGTACTCCCATGAATGCGGAATTTTAGAAATTTAGGAATTTTAAGACCCTGTGATGTTCTTGCCAAAAACCTTTACCGGGCTGGGAAAGTGGCCTCTCCATTCCCTGGGGATTTCCTTGATGGATCGCTATGTGGCCAAGCAACTGATCCCGCCTTTTTTATTCAGTGTGGGGGTAGTGGCTAGTCTTGGTCTGGCGATCGGGAATCTCTCCGATTTGGCCAACAAAATCGTTGAAAAGAATTTGCCAGTGCCCCAGGCCATGGAAATTCTGATTCTGAAAGTACCGGAATTCTTGGCCTATGCCCTGCCCATTGCGGTGATGTTGGCCACCATGATGACCTTTGGCCGCCTCAGTGGGGATAGTGAGATTGTGGCTATCCGTAGTTGTGGGGTGAGTCTGTACCGCATTATCTTGCCAGCGGTGTTCCTCAGTTTGATTGTTACCGGCTGGGCCTTTGTGTTGAGTGAATGGGTGGTGCCAGCGGCCAACTATCGAGCCACCAGTATTTTAGTTGAATCTATTAATGAGGAACATCCTTTTTGGCAAAACCGGGATGTTTTTTATCCAGAATTTGAAGAAGTTAAGTTAGACAATGGCCAAACCATTAGGCGTTTAAAAAGCTTAGTTTATGCAGAGCAATTTAATGGCAAAGAAATGCAAAATTTAACGGTGTTGCAATGGACGGAAAATCGCCTTAAACATATTGTGCTTTCCGACAATGCCACCTGGAACAGTGATGTTAAAGAATGGGATTTTTTTGATGGTACGGTTTATCGCCTCACTAAGTCTGAAGATTACCAAGAAGCAATTCCCTTTGATAAAAAACAAATTGAATTACCCAAATCTGCCTTTGATTTTGCCCGCCAGGGTAGGGATCCCTACGAAATGACCATTGCCGAAGCTCAGGAATATATCAGTATTTTGAAGTTGATTGGTGATCAGAAAAAAATTCAATTTTTTCAGGTTAGAACGGAGCAAAAGCTGGCGTTTCCCTTTGTTTGCATCGTTTTTGCCGTGGTGGGGTCGGCGATCGGGGCTAGGCCCCAGCGCATTAGCCGGGCCACGGGCTTTGGTTTAACGATAGTGATTATTTTTGCCTACTATTTACTGGGCTTTTTCTCCGGTAGTTTAGGCATTGTCGGTTTAATATCCCCTACCTTAGCGGCCTGGTTACCCAATCTAGTCGGTTTGGGGGTAGGAATTTGGCTTTTGTACGAGTTTAACCAGGGTTAGTTGGTGAGGGGTGGAGGGCTCCCCATGATGTCCTCTGACCACCAGACATTGTCCCCGGCGGCGGGGTCTAATCCGTATTTAGGCAAGGGGCCATAGAGGCTATCGCTGGGATGATCAAGAGCTAGGGCAATTTCTTGATAGAGGCGGTTAATGTCTAATCCCCTGGGATCACAGTGGCTACCGATCGCCTGGCCGTTACCCTGATCCAACCAGTAGTGGGTGACAATTTGGGGGAAACGACCGGCGGTGATGGCGGCCTGTAGATAGATTTTCACTAACCCAGCGTATTGACTGTCGGTGTAGGCGGAGCGGGAATAGGTAGCGAGGGGTTCCACTCGGCCACTGGCAATGCGGTGGCTGGGATCGGCAATGCGGTTATAGGCTTGGACGGCGGCGGTACTAGTGAAACAATCGGAACCTTCTTTCTGTACCAATTCCACATTAACGGAACTGGCCAATCTCTGTTGGGCGGTCTGGAGTTGGGGATAGACACCGACACAGGCATCGGATAATGCCGCTGGGCTGTTGTTAGTCACATTGGTGGCACCGCTCCCGTTTCCCTGGGCGGCCAATACCTGTTCACATAAAGCGGCGATCGCCCAGATAGCAGTACTTTTCCCCCCATCTAAGCGGCGGGGACTGCGGGTAAATTCCTGACGAAAACGGCGATCGCCAAGGGTAAACCAGAGATTAGCCCGATTTGCTAAATCCGGGGGAGGATCATCCAACTGGGAAATCACCGTTTGCAACGCTTTCTGTCGGGTGGTTCCATCGGCTTTTTGCCAAACCTGCACCATCGCTTCATTCCGTTCCCGTTCCTCCCCCAAATCAAAGGCCCGTTCATAGGCAGTGGCCGTTGGCCGGTAGGGGGTAAAGAACACCGAGCGAGTAAAAATGACGTCCCCTTCCCTGGGCACATAGGCGGCGATACCATCCCCCAAAGGAGTTCTGCGGTGGGTTGGTCGATTTTCCAACTCTTCCCGGCTCAATTCCCCCGCTGTGTCGTGGAGAATAATCATGGGAATGCCCGGGCCTGCCACCATTTCCCCGGTAAAATCCGCTGGTAAGTCTATCCGAGCCTTAATAATTTGTCGCTCCCTGGAGGTTAACCACCGGCCCAACAGGGGCGTATTTTCATCAATCAAGTCTTCCACCCTCACAATGGTAGGCCCGGAAGCCGACTTCTCAGGAAAAAGTGGCCCCGTTATCAAGGGTTTGGCAATGGGGGTGAGGGGAGCCAAGGCAAAATCCAGTCCCACTAGGGCTAAAACGGTTCCCCCCGCCACCGTCCATAGTCGCCATCGGGGCGGTTTTTCCCTTTCTCGCCACCATTGTCTTAATCGCACCGAAATACTCGGTTTTTCGGCGATCGCCGACTCCGAACCGGCATCTGGTTCAACAGCGGGGGGGGACTGTAGGGGAGAATTAGGGGAAGACACAACGATGACTCAAAGGGGGTAACGGGATAATCGAGAGATAAAAAACTATTTTCTAACATAATTTTTGGCTTTACCTTAATCCGTGGGGGGTGAAAAAAAAGTTATGGGTAAACCAGAAAAGAGGAAAGATTATTATGGGGGTAAGGGAAAAGGCTGGTAATTAATCTGTCCAGGGAAAAATGATGTTAAAAGCAGTGTTATTGGACTTTAACGGGGTGGTGATTAACGACGAGGCCATCCACCGGGCTCTCATTGATGAGTTGCTACTGAGCGAAAACCTGCGACCCCTAACCCCCCAGGACTATCAACAATTTTGTTTAGGGCGCAGTGACCGGGCTTGTTTGGTGGATTTATTTGAACACCGGGGAAGGGGTCTGGCGGAGTCCTATCTACAAAAATTGATTGACCGGAAGGCCCACCAGTACCACGAAAAGTTAGCAGCCTTGGAAACTTTGCCCATTTATGAAGGGTTAAAGGCTTTTTTGGAAAAATTACAATTGCGACGGTTGGCGATCGCCTTGGTGACGGGGTCGGTCAGGGCCGAGGTGGAATATGTTTTAGAAAGGGCCGGTTTATTAAACTATTTCCCCGTGATTGTGGCCGGCAATGATATCCATGCCAGTAAGCCCCAACCCGATGGTTATCAAACGGCGATCGCCAAATTGAATGAGCATCGCTTGGCCCATGGGGTGGAGGATAGTCTACTCGAAGATAGTGGCCCCTCTTGCCGGAAAATTGCCTGGCGATCGAAGATACCTTTGCGGGAATTCAAGCGGCCAAAAGTGCCGGTATTCCCGTGGTTGGTATTGCCCATACCTATCCCTATCACTTTATGCAACGGCAGGCTAACTGGGCAGTGGATCACTTCAATGAATTGGATTTAGACCGCATGCAGGTAATTTTTTCCCGCCGTAAACTTCCAACAGAGCCGTCCCAAAATCTAACTCCTAGTGACAGAAGTTAACCCTTGTCGGAAATTGATGCCCCCAAGACCACAAGATGTATCAAATCTTTGCTACACAGAGACTTGAGTAGTCTTAAGGTTTTTTATGAACTAGCTCTTACCAATAATTTTAGGCATTAGTCGAAAAATTAATAATGTTCGCCGGATTTGCGATGGTGTACCGCTGTTAGTCCATCCTGCAACAATTCTCCCCGGTCAGTCACAGCATAGATGACCCAATGGTCTCCACATTCCAACCGTTGTTCAACCCGACATTCTAAATAAGCCAGGGATTCTTCCAAAATTGGGGCACCATTATCTGCTGTTTTTGTGGCTACCCCTTCAAAACGATCGCCACCGGGGGCAAAGGGCTTCAGGAAATGTTTCATCAAACCAAGGTGATTGCCTTCCTGCAGAATGTTCAACACAAAGGGACTGTTTTTATGCAACAGGGATTCAATGGCCCTTTTCCTTGGCCACGGCAACGGTTAAACCGGGGGGAGAAAAAGTGGCTTGGGAAACCCAGGAAGCCAACATGGCACTGCTTAATTCCCCTTGCTGAGTGGTCACTATACAGAGGGAACCTACTAAACGCCCCAGAGCCTGTTCCGTGCGGGCGGATTCCGATTCAGAAATGGTGGCTTTGGGTTGACGGCGTTTTTCCGCTTTTTTCAGTGCCTGGGCAAAATCTGTCCCCGCTTCCTCGCACATTTTCAGAGTGTGATCGGTGGGTTTAAATTTGACTCGAATTGGTTCAAAACCAAAGCGATAGCCCGCATCCCGAAATTTACCTTCCAACATATCAATGGCTTCTCCGCTCCAACCAAAGGAACCGAATACCCCACATAGTTGGGTTTTGGCGGCATTGGCCAAAGTTATTCCCAGGGCCGTTTGGATGGGCGTGGGGGCATGGCCTCCCAGGGTAGGGGAACCAAAAATAAACCCGGCGGAATTTTCGATGGCCGCTTTAATTTCTTCGGCGTTGCTAGTTTCCGCATTGATGGCGGTTACCCCCACTCCGGCCTTGGTAATACCCCTGGCGATCGCCTGGGCCAGGGTGCCCGTATTGCCGTAGGCAGAAGCGTAAATTAGGACTACGTTCAATGCTTGGGACTGTTGTTGACTGAGCCATTCTTGGTAACTGCGGGTCAACTCCTGCAATCCGTAACGCACTAGGGGGCCATGGCCAGGGGCATAGGTTTGGGCGGGATAGACTTCTAACTTATTCAGGGCCGCAGTAATCTGGGCGGCGGCGGGGGCTAGCAAACAATCAAAGTAATAACGGCGGTCTTCTTGATAAATGCTCCAACCTTCGTCAAAAATCTGCTCACTGCAAACGTGGGTTCCAAATAGCTTATCGGTGAACAAAATCCCAGTACGGGGATCGTAGGTGCAGAGTTGCCCCGGATAACGGGGACTGGGGGTGGGGGTAAAGCTCAATTCGTGACCCCGGCCTAAATCCAGGCGATCATTGCCTTTCATGATCTCGATGGGATTGGCACAGTCTTCCAATAGTTTTTCTAGGTTCTGGGAAGCGGGGTTAGAACAAATGATGGTGGCTTGGGGAGCTAAGCTCAACAGCAGTTTTAACGTATGGCTACGGTTGGCATTGACGTGGCCCAAAATGACATAATCCAAATCGTTCAAATCGAAACGTTGGATTAAAGTACCAATAAAAATATCGGTGAAGGATTCCCCCGGTGGGTCAAACAAGGCGGTTTTGTCGGCGGTGATTAGATAACTGTTAGCGGTGGTTCCCCGTTGTAACCCATACTCAATTTCAAATTTCAGCCTGTCCCAGGTGCGGGAGCGAAACACCATGGTATCAATGGCGATGGGGCAGAGTTGGACGTCTTTAGCAGGCATGGCAGGGCACAAAGGTGGAGGCTAATGAAAAAAGCGGCATCGGGCGTTTGATAGTGAAAAAACGCCAACCCATAGGCAAGATAGGGTTCATTTTCGTAGCGATTTATCGCCATTTTATCAGGGTTACGGATTGCCAACGCTTCCCCATTGCCCCTAGCCCAGGGCTTCCCGATCGCCGAAGCTAAATAAAATTCCCGCCACAACCCCGGTCTTATTTTTCCTGGTTGTCGATGGGCATCACAGTCCCCTGGCCAGTAAAGCCGCAGAGAAGGGAATTAGGGCCAACCCCAGCAATTCCCCCCGAATCAGCCATTTCAATACGGAAACTTTGCCCTCTTCTAGGGTGGGGGGTTGGCGATCGCGCAGGGTTTTAATCCAAGTTAAAAAGGAAAAAGTAGGATAGAGGGAAAGTAATCCCACCACCACAAAAAGCCCAACCTTAACAAAGAAAATATGATGGCTAAGGTAATATTCAGTTCCCTTACCAAAGTACATTACCCGCAAAATTCCGGTTACCAAAACCGCTGTGGCAGATAAACCATAGATCGTATCGGCAATAACCAATTTCCACGATTCCTCTAGGGTAGGCTCTGTTTTTACAGTGAGGCTTTCAACGACCAATGCACCAAAAGCGACCATGAAACTCAGGTAATGAATGTAAGCAACGGTGGCACTAATCCACATATTTCTTTAAACCAAAATGGACAAATTGATAAAGATTATGAGCTAAATATAGGCTAGAAATTAAATAATAAATCCATATTATTAGCGATAACCAAAGAAGATTATAACTAAAAACATGGATCTTAAATAATAATTAAGCCCACCAAGGGCGTTCCCCTGTGCGGGGATCGAGATCAGTCCAGGGGGAAATAATGATCTGGTCATCCACCACTGCCACCTGCACTATTTTTAAGGGCAAAGGTGCGGGGCCCGGGCCACGGAGCCATCGGGATGATAGCGGGAGCCATGACAAGGACATTGGAATTGCTCTTCATTGCTATTCCAGGGAAAAGTACAACCCAAATGGGTGCACACATCCACCAAGCCAATGGTGTCCAAACTGCCATCTTCTTTAACCACTAAATAGGTGGGATCCCCCGCCAGACCAGCCACCAGGGCCCTGGTACCGGGAGCTTCTGCCAAGATTTGGGAAGCGGGAATGGGATTTCCCATCACGTCCTTGGCAATGATGCCCCCTCCAGCTCCAGTTTTTTCAGCGGGGGGAACTAGGAATTTACCCACGGCATACAACCCTGCACTGGCAGTTATGGCAACGGTGGTACCGGTCAGAAAATTGAGCAATTGACGGCGGGAAAGGGACGGAGCGGCGATCGCCGAAGAATTATCCATAGGTCAGTCAACCCTTAAATTGGGTGAGGAAAAAATAATTAATGTCTGGGAGTGTAGTCAGAATCTAGAGTTATTTGGTGTTAATACCAAGCAACTTATACAGACCACAAAAGCCAAAGGTAGCGGAGAATAATAGCAATCCACCTCCGGCAGTAAGACCAAAACCTAAGCTAGTACCGGAATAAGAAAACAGTCCAAAATAAAGTAGAGCAGAAGCAAGAATTAGGCGAAGAAAACGATCAGCAGACCCAATATTAGTAGCCATCTTAAAAATCTCCAGTGAGGAATAATTGAATAATTTCTAGGATCTTTTTTTTCGTCCTAGATGATTTAGCAAAGGATAATTGATTGAAATATATCTCATTTGCTTTACTCTTCTTATTATAACAATAAACTTTTGTTAAGGGGAGGATTATGGCAACTTTCTAGGGTATTTTTTGTTTTAGCAATTAGGTTCGGACAATGGTTTCTCCCGCCGCTTTCCAACCGGTAAAACTGGGGGGGAAACCTTGAACATTTTCATATCCCAATAGGTTTAAAGCCATTACTGCCATGGCGGAACGATAGCCAGTAGAGCAGTAAACTATAATTCTGCTATCCGAGGGAATTTGATCAAGATGTTTGGTCAAGGTTCTTAGGGGAATATTAATGGCTTCAGGAATATGTCCTAGTTGATACTCCTTGATTTCCCGTACATCAATTAAGACAGTGTTCTCGTTAGATAGCTGTTTTTTTAATGCTTCCGGTGTACGAATTGCGTAATAATCTGAGGGAATGGAATCCAAAAAGCCATCTAAGGCTAGGTTTATCTCCTGGGTTTGAATTTGTGACCCAGAATTAATAGATGGAGGCAAAGTTGCCGCTAGTATGGACTGGGAACCAAAACCCATTAAACATAAAGAAAAAATAAACGAGGCAAGACAACGAACAATAATTAATTTCATAGAAATGATCTAGTTAAATCTGATGAGAGTTTATTTTTAACAATGGGGCTAAATTGGATCTACTTTTTACCTAATAGTTGAATTAATGCGGCTTTGCCTTGGTGGTAAATTCCCTCATTTAGGTTTCGCTCCAAAGCATTTGCGACCAACCAGTTAAAATTCGGTAGTTCCTTCTGCAAATTCTCCACATTGGGGAGTAAATCTAAATCTTTGGGGCCACCGGTGTTATATTGCAATTGCTCTGGGGCAAAACCTTCTAAAATGAAAACTCCACCAGGTTTTAAGCCCTGGTAAATCCGTGGATAAAGCTGTTGCCTTAACGCAGAAGGTAAATGGCAAAAGATTGAAACAATGCCATCCCAAGTCTCAGGAATAATTTCAAAATCCGCCAGGTTACTTTGAACGGTTGTAATTGTTACCCCTCTGCTGTCAGCTAATTTTTTAGCTTTTGCCAAGCCAACAGCGGATTGATCTACGGCGGTCACGTCATAACCCAAACCGGCGATGAAGCAAGCGTTACGACCCTCCCCTTCCGCTAAGCAAAGTACTTTTCCCTGGGGAATCTGATGGGCGACACTTACCAAAAAATCATTGGGTTCGGTGCCGTAAATATATTCTGGCTTACTAAATCTTTCGTCCCACATAATTGTTCCTAGTTACTTTGTTTTGATATTTGCTTAATACAACCAAGGAATCAATTTCCTTACCTGGGATCGATAATCGCCATAGTTACTAAATTTGTCCTGGAGCCATGTTTCTTCTTTCCTTGCTTTCAGGTCAAAAAATATTAATAACACCACCGCCCCCAGTAAATGAACTAAACTCCATTGCCAAAAACCGTAGGCGATCGCCAGAAAGACCACACCACCATAGAGAGGATGACGAACAATGCCATAAATACCAGTGGTGACCAATTGTCCTTCCTGTTTGGGGTGGGGCAATGGGGTTAGATTTTCCCCCAAATGGAGACCCCCACCGATGAGTAACATAGCGGCGATCGCCCCAAAAAATAGAGTGCCAGCCCAGGCGATCCACCGATTATGGTTAGGCAACAAGTCCAGGGCCGTAGGGGTATAGGCCGGTAATAAAACAAATCCGAGGGAAAGAATGGCTTGACCCAGTACCCAATATTCTCCCTTTTGCCCTCGCCACCAATCCGTAGAAAAACCCCAATCTTTTAATTGATTCATCCGTCTTTACTCCCAAAATAAACTTGAACTTCAAACTAGCCTTTCTTGGAGAAAAAAGGCACCCTATTTGTAGAGTGCCCTTTGTTAACCGAAGATTAAACGAAGTCCAACCGAAAGCTATGGCAGTCCTTTTTAGCCTTTAATGGCGGGGGCAGTCATGGCCACCATTTCAACATCACCGGAAGCCAAATCTAGGGGGAAGTTGTGTACATTCCGTTCGTGCATCACTTCAAACCCAATATTGGCTCGGTTGATTACATCAGCCCAGGTACCAATGGGGTGACCTTGGGCATCAAGGACAGACTGGTTAAAGTTAAAACCATTAAGGTTGAAGGCGAAACAGCACACCGCCAGCGCAGCAAACCAGATTCCCACCACCGGCCAAGCACCGAGGAAGAAGTGGAGAGCCCGGCTATTGTTGAAAGAAGCATATTGGAAAATCAAGCGACCAAAATAACCGTGGGCGGCAACGATATTGTAGGTTTCTTCCTCTTGACCAAATTTGTAGCCCTGATTTTGGGATTCAACTTCCGTGGTTTCCCGGATTAAAGAAGAGGTTACTAAAGAACCGTGCATGGCGGAAAATAAAGCCCCACCAAAGACCCCCGCTACTCCGAGCATATGGAAGGGGTGCATCAAAACGTTATGTTCCGCTTGTAGCACCAACATGAAATTAAAAGTTCCACTGATGCCGAGGGGTAAACCGTCCGAGAAAGAGCCTTGACCAATGGAGTAGATCAATAGGGTGGCGGTGGCGGCGGCAACGGGGGCGCTATAGGCAACACAAATCCAAGGGCGCATTCCCAAACGGTAGGACAATTCCCATTGACGACCGAGATAACAGAAAATCCCAATCAAAAAGTGGAAAATAATCAGTTGATAAGGGCCACCGTTATAGAGCCATTCATCTAGACTGGCTGCTTCCCAAATGGGATAGAAGTGTAAACCAATGGCATTGGAACTAGGCACTACAGCGGCTGTAATGATGTTATTTCCATATAGTAAAGAACCGGCGATGGGTTCCCGAATACCATCAATATCCACCGGCGGAGCGGCGATAAAAGCGATGATAAAACAAGTAGTTGCTGTTAATAAAGCGGGGATCATTAACACCCCAAACCAGCCTATGTAAAGGCGATTAGAAGTGCTGGTAATCCAACTGCAGAAGCGCGACCACAGGCTTTGTTCCCGTAATCCTAACTGGGTTGTAGTCATAGTAAATAATTCCGAAAATATGTTGTTTAAACCGGATAATGTTGGAGAGTTAATTTCATTAATTAATCAACCCTACCTGAATCCCAGGTTAATAATATTTCTTAAAAAAAACAAGACAGTTTCTCATTCTACCCATGGTTTCCAAAGGTAAAAAAAAGCTTTTTATTAGGGCTACCAGTACCAAATAATTTTTCCGAAAAAAATTTAACAACGTTCAATTTCCCTATATTCATAGGGATTAATCTATGGATTTAGAAAAAAAAAGAATATACGCCTTGGTTTGATTCTCAGTAAAATCAACGAAACTCCAAGGTTTTGGCCTAGGAGCAATCAAAGTTGTAACCCAGTGCAGGATAGAAGGGCAATTACATCCTATCTAGGGTTGGAATACCCAATAAAGATAAGCCTAGTTTCAGGGTTCTGGCGGTTAAATCGCAGAGTAACAAGCGCGATCGCCGTTGGGGGTCATCCGCCTTTAGCACAGGGCAACTCTCATAGAAACGATTGAAAACTTTACTTAATTCATAAAGATAATCACAAAGGCGGTTGGGCAATAAACTTGTTTCTACGGTTTCGATGACGTCGGCAAACTGCAATAAACTTTTGGCTAAAGCTAATTCCGCTTCTGCTTCTAGAACAATTTCTCCAGCATCCATGTTGCCAAAATCAACTCCCCCCTCCCGGCTAATGCTTTGAATGCGGGCATAGGCATAGAGCATATAGGGGGCGGTATTGCCCTGGAGAGCTAGCATCTTATCGAAACTAAACACATAATCACTGGTGCGATTTTGGCTCAAATCTGCATATTTCACCGCTCCAATGCCCACCCGTTGGGCCACATTTTCCATAAATTCCGGGGTTTCTTGCCGTTCTTCCGTCGCTAAACGAGTTTCTAAATCCTGCCTAGCCCGAACCACCGCTTCCGTTAACAAATCCTTCAAGCGAATGGTATCTCCAGCCCTGGTTTTAAGCTTTTTGCCATCTTCCCCTTTTACTAAACCGAAGGGCACATGGACTACTTGGCTCGGATCAGCGAGGATACCGGCCTTTTGGGCGACTTGGAAAAACTGGGCAAAATGATTGGCCTGTCCCGCATCGGTGACGTAAATGATTTTTGCGGCTTGATCCGTTTGTAAACGATAATTTAACGCCGCTAAATCGGTGGTGGCGTAGTTATAACCCCCGTCGGATTTTTGCACAATTAACGGTAGGCGATCGCCATCCTTATTGGTAAAGCCATCGAGGAAAACACATTGGGCTCCATTATCTTCAACTAATAAACCTTGGGCTTTTAAATGCTCCACCACCCCCGGTAAAAAAGGATTGTAAAAAGATTCTCCCCGTTCCTGAATATCAATATCTAACCAATCGTAAATGGTTTGAAATTCTCGGCGGGATTGGTCACAAAGTAACTGCCAGGCCTTGAGGCTATCCTTATCTCCCGCCTGTAAACCGACCACTGCTTGGCGGGAAGTTTCTCGAAATTGTTCGTCCTCATCAAAGCGTTGTTTTGCTTTTTTATAAAAGGTAACCAAATCCCCAATTTCCAGTGCATCAGCGGTGACTAAAGCTTCGGGGTAAACCTCTTTTAGGTAAGTAATTAACATCCCAAATTGGGTTCCCCAGTCCCCCACATGGTTCAGACGTAAAACATCATAGCCTCGAAATTCTAATACCCTTGCTAAACAATCCCCAATAATGGTGGAACGAAGATGACCAACGTGCATTTCCTTGGCAATGTTAGGGCTAGAAAAATCTACGACCAAACGCCCTTTTTCTTTGACTTCTTCCACCCCTAGTTGCTCATCCCCTTGTAGTTCAATTAACCGATCTACCAAATAATTAGGTAATAATTTCAGGTTAATAAAGCCCGGCCCCGCAATGGTTAACTCTTCACAAATACCAGTTAAATCAACCTTATTAATAATCTCAGTGGCGATCGCCCGGGGCGGTTGACCTAGTTGCTTGGCTAGGGGCAAAGCAATGTTACATTGAAAATCCCCAAATTTGGCATTAGTGGCTGGTACTACCAGGGGAGTAGGTAATTGAATATTCCCAGGAAACTGACCCTCCAGGGCGGCGGCAAAATGATGGTTTAGTTGGGTCAGGATAGATGCCATGGATAAAAATAGATAAAATTTATATTGGGTAGATGATGAAGACAAAAAACAATCTTGTCAGAATGGGTTTTGGTCAGCCCCCCTAGCCCTCCAATTCTGGGGGGTATAAGACTCAAAGTCCCCCAAACTTGGGGGATTTAGGGGGTAATTTAAATCTTTACAAGCAGGTTTTCCGGTGGTTTTCAAAGGACTATTTTAACTCAGTATATTCTAATCCCCAGAGATCACTAACTAAATATAAAGGTCTAGCTTTAACTTCTTCGTACACCCGGCCGAGATATTCCCCAATTACCCCTAAGCTGATCAATTGAATTCCCCCAAGAAATAAAATTGCCACCATTAAGGAAGCATACCCCGCCACATCAACCCCCAGAATTAAGGTCTTTAAAATCAAAAAAGTAGCATAGGCTAGGGAGAGTAGGGAAATCACCGATCCCAGATAAGTCCAAACCTTTAGGGGTAATAAACTAAAGGAAAAAATGCCGTCTAAAGCAAAATTCCATAATTTCCAATAGTTCCACTTGGTTTGTCCCTGAAAACGGGGTTCCCGATCAAATAAGACAAAGGTTTGCCTATAGCCTACCCAGGCAAATAAACCCTTCATAAATCTAGTTCTTTCTGGCAATTGTTTAATGGCATTAACTACTTTCCGATCCATTAAGCGAAAGTCTCCGGTATTGGGAGGGATTTGAATTTCTGTCATCCGCCCAATAACCTTATAAAACATTTTGGCGGTAAACTGCTTCATCCAGGTTTCCCCTTGTCTTGATCGTCTAGTGGCATAGACAATGTCATAGCCTTCTCGCCATTTGGCCACCAGTTCATGGATTAATTCCGGGGGATCTTGGAGATCGGCATCAATGGGAACAACGGCTTTACCCTGGGCATAGTCAATACCAGCGGAAAGGGCAATTTCCTTACCAAAATTACGGGAAAGATTAATGATTTTAATTTGGGGATTAGTTTTATGAAAATCGATTAATTGCTTGAGCGTTTTATCCCTACTGCCATCATTCACACAAATTATTTCATAGGTAACTTTTAAAGGGGCAAGCACTTCTAATAAACGGGAAAATAAATGTTCAAGGTTATCTTCCTCGTTATACATAGGGATAACAATGGATAGTTCGATGGTCATAGCTTAGGTGATGTTCTCCCCAGATGAATCGAGGCGCTGATTAGGGCATTTTTAGCAAATTTTTCTATCTTGTCCTATGGCATATTTAAGTTTTCCCATAGCATTTGCCGCAAATTTTCCCTATGAAAGCCCACTTTTTTCAGCACGTCCCCTTTGAAAATCTTGGTTCCATTGAACCCTGGTTACAGTCCCAAAATTATGCCATTAGCCACACCCCTTTTTTCGATCAATCTGGCCCCCAAACCTTGCCTCCATTGGCGGATATTGATTTGCTAATTATCCTGGGTGGCCCCATGGGCGTCAACGATGAAGCGGAATTTCCCTGGTTGGCCCAAGAAAAGGAATTTATCTGCCAGGCGATCGCCGCTGGAAAACCGATCCTGGGCATTTGTCTGGGGGCCCAACTAATTGCCAGTGCCCTAGGGGCCAAGGTGTACCCCAATGGGATGAAGGAAATTGGCTGGTTTCCGATTACAGGACGAGGGAATAATGCCAACCTAGACCTTTTTCAGTTTCCTGCTTCTACGGAAGTGTTCCACTGGCACGGCGACACCTTTGACTTACCCCCCGGTGCTGAACGCATTGCTTCGAGTCAGGCTTGTCAAAATCAAGGTTTCCAAATCGGGCGATCGGTTATTGGTCTGCAATGCCACCTAGAAACTACCCCCGCTGGAGCCCAGGCTTTGGTGGAACACTGTGGCGATGAGTTAATTCCTGGCCCCTTTGTGCAAGATGCCGCCACCATCCTTGCCGATAACCCGGAAAGATTTGCCACCATTGAGGGGTTAATGAGCCAACTACTCGTCTATTTATGCCACCAGGGAAGGCAATAGTCTAAGGTTTTCTAGCCCCCCCGGGGCAAAGAATATGGCACAATCTAGAAGAATACTACGGTAACAACACCATTTCTCCATGATTCCAACCGTCATTGAAACGTCTGGGCGTGGCGATCGCGCCTTTGATATTTATTCCCGCCTGCTACGGGAGCGGATTGTCTTCCTGGGGCAAGAAGTCCGGGATGAGAATGCCAACCTAGTTGTTGCCCAACTGCTGTTTTTGGAAGCGGAAGATCCGGAAAAGGATATTTATCTCTACATCAATTCCCCTGGGGGATCGGTTTCAGCGGGCTTGGGAATTTTCGACACCATGAACCAGATCCGCCCTGATGTTTGCACCATCTGTATTGGTTTAGCCGCTAGCATGGGAGCCTTTTTGCTTAGTGCCGGAGCCAAAGGTAAACGGATGAGTTTGCCCAATTCCCGCATTATGATTCACCAACCCCTCGGTGGTGCCCAGGGCCAAGCCACGGATATTGAAATTCAAGCCAAGGAAATTCTTTACTTAAAGGGATTGCTTAACCAGCATTTAGCTGACCACACCGGTAAATCCCTGGAGCAAATTACCGAAGATACGGAACGGGATTTCTTCATGTCCGCTGAAGAATCGAAGGAGTATGGCTTGATTGACCAGGTGATCAACCGTCGGCCCTCCGCCAGTGATCCCATTTAAATCACCTTAATTCCTGTTTTTTCCTTTTCCGTCCATCTATTCCCCCCTTTGTCTTCCGTGACCATTTCTTCTCCCCCTCTCCCAATCGGCCACCATTATCCCGATGCCCTAGGGCGTTTTGGCAACTACGGCGGCAAGTATGTACCGGAAACCTTGATGCCGGCCCTGGCTGAGCTGGAGTCCGCCTACAACCGTTACCGGGCGGAAAAATCTTTTCAGGAAGAACTATCGGGTCTACTAAAAGACTATGTGGGTCGTTCTTCTCCCCTGTATTTTGCAGAAAGATTAAGCGCCCATTATTCTCGCCCCGACGGTTCCCATCCCCTCATTTACTTGAAGCGGGAAGACTTGAACCACACGGGGGCCCACAAAATCAATAATGCCCTTGGTCAAGTTTTACTGGCCAAACGCATGGGCAAAAAGCGGATTATTGCAGAAACCGGGGCCGGTCAACATGGGGTGGCCACGGCAACGGTCTGCGCTCGCTTTGGCTTGGAATGCATCATCTATATGGGGGTGCAGGATATGGAGCGGCAAAAACTAAATGTTTTTCGGATGAATCTGCTAGGGGCCAGGGTGCAACCCGTAGCGGCGGGGACAGGAACCCTCAAGGATGCCACTTCTGAAGCTATTCGGGATTGGGTAACCAATGTGGAAACTACCCACTATATTCTGGGTTCCGTGGCGGGGCCCCATCCTTACCCGATGATGGTGCGGGATTTTCATAGGGTCATTGGCCAGGAAACCCGTCAGCAATCCCTGGAAAAATGGGGGGGCTTACCGGATGTCCTATTGGCCTGTGTGGGGGGAGGCTCCAATGCCATGGGGCTGTTCTATGACTTCATTGACGATGCGCAAGTCAGAATGATTGGCGTCGAAGCGGCGGGGGAAAGTATTGTTTCCGGTAAACACGCCGCTACCTTAACCATGGGAAAACCGGGGGTGTTACACGGGGCCATGAGTTACCTACTCCAGGATACGGAGGGTCAGGTTACAGAAGCCCATTCCATCAGTGCCGGACTGGATTACCCCGGTGTGGGCCCTGAGCATAGTTACCTCAAGGATGCGGGGCGAGCAGAATATTACAGCGTTACTGACCAAGAGGCGATCGCCGCATTGCAGAGATTATCGGAGTTGGAAGGAATTATTCCGGCCCTGGAAACCGCCCATGCCTTTGCCTATTTGGAAACCCTTTGTCCCCAACTACAAAACAGTGAACGCATTGTCATTAACTGTTCTGGCCGGGGAGATAAGGACGTACAAACGGTGGCTAAATATTTGAATATGGAAATCTAAAATCCAAACTGTTTTCTGTTCGGTGTTCGTTTTCAGCCATCTCCTTTATTTGACACTCCCCGCTGCAAGTAGGCGGGGATTTTTGCTTCATTGGGTTTGTCTCGCTCCAGATCAACTCTGTTCTGAAACCCCGTCCAGATTTCCCTCTACAAGCATTTGTTTTTACGTCTGCGATGTGACCCACCGCAGACAAGACAAATCTTTCGTTTCAGAAAAATTGGAATAGCAGTTCTTATGACTGTGGCAGGAATGGGATTGGGTTAGTTCAATGACTACAATTTCAGATGCAAAAAAAACTGGGCTCCGTAAAAACCAGAACCCAGTGAAAAAAATTTATCTCTCAGTCAAAAAACGGGCTTGGAGGGACTCGAACCCCCGACCTCGTGGTCCGTAGCCACGCGCTCTAATCCACTAAGCTACAAGCCCTTGTTGTTTACCTGACGATTTATAACAGTATCACAGGGGCGAAAACTTGTGCAAGCTTTTTTTGGTAGGATAGCAAGGATATTAGATGATCCTTTGGAGAAAAACTGTGATTGAACCCCTCTTGCTCGGCATTGTGCTTGGACTTATCCCTGTTACCCTGTCCGGTTTATTCGTGGCGGCTTACTTGCAATATAAGCGGGGCAATCAGTTTAATTTGGATTAGTTTGCCGAATTTTTCTGTAAAAAAGGGGATGGATGCTAGTTTTAGCCCCCTTCCCCCTGATTTTTTCAATATTTACCTTGTTTACTTTTGTTGTCTACTGGCTGACAGTTGTAACCTTTCCCTCGATTACTGTAAGTAAAATAGCTAAGACTGTTGGTGCTAAAGGCTTTAGGTCTGCTAAACGATTAGATGATGCTTGTAGAACAATCACTGCAATGTCAAAATACGGCAAATTCTGTTGAAACGATAAGTTGCGATCAACTGTAATAAATACATCAAATTCTAATTCTGCAAGGGCAAGAAGCTGACCATCCTTAATCCCGGCCCATCCCATTTGTGGAACTGTTTTAAGCTCATAGCCTGGAAGTTCCCTTGCCAGCCTTCGATCAATGCACTCATCTAGAAGAACCCTCACGCTATGCTACTCCGGCAAGAACCCATTTTTCGGCTTCTTCAAGTAGGGCAAGGACTTGTTCTCTGGTTACAGTGGGAAATCCATCTAAGAAATCATCTATGGATTCTCCTGCCTTGAGATAGTCTAAAAGCGTTTGTGCAGGAACTCTGGTGCCAGCAAACACTGGAGTCCCGCCCATAATATCAGGGGATGAGCTAATAATTGGGGAGTTGTTCAGCATAAATCTCCAACCTCCAGAGTTTGTGCTTTTAGTTTATCCTTAGCCCAGCATTCTCAAACGTTCTTGCAACATTTCCCGTTGGGTTTCTGCGGCTTTCATCGCTTCCCTTGCTCCTTCGATAACTTCCGCTGGAGCCTTGTTGACAAAACCTGGGTTAGCTAGACGTTTTTCCGTGGATTCGTATTCTTTGTTGACTTTATCCAGGGTCTTTTGGATTTTATTGCGGAGAATGGCCACATCCACCAGCCCCGATAAAGGAATTAACACCTGCACTGTGTCCACTACGCCGGCGATCGCCTGGGTCTGTTCTGGGGGGAGTTGGGCCAGCACCTGGAGATTTTCCACCTTACCGATGTCACGAATGTAGGTGGTGACCAAATCTAGGGTTTGGCGTTCCTTGTCATTGTCACTTTGCAGAATCACTGTCACCATGGCTCCCGGTTTAATCCCTGCTTCCGCCCGGAGATTACGGATGGTGCGGAGGGTGTTAATTAACAGATCAAACTGACCTTCTAGTTCGGGGTTAATTAGTTCTTCCCCAACTACGGGATAGGTTTGGAGGGCCAAAAAGCCACTTTCGCTCTGGTGTAGGGTCTGCCAAAGTTCTTCTGTAATGTGGGGCATAAAGGGGTGGAGTAACTTAACAATGCTATCCAGTCCCTGGGCGAAGACTTGCCGGGCCACCAATTGCCGGCGATCGCCATTTTCACCCCCTTCTTGGTTCCATAACCGGGGTTTGGCTAGCTCAATGTACCAATCACAGAAATCTCCCCGGATAAATTCGTATAGCCCTTTAGCCGCTTCCCCTAAACCGTAATGTTCTATTTGCTGGCGGGTTTGGCTAATAACTTGGTTTAAGCGGGAAAGAATCCAGCGATCCACCAATTCCAAATCCCCAGCCTCCGCTAAGCCTAATTGCTCTGGCGTTTTTCCATCCAGGTTCATCATCACAAACCGGGCCGCATTCCAGAGCTTATTGGCAAAATTCCGGGACGCTTCCACCGATTCCGATTCGTCCTTCTGGCGATCGTATTGCAAACTAATGTCCTGACCGGCCCCAGCCACTTCCCGAATGAGGGTATAACGGAGAGCATCGGTGCCGTACTTGTTAATTAGCAACAAAGGATCAATGCCATTGTTAGAGGATTTGGACATCTTTTTGCCGTTTTCATCCCGCACTAACCCGTGGATATACACATCCTTGAAAGGCATTTGCCCCGTGAAGTGTCCCGCCATCATGGTCATGCGAGCTACCCAGAAAAAGATAATGTCAAAGCCGGTTACCAGGGTGGTAGTGGGGTAATATTTCGCCAAATCCTCCGTTTGCTCAGGCCAGCCCATGGTGGAAAAGGGCCAGAGTCCCGAAGAAAACCAAGTATCCAACACATCGGGATCCTGTTGTAATTGGACGGATTCACCGTATTTTTCCTTAGCCTGGGCTAAAGCTTCTTGTTCGTCGTAGGCCACCACAAAAGGAGTGTTATCAACAATTTGACCTTGGGTTTCACTGACCACATACCAAGCCGGAATTTGGTGGCCCCACCAGAGTTGCCGGGAAATGCACCAATCCTTAAGTTTTACCAACCAATCGCGATAAACTTTGCCCCACCGTTCCGGCACAAAATTTGGAGATTGTTCCTCGTCCAAACATTGCAACGCCCGCTGGGAAAGGCTTTCAATTTTGACAAACCATTGGGTGGAAAGTAGGGGTTCCACGGGGACTTTGCCCCGATCGCCGTAGGGAACAGAATGACGATAATCCTCAATTTTGACCAAAAAGCCTTGGTCTTTTAAAGTTTGCACCACATTTTTACGGGCTTCAAAACGGTCCTGGCCGGCAAAATCTCCGGCATTTTCATTCATGGAACCGTCTTTATTCAACAGATTAATCAAAGGTAAATTATGCCGTTGCCCCATGACAAAATCGTTAGGATCATGGGCCGGGGTAACTTTCACGCAACCTGTGCCAAATTCTGGATCTACCAACTCATCGGCCACAATGGGAATTTCCCGATTCATTATTGGCAACATCAGGGTTTTACCCACCATGGCCCCATAGCGTTCATCATTGGGATTCACCGCCACCGCTGTGTCCCCCAACATAGTTTCTGGGCGAGTAGTCGCCACCACCACTTCCCCACTGCCGTCACTAAGGGGATAACGGAAATACCACAAATGGCCGTCCACTTCTTGGTTTTCCACTTCCAAATCCGACACCGCTGACTGGGAAGCAGGGCACCAATTAACCAAATAATTACCCCGATAAATCAGTCCTTCTTCGTACAACCGAATAAATGCTGTTTTCACCGCCTGGGAAAGCCCTTCATCCATGGTGAATCGCTCCCTAGTCCAGTCCACCGAGACCCCTAGTCGCCGCTGTTGGTTAACGATGGTACTGCCGGATTCCGCCTTCCAAGCCCAGGCCTGTTCTAAGAATTTTTCCCGCCCCAGATCATCCCTGGTTTTCCCCTCTGCCTTTAACCGACGTTCCAAAATAGTTTGCACCGCAATGCTGGCGTGGTCAGTGCCTGGCAACCAGAGGGTATTGTCCCCCCGCATCCGGTGATAGCGCACCAGCGTATCAATGAGCGCACTCTCAAAAGCATGGCCCATGTGCAAACTCCCCGTCACATTGGGGGGAGGAATTACCACACAATAGGGTTCTCCCGGTTGGTTAGGATCGGCACGAAAAGCATGACTTTCTTCCCAGGCATTTTGCCATTTAGCTTCGGTAATGGTGGGATCGTATTGGGGTGGCAGGGAGGTGGTCATGGGGGCAAATTCACTGTTAGGCCTTAATTATTCTGCCATAGTTAGGGTTTGGGCTTGCCGTCTGGCCCCTAGGCTTATCCAGATTTTTGCCCTCCTTGGCTGAGAAGGGAGAGCTTGGTTTAAGGGGCTCAGATTAACCTACTATTGTTTAGGGCCGTAGTGTTTGTTTGCTTAATTATCTAGGATTGATCCCATGTCTCAAAAACATCCCATCATTGCAGTTACTGGTTCTTCCGGGGCCGGAACTAGCACCGTTAAACGCTCTTTCGAGCATATTTTTACCAGGGAAGGGATTAAATCCGTTGTCGTTGAGGGGGATAGTTACCACAAATACAATCGTGTCGAGATGCGGGAAGCCATGGCTAAGGCGGTGGCAGAGGGGAGGAATATGAGCCACTTTGGCCCTGAAGCTAATGTATTAGATAAATTGGAAGACCTGTTTAAGGAATATGGAGAATCTGGAAAAGGGAATAAACGTTATTATCTCCACAACCAAGAGGAAGCGGAACACCATAATGCCCGCCTGGGGACTGATTGTAAGTCCGGGGAATTCACTCCTTGGGAACAACTAGAAAGTCCTACGGATATGCTTTTTTATGAAGGTCTCCATGGTGGGATTGTCACAGACACCGTTGATGTGGCCCAACATGTGGATCTCTTAGTGGGGGTTGTCCCCATTGTTAATTTGGAATGGATTCAGAAAATTTATCGGGATAATGCGGAACGGGGCTACAGTGCCGAGGCCATCGTGGAAACAATTCTTCGTCGGATGCCGGACTATGTGAATCACATTGCTCCCCAATTTTCCCGCACCCACATCAATTTTCAGCGTGTACCCACCGTTGACACATCTAATCCTTTCATCGCTAGGGATATTCCCATGCTGGATGAAAGCTTTGTCATTATCCACACCAACCGCTGTTTCCGGCAAAAATATCAAATTGATTTTCCCTATCTCCTTAGTATGATTGACGGTTCCTTCATGTCCCGCCACACAACTCTGGTGGTACCCGGTGGCAAGATGGGTTTTGCCATGGAATTGATTCTTTCACCGTTGATTGATGTCATGGTGAGCAAGTCTAAAATTCTGAAGCAATCGGCATAAATTAGGCACAAATTAATTTTATTAATTTTCCTAATCCTTTCGTCTTAGTGATCTTGCAGGGAGCAGCTAGGTCATGGGCCGTTGGAGTTCCCCGATCGCCTCCGGCCTTGGCCAGTGTCTAATGTAAATATTTTTGTCCTAGGCTAGGTTCAACCGAGCCAACTTTTTAGCCCCCAGCCCACAACTAAACCTAGACCGCCAAAACGAATTATTTGCCAGAATAGATCCCCCATTAATCCCCGGCGCAGACCATCCCAGAAAATTTGTTGCAACTGGCGATCGGTCAACAACTCACTTTCCAACTGTAAAGATAATTCCTCCAACTCCCCTCGGATCCTCTCTAGCTCCCGCTCCAACTCCGGCTGTTCTTCCAGAGCTATACGGGTTTCTACATCGGTGCGATATTCCTGAATTTGTTGTTGCTTTGCCCTTTGGGATTGCACCTCATCGTAACGGGTTTGTAGCTTCTGCAAAGATTGGGTCAGGGCCGCTAGGGCCAATCCAAAATTGCTATCCTTATCTCCGTTCGGTTCCATAAAAGTTTCTTCCATAGGAAATTAAGAAGGGTTCGAGCCCTGAACTATCCCCTATGGTTTTACAGAAGCAATAACAGTGCGGTGACGAACACTATTGGCATGGATTTCTACTTGGTCAAATCCCGCATCCAATAATTCTTGTTTCATGTCTAGGGCGAAATACTGATCCATAAAGGGCTCTGTACTTTTGAGTAGGGTCATAATGTGGGGGGGCATGGTCAAATAGGCTTGGGAAGATGGATTCATATCCATAAAGGTGAAATGACCGCCGGTTTTGACCAATCGCCGGGCCTCCCGAAAAATTCTGCGGGTGGGATCCTGGGGCATTTCATGGAAAAGGAGAAACGCCGAAACCAAATCAAAACTTTGCTCTTTTAGTCCCGTGGCTTCCGGCAAAGCATGAACCCATTCAATGGACGACTCCTGTTGTTTGCCCTGGTGGTGGGCCAGGGTCACGTAGTAGGGAGAAAAATCCAGCCCCGTTAATTTTCCTTCAGGGTAACAGCCCTGCAAGGTGAAACTACTCAAACCAACGGTGCAGTGAAGATCCAGAATGGTTTGGGGAGCTTGGGGCAATTTAGCTAACAGGACATCATGGTAACTTTGCCGTAGTTGGGCATCCCCTTTAGCCCCGGCCTGGGGATAAAGGCTGGAATGGACTGCATTGGCCGCCACCTCAAATTCAAAGGCCGCATCCCAACACATGTGGCCCTGGTCGTAGCCATGGAAGGAAGCGTTGTAATAATCGGGATAGGTTAAATCTTCATTAACCACCGATCGCCAATCATTCTGCCAGTCCTGGGCTTGATAATTTTTTACCGTCTCCCGCCAGGGAATACCCAGTCTTTCCGCCCGTTTAATCATCATGGAACGGGCCTGCCATTTGGCCACATTCCACAGGGGTTTAATCGCCAACAATCCATTGACAACTTGGGTCATGGCGGTGGGGGCGGCGCTGGCGGTGCTGACAGTCATAGACAATTAGGAATAAATTAGGAAAATTAAGATGTGATGAGAATTGCAACTCAGCAAGAATTTGAGCAATGCCACGGGGGAATGGACTTTTATTTAGCCCTGTTGAACGATTACTATTTTCCCCAAGGCGATCGCCAATGCTTTAATGATGTTAGCGAAAATTGTCGCTGAAAAATCCGAACCTGTCTAGGTGTGGGTATGACCGGGAAAGAGTTACATCAGTTGATTGTGGATAAATGGGGTTACTCCTTCGATGTGCAGTTGCGACGCATCAAAGACCGGATTTTTCTACAGATTATGTGGCGGTACTTGGAACAGGCCTCCTTTCCCCTCTCCGAACAGGAATATTTCGCTAATCTAGAGGCGATCGCCCAATATCTCCAGGCCTGGGGAGGGGCGGAGCCAGTGCAGAAATTCATTACCCAAACCAAAGAAAAACCCCGGTTGGGAAAAGCCGTTAGTATTCCCCTAGAGTTGGGGGCGAGGGCCGCAGAATGGTTTATTTGAAGGGCTAGGAGGAAAAGAACATCACCATGGTTACCCCGGTAAAATTGCTCAATAATCGCTACAAAATCCTCCGAACCCTTGGTAGAGGCGGCTTTGGGGAAACTTTCCTGGCCCAGGATACCCACATGCCATCGGCCCGTAAATGTGTGATTAAACACCTCAAGCCAGTGTTGGAAAACCCCGACATTCCCCAATGGCTACAGGACAGATTCCAGAGGGAAGCGGCCATCCTTGAAGAATTGGGAGAAAGCCATGGCCAGATTCCTAAACTTTATGCCTACTTCAACGAGGGGGACGATTTTTACCTAGTGCAGGAATGGATTCCCGGCCCAACCCTAACCCAGGCCCAGGCGAAAAGGGGGAATTTTTCCAGTACAGCGGTGGAGGAATTGCTTCTGGGTATTCTCCCAATATTGGAGTTTGTCCATCAAAAACGGATCATTCACCGGGATATCAAGCCGGACAATGTCATTTTGCGGGAAGGGGACGGTAAGCCCGTCCTGATTGATTTTGGCATCATCAAAGAAACCATAGGCACCTTGGTTAACCCCGATGGCCGCAGTGCCTATTCCGTGGCTTTGGGCACACCGGGGTATATGGCTTCAGAGCAAGCGGCGGGGCGGCCAGTTTTTTCCAGCGACCTCTATAGTTTGGGACTAACGGCAATTTTCCTACTGACGGGGAAAAGCCCCCAGTATTTAACTAGTGACAGCCGCACTGGGGAAATACTCTGGCGGGAAGGAGGCTCCCAGGTTAGCTCTACCTTGGCCCATGTCTTAGATCGGGCCATCCGTTACCATCCCCGGGAAAGGTTTAGTTCCGCCACGGCCATGGCCAAAGTGCTTTTGGACGACTTTAACGCACCATATAACCAAGCTTTGGTGAATCAAAGTTCTAGTTCTAACTCCCCAAACAATTTTCGATCGCCAGAAAAAACGGCTCCAACCTTGGTGGTGGGTACCCCCTACAATGCCAACAATACCCAAGCCACGACTGTTTATAGCCAGGAATTTACGGAATATCCAGAAGAACAAGCAAATTCCCCGTTCATCAAATGGGTGGTGATGCCATTGGTGGTTTTATTGGTCGTTCTTGGAGGAATGGCCGGGGGCTTTTGGGTAACCAATCAACGGCGCAATAACCCACCGCCACCGGTGGAGGAACCCACAGAAGAAATTCCCACCCCATTACCGTCCATTGAACCTAGACCAAACCTCTTTGAAACCCCCACCCCCACTCCTCCCCCCATTACCCCTAGCCCCGAACCGACTCCCAGTGAAACACCGGAGCCAGAGCCTAGCCCCGAGATGAGCGACCCAGTGGAACCCTCCCCCATCCCTGAGGAAATTCCCCCGGATTCAGACCCGGAAATTTCCCCATCCCCCATCCCCGAGGAAATTCCCCCTGTTCTGCCTATTCCCGTTACCCCACCTCCGATTAACCCAACTCCCTCCCCCAAGCCAACTCCTTCTCCAAAACCCAAAACAACTCCGTCTCCAAAGCCAACTACCACAATTCCAGTGGTTCCTCCCCCGGAAAACCCCGGCGGTGGTGCCATTAGCCTGCCGGCCCCCCCGGCGGTGGAAAAACCGATTAACCCCCAGCAAAATTAAAGATTTATAATTAATCTTTTGAGCAAAGCCTTCAATAGGTTAAATTCCACCCTTAGCTGACAAGAGACTTCCATGAAATTATCTAGTAAAAATTTAGATTCCCGTATCGATACCGTCTATGACGCCATCGTTTTGGGGGGAGGCATGGGGGGATTGTCCGCCGCTATTTACCTAGCCCGTTATGGCTTGAAATGTTTAATTGTGGAGAAAGGTCGGGGTCGTTCCTTCTGGATGCAGGACTTACGGAATTATGTTGGACTAGATCCTGATACACCGGGACGGGATATTGTCACCCACAGCACTCAACAAGCTTTAAATTGGGGCGCAGATTTACTTCGGGGTTATGGGGAAGATGTGATTGATGAAGGGGAAACCCTGGCAGTAAAAGTGAAGGTAGGCAGAAAGGATAGTCTTTATCCAGTTTTTCGTACTAAATACGTCATCGCCGCCACGGGGATTATGGATAATTTGCCCCAGTTGGACGATATGCAAAATGTTTACGACTATGCCGGTTACACTCTCCACGTTTGTATGATCTGTGATGGTTTTGATATGTGGGATCAAAAAGCAGTATTAATTGCGGCCACGGAAGGGCAAATTAATGCGGCCTTTGTGCTGAATTGGTTCACTCCCTACATTTCGGTATTAACTAACGGCCTTTGCACCGTCAGCGATGAAATGAAGGCCAAACTAGCGGATCATGGTTATCCCCTCTACGAAACGGCGATCGCCAAATTTCTAGGGGAAAATCACAAAATGAGTGGGGTGGAATTGGTGGATGGCACGGTGGTGGAAGCAACCACGGGGTTAATCAATATGGGATCTGTGTACCACAATCATTACCTTAAGGGCATTGAAGGCTTGGAATGGGATGGGGAAAATTTAATTACCAATGACATGGCCCAAACCAGCCATCCCCGGATTTTTGCCTTGGGGGATCTCAAAAAAGGCCTAAACCAAGTCTCCGTGGCGGTGGCCGATGGCACCCTGGCCGCGACCCAGATTTGGCGCAACATTCGCCGGGCCAGTGAACCCCGCAAATGGATTCATTAGGTAAAGGTAAGTTTGACGGGCTGTCTTTTGACCCTTTGCCAATATTTTGCATAGGATGGGGAGCATTCTTCTAGCAGAAATTTACTAATTTTCCCCCATCTCCATGGAAAGCCCCCTCGAAACAAAGCCCCCTGAAAATAATCAGTCCTTGGATTGTAGTGGCATGGATTCTTCCCGTAAGTGGTACCAGGCCAGGTTATTTTCCTTTGGCATCACTCCTACAGGATATATCGCTGTGGGGGTAGCTCCCATGGGGGTAGTGGCCATTGGCATTGTGCCCATGGGGGTAATTTCCATTGGCATGGTGGGCATGGGGGCGATCGCCGCTGGCTTTGTATCCATGGGGATGGTGGCGTTTGGCGAGGTAAATATGTCCTATTTTGGCGGTCATAAGGGGGGCAAGGGCCATGGGTCAGTGCCGGCCCAGGAAATGCCGGTGATGGAAAAACCGATGAATCACAACCACAACTAAAGCTAGGGACATTTGGGCAAAAAAATACCCCGGCATTGCCGAGGGCATATCTAGGAGAACTCAATGTCAATGGAAGGTACCGAAACCCCTAGAACTTGCGCCCTTGAAAATTCTCGCAAACTAATTCTGTTGGGTTTCCATAGCCTTATCCCCTTCATAGTAAACACAATGTTAATTTTTGTCAATCAAGCTTGACTGTTGAGTCGCTTTGCTGTTATTCAGTAAGCCCTACGGCGATCGCCCCATTTTGTCCCCCAAAGCCAAAGCTCAGGCATAGGCCATGGCGTAAAGGTTTAGTTAAATCATGGTTTAACCCCGCAAAGTTCAACGGAAATTCCGTTTCATTCAAACCCACACAGGGGGATAATTGTTGCCTTTGTAAACTTAATAAAGTTAAAGCCACGGCGATCGCCCCGGAAGCCCCCAGGGTATGGCCAGTGGCCCCTTTGCTGGGGGTAATGGGTACAGTTTCAGAAAAACAGAGCTTGGATTAAATCGGCTTCCCGTTGGTCATTAAAAGTGGTGCCGGTACCGTGGGGATGGATTAGGTCAATCTGGTCGGGGGTTAAGCCACTGCGGGCTAAACAATTTTTCACCGCCATCTGGGCACTGTGGTTATCAAAGGCGGGGGCACTGCGGTGTAAGGCATCACAACTAAAACCCCACCCTAAAATTTCTCCGTAAATCCTGGCTTTTCTGCTTTGGGCTAACTCCTGGGCTTCCAGCACCAAAAAAGCCCCCCCTTCCCCTAGGACTAAACCCTGCCGTTGACGATCAAAGGGATAGCAACCCGTTGCCGCTAGGGCTCCCATTTTGGCAAAGCCGGCCAAAGTTAAGGGGGTAATCGGGGTTTCCACCGCCCCAGCCAAAACCCGCTGGCAATGGCCTTCCCTAATTAATTCCACTCCTTTGGCGATCGCCCATAAACCCGTTGTACAGGCGGCCATGGGGGATTGGATAACCGTAACCTCCGGCAATAGTTGAGCTGCTAACCGGGCGGCGTAATCCGGCAGGGTATCTAACCAAGGCAGAGGGGGAAAAAGTTGTGGCAATGGATGGGGGGAATTTTGCCTGACTCCATCTTCCCAATGGCCCTGGCAACCCCGACTAGAACCGATCGCCACCCCCCAAGGTTGTTCGGAAGACTCTATTTGGGCATCCCTTAAAGCTTCCTCCACAAGATTAGGAATTAATTGGGCAAAATGTTGGGGCTGGCGGCCGATTAATCCCAAGGGTAACGGCGGAAAGTCAGGGAAGGGTTGTGCGAACTGAATGCCCGTTTCCCCCCGCAATAATTTTTCCCAGGTTTGTTGGCGATCGCCGAGACAGGTGTGTAATCCTATGCCCGTCACCACTACCCTGATTTGCCCAGTTACCATTTTTTATTACTTAACTTTCTTTATTCCCCCCAGAATTGGGGGGCTAGGGGGGCGAACTAACCACCCATTTCTGGAATGGTAATTTCTAGCATTTCCACCCGACGGTCTAGGTCTTTTAATTCCTCTTTAAGGCGATCGCCCTGGCCCACAATGACAGCAATCATTTGCTCGGGGTGGAGATATTTAGCCGCCACCCGTTGCACGTCCTCCACGGTGGTGTCCGTCACCGCCCGTTGGTAGGTGAAAATGAAATCTTTCGGATAACCATAATACTCGTAGGTCATCAGGCGGGAGAGGGTTTGCTCTGGCTTTTCAAAGTTAAAAACAAAGGAATTGAGAATGGAATCCTTGGCATAGGCCAATTCCTCTTCCCCCACCGTATCAGTCCGTAATTGTTCAAATTCATTCAACAAAGATTGTAGAAACTGCACTGTGGTTTCCGTGCGGGTGGGGCCCCCGGCAATGAAATAACCGGGATGGTCATAGCGAGCTTGCCAACTGCCCGAAACGGAATAGGCCAGGCCCTGCTGAGAACGAATATTGTTAAACAATCGTCCGGCAAATCCCCCCAATACCCCATTCATCACCGACAAGGCCGGATAATCCGGGCTATCCACCATGCCCCCAATCTGACCGATCAACACATTACTTTGGGTGACATGGGGTAAATCCACCAGGAAAATTTCGTCATCACTAACCTGTTTCGCTGGGGGAATAGTTAACTGGGGAGCAGTCCCGGTGCCCTGCCAATCCCCAAATCTTTCCGCAATGGCTTGTTTAATGGTTTCCTTGTCAAAATCCCCCACAATGCCCAAAATCATCTGATCAGGACGGATATAGCGTTGGTAAAAGTCCACAATGTCCTGGCGATCGATGTTATCCAAAGTTTGATATTCCACTGTGCGGGCATAGGGACTATCGGTGCCATAGAGCATTTTGCTAAATTCCCGACTGGCAATGTCTCCTGGATCATCGTTCCGGCGGGCAATGCCTCCCTGGATTTGATTTTTGGCTAAGGCAATCTGGGCTGGATCAAAAGCCGGTGTTTGCAAAACCTGAGCAAATAGATCAAAAACTTGGTCAAAATCCTTACTCAGGGAGGAAAAACCAGCGGAACCCGACGCTAAGCCGATGCTGGTTTCAATGGAGGCGGCTTTTTGTTCCAGCAGGGCATTGAGTTCCCTGGGAGAATATTGTTCTGTCCCCCCCAGGCGCATGGTGGTTCCCGTTAGCTGGGCTAAGCCAATTTTATCCGCCGGTTCCCAGCGTCCCCCGGTTTTCATTAACGCTGACCCCGACACCAGAGGCAATCTTCGATCCGGCATCAGATACACCACTAACCCATTGGGCAAGGTATAGCGTTCATACTCCGGTAGGGTTATTTCCGGTAAGGGGGGAAAGGTTAGTTGGTCATGGGTCTTTGGGGCGGATACCAGATCCCTGGCAATGGCTGGGCTTAAGTAAACGTTGCCAAAAACGGCGATCGCCATCACCAGCACGGCCAAAAGACTAAATTTGCGCCAAGGATTACGGAAATGGGATTTATTTTTGGCAGGGATGGGAAAATTAGTCGATGGGCCAGATAAATTAACTGATGGGGTTTTATGCTTAATCGACTTTTTAACGGCTGTAAATAATCGCCTTAGATAATTCAAGTTAATGTTCACGAGTAATATGCCAGAGTCCTTGACTAACATGGAGTTTAAACTCTTTTTCGATGCTTTTCCCCTAGGGATTTTCATTGTAGATGCCCAGGGGCACCCGTTTTATGCCAATGTGGCGGCGATCGCCCTTTTGGGGAAAGGCATTTGGCCCGATGCCGCCATCGAACAGTTAAATGAGATTTTTCAAGCCTATCAAACCGGCACTAACCAACTTTATCCCCTCACAGAACAACCTCTGCTCAAAGCTTTGCAGGGGGAAGCTTCCCGCGTTGATGACGTGGAAATCCATCTAGGGGGACAAATTATTCCGTTGGAAGTGACTGGAACCCCCATTTTCGACGGCCAGGGCCAATTACAATATGCCATGGCGATTCTGCGGGATTTAGGCGATCGCCAACAGAGGAGTCAAGAACAAATTTCCTTACAACAGGATTTAATGCGGCGCAATCAGGGACTGGTGCAGGAAAATGCCACCCTTAAACGAAGGTTGGAGGAGTTAAAGACCCCAGGCCCTTAAAAAATCGAAAATGAATATAGAATGGACAACATGTTGTTTTGGGGCGGGGATTATGAACAAATACGAAGGGCCAGATAGGCCTTGGTGGATTAAAAATATCGACAAAATTTTCCTGGGTGGGGGCGTAGTCTATCTCCTCTTTGTTAGCTTTTGGTTATTGTTCCAATCCAGACAATCTCCCCCGGTGACCGATGGAAACCAAGCCTTAGTCTCGGAGACCGATGCTCTAGTGGTAGACGAAAAGGATCAGGAGTTTATCGTTTACCTCCAACAATCCTTAGAAGTATTAAAACAGCCCCAAACTGTCCCGCCCCGGCAATCTGCCCCCAGTCCCTCGGTGAACCAGGGCAATGGTCAAGCGGGGAATGTCCCCCCCCAAAACACCGTGGCGATCGCCCCACCAAATCAAAGCAATCCTTTACCCCCGCCGCCGCCCCCAGGGGCTATGTCCCAAGGTAACGGCACTGTTCCCCCGGCCCAAATCCCCGGCAGTACCACCGTAGTAGAACGTTATTATTATCCTGTTTATCCCAATGGGTCAACGGCCCCCACAGCGCCCACTGCCCCTCCCCCAGTGGCAAAGGCCACCGTCCCCATGGTGTCCAGTGCAACTAAACATGACCTGGTAGGAGTTTTGGAATCTGGGGATCGATCTTCTGCCCTGTTTCGCTGGAATGGCATGACCCAACGCATTCAAATCGGGGAGGCGATCGGTAGCAGTGGTTGGCAGTTAGCCTCCGTCAATAGCCAGCAGGCGATCTTATCCCGTCAAGGGAAAACAAGGTATCTTGAAGTAGGACAAAGTTTTTAGCATTTAGTAATGCTGACCGTGTTGATTTTTTAGGAAAGATTTTGCAGATGGGCGTGTTTGATGATGTCAGCCGTTTTTTAGAGGATCGTCTGGAGGAGTTTCTGCACAATAACCCCCATCTGGAGTTGCAGGCCCTATTAGAACAGTTAAAGGAGCAGGAAGCCGACGCCCGCCGTTTGTTGGCGGATTTGGAACGAAAAAAGCAAGATCAAGAAGCCCAAATTCTTTCCCTCGCCCAGGATATTCAGGCTTGGCATGGTCGTATCCAAAAAGCGAAGGAAGCGGGGCGGGGGGATTTAGCCGAGGGGGCCCAGGCCCGGGAAGCGGCCTTGCTACGCCAGGGTAATCAAGTGTGGGGTCAACGTTCGGGGACGGAACAAAGGATTAGCCAAGCCCAGGGCCTATTACAGCAAATTAAACAGCGTCAGCAGGAAGTAGAGCAGAAGGCCAAACAAGTGATGGCGGAACAAAGGGCAACGGCAAATCAAAAAACAACGGCGGATACAGTGGGCTGGAACCAGGGGGAGGATCAGGGTACCTACCGCCGGGATTTGGATCCTTTGGAAGCGGAGTTTAAAAAATGGGAAGTGCAGGCGGAGTTGGATGCCCTCAAGCGCAAGGTGGGGGGCTAGGTTTTACAGTTTACTTTTACCTTGGTAGTTTACTTTTTGAGCACCCAAAGATATCTATAAAATCAGTGTTGAACTGAGCGTCACCATGTTATCCTGCCTCACCCAGCAAAAAGAACTTTTACAATCCTTAGCGGTCCAGGTGAATCAGGAGGCCCAGCAGGATAATTTATACTTTTGCTTGGCGGCCCAGTTCACCTGGGTGGATTCTTGGTGTACAACGGCGATCGCCGGGGACATTTTGGTTTTGGATGCGGGGGCCAAGGAAGAAATCCAGAAAATTTTGTCAGAATGGGACAAATTTACGGGTAATTTAATTCTGATTGCGGGTCTGGAGGAACAAACTGATCCCCAGACCTTTTTAGTCAAATTAGCCGAAGTTAAACAAAAACGCTGTCCCCAAAGGCATTTTCACTGGCTAGTATTGGTGTCCCCCCAGATTGAAGAAGATTTTCGGGGTTTACAAACCTTTTTGGACGGTAAAAGCCATTGGCTGGATCTGCGCCTGGCCGTGACGGATCTGGAGCAGTCCATCGATGAACTTTGGCAATCGGCGTGGTTAGAGCCATCTCCGTTATCCTTTGCCCAACGTCAAGAGGCCCGTCGCACATTGCCCGATTGGTTAGGGGAAATCGCCCAACGGGAAGGAGAACTGGGCTTAGAACCCATTAGCCTACTCCAGGCCAAGTTGTCGTTGTTGAAGGGATTAACCCAGGAAAGCCAGGGGGAACGGGGCAGAAAACAAGCTCAAATTCATTACCAAGAAAGTTTAGACGTTTGGCAACTGTTGGGGGACAACGAACCGATCCTTTGGCTAAGTCTGCGTCTGGCTTACCTTTCCCTACTCCAGGCCTATGGGGAAAACAGTCGAGGTCATAAACTCTGGCAACAAACCCGTCACCACACTGAAACGGCGATCGCCATTTTGGAAAGCCAACAATGGCACTTTGCCCACGGAGACATACTTAATCTGACGGGGCAAGTATTGCGAGGCCTTGAAGACTGGGAACAAATGCGGCAGGTGGCGGAAAATAGTCTAGTGTTCTTTTATCAATTGTCCCCCTTCATCGGCACCGACACCACACCGGAAAGAAGCGAAGCCAAACCTTGGACCCCGATAGAATTGCAGAGCCACACCGCCATGGCCTATGCCTATCTCTGTGAGGCCCTAGTGGAGCAATGGAAATTTGACGAAGCCTCCGAAGCCCTCAAACGGGCCTTTGACACCCATCCCAAAGAGGTAGGGGATTCGGATTGGGATTATCGTCCTTGCTTAGGGAATTTAAATTATCTTTCTGGCCGGATTCAGCTAGCTAACGACCAAGTTAAGGAAGCCCTGAAAACCCTCCGCCAAGCCCAGACCATGGTGGATTTCTACGATTGCCCCTGGCTGTACTTTGCTTTGTTGGTGGAACTACGGGAATGCTACTTACAGTTAGGACATTGGTTAGCGGCGGTAGGTATTGACCAGGAATATCAACGACGGGAATATAGCATAGGCCAACGGGCATTTATTGGTCCGAGACCCCTTCCCTGCTGGCCAGAGCAAAGAATTTGTCGCCATCCCCTTGCCCCGGAAGGAATCCTGGGGGGGAAAATAGAATCTTTGTCCACCCCAGATCAAGCCAAAACCATTTCCCTTACTTGGCAACAACTGCAAGAAGCTTGGGAGCAAAGACCGGTGCCAGTGTTAGTCTTAACGGGGGAAGACGGGGGAGGAAAAACCTCTTGGCTGGCGGGGGAAGTGATGCAAAAAGTCCTGCCGGAACAATTGATTTTCTTGGAATTTACTAACTACTGGGCAGAACGGCTTTTGGGTCGTTTGGGGGAAAACTTTACCCTGCCTTGTTTGGGCAATGCTACTACGGAGGAGATTGTCGCCGCTTTGACCGCCCTACCGGTAATGGACTTATTGTTAGTGCTGGATGGGGATAGTGCTAATTTGCCTTGGCACCAAAGTGCTTCCCCCCGCCAGCAGGAATTGGCCCAGGGCTTTTGGCAATGGTTATTAATCCGTCCCCAACCCCAGGGGATTCGCTTGTTAATTACCCTTCCCCCCACGGAAATCGCTAATCTTTACACGCAACTAGATGTTCAATTGAGTGGGGAAGAAACCTTACCCCCTCTGCAATACATAACTCTCCCCCCCATTACCCTCACCCAAGCAGAACACTGGTTGGTGCAGGTCATGGGGCAATCCCGTCACCCCTGGCCCCCTAATTTACAGTCCCAGGTTTTGGGCGATTTGGCGATCGAAACTGGCTGGGAACAGGAGCCATGGCTCCATCCCCTTGATTTACAAATGTTGGGATCGATATTAGAGCAGGAGCAAATTACCCAATCGGTGGACTACCAAGGTAAAAAGCTCAATGAATGGTTAACCCTGGCTATCCATCAATACCTTTCCTTCCTGCCCCCTGCCCCCTTTAAAAAAGCCCTGGAATTACTGAAAAGCCTCACCGATGAGCACCTCAGTCTTTCCTTAAAAAGCGATTACCAGCTCTTGACTGCCCTTTATACCCCCCAGGAAAGTCAAGAAGACGGCCAGTTGGAATTTGCCCCGGAAGACATGAAGCAACTGAAATTGCTTCTGCAAGTGTTATGTCAAGGAAGGTTAGTGAGCATCATCTACCAGGGAAAGGTGGGTTATTATCGCCTTAGTACGCCCAATCTAGCCCATGCCCTAGAAGATTCCGTGGCGGTTTCTTCATCGGTCTTGGTTGGTGTCGGGCGACGGGGTAATCGGACTAATTCTGGTTTTGGATTTGCCTCCATCGGCGAAGGCGATCTCCATCAACAAAGCAAAAACCTAATTGCGGAATTGGAAAAGGAAACCGGTAACGATGCCCAGGTAGCGGCCCAGAAACTAAAATCGGCGGAATTACAGTATCAAAAACTGGTGGCCGGCATTGACCTTGAAAAGCAATGCCAAATTATTCTTAAGCAATTTGCTACCCATTCCCTAGAAGCGCTTTTGGCCGCAGTGGAAATGGGCCGGGAATTGCAACGGCTAATCACCCCGGAAACCCCCCTGGTGGAGTATCCCAGCCTGGCCCCATTCCTTGCTCTCCACAACATTTTGTCCCAAATTCATGAGCAAAATCGTTTCCAACACCGGAACTCCGTTACTTGTTTACAAGTTAGCCCTCCCGTGGAACATAGTCCCCCCCTGGTGTTAACCGCTACCAGTGATGGTATTGCCTACCTTTGGTCTTTCCACGGTGAACTGGTCAAAGTTTTACGGGGCCACCAAGGAGCAATTACGGCGGTGGAGTGGAGTCCCGATGGTCAGCATATTGCCACTGCTTCTGCCGACCATACCGTCAAACTTTGGCAACGCCAGGGCGAGGAAGTGTCAACTTTGCGGGGCCATGAAGATTGGGTAACCAGTGTGCACTTTAGCCCCAACCATCAATTTTTGATTACCGGTAGTCGGGATACCACCGTACGGATCTGGAATTTTGCCGGGGAACAACTCACCCATTGCCAGGGCCATAGCAATTGGGTTCGCAATGCGGAATTTAACTGTAATGGACAAATTTTGTTATCCGCTTCCAGGGATGGCACTGCCCGCCTTTGGGATTTGGAAGGTAGGGAAATTGGTCTGTTCCAGGGTCACACCGGTTGGGTCCGCAACGCCCAATTTAGTCCCGATGGCCAGTGGGTCGTTACGGCTTCCGCTGATGGTACGGCCCGCCTTTGGGAGTTGAGTGGCAAATGTTTTGCTATTTTGAAAGGGCATCAAAATTGGATTAGAAATGCCCTTTGGAGTGCCGATGGCCAATATATTCTCACGGCTTCCGCTGATGGTACAGCCCGTCTTTGGAGTGCCAAAGGTAAATGTTTAAGCATACTCCAAGGCCATGATCATACGGTTCATGAAGCCCGTTTTAGTCCCGGGGGACGAATGATTGTTACCTGTTCCGCCGATGGTACGGCCCGTCTTTGGAATCAGGCAGGAAGCCAAATTACTATCCTACGGGGACACCAAAAGGACGTGTACGATGCCGTTTTTAGTAATGATGGACAATTTGTGTTCACCATTTCTGGGGATTACACCGCCCGTCAATGGGATATTGCACCAAAAAAGACTATTGTTTTATCGGGCCATGGCCATTGGGTCCGCAATGCCCATTTCAACGCCAAAGGCGATCGCCTGTTGACGGTTTCTAGGGATAAGACGGCCCGTTTATGGAACATGCAAGGGAAATGCCTAGCGGTGTTGGAAGAGCACCAAGGAAGGATACGGGCGGGACAATTTAGCCCCGATGGGCAATGGGTAGTAACTGCCGCCGCCGATAAAACGGCCCAATTGTGGAATGTATTTGGTAAAAAGCTGACTACCCTGCGGGGGCACCAGGATGCATTGCTGAATGTTTGTTTCAGCCCCGACAGTCGATATATCGTCACGGCAAGCAAAGATGGTACCGCCCGGGTCTGGAATAGCACTGGGCGGGAACTGGCGGTGTTGAGGCACTACGATAAAACCATCTTTTCTGCGGAGTTTAGTCGAGATGGACAATTTGTGGTTACCGCTTCCGATGATCACACCGCTGGTGTTTGGGAAATTATCGGCCGGGAAGTAGGTATTTGTCGGGGCCACGAAGGCCCGGTTTATTCGGCTCAGTTTAGTCCCGATGGAAGATATGTACTAACAGCTTCTGCGGATCATACGGCCCGGATTTGGGACTTTTTGGGGCGGCCCCTGTCAACCCTGATCGGCCACCAAAATGTGGTTTATGAGGCACAGTTTAGTCCCGATGGCAATTTGATTGTCACCGCTTCTGGCGATCGTACTGCCCGAATTTGGAACAGAAAAGGTAAGTTAATGGCGATATTATATGGTCACCATAGCTCCGTCAACACGGCCCATTGGAGTGCTGACGGACAATTAATTGTTACTTCCTCCAACGATGGTACTGCCCGCCTTTGGGATCGCTCCGGCAGGGAATTGGGCACTCTCCAGGGCCATAGTAATTGGGTCCGCTCGGCGGAGTTTAGTCAGGATGGAAATTGGATAGTTACGGCTTCCACCGATGGCACTGCCCGGCTCTGGCCTGTGGAAAGTTTGGCAAAATTGATTGTCCGGGGTCGGAACTGGCTGAAAGATTATCTTGGCGATCGAGGCGATCAATAAGATGTTTTGTCCCCGAAAATATAGTTGGCTAATTATTAATTGAACTTTATGATTAACCATGGACTTCTACTAAGTCTTAATTATTTTCCCGGTTGGGTATGGATTTAGTAGTTAAAATATCTAATAATAGTTGCATTTGATAAAGATTAAGATAAGTCGGGAAGTCTAAATGACCTTTTAAAAACATTTCATGGTAGGTTTCTTGGCACTTTTGCAAATAATCTGCCATCGAAACAGGGTCATCAACAGAATATTTTTGATCTCCGGTTAGACCACCGATAATGGTGTTGAGGTCTTGATCCTGTTGTTGTTTAATTTCTGTGCGGCATTGTTCAATGAAAACCTCATTCATGCCCTCAATTTGTTGATATAAATCCGGTACTAAGTTCCCCTCAATTAACATCAAACGATAGCCTTGTCTCAGGGCCTCGATTTCCTTCAGGGCCTGTTGGGGCGATTCCTGGGCCTTAGCTCGCAAGTCGGCGATCGCCTCCCGGTGGCCAATGAGGAACTTTTCCGTTTTTCGTTTCCGCCAACCCCGGAGAACAAAACCAATGGTGGTGGTGCCCAACAACATAATGGAAGCCGCTTGCAGGGGTTTATTTTCCTGGAGGTAGCGCAGCCAGGCAATGCGGGGGTCTCCTTCCAGGTAGGTACGCATGGCCGCAGGATGAATATAAAGTAACCCCTCATAAAGATTCACTGCTCCATTTTCAGAGGCTAATTTAGGGTAAAAAGAAGCAAATTGGCGGGCATTAGAAAAAACTGCCCAGGTCATCAGGGCTACCTTTTCCCGGCTAACCCCTGGGCGGGTTAACAGTGCTCCCCCGGTGGAAATGGTCAGTATGTCCTCCGTGGGAAAAGGGGGGAGAGCTTTATAGGTTCCCTGGGGAATATAGGCTTTGCGATAGGATTCAGGGAATTGCAGAGTTAGATAGTTGATAAAACTTTCATTCAGGGGCACAAAACGCATATTCCTGGCAATGGTCAGTTTTTCCCGCACTTGATCACTAGCCTTGAGGGGCCCCACATAAATCAAAGCGTTTAGGGGGCTATCCGGGGCAATGAACTTCTGTAATCCTTCCCCCAAAGCAGAATCTGTAAAAGGCTGAATATCTAAATTAGTAGATTCAAATAATCGGGTTGAAGTGAAGTTGATGCCACTGCCGGGGGGCCCAATGTTGATCTTTTTTCCCTCTAAATCGCCAAAATTGTCGATGCCATCACCTTCGCGGCTAATAATGTGAACATATTCCTCCGTTAGCATGGCCACCGCTGCCACGCTCCCTTCTTTCATAGCCTCACTGGCCACATCCAACTGCACCAGGGCAAAATCTACTTCCCCGTCCAGTAATCGCTTTAAATTTTGTTGAGAACCCTGGGAATTTCTTTCATCCTCCACCACCAAATCCACGTTGGCGGCCGATGCTTGGATTTGCGCCCCAATGCGAGCGTAGGCACTGAGATCACTACCGCTAGAAAGGGTAACGGTGGTGCTTTTCCTAGCACTGCAACCGGCAAAAATTAAGGCGGCAAAAATGAAAGTAGTCCCAATGGGCAAATATTTACGGAAGGGGGAAATGGTTTTCAATAGACAGGGGATAAAAAGAAACGATCAGCAAAGATAATTACCTTGGGGAAGGCAAATGGTCAAAGGTTGAGCAAGGGATTGAGCAAAATACCTCCATCCATTACTGAAGAATTTTTTCTAGTTCATGTTGTTGCCAGAGAGATTGATAAAGTCCCGTTTTTTGTAACAGTTCTTCGTGGGTGCCGGTTTGAACAATTTCGCCGTGGTCCATGACAAAAATGCGGTCTGCTTGGGCGGCGGCGGAAAGTTGGTGGGACACAAATAAAACAGTGTTGTTGCGGTGGGCCAGGTAGCGCAAAATGCGGGTGGCGGTTTGATTATCCACACTGGAAAGGGCATCGTCTAAGACCAACAGGGGCGCTTGCAAAATCAAGGCCCGGGCTAGGGCGGCCCGTTGCCGTTGACCCCCGGAAAGGGTAATGCCCCTTTCCCCCACTAGGGTTTCATAGTGCTGGGGGAAGTTGGCAATTTCTTGATCTAAATGGGCTTGCTGGGCCGCTTGCTCGATCGCCGTTAGGGGTTGGGAAGGGTCACCGTAGGCAATGTTTTCCGCAATGGTGGTGCTAAAAAGAAAACTTTCCTGGGGCACAAAGGCGATCGCCGATCGTAAATCCGGTAGGGCGACCTGGGCAATGTCATAGTCATCAATGAAAATTTGTCCCGGAGCAACGTCCAACAGCCGAGGCAAGGCGTTAACTAGGGTAGATTTACCCGCACCGATGGGGCCAACAATGGCCACCATTTCCCCTGGATAAACCGTAAAATCTACTTTGTGCAGGGCGGGCATATCACTGCCGGGGTAACTGTAACTAAGGCCCTGGGCGGATATTTTGCCGGTGGCCCGGTGGGGGCTAAAGGCGACAGGGTGGGCAATGGTCAGAATCTTCGGGGTAGTTTGGAAAATATTTTCCACCCGTTGAATACTCACTTCCCCCCTTTGGTAGGCCGTAATGGTGAAACCCAACAAAGCGGTGGGAAAAACCAGCCTTTCCACCAAAATAATTAGGGCAATAAAGTCCCCAATGGTGATGCTTTTATCCTGAATCAACCCCGTGCCAAAGGCCAGCAAAATCAACAGACTCAGGTAAGCTAAGCCCTCAATCAGGGGAAATAGGAAATTTCTGATGCGGGCCAGCTTGAGGTTTGCCCGTAGTAGTCGTTGATTTCTATCTTGAAAAGCCTCCCGTTCGTTATCTTCCTGGGAATATATTTTGATTAAACTAATGCCGCTCATATCCTCCTGCACCAATTCACTCAGGGCGGATAGTTCCTCCTGCACCTCCAACTGGTAATCCCGTAACTTGCCGCTGAAGAGATTTACACTCATCAGCATTAAAGGGTAAACGGCGATCGCCAACAGGGTGAGGGGAACATGGAGGGCAAACATGGCCGGGATAGTGAGGGCATAGGCAAAAAAGGTATTGATCAAGCTCAACACGGCAAAACCCACTAACCGCCGGATATTGTCCACATCGCTGGTGGCCCGGTTAATCAAATCCCCGATGGTATTTTGGGAAAAATAAAGGGGTTCAAGCTTCAACAAATGGTCAAAAATTTTCTGCTTTAGCTCATACTCCACCTGTCGCCCCACCCCAAAAATTGAAATGCGGGAAGCCATGCGGATAAACCACATTAGGGTAGCAAGGATAAAAATTAAGGCCACAATCCAGACCACCTGGAGTCCATCAAAAGGGGGGACTAAATCATCTATGCTGTCCCGCATGAGCAAGGGAATGTACACCCCCAGAGCATTGGCCAAAAATAATGCAAAAGTCCCAGCCCCAATCAAACGCCAGTGGGGGGCTAGATAACTTAGCAATTTTTTTATATTGGGAGCGGCCATGGAGAAACCTAGGGGGTTGATAAACAGAAAACACCCCTGATCGTAACCCATTTACTCTTTGATTTTTTTGACCGCAGTGGCCCCTCCTAGGCAAAAGGTTTGAGCCAATTGCGCCCCATGGCCCAGTCCAAAGTTGAACGGGCTACCCCAAAACCAATTAAACTTTCCACCATCAAAAGGGCGATCGCCGTGGCCAGATCCCCCTGACCAGTCTGCAATTCAATTAAACCGCCACTCCTTACCAAGGTGAAAGCCAGGACTGCCCCGTCCCGCAGATGGGAATTATCATCTTGGCGAATGATGTAACGGTAGGTAACACCAAAAAGAAAGCCACTCAGTAAACTACTACCGATGTTCAAGCCCAATGGCAGTAAGCCTAATTCTGGCCAGGCCGCCAGCCCGACATAGTGATTCCCCAGCCAGGCCAAGCCATAGACCGTGCCAAAGGCGATCGCCGCCAGGCTCCCCGCTTTAACCGACTCCAATCGTTCTTGAAAACTCAGTTCCACCCGTCATCCCCTGTTACGCCAATCCTTCAGGAGTTTACCAAGGGGGAGTAAAACCAGACAACCAATTTAAGATGTTGCTCCATTGAGAAGTTCACTTGGGGTCAATGCGCTCTAATCTTCAGCATCCATGGTGACGATGTCACTGCCAAAATGTTGTTGCAATTCCTGCCGGGCCCGATCGCCATCGGAGTAGATTAATTCCAATAATTCTTCCGGCTCCAAACCCAGATGACGGGCGTAGAATTTTACCTCCTGCATAATGCGGGTTTCCCCCTGGCGCAGATACATGCTCAGGCAATGGCGGGCTTGGCTCTCAATGTTGCGCTGGAAACGGAAAAAAGCCAGGGCGGCCAGCAAACGATCTTCGTAGGGGGCCAAAGGCTCCAGGGATAGGGGTTGGGGATTCATGGTTTGGAGGAATTTGTAAACATCGCTCGTACAGCAAAAAGTTTACCTAGTCCTAAACCTCCCCTTGGTCACAGGTTTCACAAATTCCATGGACAGTGATTTCATAGCGTTCCGGCTTCAGCCCTGGGCGCAGTTGACCTAAATCCACCGACGGTAATTCTTGCCAACCAATATCTTCAATGGCTCCGCAATGGCGGCAACAAAAATGATGATGGGGTTCCGTGTTGGCATCGTAGCGACAAACCCCTTCCTGCAATAAAACTTCCCGGATTAGACCCACCGACTGCAAAGCTTTTAGGGAACTGTACACCGTGGCCTGGGAAGAAGTGGGGGCGGCTTCGTTTAAATCCAGCAATAATTCTTCGGCGCTGGGGTGGTCTCGGCGTTGGAGCAAATTGGCATAGACCCCATACCGTTGGGGGGTGACCCGTAGGCCCCGCTCTTTCAAGGTCTGGATGATTTCTTCTCTGGTTAAGGGCATGCCGTTCCTCCTAACATCGCTCAAGGAAGCCACTGACCATTGGCGGTGCGCCATGATGACTTGTTTTGCTGAACCGATGAGTGTAACCCATCCAGTGTAGCATTTACCAGAAGACCTACTAGATAAGACTAATATTAAAAAAATATTAATTTTTAACCTTGACTTATTTCTATCTCAGAACTATTCTGAGAAGTGAGGAGAGGCTGGTTAGGGAAAGTCCCTAGTTAGAAAGCCAAGTCCTTAGACAACCTAGACAAAAATTTCGTAAACATTCCGTAAAAAGAGGTAACCATGGCCCCCGAACGCGTTCCCAGTGTAGTTTTCAAAACCCGTGTCCGTGACGAATCCGTACCTGGCCCCAACCCCTACCGTTGGGAAGATAAAACCACTGAGCAAATTTTTGGTGGCAAAAAAGTTGTACTCTTCTCCCTGCCCGGTGCTTTCACCCCCACCTGTTCTTCTAACCACCTGCCCCGCTACGAGCAATTGTTTGCAGAATTCCAAGGCCAAGGGGTTGACGAAATCATTTGTCTGTCTGTGAACGATGCCTTTGTGATGTTCCAATGGGGCAAGCAAGTTGGTGCCGATAAAGTCAGCCTTCTCCCCGACGGTAACGGTGAATTTACCCGCAAAATGGGTATGTTGGTAGATAAATCTAACCTCGGTTTTGGTATGCGTTCCTGGCGTTATTCCATGTTCGTTAACGATGGCGTAATCGAAAAAGTCTTCGTTGAGCCCGAATTCGGCGACAACTGCCCCGTAGATCCCTTCGAATGTTCCGATGCTGACACCATGTTGGCCTACCTGAAAGGTGCTGAAGCTCCTGGGGTTTCCGAACCCGTTAAAGCTTTTGTTGGCTAAGTCTGCATTGATCAAAAATCAAAACCTAACGAATTAAAACCAATGGGTGCTGTCCTCCGGGATGGCACTTTTTTTTGATTCAAGGGAGAATGCTCAAAGTTGGTGCGTATTTTTCCTTGGGCAATGGTCATGTCTGTAGCCAGTCTTTCCTTAATTGAAGAATTTGCGGCCCAAGCCCTGGCCCTGGAAGATTTAACCCCTGAGCAAGGCTTAACCCTCCTGCAATGCCAAGATCCCCAAGGTTGGGAGTTGATTCGGGATTATGGCGATCGCCTACGGCAAAAGTTAGTGGGGGAAACGGTGACCTATGTGGTGAACCGCAACATTAACTTCACCAATATTTGTGAGCAACATTGTAATTTCTGCGCTTTTCGTCGAGATGAAGGGGATGAAGGAGCTTACTGGCTAGATCCGGCTCAAATTTTAGCCAAAGCAAAATTGGCGGTGGCCCAGGGTGCAACGGAAATTTGTATGCAGGGGGGACTCAATCCCCAGGCTAAACTTAAAAATTCCAGCCTGGCCTATTACGTTGATCTTATTGAAACCATCAAAAATGAATTTCCCCAGCTCCATTTCCACGCCTTTTCTCCCCAGGAAATTCAATTTATTGCTCGCCAGGATAATTTACCTACGAAAAAGTTTTAAAAACCCTCAAATCAGTGGGGTTAGATTCCCTCCCCGGTACGGCGGCGGAAGTATTGGTGGATCGGGTACGACAAATAATTTGCCCGGAAAAAATCAATAGCGAAACCTGGCTGGAAATTGTTGGTCTTGCCCACAGAGAAGGTTTGCCCACCACCAGCACCCTCATGGCCGGCCACATTGAAACCCCGGCGGAGATTATCACCCACCTCGATCGCCTACGGCAGAGGCAACAGTTAAGTATTGCCAGGGATTATCCCGCCCGGATCACAGAATTTATTTTATTGCCCTTTGTCGGGGAAAATGCTCCCCCCAGTCTCCGTAAACGAGTAGGTCGAGATCAACCGGATTTACAACAATCTCTCCAGCAAATGGCGATCGCCAGACTTTATCTAGGCCGTTGGATTATTAACCACCAACCAAGCTGGGTCAAACTGGGTCTAGCGGGGGCAACGGAAGCTTTGCGCTGGGGTTGTAATGACCTGGGGGGCACTTTGATGGAGGAACATATCACCACCATGGCTGGGGCGAAAGGGGGAACCTGCTTAACGGCGGAGCAATTGGAAAATGCCATCGAATCTATTCATCGTCCCCATCGACAACGAACCACCCTTTACGGTTAAGTTTTTTCAGAGAAATGAGTTTATAGTCGATTTCTAAATGGATTTAAAGTGCTGAGTAAATCCAATAAAAAGCGGCGGGACTAAAGTTAAGCACACCACCGTTATTGGGTTATTCAATTTCAATATCTATTCGAGACCTAGTTTTGGTCGTTTTGATAAGGTTGAATACTTACAATCGTTCCCCCCAAACGGGAAATACGACGCATTTCCTCATTCATACGGGCATAGGGAACTTTAAAGAAAACACTGCCACTGCGACGAATATCATGGGTGTTATTCTCGCTAGTCTCAGTCTGACGCAATCCACTAACTTCGTAAACAAAAACACGATTGGCTGCTTGCGTGTTGGAATAACCTACTAAAGAAGATTGACCTAACATAGTGATTTTAAAAACTCCGAAAAGCTACAGTTAATTCAATTCACAAAAACAAAAAAGGAGAAGGGACTTTTAGTTACTCCCCAGAGGGAAAATAAAGTCAAGCCACTTCTCCTCCAGAACCAAATGGAAGTTTAGCTTAGGCTAGCAGGGGTAATACTTGCGACCTTACCACCCAAACGATTAATTTGTTGCAAAGTCTGGTTGAGTTGTTCAAAAGGAACAATCACCGCTTTGTTACTCCGACGCACTTTAGGATAGCCCGGCGCAGAAATTGCGGTAATTTCAATCCGGAATAATTTGCTGGCTTGGCCAAAGGGAACCGTTCCCCCCAGGGCTTTAGCAGGGGTATTGCCGACCTTAGAAGGACGATAGGCCCAACCAGCATTACTGCCACTAGGCCCGACGATCGCCGATACAGTATTTTGACCCAATTCCGTTGCCAAACGAGTGTTACCCCGCTCCAACTGGGAACGGTCACTGTTGGCATAGCCCCGATAGAGACGGAACATCCGGGTGAAACCCACGGTACGATCGCCAACTTGGTTATTAAAACGGTAGTAGGGAACAATATTTTCCCCAAAATTTTCTTGATATTCAACCGAATCAATATAAGAATCGATATCCGCATCAAAACCCTGATTTTCGTAAAGATCCAGGTGGAAAATCACCTCATCTTCACTGAAAGGAGCTCGACCCAAAAGATGTTTGTAGTTAAGCTCAATTACCCGGGTTTGGAAATTGTTATAAAGAAACTTCTTCTTATAAAGCTCGGACTTGGCCACGGTACGGACAAATTCCCGCACACTAATAGAGCCATTGGTCAAAAGGGACTCAGCACCCTTAAGGCGCTCAGAATCCATAATATAATCGTTGCCCAAAACCTGACGATATACAGCCCGAATCACCTGTTTGGCATCATCAAGGCTAAAGTCAGGACGTAACTCCACAGGACGAGCATCGTTGTAGGGAGCAACTCCCAGCCGGGAGGCTGCGGTTGTAATTGCCACTAATTAATCTCCTTTTATTAAGGGGTGAACATAAAAACTTTTATCCTACGCTAGGGAAATCGCAGTAATCGAACCACCCTGGCGATTAACTTGTTGCAATTTAGCCGATAGCTGATCGTAGGGAACCAAATATTCCATTTTGCTACGACGAACCCGAGTCCCGCGAACGGCGGCGGCCCCTTGGGTCACTTGCAAACGGTATAACTGACCCCGATCGCCAGCCCCATTGCCCCGTAGGGACTCCGAGGTTGAACCGGCATATACCGGAGAAGCGGAATTCTGAGCCAATTCTCGGGTCAACTTAGCCCGGGAACTACCCCGATCACTGGAGGCATAACCCCTATACAATTGGAAAGAACGGCTAAAGCCCACCGTCTTTTGGTTACGTTGGGTTGCAAAACCGCGAAAATAGGGGACAATAGAATCCCCGAAACTTTCGGTATATTCCAAGGAATCAATATAGGAATTGATATCCGCTTCATAACCTGCTTGGCTATAAAGATCAGAGTGGAAAGCAATCTCAGACTGATCGTAGGGGCCCGCCGAGCAGGTGCTTATAATTCAGCTCGATAAAGCGGTTTTGGGGGTTAGAGTGGAAGAACTTCTCCCGATAAATTTCGGATAAAGCTACCGCCCGAACAAAATCCCGTACGGAGATTTCCCGGCCCCGTAACAAAGACTCAGCACTAACCAAGCGTTCCCGTAGCATCAGGTGGTCATTGCCCAAAACTTGACGATAAACGGCAAAAATTACGGCATTTACGTCTTCCTCGGTGGCATGGGGACGGAGCTCCACCGGGGTCAAACCATCTAATGCAGTAATGCCCAAACGTTGGGCTGAAACTAAACTAGTCATTTTATTCTCCTCAATGAGTGTTGTCAGATATAACAAGACCTGGAACAGCAGTAGATTGTTAACGCATTGTCAACAGCCCCCACTCTCCCAGGTCAGTTGGAAATCTAAATCTGACTAGCTCAGGGCATTGATGGCATAGTCGAGGTAGGAATTGGCTTCATCACGGGCATCACCAGATAAACCGTGGTTAGCTTTGATGTATTTCAGAGCTTCAACATACCAGCTGGGGGAGAGGTCGAAGGTGCGGTTGATTTCATCAATACCGGCGATCAAATACTCATCCAAAGGACCGGTACCACCAGCAACTAAGCAGTAGGTAACGATGCGGAGGTAGTAGCCGATGTCCCGGGCACACTTGTCTTTACCCCGTTGATCCGCAGCAAAGTTGTTACCTTGGGTCTGGGTGGTGTAGGGGAATTTGTTATAAACAGCTTGGGCGGCGCCGTTAACCAGGCTTTGAGCATTGTCGGTCAAAGCTTTAGCAGCTTGTAGGCCAGCGTTAGCCTGACGTAGACGACCGAAAGCAATTTGCAATTCGGTGCTGCTCAGGAAGCGACCTTGAGAGTCGGCGGTAGAAACGGCTTCAGTTAAAGGGGTTTTCATTGTTCTGGTATCTCCCGTTAGAATGTGAAAATTTTCCTAGATATGTCAGCGTTATGCTGGATTTTCCCAGGTAAAAAACCTGAGTAAAGTTGGTTTTAAAAATAACCAAACTAGGCTACGGCAGCAGCAGCACGGTCAAAGTAACCAGCGATTTCAGCAACGATGGCGCTGCAATCACCACGGGTAATGCCGTTGGGATCGTTAACGATGTCCAAAGCAGCTTCTTTCATTTTTTGAACGCCAGCGGCTACGGAAGCACCGGGAACACCCAAAGCAACGTAGGTTTCACGGAGACCGTTCAAGCAACGATCTTCTAAAACGGAAGCGTCACCAGTGAAGGTTGCGTAGGTAACATAACGGAGGATGATTTCCATGTCACGCAAACAAGCAGCCATACGACGGCTGGTGTAAGCGTTTCCACCGGGTTGGATTAGTTGGGGCTGTTCAGCAAACAAGGCACGAGCAGCGTTGGAAACAATAGCGGAAGCATTACCGGTGATGCGGTTAACGGAATCAATCCGTTTGTTGCCTTCAGCAACGGTAGCGCTCAAAGCATCTAACTGAGAACCAGAGAGGTACTCGCCGCGAGCATCAGCTTGGGAAACAACCCGAGTGAATACGTCGAACATTGAATTAATCTCCTACTTGACTTTATGAGTTGGGATTTTTTTAAACTGACTTCCCTCAGCAAGCGAGGGATTTTGGCAATGATCCTGAGAATATTATCATCACTCTCTTATCAACTTACTTTGTTCACCCGATGGATTTATGAGAAACATTACTCAACAAACCAGGGGATAAAGCAGAAAGACTGATATGAGGATCACCGGGATGCTTGAACATCTCAACGCCTAGGTTTTAATGCTTTCGCAATCCACAGTTAACTTTATACAACGCTGACGTAACCTCTGTCTGTTACATCTTGTTAATTTTATTCCTGCTTTTTTGTTGCGTAATGTTAAGCAGTGTTCTCAGATTAATGGGTGAACTGCATCTTACAACGAACGAAGGGATAGGTTGGATTTATATTTCTGATGATTGTCATCAGGGCCTGCCTGGGTAAACCTAGCGCCAATCTAGTCCTTTTCCCTGGTGATTAAAGTCCACCATGGTCTTTTCCGATAAAGGGTGTTGGGCGATCGCCTCTAGAATATTCCAGGGTAAGGTCAGGTGGTGGGCTCCGGCCATTAGGGCTTGGGCCGCTTCATCGGGGGTTTTGATACTCGCGGCGAGGATTTCCGTGGAACTATGTTCCAAAATTTTGGCCATGTCGCTAACAAGTTTTATGCCGTCCCCGAGCAAACGGGTGGCCCGATTGACGTAGGCGATGGCGTATTTTGCTCCCCCCTCCGAGGCGATCGCCGCTTGGACTGGGTGGTAGATAGCTGTAACGGAGCAGGTGATTTCCTGGGATAGGGTAGCTAGAGCCCTAAAGCCTGGGGGAGTAGCGGGAATTTTTAACACCGTTTGGGGGCCAATTAATTCCCTGGCAAATCTTCCTTCAGCCACCATGTCTTCATAGGTGGTGGCCATCAGTTGGTAGTAAAGTTCACCGGGGCTCAGTTGGGCCAATGCTTGCAGAGTTTCCTGGGGAGTCTGGGGACTTTGGGCCAGGAGGGTGGGATTGGTGGTAATACCCTTTACCCATCCCAATTCCGCCGAGCGTTGGGCCGTTTCCAGTAGGGCCGAGTCTAGATAAATCAATCTGTGGAACTCCTTATTTATAAATCGAAATCCGGGTCAATGATTAGGCAAGCTTATCATCAGTCCCAGGGAAGATTAAATCTTTCCATGTTTGCTGATTTGGGTCTTAAAAGTCCCTTAACCATTAGGATTTCAGCTATTTGCTGTCTTTATGATGGGGATGATGGGAAGGTAAAACACCCAACCAAAACAAATAAGTAAAACTTATTCAATTGGGGGCTAGGCATTTCATTGCTAATGCTTCCTTGTCAATTTGGGATTTTCCCGTAGTATCAGAACAGTTAAGTTTTCTGAAGTAGCTCGATCTGGATATGGTTATCCCGATGGAGACTTCATAAGGCAATATCTCTACTGTTTTTTTGAGAAGAGGAAACACCTATGGCGTCTTTTACCGTTAAATTAATCACCCCCGATGGTGAAAATTCCATTGAATGCTCTGACGATACCTACATTCTCGATGCGGCGGAAGAAGCTGGCCTAGACTTGCCCTATTCCTGCCGTGCCGGTGCTTGCTCCACCTGCGCTGGTAAAATCACCGCCGGTAGCGTTGATCAATCTGATCAGTCTTTCTTGGATGATGATCAAATTGAAGCTGGTTATGTTTTGACCTGTGTGGCCTACCCCACCTCTGATGTCACCATCGAGACCCATAAAGAAGAAGATCTTTACTAAAAATTTGGCCCACGGGCTAGTGAGTTTCATAATTTGTCATTGGCGGGGTTTAGGCCCTGCTTTTTTGTGGCAAATTCCAAAATGGCCTGGGCGGCCCGTTCACAAACCCCGGTTTCCCCCAGAGCTTGTCTTAATTCTTGGTAATCTTGGTCAATTTTTTGTCGGCGATCGCCATTGAGCAATAATTCCAGCCCCGCCTGGGCGATATTTTCCGGGGTGGCCTGTTCCTGGAGCAGTTCCGGCATAACTTCCCGATTGAGGACAATATTGGTGGGGGAAATAAAGGGCAGGTCAAATTTTAAAATTTTGCGGGCAATCCACATGGTCAAAGGACTGACCCGATAAAGAATAACCTGGGGCACATTCAGGAGGGCAATTTCTAGGTTTACCGTTCCTGATTTGGTGATGGCCAGGTCGGCAGCGGCGATCGCCGTTAGGGTCTCTTTTCCGTCTAGCAATTGGGCTGAGATGTTAAATTCCCCTAGGGTTTGCTCAATTTGTTCCCGATAGGTGGGCAGGGATACCGGCAGTAAAAATTTAGCCGTGGGCAATTTTGCCTGTAGCTCCTTGGCCGCCCCACAAATAGAGGGGAGAAGGTAACGTAATTCTTGGATGCGGGATGCGGGCAGAAGGGTGATCACTTTTTGCTCTGGATCAATACCCAATTGCTTTCTGGCTTCTTCGCGGCGGGGGGCATCCTTAGCAATACGATCCAATAGAGGATGACCCACCCAGGTTACGTCCAAACCCTTGGCTCGGAAAAATTCCGCTTCCCCCGGAAAAATGGCCAAGAGGCGATCGGTGACCGCCATAATCTGTTCCGTTTCCTTTTTGGTTGGGGACCAAACCCAAGCCTGGGGCGCAATATAGTAGAGGATGGGCAAGGTCGGGTAAGCTTTTCTCAAATAATTGGCGATCGTCAAATTTGGCCCCATATAGTCAATTAAGACCAACAAATCAATGGGATTACTTTGCAGGTAGCGTTTAACCTGCTGTTGAATGCGCCAAGTCGGGATAATAAAACGGAGGGATTCCGTTAGTCCTACTGAACCGATCGCCGCCGTATTAGCCAACAATGTCAGCCCGGCAGAGGCCATTTTTTCTCCCCCCAAACCCACCAATTCCAAATCTAAGTTTTGGGATACTGCCCTCTCTTTTAATGCCCTTACTAACAAGGAACCTTGCAGATCTCCAGAAACTTCACCGGTGCTAATAAATATTCGCATAAACTACGTTTAACCGCATTCTTGTTCCAAAACTGTCCAACTAGCAGACTTAACGGAAGGTTGTAAACTCAACTCGCTAATTACCCCTTCTAAAAAGTGATCCTTGCGGGCAGAACAAATTATTTCTGAATCTACCTTCACAAAATGATTAAATTCATCCAGATCATGACTCCGCAAAGAACGCAATTTTATATCATCAATCTCCTCCAAAGAATTTAACAAAACACTGCGGATATTTGCTTCATCATCTCCCCGGCAAACCAAAGAACAGAGATAATGGCACTCCACTTCTGTACCATCGAGGGGTTGTCTGTTAATCATTTTACTGAAGGGTCGCAGGGCGATATTAGCAATTAAAATCATCATAGCCCCAAGAAAAGCCTCGGAAAATAGACCCTTTCCACAGAGAGTACCCACCGCCGCCGAACACCACAGGGTCGCCGCCGTATTTAAGCCCCTTAACCGTTAGCCCTTCCTTGAGAATTACCCCTCCAGCCAGAAAGCCAATGCCAGAGACGATTTGGGCGGGAATCCGGGTGGGACTGCTGTCATTGGTGGTGTACACAGACACAAGCACGAACAGGGCTGCCCCTGTAGAAACCAGGGTATTAGTGCGTAGTCCTGCCATTCGTTGGCGCCATTGACGCTCAATGCCGAGGGTAGAGCCTAGTAAGAAAGCCACACTTAGCCGAAGGAGGCTATCTACTAATTCCATTTTTTCTCCAGCTTGCAAATGTTTTACAGAGTACAGCAAAGGTGCTATTTGTAGGGTTAATATTACTGAAATCCGCAGAAATCAGTACTTTTAAAAACCAAGTATTACTTAAATATTTGATTGTACGTAGCAAAGATTAATGGCTATAAAACGAGGTTCCATTGTTGCGTTAGTTGGTTTAGCCCTGGTGACGGCGATCGCCATTATTTGGATTAGCGGGGTTAATTTGCCGGGGTTGGGGGATTCCCCATCTCGTCTTGAGCCCTTACCCCAAAGGTCAGAAGCCCAGATTTATTTCAATCTTAACAATGGGAAAGGGGCGGATTTTGTTGATCCTGACCGGGGCTTTAAACGACAGGGGGATAATTTTGAGCAGATAATTATTGAGCAGATAAACCAGGCCCAGCAAACCATTGATCTGGCGGTGCAGGAATTGCGTTTACATCGTATTGCCCAAGCATTGGTGGCTAAATACCAAGCAGGGATTAAAGTAAGAATAGTACTAGAAAATACCTATAATCAAACCATTAAAGAAGCCTTTGAAAGCGACCTTGATCGCTATCGAGGCCCCTTTGCTTATTTAGATCAAAATAAAGATGGTCAAATTAGTCCAGAAGAAAGTGCAGAACGGGATGCCATTGATATTTTAAGGGCTAATAAAATTCCGTTTATAGATGATACAGAAGATGGGAGTAAAGGTTCAGGACTAATGCATCATAAATTTGTGGTAATTGACAATAAAACGGTCATTGTCACTTCGGCTAACTTTACCCCCAGTGATCAGTATGGTGATTATGATGATCATTCCACTAGGGGTAATGCCAACAATTTATTGGTGCTTCAGTCTCCGCCCTTAGCCCATATTTTTACTGAAGAATTTAATATTTTGTGGGGAGATGGCCCCGGTGGCAAAAATGATAGTTTATTTGGCATTGATAAGCCCAAAAGATTATCTAAAATAGTAAAAATTGGTGACGCCAGTGTAACAGTTAAATTTTCTCCCGATCGCCGAGCAACGCCTTTTACTGAAACCAGCAACGGTCTGATTGCTCAATATTTAAACCAAGCCCAAAAAGCAATTCAATTAGCTCTGTTTGTGTTTAGTGAGCAAGGATTATCCGATGCAATTAACCAAAGATTTCAAGCCGGGGCCGAGGTAAAAGCATTAATTGATCGTAGTTTTGCTTTCCGTTACTACAGTGAGGGGCTAGATTTACTGGGAGTTACCCTGCTGGAAGATTGCCAAGAACAAGCCAATAATCGTCCCTGGGCTTTGCCGACGGAATTTGTGGGAGTTCCAGCTTTACCGAGGGGAGATAAATTACATCATAAATTTGCCCTGGTGGATGATCGGGTAGTGATTACCGGTTCCCATAATTGGTCCCCCGCCGCTAACCACAATAATGATGAGACGGTAATTGTTATAGAAGATCCGGCGATCGCCGCCCATTACCAAAGGGAATTAGAGCGACTTTATGCCATCACCAACTATGGCTTGCCCCCTACGGTGGAGGACAAAATTGCTCGCCAAAAGCAAGAATGCGCTAATGCCCAGACCAGCCCCAAACCTTTAGCTACGGCGACTCCCAACACGTTAGTTAATCTCAACCGGGGTAGCCAGGGGGAATTGGAAACTTTGCCAGGCATTGGCCCCAGCACCGCCCAAAAAATCATTGAAGCCAGGGGAGAAAAACCCTTCACCTCCCTAGAAGATTTGCAAAGAGTTAAGGGCATTGGCCCCAGTAAGGTGCAGGGTCTACGGGGTAAGGTGAGTTGGTAGTGAATTGACTAGGGCCGTTGGGGGGGTGATGTACCACTGTGACCGGTTCTTGGATGACTAAACCATTTTCAATCCGGGCTTGCAGTCGGGGAACATATTTGGCGATCGCCGTCGGTCGATCAATGACGGTGAGAACCATGATCATGCTAGAGGCCAATTCCATTACCCAATCCACCGCAATTTGTCGATGGTTTTGGCCGTAGCCAATGGTTGTCCGCATAACCGTGATTCCGGCCAAGCTAAGCTGACGAGCTTCTTTGATTAATTTTTAGTAGATTTGTAGAATAGAAAAAATAGCATTTTTTCCCGACTCATAAACAAAGTTCAAACTTCGACCATGACTAGGCGCAAGGCGAAAAAGCAAAAACTGGAAGCCGCTAGACTCCGCAGGGTCAAACAAAGAGGCCCCATAAATCCCTGTGATCCAAACGTCATCCCACCAACGGAAGCCATCATGGCCAATCCCCAGGCATTGAGCCACAACAATACCTATGGCCCTATGCCCAGGTTTTATGTCGATCAATTGATGCAGTGTCGCCAGTGTGGAAAAGAAGAGGTCTGGAGAGCAGAGGCCCAGCAATGGTGGTACGAAGTAGCCAAGGGCAATATCAATACCAAAGCTGTACTTTGTCGAGCCTGCCGATCTGTGGAAAAACAAAGGAAAGAAGAGGCCAGAAAGCAGCACCAAGAAGGCCTAGCCCTGAAGAAGGAACGTGGCTAGCCTGATTTCAAAGGCGGGGCGTCATAGTCAAAAATACTCCGCAGGAGTCCTTCTGCCCCAAGGCACAATCCACCATTAGTCCAGCAAAACCGTTGCCCAGCCCCCGTAATATAGGTAAGGACTGCTCAGGAGTTAACCGATGGATTGGCAAGTTGCGAAAAATTACGAAGATATTCTGTACCATAAAGCCGATGGCATTGCCAAAATTGTCATCAATCGTCCCCATAAACGCAACGCTTTCCGCCCCCAAACCGTTTTTGAGCTCTACGACGCCTTTTGTAACGCTAGGGAAGATGCCCGCATTGGGGTGGTGCTACTAACTGGCGCCGGCCCCCACAGTGATGGCAAATACGCCTTTTGTTCCGGTGGTGACCAATCTGTGCGGGGGGAAGGGGGCTACATCGATGATCAGGGTACTCCCCGCTTAAACGTGCTGGATTTGCAACGGTTAATTCGCTCCATGCCCAAAGTAGTTATTGCCCTCGTAGCTGGCTACGCCATTGGGGGCGGCCATGTACTACACCTTGTCTGTGATTTAACCATCGCCGCCGACAATGCTATTTTTGGCCAAACCGGCCCCAAGGTGGGCAGTTTTGACGGAGGATTTGGGGCAAGTTACCTGGCCCGCATTGTGGGTCAAAAAAAAGCCAGGGAAATTTGGTACCTATGCCGTCAATACTCCGCTGAGGAAGCTCAACAAATGGGGATGGTGAACACCGTTGTCCCCGTCGATCGCCTAGAAGAGGAGGGGGTTCAGTGGGCCAAGGAAATTTTGAGTAAAAGTCCCCTGGCGATCCGTTGTCTCAAAGCCGCTTTTAATGCGGACTGTGACGGTCAAGCCGGGTTACAGGAATTGGCCGGTAACGCCACTTTGCTCTATTACATGACCGAAGAAGGAAGCGAAGGAAAACAAGCCTTTCTGGAAAAACGTCCCCCCGACTTTAGCCAATATCCCTGGCTCCCCTAGCCCTGAATATTAATCCTGAAGATTCTAAACCTCCGGCAAGGCATGGGTAAAAAAGCGGTACTTTTCCACCGGAAGATTCTGTAGAATATGTTCCTGTAAAATTTCTTCCATCGCCGTGGGGGTAACATTGCGGTACCAAATGCCATCGGGATATACCAATAGAATGGGGCCCTGTTGACAAACCCGCAGACAATTAGCTTTAGTACGGAAAATATTAATATCCTGACTAGCCTGGGTGGAATCTAGCCCCAGTTCTGTCAAGCGTTTTTTCAGGTAGTTCCAGGTGGCTAAACTATCTTCTTTGGAACAGCACTTCGGTTTAGTTTGGTCACAGCAAAGAAATAAATGCCGCTGGAAAGCATCCAGTCCCAGGCGATCGCAGGTTTGAGTAATAGTTTCCGGGGGAGAATTGTCCATGGGGGCGTGGGCCGAAACTCGATAATCACCGTATAGTTGGAGAGAGAAAAGCTCTAGACCTTTCCCCCTGCCTAAAAAAGCTATGTTCAAAGATTGGAACTTTGATGACTGGATGAACCATGCACTGATGCTTTTGACCCTGTTGGGCTTAGCAATTTTGTGGTTTGTGGTGTGAGTTACACCGAGTTAGTTTTCCAGTAAATCTAAAAACTGGGCCTCAGATAACTGGGGGATGCCTAGTTTTTGTGCCTTTTTCAACTTAGCACCGGGGGCCTTACCCACCACCACATAGTGAGTTTTACTGCTGGGGGCACTGGTGCATTCCGCCCCAACATCTTGGAGCCGAGTTTTCGCTTCTTCCCGGTTCATGGCGTTGAGGGTGCCAAGGATGACAATTTTTTTGTCTGCCAGGGGATGGGCCCCATCAGTGGTTTCAGCTTCTACTGGCTTTTCTGCTGGCTCAGGGGGGACTGACACCGGGGCAATTTCGGCGACTTCTACCACTTTTTTTGTACTTTTTTCAGCGGGAGTAGGGGATTTTGCCACCTTTTCAGAAGATTCTGGTGTGGTTTTATCCGTTTTACCTGCTTTATCTACATTAACTGGGGACTCAGCCGGTTTTTCCTCCGATTGGGGTTGAACCTTAGTTTCAGTCTTTGGAGTTTTGGCTTCCACCACCGGAAGTTCCTGGGGTTTATTAACCGCCGCCGCCACCGATTTAGTTTCTACGGTTTCCGCAACTGGTTCCGGCTGAGGAGGAGTAACAACTTTTGCTGATTCCTGTTTCTCCGCTGGTTTCACTGGGGGCTGTTGTTTGGTTTTTGCCGTAACGTTAGCTTGTTCCTGATCCGCCAATTTTTGTTGCAGTTGAGCGATTTCCGCCTGGGCTGATTGGAGAGCAGTGCCCTGTTCTTTTTTCTCCGCTTTGAGGCGATCGCCTTCGGCCTGGGTAGTTTCCAGTTTGAGCTTTAATTCCACATTGGCCAGGGCTAATTGCTTTTGACTATCTTCAAGTTGGTTTAACTTGGCTTTCAGTTGCCGCTGTTCCTCTTGCCACTGCTGTTCTGCTTGGGTTAACTGTTCCAAGGAAGATTGCAAGGTTTGCCGTTGCTCCTGGGCGGATTGGCTTTGCTCTGTTAAACGCTGTAGGGATTGCAGGGCCTGATCCCGCTCTATGGTCAAACTTTGAACCTGTCGTTCCCCCTCAGCAATCTGATTTTTAAATTGTTGTTCCTTTTCCTGCCCAGCCTTGGCCTGGATCTCTAAACGGTTGGCGATCGCCTTTTCTTGATTTTGCTCAACGTAGCTAAGTTGCTCCGTTAACTGCCGATTAATGGTTTCTAGGGACTGCAACTGCAATAGTTTGGGACGGGTTTCCGCTACTTCATTGACCGCTTGTTTAAGGCGATCGGACAGATTGGTGTTTTCCTGGAGCAATTCTTGATTCAGTTTTTGCAGGCCGACAAATTTTTCGCTTTGGATATCGTCGTAGTGGGCCAACTGATGCTGGAGAACCGCCAACATCTTTTCCTGGGATTGATGTTTTTGGCACAGCTCATCCTTTTCTGCCAAAGCTGTTTGTAAATTGGCTTGGGCAGTCTCTAGATCTTTTTCTAGTCGCCGCAACTTGCCCTTGGCATGGACTATCTCCCCCTGGGAAAGAGAATCTTCGGTAGGAACAGTGGCGATCGCCGGGGCTATTGGTTCAGGGGCCAAAGAACTGCCCTCATCGGAATTTTGCGACTGGGCCAGCTTTTTCTCTAAGCTACGACGACTTTGCCAGACATATACGCCGCCACCCAGGGCTAACACCAATCCGGTCAATGGGTAACTTAATTCCAATGGGGTCATCCACCGTCTCCTCGATCAAGAACATCAACGCCAATCGCCACTGGACTGGACTCTAGATCCTCTTATAGCAAGTTTGGTAACCTTTTATGGAAGAATGACGGCAAATAGTCGTAAATCTTAATCCAGCAAGGGATCCTAACCCCCTTTGGCAAAAGTCCCCATCACTAGGGCCGAAAGTAAAATACCGGGGACAAGTAGAACAACGAGCATCAACAGTTGGTCGAGGGTCATGGCAAAAAATCCTAAGCTATTTAGCAAACTAATAAAAATTCAAAATACCCAGGCTTTTCACCCAAGTAAGGGACAAACCCTATGGGCATGGTAGCGAAGATTTTTATCTTTTCCATCAAGTACATTAATACTTATGTAGATTGTTGTTCCTAAATTTATGGCGATTTTCACAAAAGTTAAGTACGGACTTGACTTCGCTATGTTCAGTCATATGTATTGTTCCAGGTTGGTAAGCCCTGGGAATATTTTAATCGGCGATAAAAGTTTTTTAATCAAACTGACAAGGGTAATTCAGGGCCTTTTCCAATTGCTTTTTATAAATATTTTCTTCCACTTCGTAGGCTCCAAATCTCTCCAAATGGGAATTCTGTAACTGGGCATCAAATAATTGGTAACCTCTTTGTCGGAGATGGTGCACCAGGGCCACCATGGCCACTTTGGAACCTTCAGGAATAGTGTAAAACATGGATTCCCCAATGAAAGCACCCCGGATGGCAATGCCCAAAATTCCCCCCGCTAGGCGATCGCCCTGCCAAGTTTCAAAGCTGTGGGCCCAACCTTCGGCATGGAAAGAATGGTAAACCTCGATTAATTCCTCGGAAATCCAAGTTTCAGGGCGGGCGGCACACCCCTCACAAACGGCGGTGAAAGCCTGGTTGATTTTGACTTCAAAGCGGTTTTGATTGAGCACCCGTTGCAAGGATTTGGGGTAACGAAAACGATCATCTAGGGGAATCAAGGCATGGCGATCGCTGGAGTACCACCCCAACCCATGGCGATCATCCGCCATTAAAAATAACCCCTGGGCATACTGGGCTATGGCATAGTTAACGTCGATTTTCACCCTTGGCATCCCCTCAAATCCCTCTGCAATTTTTGGCGAATGGCATTGGCACTACTCTTCCCCGGCATGGTAAGAACTCCGCACCAAAGGCCCGGAACGCACATGGCTAAACCCCAACTCCCTAGCAATTTCCCCTAATTTTTCAAACTCCTCTGGAGTCCAGTATTTCTGCACCGGCAAATGATCTAATGATGGTTGCATATACTGTCCCAACGTTAGGCGATCGCACCCCACAGAACGTAAATCTTGCAAAGTTTCAATAATCTCCCCTTCCGTTTCCCCATGGCCCAGCATTAGCCCAGACTTAGTAAAAATGGCTGGATTAGCTTCCTTAACCCATCGCAACACGGCCAAAGACCGCTCATATTTTGCCCCCCGCCGCACTTTTCCCTGTAGCCGAGCCACCGTTTCCAGGTTGTGGTTGTAGCAAACGGGTTTAGCCCTAGCCACCGTTAACACCCTTTCCCTTTGGGCTATTTCCCGACCAGTGCCACCCCAAAAATCCGGCGTTAAAACTTCTATTTGGATGGAGGGATTATCTTGGCGAATCCTGTCCATCACTTGCACAAACCAACCGGCTCCCCCATCGGGCAAATCATCCCTAGCGACGGAAGTTAATACCACGTACTTTAGTCCTAGTAATTGTACTGACTCTGCTACTTTTCTGGGTTCATCTTCATCCAGGGTTACGGGGGCGTGGCCCTTATCCACCTGGCAAAAACCACAGGCCCTGGTACAAACGGGGCCCATCAGTAAAAAAGTAGCGGTTTGATTGGCGTAGCATTCCCCCCGATTGGGACACCGACCCTCTTCGCAAATGGTATGGATTTGTCGCTGTTTAATAATTTGTTGTACTTTGGACAACTCACTGGCCCGACCAATGGGACGCTTTAACCAACTGGGTAAACGCTGGGGCAATTCACGGGGGGGAGAGGAAAACGTCATAGTAAACGGGAGGTGGAGGGAAACCGGAGAGCATTGGAAGCGTTGAAAAATCGAACCGGATTAGTTGGTTTTAGCCACTTCCTGGCGGGAAAGTCTTTGCACTGTTTCCCCCTTTAAAAGCCAGTCTGCTTCTTCTAAGATTTGTAATACCTTTTCCCGGTGGGGACTTTCGGCAAGGCACTCCCATAGTTGTTGCTGATTAAAATTGCTGGCCGGTTGACCGGGGAACCAATGGCCGCCATTACCCAGTAGGTTGTAGCGCATTTTGGCATATTCCAGAAGCTCAAAACCTTGGCAGAGATTATAAAGCCAGATGATTTTGGGAATATTAATTTCCCCTGGGGTATTTTCAGAGTCAGGCAAACCAATCCGCCAACTGTTTACCCAATCTTCCCCCAGGGCTTGCACCATGGCTCCGTGGAGTTTTTTGAGGATGGGCTGTAGTACTGTTTGGGCCTGTTGGTCTGAGTCCAGATAGGACAAGGTTTTTAGATGTTCGTCAAAATCCGTGGGGCGGGATGCGCCAATGCTGAGGGTATGAACTTGGGGATGGGATAAACAAAATAGATTGTTGAACACCATGGGGCTGAGGGGTTGGCATAAATTCACCAGCTTTTGGGGAGGATTGTAAAGTTGACCCCCTTTATCCGATGGGCTGATGATAAATACCCCCATATCCTGCTCCGTTGCGGCGGCGATCGCCGCCAATTATCCTGAAAAATGTAATACCAGTGCAGATTAACGTAATCAAATTCCCCAGAATTAATCGCTTCCGTAATGATCTCGGTGGGGCCATGGGTGGAAAATCCCACAAATCTAACTTTGCCTTCCCTTTGCAACTGGCGACAAACATCTAAGCACCCACCGGGTCTTAGGCTTTGATCCCTGGTTTCTGGGTTATTAATGCCGTGGATACCCAATAGGTCTACATAGTCCAATTTTAAGTAGGCTAGGGATTTTTCAAACTCACTGCGGAATAGGGCCGGATCGTCCTTAGGGCTAACTTTTGTTTGGACAATTAACTTTTCCCTGGGGAACCGGGGCAGAATTTTGCCCAACTGCATTTCTGAAGTACCGTAACCCCTAGCCGTTTCAATGTGATTAATGCCCAACTCCAAGGAACGCTCGATGGTAGCTTGTAAATTCCGCTGATTATCCGTGGGAATTTCGCCAAAGGGGGCATCCTGCCATTGAAATTGGTAGCGCATTCCCCCACAGGAAAAAACAGGCATGGACAATTCGGTGCGGCCAAAGCGTCGATAAAGCATAGGAATGGAGGAAGACTGGAGCTATTGGGAAGATCCGGCAAAGCAGTGGATCTATCAAGTAGACTGAAATGCCTAACCTGATGGGTAGTCGTAGGGTTTCCCTCTCTAGGAGCCCGGCTATTTAGCTGACTACGGCTATATCTCTTTCCCTGACTGTCTTTCCATCGTTAGCCCATGCTTTACGATGCAGACCAGGGAAAACTGGCTTTAAGTATAGCAACTTGACTTGCTTTCATCCCATCGCTCCCTTGTTGGTGGAACCTGGGACTTATCGCTGGCAATAGTTAGAATGCCTCCATCGGCTAATTACAAGTTCCTTTCCTCCGCCTTCTGCCTGATGACATCTCCCCTAAAACTGGGCCAACGGCTCAATGATCGTTATCTTATTCAACTGGATTTAGGCCACGGTCGTTTCAGCCGTGATTATTTAGCTAACGATACCCATCGTTTTGATGAACCTTGCACCGTCAAAGCTTTTTTCTCCGATGCTGGAAACAATGGTCGTAACTTATTTCAGCAACAGGCAACAATGCTCTATGGCTTAGATCATCCTCAAATTGTCAATTTTCGGGAGTTTTTTGCTTGGGAAGATGGTCTTTATCTGGTGCAAGATTTTGTTGAAGGTCAGTCCTATCGGGATCTACTCAATCTGCGCCGTACTAAGGGCAAGGCCTTCACCGAATTGGAGGTGCGGCAATGGTGGGAACAGTTGTTACCGGTGTTGGCCTATCTCCAGAACCAGGGTATCAACCACGGTGCCCTAGACCTGGGTAATATTGTGCGTCGGGCTGGGGATAATTTACCGGTTTTGGTAGATTTCAGTTACGCCCAATATTCGTCAGGAGACCGGGAAAAAGATTTACAGGATTTGCATAGTTTAGGGTTGGGGACAGTGACCCTGATAACGGCAATGGCCCAACCCAGTCCCCCCTGGGAGAATTTATTGGCCCCCATTCCCTTGAGCGGCGAATTTCGTAGTTTACTTTTAGCGGTGCTGGAATCTCCCCCGGCAGTGGATTTAAACACGTTAATTCAGAATTTGAGTAATTTACCCCAATACTTTTTGCCCACCGTGGCCACTGATCGCCCCGTTTCCACCATGGACGAAGTCCAAACCGATCTTCCGGCGTTGGCGGTAACGGAAGACTTGCTTAAGGGCCCTGCTTCCGAATTTAATAATCAGAGAGATTTTCCCTTCCCTTCGTCAGCAATGCAAACAACTATGGTCAAGGTTCAAGGGTGGAAGGGATTTTTTAAAAAACTACTACTTTTGTTCGGATTAATGGCGATCGCCATGGGTTTGGGCTGGGGAGCAGGACAGGTGTGGCTAAAGGTTCAACAGAGGGCCGCATTGAAAGCAGAAGAAGAAAAAACAGCTACCCCAGTTAAAACAGATTTAGAAATCAAAAATGAGATCCGTACCCGTCGGCTGAACCTAGGCATACCTCCCCAACTGTTTCAACAGTTCGTTGATGATGCTCTGGCTTTACAGCTTGGTGTTGACCTCAATACCAGGGAAGAAAATGGTGAAAATAATCTTCCCCTGGGGTCACCGGAACAACAAATGGCCATGACCTCCACCCTCTTGGATACCCTGGAAAGTCTTAGCCCGGAAGCCATGGGGGATTTACTTCAAAATAATTCTGGTAATCGCCGACGGTGGATTCCCCAGGTGAACCAATTGCGCCTTAGCAGTCGCAGTTTTAATGATTTGGTTAATGTTCGCTTTCGTTACCAATTACCGATGGTGAGTGGGACAGTGTTGGAGGATCAGGAGTTTGAACAACGACCTTTAGCGTTGATTTGGAATGCCATGGCCTTCGACAGTTTGGCTAGCTTAGAAGGTGAAACCCATTACCAACGAATAAATTTTGATGGAACTAATCAACTAAGCCTGACTGGGGAATTAAAACCCGGAGAAGGTTACGCCTACGCCGTTAGCATTCCCCCCACTGAAAAATTTAGTCTGCAATTATCCGCTCCTCCCAGTACCCGTATTTCCTTTTATCCCCCCACCGGCCAGGAAAAAATGTTAGAAAATTCCACTACCCATCAATGGTCAGGCCCCGCCAACGAAACCGGTTATTACGAATTAGTAATTACCACCGATGCCCAGGAGGCGATCGCCTTTAAGTTGGATTTACAGGTTACCCCCAATAGCATCTTTCCAGAATAGGCAACTAAAATTAGTACTCAACAAAATTAATCCATAAACCTAAGCAAGTTATTTCGGAAGCATTGTCAGCCAATTTTTCCCTAGATACCCATGATTAAATATCGATTATTTGTAGACTAATTGCCCATCATCAAAATCAATTTAGGTTACTTGATTTATGGCAAAATCCTAAACTTCAGACGTAAAGAAAATATTGCTACCAGACAATTAAAACTTAAAAAAATACTGAAAACTTAATCATCTTAATTGGTGTGATAACAGACTTTAGTTGCGAACCATATCCCAACAAATAAAGTACTAACTATACTTTCGGCAAGCCCACTGAAATTAACCAAGCTTTTTTAGGAAAATAAGTTTTGATTGTCCAGGCTTTTTCCCGAATTCTAAAAATCCAAGTATCTTTCTGTAACATTTTGACCTGCCAGAAAAAAAGCTCCGCTAGGATGAAAGTAAGATCGAAGTAAGAAGTAAATAGTGGTAATGGCGAGGAGACAGTTAACCCTTAAGCTTCAAGTCATGATCAGAATCCATAGAAAGGAAGGGCAACCCCTATGACCACAACCACCCAGCTCAGTCATCAACTACTCCGTCAACTTGAAACCCTGGCTATTCACAATAGCCACCTGATCCAACCCCATGGTCTAGTCCTAGTGCTCCAGGAGCCAGACCTGACCATTAGTCAAATTAGTGTCAACTGCTTTGCCATCCTAGGACGATCGCCAGAGGAACTGTTAGGAAAAGGTTTGGGGGAAATATTTGATAGTTTCCAAATTGAACCCATCCAAAACCAATTGACAGAAGGAGAACTGAGCGCCCTTAATCCCAGTAAACTCTGGGCTCGGGTGGCGGGGGATGACTTTGTGGTTTTTGACGGAGTTTTTCACCGTAACAGTGATGGCTTACTGATTTGTGAGTTGGAATTGTCCTATTCCCCCAACAATTTACCTTTCCTTGGCTTTTATCACCTGGCCAATAATGCTCTGAACCGTTTGCGGCAACAGATTAATCTGCGGGAATTTTACGATGTGATTGTGCAGGAAGTACGGCGGATGACCGGCTTTGACCGAGTAATGTTATATCGCTTCGATGAAAATAATCACGGCGACGTAATTGCAGAGGACAAGCGGGAAGATATGGAACCTTACCTAGGTCTCCACTACCCGGAATCAGATATTCCCCAACCGGCCCGTCGATTATTTGTCCGTAATGCCATCCGGGCCATTCCCGATGTTTACGGTGTGGCTACCCCCCTCACTCCAGCGGTAAACCCCACCACGGAAGGGCCGGTGGACTTGACGGAATCCATTTTACGCAGTGCCCACCACTGTCATGTCACTTACCTAAAAAACATGGGGGTAGGGGCTTCCCTCACCATTTCCTTGATTAAGGACAACCATTTATGGGGATTGATTGCCTGCCACCACCAAACCCCCAAAGTTATTCCTTTTGAACTGCGTAAAGCCTGCGAATTTTTCGGCAGGGTCGTGTTTAGTAACATCTCCGCCCAGGAAGATACAGAAACCTTTGCTTACCGGGTGCAGTTGGCGGAACACGAAGCGGTGTTGCTGGAGAAAATGACCACAACGTCGGATTTCCTGGAAGGTTTAACCGCTAATCCCGATCGCCTGTTGGGGCTAACGGGTTCCCAGGGAGCGGCAATATGTTTTGGAGAAAAGCTGATTCTAGTGGGGAAAACCCCCGATGAAAAGGCAGTGCGATATTTACTGCAATGGTTAGAAAATAGGGAAGTGCGGGAGGTATTTTCCACCCCATCCTTGCCCCAAATGTACCCTGATGGGATGAATTTTAAGGGGGTAGCTAGCGGTTTGTTGGCCATTCCCATTGGCCACCATAACTTTTTACTCTGGTTCCGACCGGAGGTACTGCAAACGGTTAACTGGGGCGGGGATCCCAACAATGCCTATAAAGCCACCGAGGAAAACGGCAACATTGAACTCCATCCCCGGCAGTCCTTTGACCTGTGGAAAGAAATTGTCAGTCTGCAGTCCCTACCTTGGCAGAGGGTGGAAATCGAAAGTGCCCTGGCCCTGAAAAAGGCGATCGTTAACCTCATTTTGCGCCAGGCGGAAGAGTTAGCGGAGTTGGCCCGGAATCTGGAACGCTCCAATGCTGACCTGAAGAAATTTGCCTACATTGCCTCCCACGATTTGCAGGAACCCCTCAACCAGGTAAGCAATTACGTGCAGTTGCTGGAAATGCGCTACACCGATGCCTTGGACAAAGATGCCAAAGAATTTATTGATTTTGCAGTCAATGGGGTTTCCCTGATGCAGACCCTGATCGACGACATTTTGACCTACGCTAAGGTGGATACCCAGTATGCCCAGCTAACCTTCACCGACGTGCAGGAAACCGTGGATAAGGCCATAGCCAATCTTGGGCAACGTATCCAAGAAAGCGGCGCTGAAATTGAGGTGGGGTCTATGCCCGCTGTTATGGCCGACCAAATCCGCCTAATGCAAGTTTTCCAAAATCTTATCGGCAATGCCATCAAGTTTGCTGGAGATAACCCTCCCCACATTAAAATCTGGGGCGATCGCCGGGAGGATGCGTGGGTATTTGCGGTGCAGGACAATGGCATTGGCATTGACCCCCAATTCTTTGAGCGGATTTTTGTTATCTTCCAACGGCTTCATACCAGGGAAGAGTATGAAGGTACGGGTATGGGTCTAGCAATTTGCAAAAAAATCATTGAGGGACACCGGGGACAGATTTGGGTAGAATCCAACGATGGAGCTGGGTCAACCTTCTACTTCTCCATTCCCATCAGCAACTAGGAAGGAGAAGAACTATGTCCGATCAACCTAAGTTGCCCAAAGTCATTTTGATGGTGGAGGATAGCAAAGCCGATAGCCGCCTTGTGGAAGAAGCTCTTAAAACTAGCACCATTGACCATGAACTGATCATTCTGCGGGACGGTTTGGAAGCCATGGCTTTTTTGCGGCGGCAGGGGAAGTATGAAAACTCTCCCCGCCCCAATCTAATTCTGCTGGATTTAAACTTGCCCAAAAAGGATGGCCGGGAAGTATTGGCGGAAATCAAACAGCATCCTGATCTCAAAAGAATTCCGGTGGTAGTTCTTACCACTTCCCACAACGAGGACGATGTAATTGCCAGTTATGAACTCCACGTCAATTGTTATCTGACCAAATCCCGTAACCTCAAAGACCTATTCAAAATGGTGCAAGGTATTGAGTCCTTTTGGTTAGAAACGGTCACGTTGCCGGCTAGCTGATCCCTTTGCCTCGCTGGAAAGTCACTGACCAAGTGCTCTTTAACAAAATGTCGCGGAATTCTCCTTCCTCGACCGATAGTGCAGGGAGGGGTAGTTCACACCGACGCTAACGAGATATGCGGAGGGGAATTTCTTGGTGATCTTGGGCGGCCCCCAGAATTGCTCCAGTGTTGGCCCGTTGCTCACTCGAAAATCGCCGAAGAAGAAGTTTCGTAATTCATGGATTAAAACGCGCCGTCCCATACGGGTAAACCAACCCATGCCATGGCGTGAAGCCCGATCTGGCTGGAAAAATGACCGCCATAACGCTATAGGACGAGTTTGCAAAATAATTTCAATGAATTTCACCCATAGAAAAATGCGCCAAGCCGGCATGTAACGGGTTTCTAACACTTGGTGCTTATAGTCCCACTTACTCTGATCTAGTTGAATAACACGCCTTTCAGAAGCGATGCGATAATATCCCGTCCAGCGATGGGGCGTCACATACAACGACATAATTTGGTCTGGATCGTACCAGAGAAACTGTCGGAGGGCATGGATAAAGTCCCGGTCAGTAACCTCTTCAAAATCAGTTACCCACGTAGCGAGGGAAAGAATACCGTGTTGTCGCAGTAGGCGAATTGCTTCACGGTCGGTGGTTGTCTTGCTTCCCTTACGAATTTTTTTGAGCGTGGATTCATCGGTATTTTCCATACCCAGTAAAAACCTCTCTACCCCTGCCTGGCGGTACAAATGCAGGATATCTGCATCCCTTACAATGTCATCTGCACGGGTCGAACCGATAATGGTCACCGGTAGGTTTTCGGCAATGATAGCTTCGCATAGTTCCCGCCAGACTGCCTTGTTTACCGTTGGATTTTCGTCGGCCAAGTTGAATAATTCTATGCCATGGGTTCGATGGAGCCAGGCCATTTCCCTCGCAAATGTCTTTGGGTCACGGTGTCGCCAACGGGCCCAGAAACCTCTTTGTCCACAGTAGTTACAAAGATGCGGGCATCCTCGGGAGAACTGTATAACAACAGCCCGCTTGCCACCGTAGTAGCTATATTTTTTCAGATCAACGAGTTCCCAACCAACCCGATGGGCATCTAAATCTTGAATCATCGGGGCAGGCAAGGTCTCGACAATCTGGTCATGGGAGCGGAAAGCAATGCCTTCTACTTTGGCAAGGTCATCCCCATCCTCAATGGCCGCTATCAGCTTAGGAACGGTGGCTTCCCCTTCGCCACGAACAATGACATCAATCTGGGGTTCTTGGGTGAGTATGTCATGAAAATGATAAGTGGGGAAAACGCCACCGTAGACAATGGTGAGGTTTGGTAGCTCCCTGCGGAAGCGACGGGTCAATTCGACCACTATGGGGTGGGCTGAGGTGGAACCTGAATGGCCAATAAGGAGAACCTGGGGCTGGTGAATGACAACTTTTCTAACAATCTCACCATGGGAAAGGGGGCCGAGTTCAGCGTCAAGCAAGGTAACATCATGGCCAGCATCTAATAAAGAACCGCCCACTAACAAAAGTCCTAGGGGGGGAAGTTGCTCCCGGGGAATACGGCTACCAATGGCTGGATGCGGTGGGTTGATGATGAGGATACGCATGTAAGGTCTACATTAACGACAATGCAAAATTTTTGTCTAGATTAGGTATGTCTATTTTGATCCCACTGCCTGGCTGATGTGGGAAAAGCCCCCTGCCGCTAACTTTTCCCCCAAACCCTGCAAGATATCCGGGACTACCCAGGGGCCGCCGTAAATCCAGCCGGTATAAAGCTGTAATAAACTGGCCCCTGCTTGAATTTTTTCCCAGGCATCCTCAGCGGTGAAAATGCCCCCCACGCCAATGATGGGAATGGTGCCGCCGGTTTGTTCATAAATATAGCGAATTACCTCTGTGGCCCGGTCTCGGATTGGTTGACCACTCAGTCCCCCAGCTTCCTCTGCTATGGGTTGACCGGTTTGGGGCAAAATTTTTGTCTTTAACCCCGATCGCCGGGTACTGGTGTTGGTGGCTACGATGCCTGCTAGGTTATGTTCTTTGACTAAATCAATGATGACGGCGATCGCCTCCCAGGAAAGATCCGGGGAAATTTTCACTAAAATTGGTTTTTGCCAATGGTTAGCTGACTGTAAACCAGCAAAAATCCGACCTAACTCATCGGACTCCTGCAAACTCCGTAAACCGGGGGTATTGGGGGAACTGACATTGACCACGAAATAGTCCGCCACCGGGGCCAAGGTTTGGAAACTGAAAACGTAATCCTCCACCGCTTGGTCAAGGGGGGTAATTTTCGATTTACAGAGGTTAATACCAATGGGAATGGTACGGGGATAGTAGTCCCAAGTGCGTTTTAACTTCGCCGCCATAGCAACGGCCCCCTCGTTATTAGCCCCTAAACGATTTAGCACTGCTTGGTCTTGGGGCAAACGAAACAGGCGGGGGCGATCGTTACCGGGTTGGGGATGCTTGGTCACAGCCCCCAATTCCGCAAAACCAAACCCCAAAGCAGGCCAAACGGCCGCCGCCTCTCCTTCCTTATCACAACCGGCGGATAGACCAAGGACATTGGGAAAATTCAAGCCCCAACAGGTTTGCTTTAAACGGAGGTCTGAATGGGTAAAAGTCTGCTCCAGTTGCTCCATGGCCACAGCAAAGCCGTTGCGGTGCATGGCATCCACTCTTTTTAAAGTCTGGATAAGACGCTGATGGCCCCTTTCCGGATCATTTTTAGTTACGGATAAAACTAGGGGATAGAGATAACGGGCGGAACGCAACATAGGCCGGCAAAAGTTAATTGTAATTATTCTACATTGAAGCTATTTTTAATTGCCTGATCAATTCATGGCAGTAGTTTTTATTTAATAATTTAAAGAGAAAGATATATTAGTAATTTGTATCAGGGGGCAAGTCAGAAATCATTTCCAAGGACTGGCCAATGTAGAGCTTAATTAAATTTGCAATTGTTGACTCTGTCCATAAACGGTGATTAATTAAAGATAAAATTATCTGGAAAATATCAACACACTATAGGGGGCAATGGACACCAATCCATGCCAAGGAAAACCATCATATTCTCCGGATTCTGCCCTCGTATCAGTGCTTAAAAAATTACCAAAATCATCACTATACCCTTGCCAATCACTGTTGAAACGTAATCGCCATAACCCTTCCCTCGGTAAACCTAAAATATAGTTATAAAGAGGTTTATTGGCAAAATTAGCTACCACCACCACATCATCATTAATTCCTCCTTGATCCCAACGGTGGAAAGCAATTATGTTCTGGTCTTCGTTGAGGTGGTAAACCTGAGTAAACTGCCCGCAAAGTCCATGGCTAACACCGTCTAAATTACGCCGCAAACGAATCAAATCTTGGTAAAGTCGCACAATGCCGTGGAACTCATCCCGCTGATCCCAATCCACCGGCACCGTATCCCGAAACCATCCCCCTTCCAAAAATTCCTGACCTTGGAAAAGCATAGGAATCCCTGGAGCAGTGAAAATCATGGCCGCCGCAAGGGTAGAACGCTTTTGGGCATACCAATCTTTTGGATTATGGGGACTAATTTCCTGGGGAACTCGAGATTGACCATTGGCAACTTCATCGTGGGATTCACTATAAATCACCCGGTCAAACGCATCATCGTTATAGCGATAATTAATAGCATCCCGAACCGCCGCCAAGGAACGTTGCTCATCTAGGGTAGTAATTACAGCCCGTCGAATAGGATGGACGAACATAGGATCCCATTGACACCCAAAACCTGCTCCTCCGGCTCCAATATCTTTAGTTATCCACTTATTATTTTGTAGGTCTTCTGCAATGGTGATTTTACCAGGAAACTGTTGGCTCACTTCCTGATTGATCCACTGTAAAAGACTCCAACCTTCAGGTAAATTGCGATCTTCAAAACCGTTAACAGTGCGGATAAATTGGGTACAATCAAAACGCAAACCATCAATGTGATATTCCCTCAACCACATCAACACATTATCGATAATATATTGGCGCACTTCCCCCCGTCCATAGTCCGGTCTGGTTTCCCCCCAGGGGGTATGGGAGCGGTAATCGTTGTAGAAATAAATTCCTCCCCGATCGCCTTCGGACCAACCATCAAATTGCCAAAGATCGAGATCACTGGGGCCGAGGTGATTGTAAACCACATCTAAAATCACGGCGATGCCATAGCGATGGGCTTGCTTAATAAATTGTTTAAAAGCCAATGGCCCGCCATAGGCCTTTTCCACCGAAAAAATATGGGCAGGGTTATAGCCCCAGGAACGTTCCCCGGCAAATTCCCCAATGGGCATGACTTGAATAGCATTAATGCCCAATTTTTTAAGGTAACTTAACCGGGCAGAAATAGATGGAAATTTCCCTGGGCGATCACTGTTATTTTGTTCATTAAAAGTGCCTACGTGTAACTCATAAATAACTAATTCATTCCAGGGAGCTATGGCAAAATCATCCCCCTGCCAGTCAAAGCTAGGATCATGGACAACGGCATTCCCGACAGAATGGGTCACCTCCCTGGCATAGGGATCAATACGTTTAAATATTCCTTCAGGGGATAAAATCAAATATTTATATTCATCTCCTCCTTGGGCTTCAGGAACATCGAGGAACCAAATACCATCGCCCTCTGCCATCATGGGGTGTTTTTGTTCATCCCAATTATTAAAGGATCCGATCACAAAAACTTGATCTGCATGGGGAACCCATACCCGGAAAGTAACACCATTGGGGTGGAGAATTGATCCCATTCTTTTGATTTGCGTATCCATATTTATAATTTCATACTCATAATTGATTCTCGAAGAATCAATCAAGAACAGGTGGAGTAAAGCTATCAATGGTGGTATTCATCATTTCCTCCTCAATAAATACAGGAAAATTTAACTAACCCCAGACACAACCCACATCAGGCTAAAGAAAACGGCGATCGCCCCCAGACCCAACAGAATAAGTCGTTCAGAGGTTGGTTTAGTCACGGCGGCAATAGTAGGTTCTACTGCATAGTTGTCAAGAACACCTTGCTCATCTTGGATATAGCCAGAAGGTAAATTAGAATTAACCTGTAATTCCAAAGGAGCTTCGGCAGGAATTAATTCACGGCCATCGCTGGGGTGGTGGGCTTTACTAGTAACAGACATCTCTAACACTCCTAATCATTTTTCAAGAATATAAATTGAGGTAAATAAATTTTAGAATTTATCAACCCAACCGTTGCTTAACGAATAAGTTGTAAATAATGCCAACTAAAACCAAGACCAATAGTAAATGAATTAAACTCCCTCCTATTTGTATTGAGAACCCCAGCAACCAAAGAATAAAAAGAATAACAACAGCAGTCCAAACAAGATCCAACATATTTACCTCCTAGGATTAATTAAAATAAAGGATATCTTGTTCACGAAGCAAAGCATTATAGAAAATTTCCTGTTTGTGACCAGTAAAGGTACCAAGGGTTAACTTTCTTTTGATCAAGGTTTTGCGATATCTCATCGCAGAGAATGTCATAATATTTGGTATTAAAATCCGCAGATTATTTGATCAAGGGACTCCTATCAATACAGGTGGCTTTATATAAGTTATTAATTGAAGTACCCTTATCCGATTGAGATATTTCCTAAATTAGAATTTCGTTACCCATTTAGCGAAACATATCCTTTACATCCTCAACCAAGTTCCGACCTTGACTTTCCACTTGTTTAGCTTTGCCCATCATTTGATCCTGGGAATTATTAGTTACATTGCCCTTTATTTCTTGGGCTTTACCCTCAAGATTTTTGACAACAGCTTTGGCCCGACCTTGCAATTCAGTGCTATCTTTAATGTCCTCGGCGGCCTTCATAGCTTGGCCTTGCACCTGTTTAGCTTTACCCATCATTTGATCTTTAGGATCGCCGGTGAGATTTCCGATCGCCTCTTGGGTTTTACCTTCCACATCTTTGGACATAGCTTTAATGTTATTCATGGTAGCAATTTGGGGTTGGGGTGAATGGAGTAATTCAGTAATGGGCATGGTGGCCCAGGATTTTTCTGTGCCAAAACTAAAGGCAACGGTAATCACTAAAATTACAGTTAAAGTTACATGGTAAACAAAGCGACGTAGCTGTTGTAAAGAAATCATTGGAAACTCCAAAATGATGTTTAGATAATTGATTAAGTATCGAAATTAGTTGATTTTTAGCCTAGGCTATTAATGTTAATGGTTGGGAAAAGACTGGGTGATTGTAGTTGTAGAAACAGTTTTTACAGTACGATTAGGAGCATTGTAAATATGCCAATCATTTATGCCATGCCTATGGAAGATAGATTCAGCTCATTCTGATCATTAAATAGGCTAATCAATGACACAACAAAAGACCCCAACAATACTATTAAGCTAACCACGCAAAACCGAAGGCAAACAAAGACTGTGATAATCCCATCAAGAAACAATTTCATCAATGACAAACACACAGTCGCTGATTCAAGTAACAATTAGCTTGACTATAATTGATTAATCAATCGCTTTTTTGATGGCATCCTTAGCATCTTCAACGGAATGTTCAATACTAGCTTCCACCTGTTTCGCTTTACCTTCGACTTGATCCTTCGTATCCCCAGTCAAATTACCAAGGCCTTCTTGGACTTTACCTTCGATATTTTTAGCAGTGGCTTTTGCTTTATCGGTGAAACTCATAACAGACTCCTTAATTTATTTACTGATCCACGGCAAATATTTACACTGAATTTCATTAATGATTTTGCCCTATCCCGAACCACCACTGTAATCTAATAGTCTTTAAGTGTCTGCCTGAAGTAGCACTTACAATTGATTTGTAGTTGATTTATATGAATCTAAAGATTAGTAATGCTTTTAAATAAGTTACATCAAACCCATGAAGGGTAAGACTTTTCACGGAAATAACCATAGTGAAATTCCAACAACTGTAAAGAAAAGTAAACGTTTTATTGTTCTGGCATAATTTTTTCTATTTTTTCTGAATAGGTCGGATCCTCCGTACCTAAAACCTTATCCCAAAAGGTAAAATAAAGCCCATAGTTAAAGCTATATTTGAGGTGATGCAGGGAGTGATGGGCGGGGCCAATGAAATATTTTCCTAACCAATGATGGGGAAAGTTTACTGGCAAGCGATCAAGACCTAAATGATTAACCACTGACCAAATTGTCATTGTCATCAATATCGCCAGCAAGGTAACAAAGTGGAGGGGAATAACTAATACGATAATAATCAAGAAAAATGATTGAACTATTGCTTCCGGTAAATCAAAGGCAAAGGAAGTCAGGGGCGTAGGATAACGGGAATGGTGGTGCCCTTTATGGAACCAGGAAAATAGTAAACGGTGATGGAATAGACGATGGGTAAAATAAAAATAGGTATCCTGTAACAACAACACAATGGCATAGCTCGCCACTAAATACCAAATGCCGTATTGACCTGGATCGATATATAAGCGGGTAATTTTCCAGTCATAGCCCGAAAGAATACAGGTTGCGGCTAGGGCAAAAATAATGGCTGAAATTATAGATAATTGTATATCTTTACGAATTGATTGCCAGTGGGGAATATTTACTGTCAACTGATTGCCAATCAATGATTGGCCCCAAAGGGAATAAAAAAAAGCATAGGCTCCGCCAGCGATTAAGAAATACCTCAGTAAAATAATCGCAAAAAATATAAGTCCATAAACCCCAAATAAATAATCCATTAAATATAGGTTGCTAATACCACAAAAGTTATTATTTTATAATCTTCACTGCATAGAAATAGAATCTGGGAAAAACTAGAAGGTTAATGTACGGGTATTTTTTTAGAGACCGATAAAAAGTAAATGACTTTTTAACAATCCGTAACATTGATTAACATTCATTGCGGTGCACCAATAAACCCCCAGAGATTGGCCTTTCTTAGCTCTCTGTTTTCTTGTAAGATCTACTGGTTTGTTTAAATCCGTAGCCCAGAGCAGAACCTACTCTTATTGTAATCCGCTATCTGGACTACATTGTAAGGATTAGAGAAACCCCTTTAACAAAAAATGTCGTGATCCCTGCGACGACCACCTTTTTGAGAACCCTTTAGGAGAACCCATGAATATTGCCGTTGTGGGACTGAGCCATAAGACAGCCCCGGTGGAAATTCGCGAAAAACTGAGCATCCAGGAGGCTAAGTTAGAAGAAGCGTTGACCCACCTGCGAAGCTACCCCCACATCGAAGAGGTCACTGTCATTAGCACCTGTAACCGCCTGGAAATTTATGCGGTGGTGACAGACACGGAAAAAGGAGTGGTGGAAATTACCCAATTCCTTTCCGAGACCGGCAATATTCCCCTTTCTATCCTACGACGTTACTTATTTACCCTGTTACACGAAGATGCGGTGCGTCACCTAATGAGGGTGTCTGCTGGGCTGGAAAGTTTGGTGTTGGGGGAAGGACAAATCCTAGCCCAGGTACGTACCACCCACAAGTTGGGGCAAAAATATAAAGGGGTGGGTCGTTTGCTCGATCGCCTGTTTAAGCAAGCTATTACAGCGGGTCGTCGGGTCAGAACAGAAACGGACATCGGCACGGGAGCAGTTTCCATTAGTTCAGCGGCGGTGGAATTGGTTCATCGTCAGGTGGAATTGTCCAGTCAGAAAACCGTCATTGTCGGGGCAGGGAAAATGGCCTGCCTGTTGGTTAAACACCTACTAGCTAAGGGGGCAACCCATATCACCATCGTTAACCGTTCCCAAAGACGTTCCCAGGATTTAGCTAATCAGTTTCCCCAGGCCCAGTTAAACCTTTGTCCCCTCACGGAAATGTTTACGGCGATCGCCGCTGGGGATATTGTTTTCACCAGTACGGGGGCAACGGATCCGATTTTAGATGCCCAAAACCTATCGGGATGTTTGATCAATCGCAAAAGTTTAATGGTGGTGGATATTTCCGTACCCCGTAACGTGGCCGCCGAAGTCCATGAGATGGAGCAAGTGAGGGCCTTTAACGTGGATGACCTCAAAGAAGTAGTAGCCCAAAATCAAGCTAGTCGCCGCCACATGGCCCGGCAAGCAGAAAGTTTATTAGAAGAAGAAATTGCCGCCTTCGATCTTTGGTGGCGATCGCTGGAAACCGTACCCACCATCAGTTCCCTCCGCAGTAAAGTAGAGGACATCCGGGAGCAGGAACTAGAAAAAGCCCTTTCCCGTTTAGGCAGTGAATTTGCGGAAAAACACCAGGAAGTAATTGAAGCCCTCACCCGGGGCATTGTTAACAAAATTCTCCATGAACCAATGGTGCAATTGCGGGCCCAACAGGACATCGAAGCCCGAAAACAATGCCTCAGTTCCCTTAAGATGCTCTTTGATCTAGAAGTGGAAGAACAATTTGGCTAGTCAGTGACCGGCTAATAAACAAAACGAATATTGCGGGGATATGGGTTTTGCCAATTTCCCCTGTTCCTGGAACCAGAGCGATCCCAGCCATCGACACGGCAGTTAATACAGTTACTACCGCCGTTGATAATGGTTAGACTTTCGTTGCCCCGACGGTTTTGCCCATAACCATAGTCGTAACTAGAACCATAACGATTACGGTAAGAGCTATTCCTATTGCTGGGCATAAAAACAGGCTGACTAAAGCCGGGAGTGCCAATGCGATCGCCGGTGTTGTTGTTGTAGCGGTCGTAGCGGCCATACTGGGCATTAGCTCCAGGGGAAATGCCTATGGCTAGGAAGACAGCGGCGATTACCGAAAAAAGCTGATAGCGTCCCATGGGTAAAACCCTCCACACAAATCAAAACAAATATCTCCCTACACCGACTTCCTAATCCAATATATCATCCGCCCTATGAAGCCGAAGGAAGGGATACCATACTATGAACTATGTCGTTTTTCGTATTTAGAATGCCAGGACGGGGATTTGAACCCCGGACACGAGGATTTTCAGTCCACTGCTCTACCAACTGAGCTATCCCGGCTTTTTTATTGCCTTAATAACATACCAAGAAGTATCGCCTTTGACAAGATCCTGAGGAAAAGGAGTCCGCTACAATGGGGGCGGTGAAATCACCACAATCCCAATTCTTTCGCTGTCACTAGGAGCAAGCCCATGTCAGTCCAAAGCTTGAGCGAACAAGACCTAACCCAAATCACCGCTAATGATGTAGCCCAACTGGCCCAGCGGCTGGAAAATGACGATTACACCGACGCCTTTGAAGGACTCAAGGACTGGCATCTCCTCCGGGCGATCGCCTTCCAGCGGGAAGAGTTGGTGGAGCCCTACCGTTACTTGTTGGACGATGAAGCCTACGATGAGGCCTAAAACTTGCCAGAGATGTTAAAGGGAAAACGGATTCTGGTCGGTGTTGGTGGGGGCATTGCGGCCTACAAACTCTGTGAAGTGGTGTCCCAACTGTTTCAGCAGGGGGCGGAAGTGCGGATTATTCTTACCGACGAAGCCCAGAAATTTGTTACTCCCCTAACCTTCAGTACCCTGGCTCGCCAACCGGTCTACGGTGACAAGGATTTTTGGCAACCCATTCACCAACGACCCCTACATATTGACCTGGGGGAGTGGGCTGAAATATTTTTAATTGCTCCCCTCACGGCCCAAACTTTAGCTAAACTTACCCACGGTTTTGCTGACAATTTGCTGACCAATACGGTATTAGCTTCCCGTTGCCCCATCCTCATTGCTCCGGCTATGAATACCGAAATGTGGGAACAGGTGGCGGTGCAGAGAAATTTGACCCTATTACAGACCGATCGCCGCTATCATTTGTTGGCCCCCAACACCGGACTATTGGCCTGCGATCGCCGGGGGGCGGGGCGTTTAGCGGAACCAAGCCAAATTATTCAAAAGTTAAAGGCATTACTTTTCACCCAGGGTAAAGCGGACTTAACGGGAAAAAGAATTCTCATCACCGCCGGGGGCACTAGGGAATACCTCGATGCGGTGAGGTTTATCGGTAACCCCTCCACGGGGAAAATGGGCTTTGCCCTGGCCCAATCCGCCGGCGATCGGGGAGCCACGGTCACTTTAATTCACGGCCCTGTGGGGGATTTAGCGGTACCAATGGGGGTAAATAGTATCCCTGTCACCACCGCAGGGCAGATGGAAAAGGCCTTGATGGCCCAGGTTACCAAAGCGGATTGGATTGTCATGGCCGCCGCTGTGGCCGATGTGAAACCAGCCCACACCGTCACAGGAAAATTAGCTAAGCAGGATTTACCGAGTAGTTTGCCCCTAGCCCCCGTGCCCGACCTCATTGCCCAGGTGAGTCACCATCAACAAGACCATCAGTTATTGGTGGGTTTTGCCGCCCAAACTGGGGATATTGTTACCCCGGCCTGGGAAAAGTTAAAACGCAAAAACTTAGATGTGATCATTGCTAACCCCGTCGATCGCCAAAATGCTGGTTTTGCTAGTAATAATAATGAGGCCATTATTTTGCACCGAGACGGTGCCCAAACGGCGATCGCCCCCTGCTCCAAACTAGAAATGGCCCACCGCATTTGGCAATATTTACTTGGTTTAGATTCGCTGTGACTTTATGACCAACTCCGGCGGACTATGGGAAAATCGTCTCAGCTTATTCCTGCCTTCAATACTTTATACAAATGCCCCCTGAGCCAATCCCCCTGCCTCTCCACTACCAAAAAATGTTGGATGACCTAGATGGCCAGGTACTACAACTAGATCGCCAAGTGTTTCGCCGTTTGGCCCAGTTGGGCTATGGCCCCCAAACCATTTTTGATGTGGGGGCCTCCAACAGTGGCTGGTCTTACTACATGAAGCAAGTGGCAACAGAGGCAGAGTTCTATCTATTCGAGCCATTGGTGGACTACATTCCCGATTATGAGAGTTTGATGACGGAAATGTTGCGGGCATACCCTTCTTTCCATCTTCATAAGTATGCCCTGGGGGATAGGGACGGCACCATTGCAGTTAATGTTTTCGCTGACCCCGCCAGTAGTACCACTTTAACCATGGCGGATGGGGGCCCCGCCACCAGCATTGTCGAAGTGCCCCTGCTCACCTTAGACTCCGCCATCACCCGCTTTAATTTACCCCAGCCCCAGGTGATTAAGGTTGATACCCAGGGCAATGAATTGGCCATTCTCCGGGGAGCGGTGCAAACCTTACCCAAGGTTGATGTGTTGTTCTTGGAATGTTGGCTCCACCGAGGTTATGGAGCCCAAACGCCCCTATTAACGGAGATTGCCCAGTGGCTACTGCCCTTTGACTTCCGCCTCTGGGATGTGTCGGAACCCTACCGTGACCCCAACGGCCAATTGACCACCCTGGATTGTATTTTTATTAATGCTAATGCTGGTCTGACCCCCGATTGGTACTATTAGATGTTTGTTATTGTTTGGTGGGCAAATGTTAAATAATTCAACAGAATTCCACGGAATTATCCACTTTTTGATTGTGTGGGCTATAATTTCCCTGACTGGACGTAGAGTAGAGCTGTCATTAGATCCCTAAGTCCCTACTTGACACCGGGGCCAATCCTTGCTATGATCACCCTATCTAATCGGAGACATGTTCTTTACAAGTTTTCGTCCCGTCATCCAATCCTAAATCGTAATTAAAAGTGAGGAGTTCGAAGGAATCCTATGGCACTAAGTAACGCAGTTATTGCAGCCCTACAGATAATGTACACCGGTCGCGGTGTATCCCAGAGTGACCTGAACTGGTGGGCGACCGACGGAGCAAATGTTACCTACGAAGAAGCGGTTCTGCTGTTCGCCAACTCTCCCGACACAGCGGCGAAATACCCATTTTTCCAGGCCCCCGCATCAGCTAGCAAAACGCAGTATATCACCCAGGTTTTTCAAAATCTCTACAACATTGCCATCGCAGATGTTCCTGCAGAGGAGGTCACCTACTGGGAAAACTGGCTTGGCTTAGACCCAAACAACTATCTGCTTTTCCCCGATGTCCTTAACACGGCCTCTGCCGCCGCTGGTCTGGCGGATCGAATCACTGCTTTAACCAACAAGAGTGATATTTCCATTGAGAACGCCAATGCCCAAGGTTTGGCAGGTAATGTTTCTTTCACGGAAGCTCTCTACAGTGAAGCGGCAGCTATTATTGCTCCTGTGGATCAGACTGAAGCCAGTGTAGCCGCAGCCCAGCAACAGATTCTAGCTTCTACCGGTGGTGGCGGTGGTACTCCCTTCACCCTGCTTAGTTTTAGTTCCATCTTGACCTCTACGGCCAGCTTAGGTGTGTCTCCCGGAGATACATTCTTGACCTCCAACAGCAACACCATCCAAGCTTTGACTTTCTTGGATAATGCCACCATCATTGACCCCAGCACCAGCGACAATGACCTTCTGACTGCTCAAATTATTGGTTCGACAACTCCGCTTTTGTTGGAGAATGTCGAAACCGTTCGATTAACGGCCAGTGGTCCCACTGCTGATTTCAATGTCACAACCTCTACGGGCATTAAGTCCCTCGAAATAGTCAAAGGCAACTTAGAAATCACCGGTGCTGAGTTATTTCCCATCACCCTAAATCCTGGTTATGCCGGTATTTTGACTCTAGACAGTGTTGACCCTACCGATGCCGTAACAGTTAATCTGAACGGGACTGCTTCTGGCGCCAGCATTGTGGACAAAAATAATACAAAGGCTATTAACATCAATGTCAAGGCTACCAGTACTCTGGGTTCCACCGGATTCGTTATTACAGATGCTGGGGGAGGTAGTGACTTTGTCATATCAGGCAGTAAAAATCTCACAATTAATGGAGACATTAACCTTGGAGGTAGCCGTCTTGATGCGGGGGAATTTACAGGGGAACTAGATGTTACCTTCGGCAAAAATAGTTTTGCAAACCCCACTGTCATTGGTGGTGAAGCTAATGACACGTTTACCTTAACTTCCAAAACTGACCTAATAGATGGTGCTACCATCAACGGTGGCGATGGCACAAATGTCATCAATGCCAAAATAAGCAATACTGGCACCGCTTTGGATAAAGTGACCAACGTCGCTACAGTCAACTTGGTTGAAGACACGACTTTCGATACGTTCATTACTTCCGTTGACTCCCTTGTAGCTTCAGGTCAGACGCTGAAGGTTGATGCTTCATCCTTTACTACCAAGTCTTTATTCTTTTTTGGTGGTGCTGAAACCAATGGATCATTTAATCTGCTCGGTGGTGCCAAAAATGACAATTTAGTCGGTGGTGCAAAGAACGATACTTTGTTAGGTGCCGCTGGTGATGACATCCTCGATGGTGGTGCTGGTGATGACATTCTCAATGGTGGTGCCGGCATAGATATCCTAACCGGTGGTGCTGGCAAAGATCAGTTTGTCCTTGACCAAGCTACCGCTGGTAATAAGGCGACAATCAATGACTTTGCTACGGCTGATGATGTGTTTGCCCTCAGCAATGCTGCTTTTGCTGGCGCTCCGGCGGTTGGTTCTACCATGGTGACAAGTACCGTCGGTGCGGCGGCCGACCTAGCCACAACGGTTCTTGTGGATACTGCGGTGGCAATAGCTTGGCCAACTTGAGCAATGTTCGCTTTGCTTATGCAACTGACACCAAGGCTTTATCCTTCGATGCTGATGGCAACTTTGGGGCTGGTTCTGTCCTAATAGCGGACTCGGTTGCTGCTATCAATCCTGCCGGCAGTAACTTCACCATTATTGCCTAAAACAAAGTTCATTTCTTGAACCAATAAAAACTTAAGTGAATAAGTGGAGACTTCATTTCTGGAGTCTCTTTTTTTGTTCTCCTTATCCTTTCCCTGGTAAAACAAAAGTTCTACCCTCTTGTCACCCTTTAAGGAGAATTCCATTGGCGTATAACCGAGAATCGCTGATTATACGCTTTTATCCCCGGCGAAAACCAAGTAAACGAATATACTCATCCTGCACTTTTTTATAACATTCACAGCTAGTCTTTTCGAGGGCATCGTAGTCCAACAAAGTTATTTTTCCCCGACGATAGGTAATCATGCCCGACTTTTGCAGAGAGCTGGCGGCAATAGTAACCCCCGATCTTCTGACTCCGAGCATATTAGCTATAAACTCTTGGGTAATGGGAATTTCATCAACTTGGACACAATCATGGACAGACAATAACCAACGGGCCAAACGTTGTTCGATTTTATGTTGACGATTACAGGCCGCACTTTGGGCAACTTGGGTAAACCTTGCCTGGGTGTAGAGCAACAAAATTCTTTGTAGTGCTGGGGATTGTTCAAACTCTTGTAAAAGAATATTTGCACTTATTTTCCATAGTTCTCCCTGCACCTGAATGACCACATGACTTGTAGTTTGTTTGCCACCTAAAATAATTGGTAATCCCACCATACCTTCATTGCCAATCAAGCCAATCTCTGTGGAAGAACCATCCTCCATAATGGAGACAAGGGAAACCATGGCCGTATTGGGGAAATAGGCAAAGTCCATGGTCTGATCAGGTTCGTAAAGCACCTTCCCGGTCTTGTAGACAACCTTTGTGAGATGGGGGACTAAGCGTTTATAATTCTCAATGGGCAGTAACCCCAATAGCTGATTTAGTTTTATGGGAGAATCATTGGCCATACAACTAGCTAAAAACAGCGTTTTTATCCACTGACAATTATATAGCGGTTTTTACGGAAGTGTGTACCCTTTAGAACTTTAAGGGTGTGGCTTAAAACCTCCCCTGACCCCCCCACGAAATTTTTGATTACAGTCCATAAAATAGTGCCTGGAGCGTCTGAACCTTAGAAATTTTGCGTCGTGGGCTTGACCAAAATTAATCAATAACCCTACAGTTTTACTACCAATAATCTCTGATATTTCGCTAATGCAGAATTTCACCTGAATGTTGCCAAGGATTTTGCTATTGAGCAATGGTCATGGAGAAGATTCCATTGCTGTTCGCATTGGCCTGGCCTGGAGTGAGTTAGCGGGGATAGAGCCGAGTCAAATTTTGGCGGGGTTGCCCTTGGTAGGGGAGGGGGATAGTTATGGTCGCTCCAATATTCCCTTGATTGGCCCGGTGAAAGCGATGCCCTCCGGCGGATTTAATAATATGGATGCCAGGGAACTGTGGCGGGATGTACAGGGGGGATTATGGGGATTAACTAAAGCCCAGTTGGGTAGTTTAAAACAGTGGACAGCCCAGGGGGGTAAAGTCCTAGCCGTGGGGGATATTGTGCCGTTGGCCTTGGCTTGGTTAAGCAGGGCAGATTACGCCTTTGTGGGCACGGCTAAATCAGAATATTACCTCCGTTCCTCCGGGGGACAATGGTTAGCAAGTACCCAACCATGGGAAAAATTACTCGGCTCAGCTTACTATCCTTGGGAACGGTGGTTGATGACTCGGCCTGGTTGTACTGCTGTGTTTCCCCGCGATCGCCTGACCCATGAAAGCTTGCTAAGGCAGGGGGTTAAAAGTTACCCCGTGGGAAATCCGATGATGGATGGACTAGGTCGGGAGACTTATCATCCCCAACCATTGGAACCGGGGCAAAGTTTGACTATCTCCCTTTTACCGGGTTCCCGATCGCCGGAGGTGGAACGTAATTGGGCTTTAATTGTCCAAAGTTTGGCCGGAGTAATGGCCGCCTTTGCTGATCAACCGGTAACTTTTCTAGCGGCGATCGCCCCTTCCCTATCCCTGGAGCCATTAATTGCCCAGGCGGAGGAGCAACAATGGCAACGGATTAACGGAGATTACTTTGCCGATGCCCAGACATTTCAGAAAGACCATGGCACTCTGATTTTTACCCAAAATCATTTTGCTGATTGTTTACACCACTCCCAAGGGGCGATCGCCATGGCCGGCACCGCCACAGAACAATTTGTGGGCATGGGGAAACCCGTGGTGAGTTTTCCGGGGGCGGGCCCCAATACAATGCTTATTTTGCCCGTCGGCAAACCTGGTTGTTGGGGGAATCTCTGATTCTAGTAAATGCCCCGGAGCAAGCCGGTAAAGCATTAAAGGAAATATTGCACAACGACAAACGGTTATCGGCGATCGCCCGCAATGGCCAGGAACGGTTGGGGGAAGCTGGGGCATCCCGTCGCATTGCCGAAGTATTAAGGGAAAAATGGGGGTAGCGGTCTTCCTTTAACCAGAAGACAATTACCAAGTGAGATCATCGTAGAGATTGACTTCCAACTCCTTTACCCCCACTGGCACCCCACTGATACAGGCACAAATGGGAGTACCGTCCCCCAACTCCACCTCACAGGCATGGCAGGAACCCATTAAACAACCGGTGGGAATAAAAACCCCCGCCCGTTCCGCCACGTCCAAAATTGGTTCCCCCGCCCGGGCCGTCACAGTCACATCATCGGGAAGAAAATGTACTATTACCGTCATTGCTTTTTCCTTATCTAAGATCAAGGTTTTGTTTTCTAATCAAGTCATTTTTTGAGATAAATGGGGGAACAGGAAATACCTATTTTGGTTAAATTCGAGCAATGATTTGTAGTCAAAATTTTACTCCATACATGGCGGTACAAATCTTCAGTATAGTTTCATATTTTCATCTTGGGTTATTGATCGATTGGTTGATAAAGTCTGGAAAATTGGGTCTAGATTCACATTAGATTCCAGAAAATCCGCCAATAAATCTATCATAGTTTCCCTTTGGTCTTGATAATGACCGATCGCCGTGGGGAGGGGGGATAAGCCCCGTCGTTGCCGCAGGTTATTTAACCAGAGTCTTCGCCAGGAACCGTTATCAAACAAACCATGGAGGTAGCACCCCCAAAGGTTATATTCCTGATTGACTAAGCCCAAATTTTCCTGCTCGAACATAGGGGTAAATTTTTCGGTATCGCCCAACTGTTGACTTATACCCTGATGAATTTCGTAACCTTTAATAATTAACCCTGGTTTAAGGGTACGGGAGATAGTTTCGCATTGTCGGGTGATTTTGGTAGCAGTCATGGTGGTGTGGATGGGTAATAACTTTAAACCGTCCCAACTACCCACATTTCCTTCTATTCCTTCCCTGTCGGTGATGCTCTGCCCTAACATTTGGTAGCCCCCACAGATGCCCATAACTATCCCCCCAGCTTGGGCATAGGTCTTAATTTGCTCCGCCATGCCGCTTTCTCGTAAAGCTTGAAGATCGGCAATGGTGGTTTTAGAGCCCGGAATAATCACCGCATCGGGATGGCCAAGATTTTTTTCTAGGGGCAGATAGTCAACATAAACACCGGTTTCCGATTCTAAAGATTCAAAATCAGTAAAGTTGGCAATGCGGGGTAAACGGAGTACCACCACCCGAATATCTTCCTTGCTAGGGCGGCTACTTCTTTCCAACAGATCTAGGGAATCCTCCGCTGAAAAGAGATTTTGACCATAGGGCACTACCCCCAGCACCGGAATGCCGGTATATTCCTCCAGCCAGGTAACACCACTGTCGAGGAGGGAACGCTGACCCCGAAATTTGTTGATGATAATGCCCTTAATCAACGCCCTTTCTTCCGGCTCTAACAGTTGTAGGGTTCCCACCACATGGGCAAAGACACCGCCCCGGTCGATATCTGCGATCAAAATGGTGGCGGCCTGGAGATGACGGGCCACCCGCATATTGGTTAAATCTCGATGTTTGAGGTTAATTTCCGCTGGACTGCCGGCCCCCTCACACACCACCACGTCAAAGTCCTGGGCTAAAATCTGCAACGAATCGGCGATCGCCTGCCAGCCCCGGTCAAAGTAGTTTTGGTAATATTCCTGGGCCCTGGTTGTCCCCACCGCCTTGCCTAACATAATCACCTGGGAAGTCATATCCCCCTGGGGCTTAAGCAAAATCGGATTCATTTCCACCTGGGGAATGGTTTTGGCGGCCCAGGCCTGCACCGCTTGGGCGTGGCCCATTTCTCCACCATCAGCGGTAACAAAGGCATTGAGGGCCATGTTTTGTCCCTTGAAGGGAGTGACCCGATAACCCCGACGATGGAGTAGCCGACAAAGCCCCGTGGTTAAAAACGATTTACCTGCGTGGGACGTGGTGCCCACCACCATGATTGCTTTCATTAAAAATTAGGGTTGAAAAAGCCTCGCCGGGGATTCCATTGTATTGCCCCTTCCCCCGTTACCCACAGTTGACCCCGGTATTTCTCCACTTCTGCCCTTAAACTTCGGCTGACATAGGGCGCAATGGCGATCGCCGTGGGAGGTCGGAGGTCATCAAGCCAGGGGTAGGGAAAAAAGTCACCAGACCAGATGATGGTGTGGGGTTTTTGATCAATGGGCAGTTTGGGGGGCGTTTGCTGTGGCCCAGGAATTTGCAGAAAAATCCACCACCGTTGTTGCCCAAATTCCATTTGCAAAATTGCGGGATCACTTTTTACCCAACTGAGATGGGCACAGGATTGGGGTAGGGCTTTGCCAAGGATGGCTGGGGTTATTGTTAATGCACAGTCAACGGAGTTAATTCCTTTTTGGGCCAGGAAAGGAGTTAGCAATCTTTCCCTGGTTTGATCCTGCTCCATCGCCACCGTCGTTACCCCATCGGGGGCTTGGGCCACAATGACGGGGAATTGTTTACTGTCGAAAATTGTCAATTCCACCCTGGTTTGCAGAGCAACTATTAACGGGATAGCAATGGTAGCCAAACAAAAAGTTGCAATCCAAATCCAACGCCTTCTCCACCAGGGAAAGGCCCAAATTAAGCAAAATCCCCCGTAGATAATTACCACCTGCCCCACCCCCACTTGCCCAACGGCAAGATTGGGAAACTGTTGGAACTGGGTGGCGATCGCCATTAACCAGCGGGCGGGAAAGGCCAGCACCCAAGCCAAAGCACTACCTACCGGGGGAAACAATAGGGCAAACAGGGCGCTGATCATGCCCCCCAGGCTCAACACTGCTAACAAAGGGGTGATCAGAATATTCAGGGGTAAAGCGGCGGGGACAAAATAACCGAACTGTTCCAACAAAATTGGTGTTGTCCAGAGACTGGCCGCTAGGGGCACCGCAATCATGGTGGCAATTTTGGCTGGCAAAAAGTCTAACCGTTGTTGCAAAGGCGGCACCGTCACCACAATTCCCAGGGTGGCGAGGAAACTTAGTTGAAATCCCAGGGCCCAAATCCAGAGGGGATTGACCAGTAACATCACAGTGGCGATCGCCACCAGGGCCCCAACGCTGTTTAGCTTTTGCCCACTCACCAGGGCGATCATTACCCCCGTCCACATTAAACTGGCCCGAATGACCGATGGCTCTAGCCCCGTTAACCCCAAATAAAAGGCCAGGGTAATTAAACCAATGGCGATCGCCCATCGAGGATGGAGTTTTTTACCCAGAATTAAAATCGTCCCCACCAACAGGGAAACTTGGTAACCGGAGGCGGCGAGAAAATGGGACAGTCCCACCTGCTGAAATAAATTTCGTAGTTCCGTGGGGAGGTTAACCGCCTTTGCCCCTAGCACAATGGAACTGATTAATAAACCAGGCCATTTTCCTTCCCCTTGGGGCGGTAACCAGGCACTTTGGGCTGTGACAATTCTCTGTCTGACGGGATTGAGACCGCAAAATTTCTCCCCCACCACCGTGGCGTCTTCCCCCTTTAATCCGGCAAAAATTCCCTGCCTAGATAAATATTCAGCAAAATTAAACGCCCCTGGATTGCCGGGGGGGCTAGGGCGGTAAAGAGTACCTTTAACCCGAATTTGTTGGCATTGTTGCCAAGGTTTGTTGCCGGGGGGCAAAGTTAAATAAACCATGCCAGAGCGGGGCCGAAATTCCTTTTCCGGGGGACGCTGTAACTGTTCCACCCCCAACCAAAATTGCTGTTGACCCTGGGCATTGAGCCGACCACCGGCTTGCAAAGTTCCTATGGCCACAACGGTTTGGGCGTTTTTGTTTTGGGTATCCAACAGACGGCTGATGTCATTGGGCCCCGGTTGGGGAATGCGCCAGATTGCGTAATAGCTAGCTAAAAGGGCAATTATTCCCGCCAATAACCATTGCCCCCTGGCTGGGGCCCCGTCGCCACCATCGAGGCATTATCAAAGTGGCGATCGCCGTTGCCAGGGCCCAAGTTAGGGTCAGGACTAAAATCTGATTGGCATTAAAAAAGCTGAGATCAAGCCCCGATACCAGCAATCCCACCATGAAACTGAGACACATCAGGGCCAGGGGATGAAAACGCATCGGTTAGGGTTTATGGAGATTGCCAGAATGGAAGAATTATTATTTTTCGGAGTAGGAAGCCTAGGCTGTACTCGTTGATACAGTCTGGGTAGTTGACTAAATCACCTCATCGGCAAAGCTTTGCCAACGGACAAAATGGAAAGCGCCGGCCACGGAACCCCATACCCGTTCATTCGTTTCTGGATCGTAGCCCCGGTCTAAACTAATCAAACCACTTTCACTTACTTCAAAACTATTTTCCAAATAGGTTTCTTTGCCGTCCCGCATAATCCGACATTGTCGCCCCGGCTGTACTTCCCCTTTAAAACTATTGCCAGTCCAGTGGACTATCATGTCGCAACCATTCATTGGTTCTATCTCAGCGAGGTTCAGTTGGGCCAATATGTTCAAGTCCCGGGCCGCTCCGTAGAATTTTTCTTCGTCTTTGACCTTAAAGTTTTCAATCTCAATGTGATCCCCCACCACTTTTAGCTTCAACACCCGCAGACGATAGGGCCTCTTCAGCATAAAGTCATAGGCTTGTTCTAGGAAAAGCAGGCGATCGCCAAATTTTTCTGGGGAAAGGGGACGAATGGCCACCCGAATATGGGCGTAAAAGGGAGGATTTTCAAAAGCCTGGGCCTGGTTGCTAAAGTCGGCCGCCATCCAACGGGCCAAGGTTTGAATATCAGTGGAATGAGACATGAATAATCGGGGAGTAAATCGACGTTTAAAAATTTTTAAATTTAAGGCCCAGAGCCAGCAAAACCAAGGACATCATTCGACGTAGTTTTTGCCTTACCCTAGCCAATAGTCAATTTTACCCCCCATGGTCTAGCTCATTCCGGCAGATTTAAGGTCTCTTTATCTTTTAAAACAATGTTTTTAACGGAAAAAAGTAAAATTAGCAGAGCAAAGTAACCACAGAAGCTGTAAGCGATAATATTAGTCATTTCGTAAACTTTTGTAAATTTTCATCCTTGGTTCCAGCATAAGGGAAAATCTTGGTCTTTGGCTTTGGGATTACTTATGGAGAATATACCCGAATGCAATCAATGCTAAATCTTGTCTGGATAGTCTTAATTGAATCCTTGGGGCGATCGCCGACATTAGATTTAGATAAAGAAAGTTGATGGACAGTTTTAATAAGGGCTGGATCTATACCGATCAAGTGACGGCCAAAATGGCGGGGCAAGCGGTTTTGGATTTTTATAGTCAAAGTTACAGCCACTCCGATCGCCAAACCTGGAAAGAGCGCATAGAAAACGGGCAAATCCTGGTTGATGGCCGATCTGTGCCACCGGATTACTATCTGCAGGCAGGGCAGACATTGACCTATCGGCGATCGCCCTGGGTAGAACCGGAAGTTCCTTTGGCCTTGCCGGTCTTATACCGGGACGAAGATATCTGGGCTATTAATAAACCGGGGGGCTTGCCGGTATTGCCAGGGGGGGATTTCCTTTACCACACTGTTTTAGAACAATTAAAAATTCAGTATCCAGGGCAGGATTTATTTCCCCTCCATCGTTTAGGAACCGGCACTTCTGGGCTACTGCTGTTGGGGGCGTCCCCCCTGGCCCGTCGGGAAATTAGTCGTCAATTTCGGGAACATCAATGCCGCAAAATTTACCGCACTATCATCGGCCCCTGTGAACTCCCTACAAAATTTGAATGCCACCAGGCGATCGGCAAAATTCCCTATCCCCAATTAGGGTATCTCTACGCCGCCACCCCCCAGGGAAAAGAGGCCCACAGCTATGGCCGCATCTTGGCCCGTTCCCCGGATAAAACCTGGCTAGAAGTGGAAATCCTTACCGGCCGTCCCCACCAAATTCGTATTCACATGGCTTGTCTGGGCTATCCCCTCCTCCACGATCCCCTTTATGGCCCCGGTGGTGTTCCCCCCATTAATCAAACTAAGGCTATCCCCAGCGATGGGGGTTATTGTCTCCATAGTTATCGCCTGGGTTTTACCCATCCTCGCACTGGGCAGTGGTTGGAGTTAATCGCCCCTCTCCCCCCGGCCTTAATATTTTGAAAATTTGGGGATTTGCCTATCCCGATCCTGATGGCAATGTCTATTAGCTATTATCTAAATACTTATAGGGAGTCGCCGGGGCGGGTCTTAAATTTACTTCAATGCTGAATTAGCTAAAAAAAAGCTTGCCCCGTTACAAAAATCTCCCTTGAGACAGATTCCATAATTCTCCAGTAAGGTGATTCGATTCGAAGGAAGACTAGAGAAAATTAAAGTCAATACCCGCAAAACACCTGTTTATCAAGATTTATAGTGATTTAGACCCGTAAAAATCAGTGCCACGGACTAAGAGTACTGTAATCAAACTTTGACACCTCCTCCCGTAAAGTGTCAGTTGATACCGACTATGGGGTACGGGGATGGATAGTATTTCATCAATCCTGCAGAGGATCACCGCTCAACCAATCAATGCAGGGCCAGACCTAGAGCTAGAGCTAGCCCGAACATTCTGAACCTTGTCCACTACCCAAGGATTCAATTAAATCTATCAAGACAAAAATCATCATTGATTGCATTCGAGCATATTTTCCATAAGTAATCCCAAAGTCAAATACAAAAATTCATCCATACAATGAAGCAAACGTCCATAGGAATAGTTGCATGTAACGCATGAAGAAAAAAGAATTTACGCATATCACCCTCCATCCCATCCGCTAAGTGTATTGCCTGTAACGGAACTGTCCCGTGGATAGAAGGCAGAATTACGTTACCCCTGTTACAATACTTAACATTGACTTAACAATTTCTTAAGGTTCTGCCCATAGCATACTGATTAAGCTCTCCATTCTTGGTCACCCCCCAATTAAAAAAATCTAGGAAGATCTATGCTCATTTCACGATTCACTGAATCTGTGTCTATGCCCCAAACAAACTTTTTCCAAGGAACATTCCCCAGTTCCCCAGTGCTGGGTAGTGTTATTGGTTCCTCCTCCCGGAGGCAGAAGCTGGGTCAAGATTTGGCTAGGGCCATTGCTAACGATGAGCTTTATTTGGAGTATCAACCCCAGTGGGATAGCCAAGGACAGAATTTGGTCGGGGTGGAAGCATTAGTTCGCTGGCAGCATGGTGATTTGGGTGGTATTTCTCCCACGGAATTCATTCCTTTGGCAGAAGAGTCAGGATTAATCCTCTCCATTGGTGACTGGGTACTGCGGGAAGCTTGCCTTCAGTATCAAGCCTGGCAAAAACAGGGGCTACCCCATTTGATGTTGGGCGTTAATCTGTCGTTACAGCAATTGCAAAGTCCTGGTTTTGTTCGTCGGGTGCAAGCAATCCTACAAGAAACCCAGATGCCTTACCAGCAACTCCAACTGGAAGTTACCGAGGGTCTAATTTTTCAAGACTTACAGCATACTTTTTCCGTACTGAAGCACTTTCAACAGACCGGTATTCGTTTGGCGATCGATGACTTTGGCACTGGCTACTCTTCCCTTTCTGTGCTGAAGGATCTCCCTATCCACACCCTCAAAATTGATCGGTCTTTCCTAGATGATCTAGAGACGACCCCTAAAGCTGAGGTGATTCTGGAAAGTATCATCAATCTCGGCCAGCGTTTGCAGTTGGAGGTGGTGGCCGAAGGGGTGGAAACCTTGGGGCAACTGCAACTACTCCAATCCCTCCAGTGCGATGTGATCCAAGGCTTTTTCTTTAGTCGTCCCCTCGATGTAGACAAAATAACCCATTATCTCCACCATTCTTTTTGTTCTTCTGGCTCCACCACGGCGATCGCCGCTTAAGTTTTAGCTATCGGGGTTTTGTCCATCCCCCCATGTCCGATCAAAAGTCACTCACACTCCTGTACTAATTATGACTGCTGTTATTTTTCCAACACCCAAGGATAATGCCATGGTTAACGAATTTTGGCTTTCTGCTCCCCAACAAGTTGAAGATAATAGAGTGAAAACAGCCATTCCCAAAGAATTATTAAAGGAGTTGATGGCGGAAAAATTTACGGGGCAAGTGACCATCCGTAATCCGTTTGATGAGTTTGTGGATTGGCAAGTGTACCTGGGCAACGGAAAAATTCATTTTGCCAATAGTGCGGTGGGCAATGGTAAACGCTTGAATTATATGTTGGGCAAATTGTTCAGCGAAAATAATATTCAGCTTCCCGCTCAATTAGATAGTGATTATGACTATATCTGTAAGCTGTGGAAAAAAAAGTATTTCTCCTTTCAGCAAACCCGGTCTGTTTTGACCCAGTTTACCCAGGAAGCTTTGGTGCAAGCCCTCTCTTTGCCCAAGACTGAGTACAAATTAGAACCGAATACCAAGCTCCGCCACCTTTTCTTAAACCTTAATTTTGATCAGGCGGTGGCCCCCATTGAGAAAAAAATCAACTATTGGTGGGAACTGCGCTCAGAAATTAATTCCCCTTTCCAACGCCCTTTGGTGCAAGATGTACTCAAGTTAAAGGGGGTGTTGACCAAGGCTAATCCCCAGGGTAGCGAAGAATTCTGGAAGACTTTTCAACGTAATTTGGAAGATCTGAACTGTCTCTATGACATTGCCAGTGGCACTGGGCTCAGTACCCTACAATTGGCGATCGCCATGCGGAACCTGATCAAAGCTGGGGATATTACCATGCTTCCCTACCAGGAAATTGCCATTGATAATCGTCCCTTAGTGGTTAGTGTGGACGAACAGCAAGATCTATCCCATCAACAGGTTGTTAAATATACCTTGGAAAAAAGTGGTTATCGGGTTAATAGCATCACCGATCCCTTTAAAGCTTTAGCTTCCCTCCAAGGGCAAAGTCCTGACTTAATTTTGATCAATGCCAACATGGAAACAATGGACGGTTATCAGTTGGCTTCCCTCTGCCGTAAATCCCCCCAATTGCGCGGGATTCCCATTATGTTGATCGTAGAAGAACATAATGTTATGCAGAATATTAAAGCCAAGTTTGCCGGGGTAAACGACAACATCCAGAAGCCATTTCTGCCCCAGGATTTATTGTTAAAAGTCCAGACTAATATACGAAATAATGTCTCTGCCGAAGCTTGCTAGCTAACAAAATGCCCTACGGAAAAATGCAGGGCAGATGGGGGCTAAAAAGTTAAGAGGTTAAGCAAAACATCTCGCCGGGGTTAATTTATCCCAAAGCTTTTTCAATGGCCGCAGTTATGGCTGAGTCACAGGGTTTAGTTTGGGGATCAAAGCTGGCCACTAGTTCCCCGTCCCGACCAACTAAAAATTTGCCGAAGTTCCAACTGATATCTTCCTCTTCTCCCACTAGGAATTGATAGAGGGGGCTACGGTTGGGGCCATTGACATCTTGCTTTTCCAACAGGGTGAATTCCACGTCGTACTTAGTTTTTGTGAAATTCTTAATTTCTTCGGGGGTACCGGGTTCCTGGGCGCCAAATTGGTTACAGGGCACCCCGACAATTACCAAACCCCGATCGCCATAGGTTTTCTCCAATTCCACGAGGCCACTGTATTGGGGAGTTAAGCCGCACTTACTGGCAACGTTGACAAAAAGCACAACTTTGTTAGCAATGACTTCCGGGGCCAGGGGAGTTCCATCGATGGTGGCTAGATTAGTTGGTAATGGCATAAATGTTAAGAACTGTTACAACACCCCCCATTATCGGCGATCGGGTAACCTATTATCCAGCCAGACTGTAAGTAGCCCTGGTTAGGCCAAGGTTTGTTCCGATTTAGTTAGGGGTAATAATTTCGCTAACTTTTCAAAGGGTAACCCATAGATAGTAATGGGGTTTTGATAACCTTTTAATTCCATCTCCTGCCGCTGGCTGGCTTCCGTCCATCGAGGTAGTTCTTGGAGATAACTGAAAGTTTTTTCACTCATAGCCAAGTCAAAATTGGAATTTTTAGTGGCGGATTCCAATCGAAAGGCCGCATTCACCGTATCACCGATCGCCGTGTAATCGGGATGATCTCCACTGCCGGTATTCCCCACCATGGCATAGCCCGTATTCAAACCCGCCCCAATGCAGAGGGGAAAGGGCAGATCGTATTTTTGGTTAAAGCGGGAAGTCATCAACCGCAAACGATGCACCGCATTGAGAATTTTCAGAATTTCTTGGGAACTAGCTTCGTCATAACCGTGGAACCAAATGGCCATAACCGCATCACCGATGTACTTATCGACCCAACTGTCTGCTTCCCGCAAAATATGCCCCGCCTGGCGGAACCAATTGCCGATCAGCATGGACAATAACTCCTCATCCAATTGTTGGGCTAGCCCCGTAAAGTTCCGCATATCCGCCACCAAGACCGTAATCAAACGCCTTTCGTGGAGGATATTTGTTTGGGTTTCCAATTCCGCTGAACTACGCAATACCCCCGAAGGGATTACACTTTGGGCGGAGTGAAATTGTGCTTCAGTTTTGCCAAAGGTGATCATATCCTTATCTTGGATGATGATCGGAATGCTCACCCGACGGCCATTGACAAAAGTGCCATTGCGACTACCCAGGTCAATTAATAAAAAATTGTCATCTTCCGTAGCCTGCAAAATCGCATGGTTACGGGAAATACAATGGTCACGGATGACCAAGTCATTATCCTGGCTTCTTCCCACTGTCCAATAGTTACGCTGTTGGAGGGGAAAAACCACATCCCCGTCGGAGAAATGCACTATCAAACGAACAGGCGCAGCCGGTTTATTCACAGAGAAATGACAAAGGTTAGTTTTAGGCCATGATAGCCCCAAGCCAGAAAAGGGCATCCACAACTATTGTACTCAGTACCGCCCCGGCAAAGGCCTGCCAGGGGGCTGATTTTCTTTGCAGTGCCCATCCCCCCACGGCTAATAACAGGGCCAGCAGTAATCCCCCCCAAGCTACTCCCCAGGGGGTGTGAATTTTAGCTAGGGCCGCCTGGAAAACAAAGCGGGCAAATTCTGGATCCACCACCATTACCTGTCGCCAATGTTCCATCAGGCCAGTGAGGTAAAAATAAGCATCCGTCACCGCTGTGCCCAGGAGGGAACCTAGGTAAAACAGATGGCCAACTTTTCCCCAACCCCGGCTCAGCCCCCAAATTGCAAAGGGTAAACCGATCGCCTCAATGGGCAAATGCCACAGGGGTTCCCAACGGAACCAACCCCAGTAAATCGCCCCCGCTAACCAACTCCAACTAAATCCCAGTAGTAGATCCCCCCACAGGGCCTGGTGAGGACGCCCCATTAACCAAACGGCGATCGCCAGCCACGCTAGGGTCAAAGCGAGGGAAAACCAAGGAAACTGCCGCACTAGGGGGGCTTGGATAAAAACCGGTACGGAAACCAAAAAACCAGCAGATAACTGCATACCAGTGGTTTCTGGGTCAATGGCTAGGCTGGAACGCCAACGGCGTAGGTGGCGCAGCAAAGCTAGCCCCGGCTGGGCTAAGGCGGTAGTTAAAAGGGTGATCACTACGGAAATTTATGAAAAGGGTTTATTTAAAGGAAAAGTAAAAAATTAAGTTTTGTTACTTTAAATTAATCTTGCTTATTATATCTAAAAAGTTCGAGGCTTTCTAGGGACAATCCCCTATAATGCCGGCCCTCCCCTCCCACCGGAATCACGAAAATTGCTAACGGTAACCCCCCCCAAGCCGCTAGAATGGGCTACGGAGATTGGCCCAGGATAAGAATTGAATCCGCCCTGGCTCCAGGGATTTTGTCGAAATCCATCCCCGCCATCCCCAGCGCCATTAATTTTTCGATCATTCACCATGTCTAAAGTTTTAGTATCTGACTCCATTGACCAAGTCGGCATTGATATTCTTCAACAAGTAGCCCAAGTTGACGTGAAAACGGGGCTTTCGGAAGCAGAAATTATAGACATCATTCCCCAGTACAACGCCATCATGTTGCGCTCTGCCACCAAGGTGACGGAGAACATCATCCAAGCGGGAACCCAGTTAAAGATCATTGGCCGGGCCGGGGTCGGGGTGGATAACATTGACGTGGCGGCGGCCACCCGTCAGGGCATTGTGGTGGTTAATTCCCCGGAAGGTAATACCATTGCGGCGGCGGAACACGCCCTGGCCATGATGATGGCTTTGGCCCGTCACATTCCCGATGCCAATAAATCCGTTAAGGAAAATAAATGGGAACGGAAACAGTTCATTGGCACAGAGGTTTACAAAAAAACCCTAGGGGTCATTGGCCTCGGTAAAATTGGTTCCCACGTGGCCGGCGTTGCCAAAGCCATGGGCATGAAACTATTAGCCTATGATCCTTTCATTTCCCAGGAAAGGGCAGACCAAATTGGTTGCACCCTGGTGGACTTGGATTTGCTTTTCACCGAGTCTGACTTCATTACCCTCCACATTCCCAAAACACCGGAAACTGCCAATTTGATCGGTACCGAGACATTGGCCAAGATGAAGCCCACCGCCCGTATTATCAACTGTTCCCGGGGGGGCATCATCGACGAGGAAGCCCTGGTAACGGCGATCGAAACAGCCCAAGTAGGAGGGGCGGCCTTAGATGTATTTGCCCAGGAACCCCTGGGAGAGTCCCGCCTACGGGAATTTAGCAATGTAATTTTGACTCCCCATTTGGGAGCTTCCACCGAGGAGGCCCAGGTCAATGTGGCGGTGGATGTGGCGGAACAAATTCGGGATGTCTTGCTTGGTTTGCCGGCCCGCTCGGCGGTGAATATTCCTGGTCTGACCCCGGACGTGATGGAAAAATTACGGCCCTACCTCAAACTAGCGGAAACCCTGGGAACTCTGGTGGGACAGCTAGCGGGGGGACGCATCGATCGCCTGACCGTTTGTTTACAGGGGGATTTGGCGGAGAATACTAACAGTCAACCCCTCGTGGTGGCGGCCATCAAAGGTTTGCTTTCCCAGGCCCTGCGGGAGCGGGTTAATTATGTCAATGCGGCGATCGAGGCCAAGGAGCGGGGGATTCGGGTGATTGAAACCAGGGATGCTTCGGTGCGGGACTATTCTGGCTCTTTGCACCTCAAAGCCACCGGTACCATGGGGGAACATTCCGCCACGGGAGCCCTGTTGAGTAATGGTGAAATTCGCATCACCGATGTGGATGAATTCCCCATTAACGTACCTCCTAACAATTACATGCTCTTTACCCTCCACCGGGATATGCCAGGGATCATCGGCAAAATTGGCTCCCTGCTAGGTAGTTTCAATGTCAACATTGCCAGTATGCAGGTGGGGCGGAAAATTGTCCGGGGGGATGCGGTCATGGCCCTGAGCTTAGACGATCCCCTTCCCGATGGTTTGCTGTCGGAAATCACCAAGGTGGCGGGCATTCGGGATGCCTACACCGTCAAGCTCTGAAACGATTGTTTAACTTGGGAACTTAATCCAGACTGGTGGGGTTTGGGCCCATAAGCGAGGGAGAGATGGCCATGGCCAATAGTTGGTGGGAAATTCGGATTTTATGTCATCCTTCCCTGGAAGAAACCGCCTTTTGGCGGCTGGAGTCGTTTGGCTGTTTGGGTACTTCTACGGAAAAGAAAGCCCATTCCCTCCTAATCCATGGCTACCTTCCCCAGGGGCAGGCGGAAATCCTCGATTTAGCGGCCCTGGCGTTGTGGTGTGAACAGGATGCGGTATTACTCCGAGTCCCTAAACCCCGATTCCGTTGGCAGTTAATTGACGAGGAAGATTGGTCTATTAGTTGGAAGGAGCATTGGGAACCTACCTCCATTGGCGATCGATTTATTATTTATCCGGCTTGGATGGAGCCCCCTGTTGATTCCGATAAACTCATTCTCAGGCTAGATCCAGGGTTTGCCTTTGGTACGGGAACCCATGCTACCACCCAGCTTTGCCTAGAATCCTTAGAAATGAGGGTAGATCCTAATGCAACTCAAGTTTTAGCCGACATCGGTTGCGGTTCCGGTATTTTGGGCATTGGAGCAGTGTTGTTGGGGGCCAGTAAAGTTTATGGTGTGGATAATGATCCCCTAGCGGTGGAAGCGGCCCGTAGTAATCGCCATTTAAACCAGATCCATCCGGACAATTTGGTAATCAATGAAGGCAGTGTTTCGGAGTTGGAACAGTTAATTTCCGAACCGGTGGACGGCATTGTTTGCAATATTTTGGCGGAAGTGATTGTGGAGCTAATCCCCCAGTTCACTCCCTTGGTCAAACCCCATGGTTGGGCCATCCTCAGCGGCATTATGTTAGAACAAAGTAACTTGATCGCCGATGCATTAGATCAGATGGGCTGGACGGTGGCGGCCATTTGGAAAAGGAAGGAATGGTGTTGCTTCCAAGCCCGACGGGAAACGGAATAGTCATTTGTTAATTCCCCCATCTGCCCATTCCCATCAGGCCGGCATTACGCTATACAATTAAGAATGTTCAAAAAATTTATATTCTTTTAACAAAACGAGGTAGAGCAATGGATTGGCGTGTAATTGTAGTTGTTAGCCCCCTTCTGATCGCCGCAACTTGGGCCGCCATCAATATCGGTGCCGCCGCAATCCGGCAGTTACAGGACGTTTTGGGGCGGGAAGCCTAGGTCCCAGGGCCTATTCTGGCGTGCGGCTTAAGCCGTGCCCTTGGCATCGCCTTAAAGAGCCATAGATTTGACTTAGTTTTTACTTTGGGAACGGACTGTTACTTTATTGATAACAGTCTGTTTTTTTGCCAATGGGTTCTAGTTGATCGCCTACAATCTGAGAGAGTAGCTTCCCTAAAAACCATAATTTTGGCCAAAATGACTGATTCGATTATGTATAAGGAAGAGATGTTTGTTCTCTTAACAGACCGGGAACCAGAAGTTTTTTTAACCCCGGCGGAAATGACCAGTAAATTGGCAGTAATTTTGCAGGACTATTCCCTCCCTTTGCCCAAAACCCTGGATAAACTAACCACTTTGGCAGAAAAAGCTGAACATTTACGGGATAATTATTGCGAACTTGATCAAAATGATGGTGGTTACCTGCAATGGTATGCCGTGCGCTTGGAGAAATAGCAATATCCATCCCTCTCCTAAATCAAGCTTGATTGCCCTTTATAAAAGCCCTTAACCCTTTTGTGCTAAGATTTTTAGAGCTTTTGTCATCAAACGGCAAAGAAGCCTAAGCTTAGCCTGATTTTGGAGTGACCATGACGACCACGAACTACGGTGCCGATCAAATTCAAGTCCTGGAAGGATTGGAACCAGTCCGTAAGCGTCCAGGGATGTATATCGGCTCCACGGGGCCCAAGGGGTTGCATCACCTAGTTTATGAAGTGGTTGATAATGCCATTGATGAAGCTCTGGCAGGCTATTGCACCCACATCGAAATTGATATTAATGCAGATGGCTCCGTCACCGTGGTGGACAATGGTCGGGGCATTCCCACGGATATTCACCCCACAACGGGGCGCTCAGCTTTGGAAACGGTACTGACCGTATTGCATGCTGGGGGAAAGTTTGGCGGCGGTGGCTATAAGGTTTCCGGTGGTTTACACGGGGTCGGGGTTTCTGTGGTGAATGCCCTCTCCGAATGGGTGGAAGTGAAGGTTTGGAGACAAAGCAAAGAACATTACCAAAGGTTTGAGCGGGGTAATCCCATCGGGAGCCTAGAAGCAACCCCCAACGAAGATCATCCTACTGGAACCCAGGTTTCCTTTTTACCGGATACCCAAATTTTTAAAGATGGCATCGAGTTCGACTACAGCACCCTAGCCAGTCGCCTCAAGGAATTAGCCTATCTCAATGCTGGGGTCAGAATTACCTTTGGCGATCGCCGTCCTGATTCCCCTAGGGAAGAGCAGTTTTATTACGAAGGGGGCATCAGGGAATATGTCAGCTATATGACCACGGATAAAACCCCGCTCCACAGTGAAATTATCTATACATCCGGGGAAAAGAATGATGTGCAAGTGGAAGTGGCCCTGCAATGGTGTGTGGATGCCTACAGCGATACTCTTTTAGGTTTTGCCAACAATATCCGTACCATCGATGGCGGAACCCATTTGGAAGGTTTAAAAGCGGTTTTAACCCGTACCCTCAACTCCGTTGCCCGCAAACGGAATAAATTGAAGGAAGGGGAAAGTAACCTAGGCGGTGAAAATATTCGGGAAGGTTTAACCGGCGTTATTTCCGTTAAAGTCCCCGATCCAGAATTTGAAGGACAAACTAAAACTAAGTTAGGGAACACCGAAGTCCGGGGCATTGTTGACACTTTGGTGGGGGAAGCCCTAACGGAGTTTTTGGAATTTAATCCCGGTGTTGCTGACTCCATTATTGAAAAAGCAGTGCAGGCCTTTAAGGCGGCGGAAGCGGCCCGACGGGCCCGGGAATTAGTACGTCGTAAATCAGTTTTAGAATCTTCTACCTTACCCGGAAAATTAGCAGATTGTAGCTCCAAAGATCCCTCAGAATCAGAGATTTTCATCGTGGAAGGAGACTCCGCTGGCGGCTGTTTTTCTGGAGAAACCCTTGTAGCTTTAACCGATGGTCGTAGTCTAAGTTTTGAACAATTAGTAGCAGAAGAAAAACAGGGAAAACAAAATTTTTGCTATACCATTCGCCATGATGGAACCATTGGGGTTGAAAAAATCCTCAATGCCCGTAAAACTAAGGCCAATGCTGAAGTCATCAAGATTACTTTGGATAATGGTGAATCTATTGTTTGCACCCCGGATCATAAATTTATGTTACGGGATGGCAATTATAAACCTGCGGCAGATTTAACCGCCGATGATTCATTAATGCCGCTATATCGAAAAATCTCAAATATCAAAGACCCAGGTATTACCATTGATGGCTACGAAATGGTTTGGAATCCTCGTTCTGATAATTGGCTATTTACCCACTTAGTCGCAGATTGGCATAATCGCTGGCAGGGAGTTTATGTAGCAGAAGAAAAGCAACACTGCCATCATAAAGACTTTAATAAACGTAATAATAATCCTGATAATTTAATTCGTTTATCCCCTGAAGAACATTTAACACTTCACCGTAAACATGTTGGTAAAACACTACATCGCCCTGATGTAGTCGAAAAATGCCGTCAAATTCACCAGAGTCCTGAATTTCGTCAAAAAATGAGCGAAAGGATGCAAGTACCAGAAACACGAGCAATTTTGTCTGAACAGGCTCAAGCCCAATGGCAAAATGAAACTTATAAAGCAGCAATGTTGGAGAGTTGGCGCAATTTCTACGACAGTAATGAGGATTACCGTCAACAGAATGCGCAACAGCTAAATCGTGCTCAACAGGCGTATTGGGCACAAACAGAAAATCGTATTGCTCAAGCAGAAAGAGTACGTCAATATTTTGAGCAACATCCTGAATTACGCCAACAACATTCAGAGAATGCAGTTAAACAATGGAATAATCCTGAATTATTGAAATGGAGACAAGAAAAAACAACGGAACAATGGACTCCTGAATTTCGAGAAAAGCGTCGGGCAGCTTTGACCCAAACCTATTACCGCAAAACTTTAGCGGCACTAAAACAAGTTGAAATTGAAAATGGCTATTTAGACATATCAGCTTACGATAGCTACAGAATTTCAACCAAGGATAAATCTCTATTACGTTTTGATCGATTCTGTCAACGATATTTTGAGAATAATGAGAACCTGGCAAGGGAAGCAGTCTTAAACTACAACCATAGAATTGTAAGTATTGAAACTGTTTCGGAAAAAATTGATGTGTACGACATCGAAGTTCCCCATACCCACAATTTTGCTTTAGCAAGCGGGGTATTTGTCCATAACAGCGCAAAGCAAGGTAGAGATCGCCGTTTTCAAGCAATTCTACCTTTGCGGGGCAAAATTCTAAATATTGAAAAAACTGACGATGCCAAGATTTATAAAAACACTGAAATTCAGGCCTTAATTACCGCTTTGGGATTGGGCATTAAGGGTGATGATTTTGATATTTCTTCCCTCCGCTACCACCGGGTTGTGATTATGACCGACGCCGACGTAGATGGAGCGCACATCCGCACTCTTTTGTTGACTTTCTTCTACCGTTATCAGCGGGATCTGGTTGACCAAGGCTACATTTATATTGCCTGTCCGCCGTTATACAAATTGGAGCGGGGTAAGAACCATTTCTATTGTTATTCTGACCGGGAATTGCAGGAGCAAATTAGTCAGTTTCCCCCCAACGCCAATTACACCATTCAACGATTTAAGGGTTTAGGGGAAATGATGCCCCAGCAACTTTGGGACACCACCATGAATCCCGAAAGTCGCACGATGAAGCGGGTTCATATTGAAGATGCCGCCGAAGCTGATCGCATTTTCACAGTCCTCATGGGCGATCGGGTGGCTCCCCGGCGGGAGTTTATTGAGACCTACGGTACAAAACTAAATCTTACTGATTTGGATATTTAGAGGGTGTTTTAAAAATCCGAGAATGGTGTTTAATCCCCCCTATTTCTCTTTCCTAAAAGGGAAATTCTTAAAATCCCTCTTTTTAGACCGGAGATTTAGGGTTTTTTAGGGCTATTCAACTTCTCAAACACTTTCTTAAACTGTCATTCGGCTGAATTTTGATTGCAACGAGGAAGGCGATCGCCAAGATAAACTTTCCTGGTTTGGGCGACAATCAAAACACGTGTTCTTGAAAGACAAAACGGATTTCGTTAAGATGGGGACAATGTAAATGGAGATTTTTCTGTATGACTTCGATTAATATCGGCATTCCCGAAGCAGACCGCCTCAAAATTGCCGAGGCCCTCAAAAAATTGCTAGCCGATACCTATACTCTTTACCTCCAAACCCATAATTTTCATTGGAATGTTACCGGGCCCTCAATTCCGGGAGCTACACCTAATGTTTGAAGAGCAATATACCGAATTGGCCACCGCCGTTGACGACATTGCCGAGCGCATCCGCAGTTTGGACGTTATCGCCCCCGGCACCTACAAAGAATTTGCCAAACTCAGTTCCGTTAAAGAGGTAGATGGCATTCCCCCCAGTAGGGAAATGGTGGATATTTTGACCACAGGCCACGAAGCCATTGTGCAATCCTGTCGCAACGTCCTCAAAAATTCCCAGGCGGCCGATGACGAATCTACCACAGCTTTAGCTTCAGACCGGATGCGAGTCCACGAGAAAACAGCTTGGATGTTGCGGGTTTTAAATAAATAGTTCTTCTAACGTTCTTAGAATTTGGGATTTGGTAACGTTCCCAGATAATTGGATAGATAGGGGGAAAAAACCTCGTAAATAAGGGTAAGGGGTTTGCGGTCATGCCAAAACAGGTAATGACGACCCCAGAAAGGCCCTTCTTCTTGGAAAGCGTTGGCCAAGGTGGAGTTGTGACCGCAGTAAATCCCCTGAATATCCCGGTACAGTTCCGTGTGTAGGTGGGATAAGCTGTCCCAAATGGGAAGACTACGGTTTTGCAAATATTCGTCCACATGGCTAGCATCCCACCAGGAAACGGCATAGGCCAGGCGTTGACCCGATTTGGTGCGGAGCCACACTTGACGGCGTAAATGGGGGCTAGGTACAGTTTGGATTTGGATGGGAGCCCCGTCATCGGATCTATCCACCAAAGACATATCAATTACATCCACTTCCGTTTTTTCCCCGGTCAGTAATTGTAAATGGCGGGTGGGGGAACCATCCCCAAGAATGAGAATTTGCCAAGGGGGAGGCAATATGGCATGGGGCAAGCCTCGTTTAACGTCCTGTTGATCCCCTTGCCATTGCAAGTCCAATGAATGCCAAGCTAGGGAAGGGGAAACTGGGGGAGAAAGATTCAATGGTAGTGGCCTATGCGTTACAAAACTTCACATTTGTATGACTTTTTTGATGATAGCAAACCCAAGGGGCGGAGGTGGTTTTTTCTGGCCCTGGCGATCGCCGTTTTTGCGCTGGTGGTGTTGGGATCATGGTTAGCGGGGGCAAATTTTCCGGGGGCAACCTCCCAGGCCCAAAGTCCAGGGCAAAGGGATTTACGCATTGTAGTTATAAGTGATCTAAACAGTGCCTACGGTTCCACCACCTATGAGCCGGAGGTTCACCAGGCCTTGAAACTCATTCCCGGTTTAAAGCCAGATTTGGTGCTTTGTAGTGGCGACATGGTGGCGGGGCAAAATCCCAAACTAAGTAATGCCCAAATCCAAGCCATGTGGTCAGCATTTGATCAAGCGGTGGCTAACCCCCTGCGGCAAGCCAAAATCCCCTTTGGTTTTACCCTGGGCAACCACGACGCATCCAGTTCCCTCGACCAAAATCGCCGTTTTCGCTTCCAAAATGAACGGGAGTTAGCGGCTAATTATTGGCGGAGTCCCGCCCATGATCCGGGAATTAATTTTATTGATAAAACCGATTTTCCCTTTTATTACACCTTCAGCCAAAATGATGTTTTTTTCCTGGTGTGGGATGGCTCCTCCCAGCATATTCCCCCGGAAAAGTTGGCTTGGGTAGAAAAATCCCTAGCTAGCGCCCCCGCCCAAAATGCCAAATTAAGACTGGCGATCGGCCATTTACCCCTTTATGGTGTGGCGGAAGGACGGAATAAACCAGGGGAAGTAATGGCCAATGCAGAACGGCTGAGGGCTTTATTGGAAAAATACCAAGTCCATACCTATGTCAGCGGCCATCAACACGCCTACTATCCAGGGCGGAGGGGCAATTTGGAACTACTGCACACAGGACTATTGGGGGCGGGGCCCAGGGCTTTGATTGCGCAAGAACGGCGATCGCCAAAAACTTTGACGGTATTGGATTTTAATTTTAATCAACCGGAAAAGGTGCAGTACACCACCTACGATATGAAGAATATGGGGGTTATTACTACCCAGTCCCTACCCCGTTTTTTGTTGGGCCATAACGGCAGGGTAATCCGTCGGGATTTACAAGAAGCGGATCTCACCCCGGCGGAACGACAAACCTGTGAAGCCACTTTGGGTAAACCCCTATGTGGTGCCTAGGACTAAAAACTGCCCTAAGAATCCCTTTCTTCCGTTGCCATTTCCATGCCCCCATCCATTTCCAAATTTTCTTCTAAATTTTCGGACTGGTTCTGATCCGGCTCTCCAGCATTTTTAACCCGCTGGAAATAACGACCACTCTTCGGAGGTAAAGGCAGACCCCGTTCCTCATGGAAATCCTGTTGCACTTTGTAGGTCAAACGGGGGGATACCTGGCGGACAATTTCCGTTAACAGGCGATCGCCGGTGGACTTAATTAACTTCATAGGCAATTTATAAATGTAGCTGGGGAATTGCACCGCCACATCCATTTTTAAATCCCATGCCACCTGGGTAATGGTTTCGGGCCAATGAATCCCTGCGTAGTCAAATTGCTTTAACGTTTTCTCCGTCAGGCGATCGCCATTGACTTCCTTGAGGAGCATATTGGAAAGAAAATCCACCTCATAGCCTAGGTAGGGGCCATCGGGAAAAGGCACCGTGTGCATCAGGTACTCCCCATTTTGGGGTGGTTCCAGTACCACTGCAATTTTTGGTTCCACATCAAAACCCAAGGCCCCGAACTTCCCAATGGTCAGCACATAGCCATGGTCTCCCAGGGGCTCCACTTCCATGGGCTGGGCACACCGGGGAAACCAACCCTGATGGGCCTGTAGGTAGTGATCCACTTCGGAGCGGGGGGCAAACATTTCCATCCTTCCCTCGAAATGGGTTTGGAAATGCACCGGGGGAAAGCCATTGTCCTGGGGGTCAACGGGGAGGGGACTAGATTTATTGGTCAAGGCAATGCCAACGTTGGTTAGACTATTTTACTAAGCGGCTAAGTCCACCTGCACTTCTCCATTTTCCACCCGCACAGGGAACACGGGCAGGGCTTTTTCGGCGGACATTTTACCCATCAAAGCTCCCACCACTGGAGGAAAAGGACTCCATTCCTTCACGGCCCCAGAACAGAGGTCGAAGGCACTGCGGTGGAAAGGACACACAATGGCTCCGTTTTCAATTTTGCCGCTTTTCATGGGCAATTTGAGGTGGGGACATTGGTTACTAACGGCATGGATGGTGCCATTCTCATTTAGCAATAGAATCGCCTGTTGATCTAATTTAACTACTTGGCGACTACCGGGGGGAAGGTCGGTGGCGGCAAGGGCTTTTGTCCAAACCATAATTTAAAAAATTCAAAAACTAAAAGGGGCTTCTCAAGATCTCTGACACCCTAAAAGTGTAGAAGAAAAGCCCCCATTTGTCCTATTCCGTTTGGTTTATTTGGTCTAGTTGGGCTGGGTACTGGGTAAAGCCCCGATGGTGGCGGTCAGATTTTCCTGTTTACCATTCCGTAAAACGGTCAGGCTCAGGTCATCCCCCACGGACAGTTTAGCCACTAGGGACTGCACCTGTTCAGATGTTTCTACTTTTTCCCCCTGCATGGACTCAATCACATCCCCCTGTTGCAAATTGGCGATCGCCGCTGGAGAATCGGGCATCACTTTCATAATCACCACGCCTTTATCCACCGGAATATCTAAGCCCCCCTGTTGACGGAGTTGACTTTGCAATTCCGGGGTCATGGTCGCCATTTGGATGCCGAGGTAGGCGTGTTCCGCTTTACCTTTGGTGATTAACTGTTCTGCAATTTCCTGGGCTTTATTGATGGGGATGGCGAAACCAATGCCCTGGGCATTTTGAATAATGGCGGTGTTCATGCCAATGACTTTGCCGTCCGCATTCAACAGAGGACCACCGGAATTACCGGGATTAATGGCCGCATCGGTTTGGATGAATTCCACCCGTTTATCGGGCACACCAATTTCCGCACTGCGTCGCCCCGTGGCACTTAAAATCCCCGTAGTTACCGTATTGTCTAGTCCCAGGGGATTACCAATGGCGATCGCCCATTCCCCCACTTGCAGGCGATCGGAATCGGCAAAGGATACCGTGGGTAAATCGTCCGCCTCAATTTTGACCACCGCCACATCCGTGGAAGGATCGGAACCCATCACCCGACCGGGAAAAGTTCGACCATCCTTGAGGGTCACCGTCACCTCGTCGGCCCCATCCACCACATGGGCATTAGTGAAAATTTTGCCATCGTCACTGACAATGAAGCCCGACCCTGTTCCCCGTTGTATCTGCTCATTGGGCATGGGGGGCATTTGGGAACCGAAAAATCTTTCTAAAAAGGGATCATTCAAGGCCCCTGGTCTTTGGGCTTTGACGGTTTTTTGAGCATTGATCCGCACCACCGCTGGCCCCGTAGACTGCACCACATCCACGACAAAATTACTGGGTTCCCTGGGGGTCAAACGACTCTGAAGATTTTCTTCCCGGGAAGGATTGACTTGGCTTCTCACTAAAGGGGAAACCACGGAATGTTCCGCTAGGCGATCGACCCATTGGGGATTCGTCAAAACAAAAGTTCCTCCAGCACCGATGCCCATGCCCACCAGGACTAAACTTAAATAGGCTAAGGAGATTTTGGAAGGGGCTTTTGAGGAATGGAGAGAAACATCTTTCATGGCTTTATCCGGTGGATCTAGTGGATCTATATCTAGTGGATCGATATGGAAAAAAAGTCAGCCCTGTGAGGAGCAATCGGGAAAACAGCTTGGGCTGACATTTATTAATCTAGGGGATGGATATGTCAACGGTGTGACGACGGCATGAAGTTCTTATGTCAGTTTTAGGTAAATTTAACGGGCCAGGGGATTGCCGCCGGAAAGTTTGAGGTTAATCACGGAAAAAATGAAAATTATCAAGAATAACATCAGCCCGATCGCCGAAGCGTAATTCATTTCCAAATCCTGAAAAGCCCGCTCATATACATAATAGACCACCGTTTTGGAAGCGTTGAGGGGCCCCCCCTGGGTCATAATGTACACTTCCTCAAAAACCTTAAGGGCAGAAATGGAAGATAAAACCCCCACTAACAGGGAATAGGGGCGCATTAGGGGAATGGTGATATCCCAATGTTGCTTCCAACCGTCGGAACCGTCGATCGCCGCCGCCTCATAAAGTTCTTGGGGAATAGCCTGGAGCCCCGCCAGATAAATAACCATGTAGTACCCCAAACCCTTCCAGATCGTCACTACCATCACACTGCCCAGGGCCAAATTGGGACTGGTGAGCCAGGGAATGCCATCGCTAAAACCCAACAGGGCCAAACCCTGGTTAAGGATGCCATTGGAAGCATAGAGAGCTTTCCAAGCAATGCCCGCCACCACAATGGAAATAATGACCGGGGTGTAATAGGCCATGCGAAACCAAGTAATGCCCCGCAGTTTTTGATTAACTAAAATTGCCAAGCCCAAGGGCAAGATGATTAAAAGGGGAACTACCCCCACCAGGTAAAAGAGGGTATTTTTAACAGTCAGCCAAAAAACCCGATCCCGCCAAAGTCTTTCAAAATTAGCTAAACCCACCCATGCCGGGGCCTTGGTTAAATCCAGCTCATACTGGGTAAAACTCAGGGAAAAAGCTTGCAATGCTGGATAAAAAACGGTGATTCCCAACAATGCCAAGGCGGGCAAAAGGAATAGATAGGGAGTAGCTTTGTTTAGCCAATGGCGGTCTAGCCCGGAAACAGTCATAAAAAATATTAGCTATCAACTAAGGGGTGAGGCAGTAAAACAAAAACCCACGGCAAAGAAACTAGACGTGGGCAATGTCAAACATATTACGACAGGGGATTCAATGGCGTTCTAACTTGGGGGAACCGCCTGGGTTTGGGCATACTTTTGGGCTTCCATTAAATTAGCCAAAGCAGATTGCAAATGGGGCCCTGCATCTACCGCAACCCAACCGTCATTGGTTAAGTGTCGCCATTCAAAGTGCAGGTGGGGCCCCGTAGAAAAGCCCGTACTGCCAACGCGGCCAATTACTTCACCCCGGGCCACTTCCTGACCCGATTCCACAAAGACTTCGGACAGGTGAGCATAACGGGATTCCTGGGTTCCGTCCAAATGCTGTAAGGTCACCATCAGACCATAGCCACCAGACCATTGGGCCGCCGACACCACACCGTCATAGGCCGCCAAAACGGGGGTTCCCATGGGGGCACCGATGTCCGTGCCATTGTGCATCCGCCCTTGGCCGCTGATGGGATGAATCCGCCAACCGAAGGCAGAAGTAATAGGGTTAACACCAGATACGGGGAAAACCAAGTCTGTCCCCTGGCCCGGTTGTCCTTGGGCGGCATATAAACCGGTGGCCCTGGTATATTCCGGCAGGGGAGCTAGGGCAATTTCGATGCCCCGATTAGCCATGGGATCTAGGCTAAAAATTTGATTACTTCCCGGCGGTTTCCCGATCGCCAGGGAACTAACTTTGGGTTGAATATTGAGGGGATTGAGGGGAGAGCGATTATTGGCGGGGGCAGGACTCTTAGCGGTAATTCTCTGACGACGGGGGGCGATCGCCGTGGAGGGATTGGGGTTAGCCTGTTGACGAACTACCGGGGCAGAATTATTGCTATTACGACGGGCAGCGGGGTAGCGGGTATTAACGGGGGACTGCTGACCATTATTATTACGGGGAACGAATTCCACCTCTGTCCTAGTGGGGGCCGCGTCAATGTAGCTATTTTTTTGTAAACCTTGGCGTATGGCCGCTGGTTGGGTAGATACCGGGGCGGCAGGCAAAATGGTTGGAGCCGCTAATTTAGGGGTTACAGGCTTAGCCACGGAGGGGGCTGGGGGAGTAGCCGGTTTACTTTGCGCTGGAGGGGCTACCACTTTTGGTACTGGGGCGGCGGGGGTAACGGGTTGCACCGGGGCCGCCGGAGCTGGGACATCAATTTCTACGCTTCCCGTAGTGCCACCGGGTAAGGACCAAACTAAGCCACCAAGGAGCACAAGTCCGCCTAGGGACAGATTGTAGAGGTTGGAACCCTGGCGGAGCTTACTTTTTTTGTCTTTTACCTTTGACTGGGACTGCATATTCAGAGCCTCACACACATACGGATTGCAAAATACTCCCTCGATTGTAGAGGGTTAGGTTAGAAATGCAAACAGAAGGGGTCAGAACGTAAAATCGTCCCAACAATTCAGCGGGTGGATTCAGATAAATTCAAATAGTTAGGCAACTTCGTGACCGGCCGAGGCGATCGCCGCCCGGAGTTGATCCTCTGCAACGGCACTGGTGATGGTTACTTTTTTGCTGGCCACGTCCACGACAACGGTGGCTTGGGCATCGGCCCCCTGAACAGCTTTGGTTACAGCCTCGGCACAGGCCTCACAGGCAATGGTGGGAACGGTTAACTCAATGGTCATGGAAAAATTTGGAATGCAATGGGTTGGCAGATGCGAAAACTATAGCCTCGATTTTAGCCCTAAGCCCTAAGAGAGTGTTTTAAAAGCGCCCCTAACCCTACAAGCTTGTGGGGAAACTAGAGAAAAGTCCCCCAGAATTGGGGGATTTAGGGGGCAAACTGAAACCTTGCAAACAGGCCCTAAGATGAATGCTGGTAATTTTTTAAGAGGGGTTAGGACAAAATGGCTTCCTATGACATCACAATCATCGGCGGTGGCATTGTCGGTTTAGCAACGGGGTTATTTGTCGGCCGTCGTTTTCCCCACTGTAAAGTTTTAATTCTGGAAAAAGAAAGTCGGGTCGCCTTCCACCAAACGGGCCACAACAGTGGCGTAATCCATTCCGGGATTTATTACAAGCCCGGTAGCTTCAAAGCCCGGTTTACCAAAGCTGGCAACCAAAGCATGGTGGAATTTTGCCAAGAACATCAATTACCCTACGAAGTCTGTGGCAAAGTCATTGTGGCCACCAAGGAAGCAGAATTACCTTTGCTGGAAAATTTATTTACACGGGGCCAAGATAACGGCTTAAACGTCAAAAAACTATCCCCTGAAGAAGTCAAAGAACATGAACCCCATGTGCAATGCCTGGGCGGAATCTACGTACCAACTTCGGGCATTGTTGACTATAAGTTGGTTTGCCAAAAATACGCCCAATTGATCACTGACCAGGGAGGAGAAATCAAGTTCAATCATTGTGTAACCGCTATTGCCACTGAAGCCCAAGGCCACACCATAGAAACCAATCAAGGCAATTTTTCCACCCGTTTTTTAATTAATTGTGGTGGATTACAAAGCGATCGCCTAGCGAAAATGGCTGGGGTGGCCACCAAAGCCAAAATTGTGCCTTTTCGGGGAGAATATTACGAACTTAAGCCGGAAAAAAGATATTTGGTCAAAGGGTTAATCTATCCTGTCCCCAACCCCGCCTTTCCCTTTTTGGGAGTACATTTTACCCGCATGATTGACGGCAGTATCCATGCTGGCCCCAATGCGGTGCTCGGCCTCAAGCGGGAAGGCTACCGGAAAACGGATTTTGATTGGGGGGATTTTACGGAAGTGATGACCTATCCAGGCTTTTGGAAACTGGTGGGGAAACATTGGCAGGAAGGCTTTCAAGAAATAGTCCGTTCGTTTAGCAAAGCGGCCTTTGTGCGGAGTTTACAAGAATTAATTCCAGAAGTAACAGCGGATGACATTATTCCCAATCCGGCGGGGGTTCGGGCCCAGGCATTGAAAAATGATGGATCTTTAGTGGAGGATTTTCTCATCGAAGCAGGAAACAATTCCCTCCAGGTGTTAAATGCCCCATCTCCAGCGGCCACCGCTTCCTTAGAGATTGGCAGGCGATCGCCGCTAAGGTTCCTGTTTTGTGAATCCAACGGATCGTTGCAAATTCCTAAAATCCCTAAAGTAAGTTCTGATATTGGGGATTGGACTGCAATTGTTTGAGCAGTAGCTTAATGTCCTGGGTGGAATCCTTGGGCACCACCAGGGTGACATTGCCCTCCCGCACAACGACCACATCATTTAAACCAATGGTGGCAATTACTTGATTTGTATCGCTGGCATAAACAATACAGCCCTGGCTATTTTGACTGACATGGTTAGCTAAATTGACGTTATCCTGGGCTTCGGGAAAAAGCCGTTCCAAGGCATTCCAATCCCCCAGGTCATCCCAACCAAAGTTAGCAGGTAAAACGTAGGCCAATGGCGTTTTTTCCATCAACACATAGTCAATACTTTTCTTTTCCAACTCCCCATAGGCCTCTGCTCCCTTGGTTTTTAGGGCCAGTAACATCGGCAGGGCGTGGTTAGCCAATTCCTGCAAAATCACCCTGGCTTGAAAAATAAACATACCGCTATTCCAACTGAATTTGCCGCTATCGACAAAGGTTTGGGCGGTGGCCCGGTCGGGTTTTTCCGTAAAACGACTGACCTTATAAACCGGCAAGCCATCTATTTCCGTCTGCAATTCCCCCTGTTCGATGTAGCCGTAACCGGTGGCGGGGCCATCTGGTTTTATGCCCAAAGTAACGATGGATTGCTGTCTCTGGGCAAAGGCGATCGCCCCTTGGAGGGTTTGTTCATAGGCCGGTTGATCCCCAATCCAATGGTCAGCGGGAAAAAAGCCAATGACAGCATCATCTCCGTAGCGTTTGGCAATTTCTAGGCTGGCCCAGGCCACCGCAGGGGCGGTATCTTTACCTTCCGGCTCCACTAGGCAATTTTCCCGAAGCAATGCCGGTAACTGTTCAAAAACCCCCTGGGCAATGGGGGCCGCCGTAATCACCCATAAATTTTCCCATCCCCCGGCTAGGGACAATAACCTCTGGGCCGTTGACTGCAACAGACTGACTCCGGAACCATCCAGGGATAGGAACTGTTTGGGCCGTTCTTTGCGACTGAGGGGCCAGAATCTTTCTCCTTTACCACCGGCGAGGATGACGGGAATGAAAACAGCGGCGGGGTTATTCATTGTCTGCAAAAGAGGAGAAAAAATTAATGGCAATTAACCGTCAAGAATACAACGCAGGCAGTGCCCAAATATTGTCGGTTATTTTAAGGCTGATTTTCGACGGGGGTATTACGGGCGGCATCCCCCAATGAAATTTTATCCGTGGGGCTGGGGTCAATGCTTCGGGGGTCACTTGCCAATGCTGGGCAATTTTTTGCAAAACCCGATCCTGCTCCGCCCGCAAACGATCAAAGTTACGGCCGCCGTTGATGACGGTAAACCAGACTGTGCCCCTTTCCTTGGGTAGGGATAATTCCCGCTAGGGCACTGACTTCATTTAATGTTCCCGTTTTTACCGTTAACCCCTGGGGCATACTGCGCCATTCTAGGGTTCCCTGGCGATCGCGTCCCATGACGGGGAAAATATCGTCAATGCCTAGGCCGTGGGGTTCAAGTTGCTGATTTAAAGCCTGGTACATCTTAGTCACCGCCCGGGGGGAAAGACGATTATCCACCCCCAAGCCGGAGCCATTTTGCAGTTGAATTTCCGCCGCTGGAATAGTGGCCAATTGGGAAGTGGTTTGGGCCACGATCGCCGCTCCCCCCATGGCATTGGCCAACATTTCGGCCATGTCATTGTTGCTGTAGATATTCATCTGTTTGAGCAGGGCCGCCAGGGGTAATGATTGGTGCTCCAGCAAAGGTTGGACGTTGGGGGGAAGAATGGCTTGGCTGGTGATTGTGCCGGCGATTTTAACGCTGGGACGGGGAGTACCGGGGGGCAAATCTTTAAAGGCCGTTTCCACTAAACCCGACCATTGGCTTTGATCGATACCCTGTTTAAACAAAGCTCCGGAGATATTGGAGTCATCCTTAAAGTTCATGAAGAAGTTGCCCACGATAACTAAATCCCCGGTTATTTCTTCAATCCCCATTTGCTGTAAAGCATTGCCCACGGCGATCGCCTCCTCCCAGACAAAGAGGGGATCATTATCTCCGGCCACAATCAAATTTCCCCGTAAAACCCCATTTTCCACCGGGCCATCGGCATAAAAGCGGGTAGTAAAATGATGTTCAGGGGGCCATGTGGCCAGGGCGGCCACACTGGTGGCAATTTTTGTCAGGGATGCCGCAGGAAAGGCTTTTTCTTCCTGGTTGTAGCCCAAATAGGCCCATTCCGATTGCAACCAAATGCCTTGGCGGTTCCGGTCATAGCCCAAGGATTCCAGGCGATCAAGGTAATCGTCGATAATATCCTTAACTACGGGGTCGGCCTGGGTAGGCACATCGAAAATTTTGGCATTCTGCCAGGCCAATGCTTGGGCCGTCAACGGTTCCCCTCCACCGTCCCCCCAACCCAAGAGCCCGAAAATAGCAATGCTCAAAAATTTTTCCATGGTCACTCCCTACCCCTTGTCAATTACCGAGCCAGTTCCTAACAACAATTAGTTTTTAACCATTTGAATGGCCAACGGGCATTAAGAATTCTCCAGCAATACTTCCACACTTTTCACCTTCTCGTCCATGGTCTGGGGGCGATCGGTGCGGGTTCCAAAACGCATACTAGAAGTAATGCGGGGCGCTCCCAGGGCGTGAACTGCTTCATGGCAAGCCTTAACCGCGGCAAACACGGCGTCCCAATCCCCTTCAATGTTGGTGCCGTAGGCGTGCATGGTATGTTTCAAACCGGCTTCTGTTAACACTTTCTGGCAGGCGGCCACATATTGACTAACGGAAACCCCCACACCCAAGGGCACTACGCATAAATCCACAATGACATCCATGGCTTTAATAATTGGTGATGGTTGACGACAATTTTTATTCTGAATTTTAACTGTAACAAGTCGTTAATTTTCTCAGCTTGGATTAGCAGTATTCTGAAGGGATAGCCTCCACCTAGTCCGACTTCCCGTGATTGATGGCACGGGGAAACCCTTTGCGAACAGATTCAAGGAACTCAATTATCATGCTTAGCAAAATTTTATACGCAGATTCCGGTACCCCCCAAACCCAAGAGATGCTCAAGGCCATGATGGATTTTCCCGCCATCCAAAAGGCATCCATTACCATTTTGCACGTGGTTCCCCCTCAAATTACGACGGAGGCATTCACGGAAAAATGGGCCGAAGGGGGCAAAATTCTTGCCGACCTAATGCAGGATGTGGCCATTGATCCCAGTAAGGTTTCCACCGTGTTGCGCCAGGGAGATCCCAAGGGGGTGGTGTGCGATGTGGCCAATGAAATTGATGCGGATTTGATCATCATGGGTTCCCGGGGCTTGAAGCGTTTGGAAGCTATTTTGGAAAATTCCGTTAGCCAGTATGTTTTCCAACTGACTAATCACCCCATGCTATTGGTGAAAGATGATATCTACATCAAGCGCATTAAAAGGGTCATGGTGGCCCTGGATAAATCGGCGGCGGCGGAGTATGCGTTGGATCTAGCTTTACAGCTTTTACGGGATTATCCCGAAGGAGAATTAATCCTAGCCCGGGTTAACCCCGACCTGAAGCCCGACTTGTTGCCCCTTTCCCGCAAGGAAATTGAAGAAAACCCTGTCCTTGCTCCGGCGATCGCCAAAGCAAAACGCCTGGGCATTTCCCATCGCTCCACTGTAACTGGGGGTAAACCGGGGGAAAAATTATGTGAATTGGCGGAGGATTACAACGTTGATTTGATGTTGTTGGGTTCCCCCGATCGCCGACCTTCCATTGCTAAAAGCTTGCCCGATTTAGACCGTTTGTTGGGTACTTCCCTGTCGGACTATATCCGGGTGAATGCCCCCTGTCCCGTGTTGCTGGCCCGCAAAGAAGGTATTTAGGTTTAGGGCAAATTTGTAGTGAAGGATTGCCAAAAAAATGGGGTAGATAAAAAATCCTGCCCCATCATCTTTTTTATTTAAAATGGTTAGACCATAGCCTAGCTTTCGCCTTGTTTACCGGTTTGGATGAACAGGATCAACAGAAAAACCGTTGGCACCAACACGAACAAAATACTTGCTATAAAGCCGAGATTATTAACTTGCATAGCCTAAACTGCCTCGATCTTAAATTTGGCTCAATACCCTACCTAGAATAGCATTGGTGGGTCATGGCCCTAGGTCGATGAACCTCGTCCACGGCGGATGCCTTTTCCGGTTCCGTTCCCCTCCGTTATTGCCATGGTTGCCATCATCTACAGCGAAGAATTTTTGCGACCACGACACAGGGCCTACCCACCCAGAATGCCCCGCCCGTCTAACGGCGATCGCCAATGCCCTACGGAAAATGCCTGGGGCCAATTACCTCCATTGGCAAAAACCTTCCCCCGATGATCCGGGGTTAGATCAATATATTCTTCAGTGCCACAGCCTGGAATATTTACAAAGATTAGAAAAATTGGCCAAGGCCGGTGGCGGTTACCTCGATGGCGATACCCCCGTTTCTGAACGTAGTTATGGGTTAGCTCGGTTGGCCGTTCGGGCTTGGCTAGATGGGGTTGATCATTTGTTAAATCAACAAGAGTCGGCCTTTGTCCTGACCCGTCCCCCTGGGCACCACGCCATTAGGAACACCGGCATGGGTTTTTGCTTGCTCAATAACGTGGCGATCGCCGCCCATTACGCTTTAGGAAAACCCAACATTGAACGGGTGGCCATTGTGGATTGGGATGTACACCACGGCAATGGCACCGAAGCACTGGTGGAAAATAACCCCCACATTTTTTACTGTTCTCTGCACCAATTTCCCTGTTATCCCGGCTCCGGCCAAGCCGGCGATCGGGGTAAATATGGCAACGTTTTAAATATTCCCCTCAAGCCCGGAGGGGATGGCAAGGTTTATCAGCAAGCTTTTGCAGAACAGGTCTTACCATTTTTACGGGAGGTTAAACCGGATTTATTGCTGGTCAGTGCGGGTTACGATGCCAACCAAGCCGATCCCTTGGCCTATATGAATTTAACCCCCAAGGACTATGGCATGATGAGCCATTATTTACTAGAAATTTGTCCCCATTTTCTCTTGGGATTAGAGGGGGGTTACCATCTGTCTAGCCTTGCCCAGTCCGTAGTGGAAACCCTGAAACCCCTATTGGTAGTAGACAAACTCCCTAAAGTTGGGTCGGTTCCAACAGTCCTACCCCCATGGAATTAGCGGGAGGTAAACCCAGGCTCGGTTGATAGTGGCGCAGTACCCCGATCGCCCGCTGGTATTGGGCATCGGCGCCGGTGGCCATCAAGGTTGGATCATTGCGAAACTGGAGCTTAGTATCGTTGGAAATATCCAGATGAATGTCGGGGCTAATGCCTTTGTGGTTAATATCTGTACCACTGGGAGGGTAATAGCGCGCAATGGTTACCGCCAACCCAGAACCGTCCGATAGGGTATTCACCGACTGCACTGTACCCTTGCCGTAGGTGGTCGTCCCCACCACCGTGGCCCGCCCCTGTTCCTTTAATGCTCCGGCTAAAATTTCGCTGGCACTAGCAGAACGTTCATTGACCAATACCACCAGGGGTAAATCCGTTATGTTTTTACCGTTGGCGGAAAAATGGCGATCGCCGCCCCGCCGGTCAATGGTGCTGACAATTTCCCCCCGATTCAACCAGAGCCGGGCAATGTCAATGCTAGAAACTAATAGGCCCCCTGGATTGCCCCGTAAATCTAAGACATAGCCGTTGATGCGCTTATCTCCCAACTCCATAATGGCGGCTTCCATTTGTTCGGCGGAATGGGAACTAAACTCATCCAGGCGGATATAGCCCACCCGCAATTCCCCTTCCTGTTTAATGTCGTAGGTAACGGAATCAATTTCGATATTTTCCCGTTTTAAAGTAACGCTGAAAACTCCACTCTTGGGCCGGGAAAGTTGAAGACTTAACTCTGTGCCAATTTCCCCTTGAATAGCCTCCATTGCCTTTTCCAAAGTCATTAAAGCCGCCGGTTGACCATTAATCCGCACCAGGCGATCGCCGGGACGAATACCCGCTTTCAACGCTGGGGTGCCCCGCATCACATCCACCACCACCAGATCACTACTGCGTTTATCCATCAAAATACGAATACCCACTCCGGAAGCTTCTCCAGAAGTTTGGCTACTGAGAACGGCAAATTCCTCGGGGGACAGAAAACGGGTGTAGGGATCATTCAAATCCTTCAGCATTTGGCCAATTTGACGGTAGGCCTCCCCATTATCCTTGTAGTTCCGGTTTAACAAATCTTGCCGTTTCGATAACCAATTGGTGTGGTTAAAATTTCTATCCACAAACTGTTGATTTACCAGTTGCCATACTTCATCCACCACCGCTTTGGGGCTGTTTTCTAGCATGGTGACATTGCTGGAAACCCCTGGATTAGTATCCTTGGGAGCGATTATCTGGGGTGTTTCCGGGGCGGCGGCGGTGGGGGCACTGAGGGCCGGCTCAATGGTAGAGCCTAGGCCAAAGGACAATAGCAGGGCGGCACAGAGGGGACGGAGGCGAAAAACGCGGGGGCTCATGGGAAGGAGGATGGAAAGAGGGAATGGAAGTAACAGGGTTAAGACCAAGTTTGGCAAGGGACAAACCTAAGCCCAATCCTAACAAGGAAAATTAAGTTCGGGCATAGGATTGTGGTCAATACCTCAACTTCAATAAACGCTGTTCCACCACCGGGGGCAAACGGCGCATGATTTTTCCCTTGGCGGGGTCGATCGCCACTAGGGTAATTTTTCCCGTTACGCAGAGTTGTCCTGTTTCCAAACAAACAATCTGATTTTGCCATTCCAGCCGTACTTTCTGGATTTCCTGCATTTGCACCTTAACAACGGCGGTTTGCCCCAGGCGGATGGAGCGATGATAACGCAGGGAAAGATTAACTACGGGCAGATCACAACCCAATTTAACTAAATTGGCAAAATCCACCCCAATGGAGCGTAAGCATTCCACCCGGGCAGTTTCTAGCCACGTGAGATAGGTGCCATGCCAAACGACACCACCATAATCTGTGTGGTGGGGCTGGGCCCGGATCATGATTTCAAACCATTTTTCCGAAGTAGCTTTGAGTTCTTCTCGACGGGCAAGGGCGTTTTCCTGATCCTGTTGATCGTGGCCGGGGGGGAGTTGGGGAGTTGGGGAATCACTCACGGCATTTTTACTTAATAATTTCAGTGGCAAAATCTAATTCTAAAAACTTTTGGGCAACATCGTTCATAACGTAATCCCTTCTGCGTGAATGTTGCAGTAAAAGGCATTATTTTCAGTTTGCCATTGTTGCAAGGCTGTAAAACAGCAAGCAATCAGTTGGTTATGTTCCAAACATAACTCACTAACAAAAGGACTAATTTTCTTGATTTCTTGGTAGTAATCAAAATCATTCTTAAGGACAATTAAAATGTCAATATCGGAATCAAGCTTAGCTTCCCCTCTAGCTTGGGAACCGAAAAGAATGACTTGCACTAAGTTGCTTTTGTACTCGGTTTGTAGGTATTTTTTTAGTGACTCCAATATTAGTTTGACCGGAGATTTTATTAAGACGATATTCATAATTTCTACAGATTAAATTATTGACTATTTTTTGTAATCCTAGGTATATTTCTGCTATCTTAATTCTTTCTTGATTATTTGGTTGTTGATGATTGATTGTAATTAATTTTGCTTGCTTGGATTGGTTCATATTATTTATCATATCTGCGAGGACAGGATTTTAGTCTTTGATATTAATATGATTCATAGTCAGTACACGGAGTTTCGCCGCATCATAATTTCAGAATAACCGATGCTTCCGACAATAATCACTGCGGTGAAGCTATGCTCTATCATTCCCCGAAATTAAAAAAAGTTGATTAGTTAATTGGTCGTAGGGGGGATGAAAATTGATACGTTGGTAAAAGTCTTTTTTTCGGTTGGAGTCTAGTGATATGGTTGCCTCTGTTTCTTCTTCCTCGGCGTTGTTGGAACTTGCTAAAAATGCCCGCCAAGCGGCCCTACATCTGGGAACCCTTTCGACGGCTGACCGGAACCAGGCGATCGCCGCCATGGCCGATGGTTTAACGGCGGCAATGCCGGAAATTTTGGCGGCGAATGAAGCGGACTGTGCCGAGGCGGAAAAGTTAGGAATTTCTAAACCCCTCTACAATCGTTTGAAATTGGGGGAAAGTAAGCTCCAAGCCACCATTGCCGGGGTGCGGGATGTGGAAAATCTACCGGATCCCTTGGGACAAGTTACCCTCCATCGGGAACTGGATCAAGGTTTAATCCTCAAACGGGTGGGTTGTCCATTGGGGGTACTGGGGGTGATTTTTGAAGCCCGGCCAGAGGCCTTAATCCAAATTAGTAGTTTGGCAATTAAATCCGGCAATGCGGTCATTCTCAAGGGAGGCAAGGAAGCCGCCCATTCCTGTCGGGTGTTAACCCAGGTTATTCAAAAGGCTTTAAGTAACACTGCTGTCAGTGTCGATGCGGTTAATCTTGTCACCACCAGGGAAGAGATTCGGGGTCTGTTGGAACTAAACCAGTATGTGGATTTGATTATTCCCCGGGGTTCCAACGAATTTGTCCAATATATTCAAAAAAATACCCAAATTCCAGTGTTGGGCCACGCCGATGGTATTTGTCATTTATATTTAGACTCTAAAGCGGATTTAACTAAGGCCATTGCCATTACGGTGGATGCCAAAACCCAATATCCCGCCGCCTGTAACGCCATTGAAACTTTATTAGTCCACCAGGCGATCGCCGCTGAATTTTTACCGCCCTTAGCCAAAGCGTTACGGGAAAAGGGGGTTAGTTTACGGGGAGATGAAGCCACCCAAAAATTAATTGACTGTGAATCCGCCACCGACATTGATTGGCGCACCGAGTATAGCGATTTGATCCTGGCTATCAAAATTGTCGATTCCCCCGCCACGGCGATCGCCCACATTAATACCTACGGCTCCAAACACACCGACGGCATTATCACCGAAGATTTAGCCACCGCTGAACAATTTTGCCAACAGGTGGATGCCGCTGGGGTTTACCACAATTGCAGTACCCGTTTTGCCGACGGATTCCGTTATGGTTTTGGGGCGGAAGTGGGCATCAGCACCCAAAAAATGCCCCCCCGGGGCCCCGTAGGGCTGGAGGGTCTAGTTACCTACAAATATCAACTTTGGGGCAATGGGCAGATTGCTGCCACCTACAGCGGCCAGGAGGCTAGACCTTTTACCCACAAAGACCTGGGCTGATCTGTGCATACCCCCTAACCCCCTAACTATTTGCCCAGGGTGTATTTGAAATTAGTATCTCCCTCATAACCCGTTAACTCGGCCAATTCTTCTGCCGTTCTGACCCCAGGCATAAGTTCGCCATTAATTTCCCAGGTGGGGAAGGATTGAATGCCCGCATCTACACAGGCTTGGGTTTGGGGATTTTTCCCGGCGGGGTCACACTCGATGTATTTAATTTTTTCAAAGGCTTCCTTACCCAGCAGTAGTTTTTGCTCGAAACAGTGGGGACACCAAAAAGCACCGTAATTGAGCACCCCTTTAGCCGTCAAATGTTCTGCTAGCTCAATTTCTGCAGGGCCAGATTGGGTTGTGACGGGCCAACCGCTGGGGGGTCTGGGTTGGCCAACGATTTCTGGAATGACAGTTTTACCGTCTACCATATTCGCCCGGGAACCATCCGCACTGGCATAGAGCCCCAAAGACCCCACCAGGGTTACCATTCCCACTACCACAACGGTAAAAAATACTTGACTCATTTCTTCCCACTCCCGACCAATAACGGCTAGAACAAATAGTATTAAAGAGCAAAGGGCCGAGGTAAGACAATACCAGCAGGCCTCCTGCAGTTTAAAAAAGGAAATATACATCAGATAGCCGCTAAAGATGGCCATGGATGTGCCACCAATGAGCAAAAATCGCCCAGTAAGATTTTCCAGGGAATTACGTTGCTTCTTATTGCTTTCTTCGCTCACTACAAAAGGAATCAAGGCCGCTCCCCCCATTGCCAGGTAGGCCACTAGCCCAAATAAACTCAGGGGAATCCCAAAAACTTTGGCGTAGGCACTCTGTAGAACCAGATCACAACTGGAAGTCCCGGTGGCTGGATCAACGGGACAGATAGCTTGCCCCCCAGTTAAGGACAAGTAGGCGAGATAGGAGGTTATTAAAATCCCCAGGACGGCGATCGCCCCCATGATTAAGCGGGAATAGCGATGAATCCAGGGAACAGAGCGACGACGAACCATAAATAATTGGCGGATTGAATAACAATAAGGGTAACAAAAACGGAAGGGGGCCTAGGTAACTCCAGCAAGCGATGTCATTTGAATTTTAACCAACGATTGTCCAATTCCCGAAGCCGGGCACCGCTAGGGTAGCTAAGAGGCCATGACCCATGGCAATTTACACTGAATCCTAGTGTCATCAGCCTAAACGCTACCCCCACAAAATATTTACGAGGATTAATTCATGCCGAAAAAGTCTTCCTCACCCCGTCGTTTAAAAGTATCTAAGCGTTTGCTATTGCCGCTTTTAACTTTAATGTTTAGTCTTGCCAGTGTAGGGATTATGGAAGACTTCCATGATAATTTTTGGCTGAAAACCTATTTACTATTGGGGCTGTTGCTCTGGGGAAATCTGTTTATTTATCTAGGATTTTATCCCCATTGGGGTCAGCGGTTACTGGCATCAACAAATGGTAAAAATAAAAAGTTAAATAGGAAAAAAGATTTTGTTGATTATGCCCCAGTAAAAGAAGAAAACGAGTAATCACAATTAATTTTCCAGAAAAATCACCAATCAAATCCCCGGTGGCGGCGATCGCCCCTGCCCCGGCAACCATTAGGATTAAGGGGGAATTGTTTTAGGAGGCCACTGGTTATGGGTGCGGAGCTATTGCCTGGGGAAAAGCTAACCGGTAAGAAAAGTAAGAAAAAGTCTTCCCCCTGGAGCATTGAGGAAAGTGAAGCCCTCTATCGCATTGAAGCCTGGGGTGCCCCCTACTTTGCCATTAATGCCGCCGGTAATGTCACCGTTTCTCCCAACGGCGATCGGGGGGGGTCGTTGGACCTATTGGAACTGGTGGAAGCTTTGCGGAAAAGGAAATTGGGTTTACCCCTATTAATTCGTTTTTCCGATATTTTGGCCGATCGCCTGGGGAGATTAAACAGTTGCTTTGCCAAGGCGATCGCCCGGTACAACTACCCCAGCACCTACCAGGGGGTTTATCCGATCAAGTGCAATCAACAACGACATTTGGTAGAAGCCTTGGTAAAACTGGGCAAAACATCCCAATTTGGCCTCGAAGCGGGGTCAAAACCGGAATTAATGATTGTCCTCGCCACCCTGCCCCCCTCCCTCGATCGCCAGGATAAATATGCTAAGCCCCTAATTATTTGTAACGGCTACAAGGATCGGGATTATTTAGAAACCGCCCTGTTAGCAAAACGCCTAGGACACCGTCCCATCATCATCATTGAGCAACTCCGGGAACTGGAATGGGTGTTGCATATTTCCAAGCAATTAAACATCAAACCCATGTTGGGGGTAAGGGCCAAACTCAGTTGCCAATCCCCTAAATCCTCTGAAACTACTTCCATTAAAGGCGATCGGGCCAAGTTAGGGCTGACAATTCCAGAAATTCTGACCGTGGTTAACTGTTTGGAGGCAAACGGCGATTTGGATTGTCTGAAAATGCTCCATTTCCACCTGGGCACGCAAATTTCCGACATCACCCTGATTAAGGAAGCCATGCGGGAAGCCAGCCAACTCTATGTGGAACTGGCCAAGCTGGGGGCAAAAATGCGCTACTTCAACGTGGGGGGCGGTTTAGCCGTGGACTATGACGGTTCCAAAACCAATTACCCCGCTTCCAAAAACTACAATATGCAGAACTATGCCAACGATATTGTGGCCGCCATTCAAGATGCCTGTGAACTGGGGCAGGTAACGCCGCCGATTTTAGTGAGTGAAAGCGGTCGAGCCATCATGGCCCACCAATCCGTACTAATTTTTGATGTATTGGGGACTAACCAAACCGGCTTCAGTGAACCCAAAAAGCCGGAGAAAGACAGCCATCCCCTGTTGAAAAACCTCTGGGAATGCTACGAAACCATTACGGCGGATCATTACCAGGAACAGTACCACGATGCCCTGCAACTGAAGGCCGAAGCCAGTAGTTTGTTCAACTTTGGTTATCTAAGTTTGACGGAGCGGGGGCAAGCCGAACAAATTCATTGGGCCTGTTGCCGAAAAATCTTTCAAATCACGAGGGAATTAGATTACATTCCCGAAGACTTTCAAGCTTTGGATAAGATCATGACGGATATTTATTACGTCAATCTATCCGTTTTTCAATCGGCCCCGGAATCCTGGTCTTTGGATCAACTTTTTCCTATTCTTCCCATCCATCGTTTACGGGAAAAACCCGATCAGAGGGTGATTCTCGCCGATTTAACCTGTGACAGTGACGGTAAAATTGACCGTTTTATTGATTTGTGGGACGTAAAGCCCTATTTGGAAGTTCATCCCCTGGAAAGTAACCAAAATCCTTACTACCTAGGCATGTTTTTGGTGGGGGCTTACCAGGAAATCATGGGTAATTTACATAATTTGTTTGGGGATATTAATGTGGTTCATATTGCCACCACTCCCCAGGGTTACCAGATTGAATCGGTGGTACGGGGGGATACCATGACTGAGGTTTTGGGCTATGTGCAATACGATTCCGAAGACCTCCTGGAAGGGTTACGGCGACATACGGAATTAGCCTTGAGTAATGGTCAAATTACCCTGGAGGAATCCCGGCGGTTGTTGGAGGATTATGAGCAAAGTCTGCGGCGTTACACTTATTTGGTGGGGGATTAAACATTGTTGAATATTCACCGGCAACGCCACAAGTTTCAAGGGACAAATGATAGAATTTCGCCATTTGAAATCGTCAAATTACCAGGAAACCTATGGTTATAACCAGCGATAGCCGGGCCGCAGTGCTCACCCAGGGATTGACTAAACGCTTCGATCGCCAGGGGGCCGTGACCAATGTGGACTTAACCATTCCTGAGGGGTCGGTGTACGGGCTGATTGGCCCCAACGGCGCGGGCAAAACCACCTTAATTCGGATGTTGGCTACGGCGGAGGAAGCCACCAGGGGAGAAATTTATCTCTTTGGCGATCGCCTAGTGCCGGGGGAAGCTAATTTACGGATCAAGCAATATCTGGGATATTTACCCGATGATTATCCCCTCTACGAAGACTTAAACGTTTGGGATTATTTGGACTACTTTGCCCGACTGTACCATCTCAAAAATCCGGGCCGTCGCCGCCGCATCCAGGAAGTGTTGGAGTTGGTGCAACTAACCAGCAAACGGGATAGCCGCATTAATACCCTTTCCCGGGGCATGAGACAACGGCTAAGTTTAGCCCGCACCATTATCCACGAGCCGATTTTACTGCTACTGGATGAGCCGGTGTCTGGACTAGATCCCCTGCCCGGCAACAGTTTCGGGACATAATCCGGGTTTTGCAGTCCGCAGGCATGACCATTTTGATTTCCTCCCATGTGTTGAGCGACCTGGCGGAACTCTGCACGGCGATCGGGGTGATGGAACTGGGTTGTTTGGTGGAAAGTACCACCTTAGAAGATTTGTATAACCGACTAGGCCAGCGCACCATCAGCATTACGTTGTTAGCGGGGATAGAGCAATTGACAGATTGCCTTAAAAATCAACCCGGTGTGGAAGATTGGCAGATAAACTATGGTCAGGGAAGTCAAGAAAATTCTGCTAATTCTTGCGACGAGGCCCACTGCTCAGTAGTTTTTTCCGGTTCCGCCACCGACAGCGCTAACTTGCTAAAAAATTTGGTCTATGCTGGTTGCCAGGTGAGTAAGTTCCATTGTCAACAGGAGGATTTGGAAAGTATTTTTCTCAAGCTTGGGCACCAACAGGTTTCCTGATTTTTCTTTTTTTCCACCGTTAATTTTTGCTATTCTCAACATTTTTTTGGAGTATGTTTGCAAAGCCCCCTTACCCCTTCCATTATCGGAGGGCATAAGCCAAAATCTCCCCCCGTAATAGGGGATTTATTAGGGAGCAAAGTAGACCTTTACGAACAGTTGCCAAAACTTGGTTTGAAATCATTTCACTAACCCCTTTCCCCACCCTGCCATGGTTAATTTTTTTACTGACTGTCTCGATCGCCTGGGGAACTGGAATCCCCAGTTATATCGGGAAATGAAGGGCCGTTTATCCCAGTCCAGAATTCGCTTAATCCTCCTAGCCAGTGCGTTGTGCCAGGCGGTCATTCTCTTTTTTATCGGTGCTGGCATACCGGTGTTAGATCCGGAGATGGAGGAGCAATATGACCGTTACTGCCTGGGGCCATTACCCGATTCGGAATACGCCAATGGACTTTTTTTGTGTACTCAGGATTTATCGGGACAGTTGGCCATTAACTGGCGTTTGTGGTGGTTAGATTGTTTCACCTTTCTGAGCATGGCCAGCATTGTCATCCTTCTGGTGGCGGGGGTTTATTTGTTGATAGCGGACTCACAAAAGGAATGTCAGCAGGGCACATTAAATTTTGTGCGGCTTAGCCCCCAATCGGAAACTAACTTCATTTGGGGAAAAATTTTGGGGGTTCCCAGTTTACTCTACGGATTTTTGCTGACCCTTTTGCCCCTACATCTAATAGCGGCAATGGGGGCGGGGATTTCTTTAACCATGCTGGTGGGTTACTACGCAGTGGTGGCGGTCGGGGCGGTTTTCTTTTTCCACATTGCCCTCTGGATTGGCCTCAGTGGTAATTCCAAAAATTATTCCATTTCCCAAAGTGCGGCGATCGCCGGTTTGTTAGCCGTTGTGCTGATGATATTCACCTTTACGACCCTGAGGGATACGGACTGGGAACCGTTCTTTTTATCTTGGTTCACTTTCCTTTACCCAGGTAAAGCTTTGGTTTATCTGGCCCAATCCACCTTTTTACCCACCAGTACCGTCGGTTATCTCGGCCCTAATGAGCTGGATCATCTGCGTTGGTACGGTGGGAATTTATTTAAATTTGCTCCCCTAGGTATGGCTTTCATGGCTTTTAACTACGGGGTGGGAATCTATTGGAGTCATCAGGTTTTACGCCGTCGTTTTCGTCGTCCCCTCAGCACCGCCTGGAGTAAACGCCAAAGTGTGGGGGTCACCCTCTCCCTAGTGGCGATCGCCAATGGATTTTTATTTCAAGACTATGAAGTCCACGACTATCAAGATTTTCTATTGTTGAACCTGGGCAGTTGGCAACTCACCCTTTGTTTATTCTTTTTGGGACTAACCCTAGCCCTATCACCCCAACTGGGTTATCTGCGGGATTGGAGTCGCTATCGCCACGAATCTCCCCGAGAGCATCGCACCTGGGGGTGGCAAGCCTTAATTACGGAAAATAGCCCCGCCCAGTGGGTGATCGCTTTTAACCTTTTGCTGACGGGATTATTAACCTTACCCATGGTACTGCTGGTGCCTATTTTCCATCCGGTAACCGTTAGAGATGATCTTCCCCTAGGCAGTATCTTGGTAGCAATAGTTATGGGCTTGCTGTGGAGTTTTACCTTCGCCACCCTTCTGCAATGGGGCACGGCCCGCATTCCCATCCCCCGGCCCTTGGTGCTAGTTTTGGCCGTGGTAATTATGGCCGTATTACCCTGGGCGATCGCCATTGGATCTAGCGCTAATAGCCCCTCGGTGATGTGGTTTAGTCCTATGCCGGTGGTGGCCATGGCGGAAGGCTCTAGTTTTGTGTCCCCCTTATTTTTCCTGTCAATGCTGACCCAAACCCTGGTCATCGGCACCGGCACCTGGCAATTTAACCGTTATCTCCAACGTCTAGGGCGATCGGAAAGTCAACATTACCTTTTGGACAAGGACAAAACCAAGGCCCTCAGTTAAAAATACTGACCAACCTAGGGCGCATCCTGCCATTCCGGGGTAAGGGTGACAAAATCAAACAGGGGTGCTCCGGGGTGACAGGTAATACAAGTGCCGCTCGTCACCTCTGGGGGCATGGGAACTCTGGGGTGTAGAGCTTTGAAAAAACGAGACTTTTCAGCGTAGAGGGGCACCGGAGCGCCGGGGGATAAGGGCCGGGAAAAGGTGCTCACATAGTCCCAAATTAACAATTGGGTAAGGCGATTGATATTAGGGATGCTCACACCGTAGTGGACATCGGGACGACGTAAAATTTCCTGCCATGACTCCAGGGGCAAAACCTCCGGGGGCAGAGCAATGTGACAGCCCGTACAACTTTCAATATAGGACTCAAAACCTGGTAGATAACGGGTGGGAATGGGGTCAACGGAATGGGGATTTTCCGGGATAACGGGGCCCAAATTATTTTGAAGATTCCCCTGTCCCTGGGCAATCAAGGGGGCGGCGATCGCCGTTGTTGAGGGATGCCGTTGGGGAAAAGTCTGGCCATGGCCCATCCCCCACCAAGGGAAAAAAATACAATCACTAGCCCCGTCAGGACAAATCGCCAAATACGCATGGGTTTTTCCAGTTGAACCGATCCAACAACAGGATAGCTTGCCCAGGGAACTACCCCAACCCCCCCCAGATTGCCTCCTCGGATAAGCTAGAAAGGCACTTAAATATTTGCCATACACTTCCTTTCCAACCAAGTTTGCTTGAGCTACCCTCGCCCCATGGCCATTCCCCGTCTCCATCCAGATACCATCCAAGAAATCAAACAAAGGACAGACATCGTCGAAATTGTGGGGGATTATGTGGTGCTCAAAAAAAGGGGTAGGGATTATGTGGGTCTATGCCCCTTCCACGATGAAAAATCCCCCAGTTTTACCGTCAGCTCCGCTAAGCAAATGTATTATTGCTTCGGTTGTGGGGCCGGGGGCAATGCCTTCAAATTTTTAATGGAACTGGGTAAACGTTCCTTTGCCGATGTGGCCCTGGATTTGGCCCGCCGTTACCAAGTGCCCGTTCAGACTTTAGAACCGGAGCAAAAAAAGGAATTACAGCGACAGCTTTCCCTGCGGGAGCAACTCTATGAAATTATGGCTGTGGCCGCTGGATTTTATCACCACACCCTTTTTCAGCCCCAGGGAAAAGTTGCCTTAGATTATTTACTGGAAAAACGACGATTATCCCAGGCAACCATCCAACAATTTCAATTAGGTTATGCCCCCGATGGTTGGGAAACCCTTTACCGCTATTTGATTGAACAAAAACGTTACCCCCTGGCCGCCGTAGAGAAAGCAGGGTTAATCAAAGCCCGTCAATCTGGCAGTGGCTATTACGATCAATTCCGCCACCGTTTAATGATTCCCATCCGGGATGGCCAGGGTCGCCCCATTGCCTTTGGCAGCAGAACTCTAGGCAACGATGAGCCTAAATATCTCAATTCCCCGGAAACCCCCCTATTCCATAAGGGCAAAACCCTGTTTGGCTTAGACCAGGCCAAAACCGCTATCCAAAAAGTGGATTATGGCATTTTGGTGGAGGGTTATTTCGATGTCATTGCCCTACACCAAGCGGGGATTAACCAAACCGTGGCAGCCCTGGGAACCGCCCTCAGCCGAGATCAAGTCCAAAATTTAATGCGTTTTAGTCAATCTAAGCAAATTATCTTTAATTTTGATGCGGATAAAGCCGGTATTACCGCCACCCAACGGGCGATCCAGGAAATTGAACCCCTGGTGTACAGTGGCCAGGTTAACTTGCGAATTTTAAATTTACCGGCGGGCAAAGATGCGGATGAATTCATCCAGTCGGATCCGCAAAATATCGAAGTTTATCAACAATTAATTGCGGAAGCGCCCCTCTGGGTGGATTGGCAAATTCAACAGTTAGTCCGCCAGAAAGACTTGAAAAATGCCACGGAGTTTGAACAGATAGCCCGGGGGATGATAGATATTTTACGGCGTTTAACGGATCAAAATAAACAATCCTATTACGTCCAAATCTGTGCGGAAATATTGAGCCAAGGGGATGCCCGCTTAATGGGTCTGCAAGTTAGTAATTTGTTAAATCAGTTGAAACACAGCGGCGATCGCCAGTCGGGGAATGGTCAGTCCCGCCCCTTCCAAGTTCTAGATCCCCAAAGTAGTCTTTTGCAAAAAGCGGAAGCTCTCCTACTCAGGATTTATCTCCACTGTCCTGATCAACGGCAAAATATCAATCAAATTTTAACGGAGAGGGATTTACTGTTTAGCTTTGCCCACCACCGTTTACTTTGGCAAAAGATAGACCAAGTAATGGATCACTTTAATCTCTCTGTTGATGCGGATAATCAACTACCCTTGTTGGTACAAATAGCTTATTTGGAACAGGAGGAAGACTTTAAGCCCGTTGAATCCTTCTTTCAACTAACGGAAACCACCACCGAAGACCTATTCCGCCCTAACCTACGCATCCCAGAGGCGATCGCCATTATGGAAAAAGTACCCTGGGAAAAATACACCCAATATTGTTCGAGGAAATTGGAACAACTGGATCCCCGGGGGCAATCCCAAGATTTTCAGTATTACCATCAACAACTGCAAAAGGCTAAACAGGAAATCCAACGGCTAGAAAGCGAACGGCTCAACCAGCCAGTTAATTAAACATTGCTTCCCGGCAATGGCTCCAAACTCCCACTAACAAGGGAAAATAAAAATTGGCAAAGTCTTTCAGGATAAGGGACTTTTGTTAAAAATGGGGGCTGAGAAAGCTAAACTTTATTTTTTGTTACAAAAATCGTGTTCCATGTTACAATTTTTCTATAGAAATCAAGGACTGCGCGAGTTGGGAAACCGCCACTGAGATTTCCTCAAGCAACAACAACATTTGGTGAAGTCAGGGAAGGTTCTCTGACTTCTTTTGGTTTTGGGTTCTGGTGAATTGACCCCTAGCCCTTACTTCGCTTTTTCCAACTGTTCCTGTTTGTCCGTCTGGCTTAACTTAGCCTGCACCAAGGCAAGACGATTGGGGGCATCGATCATCATCTCGTCAAATTTTTCCACCAATTCCCCTGGATAAGCTTCCAAAATACGGGTAGAAAGGGAAATACGATTTTTGTACTCATCAATTTCTTGGACGTACACGCTGATGGGCTGGCCAAAGGTGAACAGGGTATTCAAAGAATCAACCCTGGTGCCACTAATCTGACTAACGTGCAATAGCCCCGTTACCCCTTCAATTTCCACAAAAACGCCGTAGGGTTGGATTTTGGCCACTGTACCTCCATAGATATTGCCCACTGCAATTTTGCCCATGGACTCCGCCTGTTGAATGCGGCGTTGGGTAAGTACCAACTTATTTGTATCCTGGTTTGCTTCCAAAATATGGGCTTTGAGCACTTGACCCACCAAGGCTTCCATGTCGTTCTTGTGCATGAGGTGCGATCGGGGAATAAAGCCCCGCAGGCCTTCCACATCCCCCACTACACCACCTTTATTGGTGCCGGTAATGACCATTTCTAGGGTTTTGCCACTTTCTTCTAATTCCGCCAAATTTTCCCAGGATTGCTGAATTTGCAATTGGCGACGGGAAAGCCGAACTTGGCCTTCATCATTTTGTTCGCTGGTGACCAGGAAATCCCATTGACTGTCTAGGGGAAAACTTTCCTCTATTTCTGCGTGGGGCCGCATGCCCAACTCCTGGAGGGGAACAAAACCAGGGGATTTACCGCCAAAATCTACATAAACGCCTTCGTTACTGTGCTGACATATTTTGCCGTGGACGGTTTGGCCCTTTTCGGCCCGGTAGTCGTGCTGGTCGAGGGCTTTGGCAAAGTCGTCGAGGGAAAAGGCCGCACTGTTGGAGGGGGAAGGCATAGAAGACGGTTTGAAAAATCATTTTGAATGCCTTATTCTAGCAGGATTGCTTGGGCTTTTTCTGACGCTTAAGCCCCCGCCGGGAACAGGGCTCTTTAGCTAGTCTGGAAAAAGTTTTTTGCTATTTTTTTTAACGCTTTTACTGCTCTGCCCATGAGTATCCTGTCCACCCATCGTGGGACATTGTCCGGCCTCCGCACTGCCCCCATCAATTTGAACCACTGGTATGTGGTGGCCCAGGCCCAGGAGGTGCAAACCAAACCCGTGGGGGTAACCCTGTGGGAGCAACCGATCGCCATTTACCGGGATCAGCAGGGCCACATCCAGGCGATCGAAGACCGGTGTCCCCACCGTCAGGTGCGATTGAGTGAGGGACTGGTGGTGGGGAATAACCTTGAATGTGCCTACCACGGTTGGCAGTTTGATACCCAGGGCCATTGCGCCCAAATTCCCTATTTTGAGGCGGGTCAAAAACTTCCCCCCTGTCGTTTGCGAACCTATCCTGTGCAGGAAAAGGACGGCTTCATCTGGCTTTATCCGGGGGATACCGATTATTTAGCCCATCACAACCCCCAACCCCTGGATCTACCGGAGTGGGATCATCTTAACTATATTGGCAGTTTTGCTCCCTTTAACTGCCCTGGGCATTTTTCCTATCTCATTGAGAATTTAATGGATATGTACCATGGGCATTTACATGATAATTACCAGGCTTGGGCTTCCGCTTCCCTAAGCAATATTGAAGCCGCTGGCGATCGGGTGGTGGTGGACTACGATGCCCAAAGTTATTACAAAATTGATAAAATCTGGTCTATTTCCCAATTATTTTTCCCAGCTTTACGGCGACTACACCCCGAAAATTTAAGGGTTAGTTATATTTATCCCCATTGGTCTTCTACCCTGGGGGAAGATTTTAAAATTTATTGTTTATTTTGTCCCATTTCCCCTAGTGAAACCAAAGCCTATCTAGTCCACTTCACGTCATTACAAGCCTTTCCTAAGCTCCATAAATTACCCGTGGCCTTTCGACGTTTCCTCAAAAATTGGTTATCCGGTACCGCCCGGCCCTTACTAGAAGGATTAATTGAGCAGGATATTCGCATGATTGCCCAGGAACAACAGTCCTTTGAGCAAAATCCCGATCGCCAAAATGTGGAAGTTAATCCCGCCCTCGCCAAAGTACAACAATTAATCCGTCAACAGGCGAGCCATTGCTAATGCCTTCCCTAATTAAGTTAATCGGAGTAAGCACCACCGACATTACCGGTGCCACCCCCCTGCTGACTAATATTTCCCTCGACATTAACCACGGGGAACTCCTGGGCATCCAAGGGCGATCGGGATCGGGAAAAAGTACCCTTTTGCGGTTACTGAATCGACTCCAGGGCATTAGTGGTGGCCATATTTTTTATGATGAAAAATCTTTAGATGATTATCATCTTCAACAATTGCGGCGGGAGATAGTTTTAGTACCCCAGGAACCGAAATTGCTGGGCATGACCGTAGCGGAAACGTTAACTTACCCTTTGAGATTACAAAAAATCAGCAAAACAGAATGCCAAAGAAGGTTAATGGAAGCCTGTGATATTTGGGAAATTTCCCTTGACTGGCTTGATCGCAACGAATTGCAATTATCGGTGGGACAACGACAACTAATAACCCTTGTTAGGGGGGCGATTTTAAATCCCCGTATTTTTTTACTTGATGAACCCACTGCGGCTCTCAATCCGGCCCTAGCCAAAAAGGTTTTAGGCAAATTAAAGGTACTCAACGAAGACCATGGCACAACCATTATTATGGTCAACCATACCCCGGAATATTTAGAGACATTTGCCGAACGGATTATTAACCTAGAAGCAGGACAGTTAGAGACTGTGTGAAAAGTTTTAGTTTCTCCCCAAATCGAGCCACTAATGCTCTGGCAATACTGGAGGACTTGTATCTAGTTTCTCCCCAAATTTTCGGGTTCAGTGGAGCTTTTAACAAACACTCTTAAAAGGAAAAAGGGTATTAGGAAAAAATCAGGATTGATTGTTTAACTGCCGATAAAATCTCTGCCAATATTGACGTAAAGGATGAGGATTGTCCTGGGCTTGGGCTTCTAAATTCCATAAACTTTCATAGAAAAAGAAAGCGTTGCCTCCAAAGTTATTCCTATCCGCCCACTGGGCCTGTTGTCGAATTCTTTCCGGGGGGATAGGGCGATTTTTTAAGCCACTGAGGATGCCCACTACTACAGGGATTTCTCGTTTCGTATCCTGTACAAGTTGTTGCTGTAATTCCCCTTCAAAAGCTGATTGCTTATCCCGATAAATTTGTAGTACTAACTCATCCATAACACCGCCTTGATGCCAACTTTGCCAATCCAATAGGAAACAATTTTTGGAAAAGGTTTGGGGATTGGGGGAAATGGAAATGGTTAAATCGGGTTTTATTGCTTTTAAAATCGGCACTAAACTTTTTACATAACGACTAATCTTGGCAGACCGCCAATCAGTCCAACTTTGCCAAACGGGATCTGCGCTAACACAGTTTTGATTGAGGTCTAGCCCTGGAGGGGGCGGGGGATTATGCCCCGTTTCTTGGCGGTAAAGCTCAGCGGTGAGGGCATCATAGCCAAAGTTGTAGGGATAACCAAAATGATCATCCAATTGAATGCCATCCACATCGTAACGACGCACTAAATCCACCAATAAAGCGGTGGTTAATTGCTGTACTTCCGGGTGGAGAGGATTTAACCACACCCTAGGAATAACGCCACCTTCTAGCCAAATTGTCTCTCCCTGGGCATTGGCCGTTAACCATTGGGGATGGGCTTTGACCCAATCCGCTTCCGCGGGAGCCATAAAACCAAATTCAAACCAGGGAATTACCCGCAAAGATTTTTCCCCAGCTAACCTAATTAACTCTGCCAACATATCCCGATCGCCAAGTTGGGGATCTTGGGGTTGCCCTAACCATTCCTGGGCCACGGCACTGGGGTAGAGGGTATGGCCATCATTCCACACCGTCGGGTAAATGGTATTGAAGTTTGTACTTTTTAGGTCGGCGATCGCCGTTTTTAATTGGGCAGGATCATATAGTACGTCACTGTCTACATTGGTTAGCCAAACCCCCCGAATTTTAGTGGGGGAAGCCAGGGAATTTCCCCACAGCAATGCCACGCCAACCATGAAGCTAACTGTCAGCAAGAATAATCCTAAACCCCGCAGAAATTTTCGAGAACAAAACTTAAACATTACACAATTTAAGTTTAAATCGGTCGATAAACTCGATAGTTAATGTTAGGGAAAATATTGTCCATCAGTTCGACTTTTTCTAACCAGCCCGCATCGATTTTTTCTGAGCGTATATCTTCAAATAATTTATCCAACCGCAACAGATGGGAACGGGTACGACGCACCGCATAGGGCACCATGGTTCCTGTCCGCATGATAAACGCCCAGTCGGAGGATTGGGCCAGGCAGTAATTCCCGCGCCGCTTGGTTTAAAGCCCGTTCTTCCAACTCATCCACCGCTTCCCGACGACTCAACTCAATCATACGCTCAGCCGCTTTGTGTAGGTGGGGATAAATCCAAGCATTGGTGTCATTTAACCAATATTCGTGGAAGCCTTTATAACCCCAACTGGACTGGGAAGGACGGCAGACCTGTTGGTTGGGATTATTGCGTAGGTAGTCCGCTAAGTGGGTCATTTCAAAGGTGTCTTGATCGAACCAACTCTTGCGGAAAAGGTAGTCAATAAACCACGGACCTTCGTACCACCAATGGCCAAATAGTTCCGCATCGTAGGGGGACACCACTAGGGGAGGACGCCCCATAATTCCTGATAGGTGCCTCACCTGTTCTTGGCGGTTGTACATAAAATTGGCGGCGTGTTCAGCGGCCTTTTCCTTGCCCAGTAGGGATCGTACAAAGCTTTTTCCGACAGTCCCCCGTCCCGACTGGTGATTTTATGGTACTTAATGCCGATGTTTTTCCGTTGACCGTTGGGCATGATGTAGGGCTTAATATATTCATACTCTGCTTCCCAGCCTAAATCCTTATAAAATTCCCGATAGGCCGGATCCCCTGGGTAACCCACCTGGGAAGACCAAACCTGTTGGGACGATTCGTGATCCCGCCCAAAGGCCGCTACCCCTGTTTCCGTAAAAATAGGGGCGTAGGTGCCAAATCGTGGCCGGGGTCGGGCGTACAAGATACCGTGGCCGTCCACTAGGAAGTACCGCAAACCAGCATCGGCCAGCATCCGTTCTACCCCTTCGTAGTAGGCGCACTCCGGCAACCAAATACCCTTTGGCGATCGCCCGAAGTTTTCCTCGTAATGCTCACAGGCCACCTTGATTTGAGACCACACCGCCTGGGGATACATTTTCATCAAAGGAAAATACCCGTGGGTGGCACCACAGGTAATAATTTCCAGATTATTGCTGTCTTGAAACTGTTTAAAAGCTGTAACTAAATCCCCGTCGTACCGTTCCCAGGTTTCCCGAATGGTGGCAAATTCTTTGGTGTAGAAATCGGCTAAATATTGTAGATGACCATTATGTTCATTACGAACAATTTCCTTCTCTAATAACTCCTGCAACAAAGATAGATGGGCTTCGTAGCGTTTTTGTAGCAGAGGATCCCGGAGCATCGACACCAGGGGCGGCGTCATACTCATGGTAATTTTAAAATCTACTCCGTCCCGTTTTAAACCCTCAAAAACATGGATGAGGGGAATATAGGTTTCTGTTATGGCTTCGTATAACCATTCCTCCTCCAAAACGTAATCACTTTCCGGGTGCCGAACAAAGGGAAGATGGGCGTGGAGGACAAGGGCAACATAGCCAAGAGCCATAGGAGTTACGCACCTGATGCGGAGTAGTACAAAGTTAGTGGTTAACTTCTAGCCAATCTTATCAAAATATGGCCCGGGAAAACTTTGCCTTGGGGAACGGGGATCAGGGGGATTCAGTTAGTTAAGGCGGATATAATACACCCCATAGCCCATTGCCCCCAATGCCATGCTCGTTCCCCTGACAAGAGAGACCTTCGACCAAGTGGTGCCCGTCATTGCCACCGCCGCCCAGTATTCCTTTGCCTGGGGTAAGGTTTATAATCTTTTGGCAAGATTGCTAATTTCCCTGTTGATTGTGGTTTCCATTTGGATTGTGGGGCTAGTATTCGGCCACGGAGCCCAGGGGGTGGAATTGGTTTGTTTCATTATCGGCGGTATGTATTGGTTGTGGTCGCCGGTTTATGTGGCCAGTGTCCGTAATAAACAGTATCGTCGTTTTCCCTATGTCGGCTTTTGGCGGGGCCAGGTGTTGGATATTTTTATTACCGAAGAAGTAATTAGTGAAACCCAACAGGCGGATCAGTTTGGACGGCTAGTGGTGGTGGAAAATATTGAGCGGCGCATTAACCTCGAAGTTGGCGATCGCCAGGGATTTAGGGCGGTGATGCAAGCTCCGGTGCAGAAAACCTACAAGGCTATTCGCCCGGGCATGGTGGCAGAAATGTTGCTGTTCTCCAAAAATGCGGAATTGGAAAGGGTGGATAAGCTCAGTGACCTCTATTTACCGGAAATAGATCTGTGGGTGGGGGATTACCCTGTGGTGCGTCGGGACATTTTCCGTGACATTGGCAATGAATTAGGTTCCCCGGTACCCCGCCGTCGTCGCGGCCAGGCCATTACCTCTTCCCGCCGGGTTCGTTAAGTTTGATTGCGGAATTGGTCTAATTCCAGGACTTTTGGCAAAAATTCACATTTATTTATCTTTCTCTGCTTTTTTTCCTGACTAAGGCAGTGGATTCCTTTGGGGATCAATTCAGTCATCCACAATTTACTTAGTTCATTGTGATCGTTTTTTAAAAGAATAAGTCCTAAGAAGTCTATTCCATAGGCTTTTGATCCTTTCAGGAAGTCAGTACAGACACAGATAGACCCTAAGGGGATCCATTGGCGATCGCCGTGGGTATAGTTACTCAAATCTCATTTTTGCTTTTTGTCTTTATTTAATAAATTATTAAACACAAAGATTATAAAAATTGATTTTACTTGGTTTTAAGTTGATTAAAGCTGTTTAAAGTCTTAAAAATGATTAAAAAATCTGATTAACTCTAAATTAAACCCCTAATCTATTTCTCCATCTCCCCAAACCTAGCTAATAATGCGATCAGCCCAGCGGAAATAAATCAGACATCCCTGAGCAGTCCCCCAGACCAGAGCACTTTTAGGAGCAACTCCCTTGACACTGACACTTGCGGTATACGGAAAAGGCGGCATTGGTAAATCCACCACTAGCTGTAACATCTCCACAGCATTGGCAAAACGAGGCAAAAAAGTTCTCCAGATTGGCTGTGATCCCAAACACGACAGCACCTTCACCCTCACCGGTTTTCTCATTCCCACCATCATCGACACCCTGCAAGAGAAAGATTTCCACTACGAAGACATCTGGCCCGAGGATGTGATTTACAAAGGTTATGCCGGGGTGGATTGTGTGGAAGCCGGAGGCCCCCGCTGGAGCTGGTTGTGGCGGTTATGTTGTCGGGGAAACGGTGAAACTGCTCAAGGAACTCAACGCCTTTGACGAGTACGACGTAATTTTGTTTGATGTGCTTGGGGACGTGGTTTGTGGTGGTTTTGCCGCCCCCTTGAACTATGCCGACTATTGTTTAATCGTCACCGATAACGGTTTTGATGCCCTCTTTGCCGCTAACCGCATCGCCGCTTCCGTCCGGGAAAAAGCTCGCACCCATAACCTCCGCCTGGCTGGTTTAATTGGCAATCGCACTTCCAAACGGGACTTGATTGATAAATATCTGGAAGCTGTACCCATGCCGGTGTTGGAAGTATTGCCCTTAATTGAAGATATTCGGGTATCTCGGGTGAAAGGTAAAACCCTATTTGAAATGGCGGAGTCTGATCCTTCCCTGGAATATGTTTGTGACTATTATCTCAACATTGCGGATCAACTTTTAGCCCAACCAGAAGGGGTAATTCCTAAGGATGCCCAGGATCGGGATCTATTCAGCTTACTTTCAGATTTTTATCTCAATCCCGCTGAACCCACCAAAAAAGTCAATGAATTAGATCTAATGATGGTTTAAGTCTAGCCCCCTAAATCCCCCAATACTGGGGGACTTGTTGCTCCTGAATTTTCAATCACTTCCCAAAAATATTTCAAACAAGCTTGAATTTATTTCCCATGAAAGATTCCCATAGAATTCGTGGAACAACAAAGGAAATTGAGCAAGCGGCTCGTGTTTTAAGAAAAAGTATGACACCGGCTGAAAATATTTTATGGGAAGCGTTACGAAATTGTCAGATTTTGGGTTTTAAGTTTCGTCGTCAGCATCCTATCGGTAGGTTTATTGTCGATTTCTATTGTCCACAACTAAAGTTAGTCATAGAGGTTGATGGTGGCATTCACAATAATCAACAGGAATATGATCAAAATCGAACTGAAAAGCTCCGACAATTTGACTGTTATGTTTTACGATTTTCCAATGATCAAGTCATTTGCGATCTAGCAAACGTTCTAAAAACAATTACTGAAATAATGCAAACTCTATTCCCCCCAGAATTGGGGGGTTAGGGGGGCAAAATCAAAATCTATACTATATCTAGGAGAACTTAACCATGACCGTAGCTCAACAAGCCCCTTCCGCCTTAAATTTTGAATGTGAAACCGGCAATTACCACACCTTTTGTCCCATCAGTTGTGTGTCTTGGCTTTATCAAAAAATTGAAGATAGTTTTTTCCTGGTTATTGGCACCAAAACCTGTGGATATTTCCTGCAAAATGCCATGGGGGTAATGATTTTCGCAGAACCCCGTTATGCCATGGCCGAGCTAGAAGAAGGGGACATTTCCGCCCAGTTAAAAGACTACGAAGAACTCAAACGGCTTTGTTTACAAATCAAGCGAGATCGGAATCCCAGTGTAATTGTCTGGATTGGTACCTGCACCACAGAAATTATCAAAATGGATTTGGAGGGTTTAGCTCCCCAATTAGAAGCAGAAATTGGTATTCCCATCGTTACGGCTCGGGCTAATGGCTTAGATTACGCCTTTACCCAAGGGGAAGATACGGTATTGGCTTCCATGGCCCACAAATGTCCCACCTCAGCCCAGGTGCAGGGGGAAGATAAGGAGGAACGCAATGCCATTCAAAAATTGTTGACCTTTGGTCGCAAGGCTGATTCCGAAAAAATAGAGTCGGAATATGTGGATCATCAGCCGTTGGTTTTATTTGGTTCCTTACCTGATCCGGTGGTGACAAATTTAACCTTAGAGTTGAAAAAGCAGGGGGTAAAAGTATCCGGTTGGTTACCCGCCAAACGTTATACGGAACTGCCAATTATTGACGAAGGTTACTATGTGGCTGGAGTTAACCCTTTCCTCAGTCGTACCGCCACCACATTGATGCGTCGCCGTAAATGTAAATTAATTGGCGCGGCATTTCCCATTGGCCCCGACGGCACCAGGGCCTGGATTGAAAAAATTTGCTCTGTCCTAGGCATTGAACCCCAAGGATTAGAGGAACGGGAAGCCCAAATTTGGGAGAGTTTAGAGGATTACATTAAGTTAATTCGGGGTAAATCTGTGTTTTTTATGGGGGACAATCTGCTGGAAGTTTCCCTGGCTCGTTTCCTAATCCGTTGTGGCATGACCTGCCCTGAAATTGGCATTCCCTATATGGATAAACGTTACCAAGCGGCGGAATTAGCTTTGCTAGAAAAAACCTGTGCTGACATGGGGGTTCCTCTCCCAAATATTGTCGAAAAACCGGATAACTACAATCAAATTCAACGAATTAAAGCCTTGCAACCGGATTTAGTAATCACCGGCATGGCCCACGCTAATCCTTTGGAAGCCCAGGGAATCAATACCAAATGGTCGGTGGAATTTACCTTTGCCCAAATCCATGGCTTTACCAATGCCCGGGATATTTTGGAATTGGCTACCCGTCCCCTACGGCGTAACTCCCAACTGGGGGAATTGGGCTGGGATAAGTTGATTGAAAAGGATGTGCCTGTTCAGGTTTGATCTTGATCGCCTTTGAACGATTCTATCGACGGATCTATCGTTGTCGCAGAAGCCTGAACGGCGATCGCCTAGGGCACTGATCAATAGGGGAGAACTTACAACGGGGCTGTTGATCAGGAAAAATCCTTGGTCAGCAGTCCTATTCCTGTGCGGAGCTTCTCGCACACTTGAGCTAAAAGGTTTTGCCCGTCCTGCTAAGATGGCGGTGAATTGTTGCAAAACTTAACAGCACCACGCCTATGGGTTTTATTTCCGTCACCTCCAAACGTCTAATTCTGCTCTTTCTTCTAACCCTTTCCTTAAGTGTCATTGTGCCCTCAGCTTCGGCCCAAATGTTCTTTCCCATGGGGAGTGGTGGCGGGGAAACCAGCAAGACGACAACACCCTGGTGGGACGTTAATAAGGCAAGGCAGTGCGGTCGGCTTTGGTGTAGCGATGTGTTTTTACGGGGTAGTTCCCAGGTAACCCTGACAGTGGGATTAATTCCTGGCCCAGAGGAAACCCCCCAATCGGCATCTAATGCCATTGAAAATCGGGCCAGACAAGTAGAATCCATTTTTAACTTGGTTTACTTAAGGTTAACCAGTCTTAACAATGCCCAAATTCCTTCTAGAAGCGTCCGTTTTTTACGCTCCAAGGTTTTTGATCTGACGGAATCTAGCCTGAGTGCCTATCCAAATCCTTTCAATCTGCCTCGGTTTCCCCAAAATGTCCCCACCGCCGAGTCGGGCAAAGAATCTCCTGATCCTGTTGAGAAGGGTAACGGGGAAGAACAGAGGGGCATAGAGCGAAGAACTCCCACTACTTCCCTACGTCAAGCCCCCCAAAACGCCATTGCCATAATTTCCTCTCCAGTAACGGAATCTGCTGATTTCCCCGTCGATGAAATCCATCCCTTAACTCCCAGGGTGGAGGTGGGCATTCAGAATAACGAAACGGTAATCTTTATCCCTAATCAACCGGATTTAGGTTTAGCCCAGCAGACCATTTTGACAGTTAACCAGGCCGATGAAATTATCAATGGTAAGCCCATTGACATCCTCGCCTATGAATGGCGCAACCGAGTCCAGGACAGTTTTGATAAGGCCCTGTGGGGCTATGAACTCGATCGCCAACATCCCTGGGATCGTTACTACATCAGTGGAATTTTTATACTGATTGCCCTGGGGATAATAACTGTGATGGGCTTTATTCGTTCCTTTCTACGCCGCCGCAATCGCCATCTCCGACAACAGCTCAAACTATTGGCCCAGGCCATTACTAGGGACATTGAGGCAGAAACCGCTGAATCGTTACGCATGGCCGATCAAGCATCACAGAGGAATCAATCCGAAGACCAGGGAGAAAATAGCGAAGACAACGGTCAACGGAATATCGAAAAATCTGGTCCCTTAGCTTGGTTGTTTCCTTTCAGAAATAGTATTTTTTCAGCTAATAACCTAACGGAAAAGGTTAACAATGCCTGGCAAAATATCGGTGATTTAGCCAGTGTCAATTTGCGAAAGCAAACACTGCTTAAACAGCGTTGGAATCTAGCTGTATTAATGTCCTGGATTTTACTTTGGCTACAGGTTTCTTGCCTTTTTATTGTGATTGCTTTTATTGCCTATATTTTTCCCGGCACCCGTCCCTACACCCTGCTATTTATTGGTCAGGCTATGTATTTTCCCCTACTGTGGATTGGCATAACCTTAATTGATAAAATTTCCGGTATTTTTGTTGATGGGGTTTTGAATAAATGGGCTAAAGAACAGCAACAATATAAGGAACAATCCAATCGTTATACCCTGAGGGTAATGACCTATTCCCCCGCCATTAAGGGAGGCATTTCCGTATCACTCACCTTACTGGGCATTTTGGGGAGCATTTGGCTTTTTGGCATTAACCCCCTCGTTTTAGCGAGTTTTGGCGGAGTAGCCTTTGTCATTGCCTTCCTGGGTAGAAATGTGGTGGAGGATATGCTCAACGGTACTTTGATTCTTTGGACAGATCGTTATGCCATTGGCGATGTGGTGCAGATAGGAGATGTGTTTGGGTTGGTGGAAAATATGAATATCTACATTACCCAATTGCGGGGCCCCGAAGGACGTCTCAGCACTATCCCCAACGGTCAAATTTCCGTGGTACAAAATTTAACTAAGGATTGGTCTCGGGCTGAATTCATCGTCGAAATTGATCAATCTAGCGATATTGAAAAGGCCCTTGAGGTTATCAAAATTGTCTCCGAGCAGATGCGGGAAGATCCCCTCTGGGAAGACAAAATCCTAGAACCCGCCGCCATTCTAGGGGTGGATAATATTGCTTCCAGGGGTATTCAGCTCCAGGTATGGATTAAAACCCAAGCTGGGCAACATTGGCCGGTAGGTCGGGAATTTCGCCTAAGGATGAAAAAGGCTTTTGAACTAGCTGACATTGATCTGGGGGCTCCCCATCAGCGGATCATCTACCACCACAAAGGGCACGAAAATAAAGACAATGGGGGCAATCCGGCGATCGCCAATGAACCCCCGCTTATTCCCCTTTAATTGCACCGAAGGCGGCGAAACATGAATTCTTGTGTAGCACTTCCACTGACTGAAACCCAACTTGCCGCATCAGTTCAAGCTGGAAGGTCAGAGGACGGGGGGAATCTTCCTTATCGATGTATTCAAATACTTTTTGCCGATACTCCGCCCCTCCTAAACTTTCAAGGTATGAACCATACCTTTCCCACATCAATGCATTAACTGCGCTAGATTCTTGGATTACCAAGTCCGTGACCCAAAAACTTCCTCCGGGCCGCAACAATCCGTAAATCTTCCTAAAAGCGCTTTCCCAGTCAGCATTGTCCCGCAAATGATGGAGCACTGCCGCCGCAATGACAACGTCATAACTTGATTCTTGGAACTGAATACTTCTGAAGTCCCCTTCAAAAAGACGTATCTCACCGCTCGTTTCCTGGGAGAGACGCTGTTTTGCCCGTTGCAACATAGGCTGACTGACGTCACAAAGATCACAAGTAAAGTTCCCTTTGTATTCTCTAACCAGGCGGATCGTGTTATTTCCAGCTCCGCAACCTATGTCCAAGACATGATCAATCTTTGGCGTCGCGGCAATGGCGGCTTGCGTTATGAGCTCCATTGAGAGCGGAGCATCAATCGTTGTAGCTTGCCCTGTTTCAAGGTTGGAGAATCGTTCAACATCCCCATCGAACCTTGCTCGAATTTCTTCGATGGAAGATTTTTCTGTGAGTGGTTTGGCCATAATTGCTTTTTAGGAAAACGGCAAAGTCATGTGAAAAATTTCTGTATAACACTCTCCAGGGTAAGTGAGATATAATTCCTCCCGTATTGCCAGAGCTTGGGTAGTCCACTATGGAAGTCTATTTTTCCTGGCAACGGTTTAGTGACATCTCTGGAGAAGAGATGCACGAGGTGCTCTCTTTGCGACAGATTGTGTTCGTTGTAGAGCAGAACTGTGCGTATTTGGATGCCGATGAGTGGGACAAACAGTCATGGCACCTGCTGGTTCGAGGAGTTGATGGACGACTGGTGGCATACGGGCGATTGAATTTTCCTAACACAAGATATCTAGAACCTTCTTTTGGTCGTGTTCTTACCACTAAAGATATACGAGGAATCGGGGCTGGACAAAGGATTGTGGAAGCGTGTATTCAGAAGAGTATAGAAGAATATCCCGGCTTGAATATTCGCATTTCAGCCCAGGCTCGTCTCACCAAGTTTTACCAAAAATTCGGCTTTATTCCCGTTGGAGATGCCTATGATGACGGGGGAATAGAACATATAGATATGGTTTTGGACATGCAACAAAATTTATAACCAGCGGGCAAACCTGACTTTGTCCTAAACTTACAGATCAGGAACTTACAGGTCAAGGGGAGTGAAGAGAATTTTCTATAATCAGGGTTTGGTCAACGGAAAATCAAGAGTTTAATTCATCTAAGAATAATTTTGTGACCATTCCCCTTTCTTAAAATTTTTCTGTACTCGGTCTGGGGCCCACTGCCCCTGGTTGGTTGGTAAATAAATTGCCCGCCGCTTCATTCTGGTAAATACAGTCAATTCTTGGCTTACCTTCCAGCGGTCCCGTAAAGCCAAAAGTATTCATCCGATTTTTGCAATCATTCACCTGGCGATTATCCACCAACTTTTCCCGCTCCAAAATACTCCAGTTATTACGCCTTAGCACACAACCTGGCTGCATCACCGGTTGGGTGACAAAGACATTAAAGGGATTGAGGGTCACAAACACCCGCATATCAGTAACAATGGCGCTGGAGCCAAATTGGACACAGACTTCGGCGTTGGGAGCGCTACGGTCAATAACTTCCCGGGAAGCCACATTTTCTGGGCTAAAGCTAGCGGTGGAGCTAAAACCAATACCCACCCCAATGCCCAACACAAAAATCCCCCCTAACAAGGCGATCGTGCCATAATTTAACCCTGCCAGATTAAATTTTCCTGGGGGTTTCCCTGGGGACTTTGCTGAAGCGGGGCCATAATCTTCATAGTCTCGTTCCCTATCGTAGCGAGGGCGGGAGGGGGGATTGTAGCGGGGAGGAGGTTTACGGGCCATAAATAAAAACGTTAAAAATTAAAAAAGTCCGAAGAAAGCTGGCGAGAAAGTCTAGATCTTAAAGTATCCAATGTTTTCCCCCAGGCAAAAAGGGGTTATGGCGGCAAAGAATTAGATAAATTCCAGAGTTAAATTGGGCATTAACCGTTGTAAATTCCGGAGGGACTTGGTTTGCCAAAGGATATTTTTGGAGCCTTTGAAGATTAAAGTTTTATCTTCCTGGCTCCGCACTTTCATAACGAACATGGACAACATACTGATGCCAGAACTATTGAGAAATTCCAGGGCCTCCAAATTGATAATTAGGGTGGAGTATTCTGCCAAAATTTCCAGTAAAGTGTTCATAATTGGCTGATACTCTTTCATCCCTTCCAAACGCAAAAATCCCCGAAAATATAAGATTTTCTGATCTTCGTCGAAGTAAATTCGGTAGTCCTCTGTCGTTATTTCTATGTTCATCATGGATTTATAAAAATTAGGGATACATGTATAGATAGGATGACTTTACATATTTTTACTCTTGTGTGCTAAATATCTATGGCATTTTCAGTGGATTGAGTATTTTTTGAAATTCTAAAATGGTTATTCATCAAGGTTTTTTTGTACTTTATTAGGTTGAAAATTCCTATATTTCTAAATGAACTATCACGGTCACCCACACCAAATCCTCTGATTCTGGAATGGGGGCAAATTGCCAACCAAAGCGGGCTTGGTAGTCGTTGACCATGGTCAACAAACCAATTTGCGAGACTCCGGATTCCTCCAAGGCGGATTTTTCTAGGTGCTCCATATACAATTCCAGAGGATCCTTCTCCACCAATAGCTTAATAAAGTCCTCATAGTGGCTGACCGCTTCCCGGGAGGCAAGATTGCGGGTTTCAAAAATTAACGTTTGGTCATAGAGATGGAGGGTAATGGTAATGGGACAATCCCGGGCAGTGGTGCTGTATTTAACCGCATTTTCCAATAGTTCATTGGCAATGTAGCTAACGGAACCCTTGATCCTATCTTGATGACTAATACCACCATCAACATCGTCACCGGGGAAGAACGCGGCAAAGTAATCCCCCAAAAAATCCGCTGATAAACCGTAATTACGCCAACGTTGGAGGCGATTAACCCGATCTAAGGAAAAATTGAGGGTTAGAAATTCCTGGCTGGGGGGAATGGATTCGAGAAAATCCCCCCATTGGCGAATATTCAAGGATTCACTGCTCATAAATTGGGTTGGAAATTTATGGAAATTTATGGGGATGGAAGATCCAGCTAGGGGCCGATAATACAGTTTCGGCTTTGTCGTTTTGCCTTGTAAAGGTTTTCATCGGCTTGGGCAATTATATCTAGGGGAGACTGCCCCGGCTGAGGATACAACCGACCGATACCAAAGGACATGGTAACGAATTCCGAGGTGGGGGAGCGGTGATGGGGAATTTCTAATAGGGCTAGGGATGCTTGCATCCGTTGGGCAATCTGGCGGGCTGCTTTATCGCTGACCAGGGGGAGAATAACAGCAAATTCTTCACCGCCATAGCGGGCAAAAAGATCAAAGGGGTTACGGAGGGTAGAACTGAGGGTTTTAGCAATGCGTCGCAGACAGTCATCCCCGCTTAAATGTCCATAGAAATCATTAAATTCTTTGAAGTGGTCAATGTCGCACAAAATGACGGCGATCGCCTCTTGGTTGTCTGTGACTCTTTCCCATTGTTGAACAAGATGGATATCAAAGTGGCGGCGGTTGGAAACCTGGGTGAGACTATCGAGGTTGAGTAATTCTGCAGTTTCTCCTAATTTTTGTCGCCACTGGGCATCCACCACATCCCCGTGTTGCATGATGGTTTCGACGATGATTTCCAGGTCTTCTTTTTCCCTGGAGATCAAACTAAGTAAGGTTTGCAGTTTGGCTTCTGCCCGTTGCCGCTCCAGGATTTCGCTTTTGAGCTTAACGTTGGTGTCATTGAGCAGCGACTCGACCATGTCACCGTGTTCGGCGATCGTGGTCAGGGCAATATGGAGATCATCATTCTCCTGTTGCAATCTGTGGATTTCTTTTTGTAGATTGGCTAAGTCGGCCGCCGTAATTGCTTGGGTGTTCATGGAAGGTAGTGAAGGCGGAGGTCAAGGAAAAAGCTGTGTGTGACTATTTTGCTTATCCAATTTAACCGACCTAGTCCCAGTATTATTGCTTACCCTTCACATTTCCGGTACGAACAATGTAAACAGGTATAAAAATTAAATCTTGGGGAAGCACCACCACGCCGTTTTACCTCAGTTTATGACCTGGGTTAACCAGGGGGGAGTCATCAATTCTCGTTTTCGTTTCCGAGTACAAGCCCGGTTTACTACCACGCAGAATGCACAGAGACACCCTTATTTTTCAAGCATAGATCAAAAAACGTTGTTGGCATTCACCAACGCAGTAGTGACTTCCTAGCTATTATAACCTAGGCTAGCGGGGTCGTCAGGAAGCCTAGGCGGGGGAATTACTAGGTAGGGAAACGCCTAGCACTGCGGCAATATCCCCTAGGGTTTGTTCCTGGGCATGGCCCCAAAAGGCTTCTAATTTGTAAAATTCCCGTTCTTCCGGCATGAAAGTGTGAACTAAAACGTCGCCATAATCTTGCAAAATCCAGATGCTTTCACCGTTGCCCTCCGTATGGGTGGGAAGTTTGCCGTGGATAGTTTCCACTTGTTTTTCGATGTTATCGGCGATCGCCCGAACCTGGGTGCGGGAAAAACCGGTGGAGATGATGAAATAATCCGCTAGGTAGGACACATCCGTAACTTTCAGAATGACTAAATCCCCAGCTTTGCGCTCATCGGCCGCTTGGGCAATGGTCCAGACCAAATGTTCCGTGGGCGGGGCATCGGCGGGGATGGGGGGATTAATAGTTAAGGTTACGGGGTAGGCGTCGAAGCGGGATGTTTCAGTCATGCAGGGTTTAATCAACTCCAAAAATTGAGGAAGGATGCTACTTTCCAGTGTAGCCAGAACTTTATGGAAATTTGCGGTTATTTTTCCATCTTTAATGCCCAATTACGGGTAAGGATCACCTGGGGATGGATAATTTTGTGATGCTGTATCAAATAAGTTAGGGTTTGGTCACAGGTCATGCGGACAGCTTGGTGAAGGTTATTTCTCATTACTTGGCGGAGTTTTTGCAGTTCCAAACTATTACCCCGGGTGGGTTCCACCGCATCGGCCACAAAAATCAAGCAAGCTAGGGGGGCCATGGCCACTGCCCCTAGGGTGTGGAGGCGAATACCGTCTAAAACTTCTGGGTCGGTGACGCCAAATTCAGTGCGGGCAATGACGGCACTGACCTCAGCGTGGATTAGATGGGGACTGTCAATTAAAATTTGGTCTAGTTGTAAGTTATGTTCCCTGGCGATCGCCAATAATTTCGGAGGCGGAAAAAATTTAGCTAGGTCATGGAGTAGTCCAGATTGGGCGGCTTTGGTGGCATCAATACCATGGAGGGGGGCTAATTCCCTGGCAGTGTGCTCCACTCCCAGGATGTGCTCCAACCGCTGGGGGGAGACATTTTCCTTTAGCCAATAGATCACCCGGCTTCGATCTAATTGCTCCATTAATTTGCCCCCAACAGCCCTGTCAATGCTAACGGCGGGGTCGCACCACCAGACGACGATGGGGTTCTAGCCCTTGGCTCTCCGTTTCCAAATCCTGGGAAGCTTCAAAAAAACTATGGACTTGGCGGCGATCGGCGGCGTTCATATTGTTAATTTCCACCGGCTGATGGGTTTCCCGTACCTGTTTAGCGGCCATTTCCGACAGGGAAATCAACTCCAACTGCCTACGGGCCCGGAATTCCGCCAGCTCCACCGTTATGGGGGTAAACACCGCCGCCCCTTCGACCACAGTGGGGCGCATAGCAGTATTTAACAGATACTGGACACCATCTAAAGCCAATCCATTTTCTGCTAGCAGTTCTTCTACCTGGGCAGAGGACAGAGCTTTATCATCAATGACTAACCAAGGGCCCATTACCAAACTGTTCTCCTTCACCTCCGCCACCGTCACCTTACTAGGCAAGCCCATTAAATTTAGGAGTTGTTCCAACCACGCTTGGGCTCGTATAACCGTTGTTTCCATCGTCAATATTCAATCTCCATAACATCTTAGCGATTATCAGCAACCGGACAGAGGGAAGGACATTAAGAGGTTTTTTCCTTTTTCTTGTTGCCTTTCTTCTCAAAGGGTAATGATTCCCGGGATTGATTTGCTTTTTCCTGCTCATCCAATAACTTTTGCAGGTTTTCCGGCAGGGGTTCCCGCATCAGAATTAAGGTCTGCACCGTTTGAAACACGTTGGCCATGACAATGTACATCAACACCCCCGCCGGCAAGGGGAAGAAAAGAAACATACCACTGAACAAAATCGGCGTAATCTTATTGATGTTCTGTTGCTGTTTGGCTTGGGCATTGGCACTGGCGCCACCGGAAGCTCCGGACAGTTCCTGGTTGAGGTAAATACTAAAACCGAAGAAGATGATCATGCCAAGGATATCCCAGTTAATCTCGCCATTTTCTCCAGTAACCCCCACCTGACCAAGGGCTTTAATGAACAGGAAGCCTGTGCGGGCCGCAATACCGGGAATGGTAACTTGCACTGTGGCGTCACCGGCCACCAGGGCTTCGATGGTGCCATCGGCATTGACAGCAATGCGGTCTTCCCCTTTGGTAATGCTGTATTTGGGGGTCAAAACCTCGCCATTTTTTTCGGGAATTACCTGGTCAAATACTTTACCTTCAGTGCTTTGGATTTCTAAATGGGCCTTTTCCCCCACCCCTAGGATCTTGCCTCCGGGCAGAAAAACGGCGATCGGATAATGGAGGGCTTCATCAACGTAGATATTTTGGGGCTTGGTGGAGAAGGTCTGGGGAACGATGCGTTCGACCTGTTCCTGGGGCAAAACCTGTACATCGACGGTGTAGTTAATATCGGAAAAGGGGGAGCCCCGCAGGGTGGCAAAGAGGGCAAACAAAATTGGCATTTGCAACAGTAAAGGCAGGCAACCGGCCAGGGGATTGCCAAACTCCTTCATTACCTTGGCCATTTCTTCCTGTTGCTTGGTCGGATCGTCTTTGTAGCGTTTTTGGATTTCTTCTTGACGCTCCTTCATCAGGGGCTGGGTGATCCGCATTTTTCTCATATTGCGAATCTGACCAGCGCTGAGGGGATAAAGTCCCAAACGGATGACAAATGTGAGGGCAATAATAGCAAAACCGTAGCTGTGTACAATCCCAAAGAAAAAATCTAGGATTGGCAGCATGATATTTGTCGAAATAAAACCGATACCGAAATCCATTGCTAACAAGCTCTCTAGATAAATATTGCCAATTTTGCCAAAGTAACCCCTGGGTTGGGGTTACCCAATCTTACTGCTGGGTGATTGATTCTAGGGGACGGCCGGTTTTGTCTGCCACCCTTTCTGCCATGTAGTCATATACTTCCCGGAAGTTGGGCATGGCCCGCAATTCCAACCGGGAACGGTCATTGAGGGTAATGACGATATCTCCCCACAGGCCAATGCCCCGGGGCATCTTAATCATTTTGGCTATTTCGCCGTAAACAATGTCCGTGCGATCCTTGCCCATCCATCCCCCGGTGACGGAAATACGGCGATCGGTAATTTTATAGCGGAGCCAGATAGCGCGGACGATCGCCCCCACGGTCAAAGGGAGAAAGATGACGGTGAAACCCAGCAAAATATTGATCACTAGGTCCCCGATGTGGGGGCCGCCTTCATAGTAGGTCGTTTCTCGAATGCCCATGGTGGATAATCCCGGCTTGGCTAAATAACTGGTCTAATTCTCGCAAAAAACGTTCATAATTGCACCCAATCCCTTGGGGTAAAACGATAACGACTACATCAAAGCCCGGTTGAAGTTGGGGTCTGAGATGGGTTATCGCGGCACGAATTTGACGTTTAAGACGATTCCGATCCGTGGCTTTTTTGCTAACTTTTTGGCTGACTGTTATGCCAAAGCGACTGCTTGCCCCTGGTTGATCCCCTAGGACCCGCAATAACAAATTACTATGGCGATATCGCTTACCTTGCTGATAAACAGTCTGGAAATCTTGCCAGTGCTTTAAGCGCAGTAATTTGGGCAGTCCCACGGAAGAAATCTACACAGCCAGGCGATGACGACCTTTGCTCCGGCGGGCTTGAATGACCTTGCGACCATTGTGGGTGCGCATACGAGCGCGGAAACCAGAAGTACGTTTTTGTTTGCGGTTGGTACCGCCGAGGGTTCGTTGAGTCATGACCCGTTACTCCACAAAAAAAGACACAGTCTATTACTTTATCACTTAAATTCACCTTAGAGGATAAATTACGACCGACCAATAGCCTTTATGTCCGCAGGATCTTAGCAGAACGAATGTTTGACAAAATAGTCACTCTCATGCGATTCCAATACATGGTTATTGGGGGGAGTTATTCAGAAACCATGGTGCCTGTCCATGGGTTATCAAAAGACATTTGCCCCCGAAAAAATCATATTTTCCCATTATGTCTGGTTGTTCGAGTGGGAAAAAGTGGGCTAAATGTTGCTAGAATTTAACAATTAGCAATATTTTTTAACAATTATCCCAGGAGGAAGGAACGATGGCTGGATTATTTGGCTTATTCGGTAAGAAAGCAAAGTATGTAGATGAAGTAGACTCCAATACCTCCAACGAATCGGTGAAAAAAGAGGCGTTTTTTCTGGAAACTGATGAAGCCCAAAGCTTAGGCAATGCCGAATATATGCGTACACCGGTCAAAATTAAGCGCAGTTTTCCCAAAATAATGGGTTCCAAAGGTAAGGAGATCGTCACGGAAGTTTCCGCCATGGAAACAAAAAAAATCCAGGCTAATGGCCAGCCCACCTCCACTCCAAGCTCTTCTTCCCCCGAAGAAGCCCCGGCCCCTGTTAAAAATGAGCGTCGTTCCAGCGACAATAGCCTAGATATGTTCCGCAAAATGGCTAAGGATCTCAAAAAATAAACTATGGTCACAAACCCAAAACCCATCCCCCGATTAACAACGGAAATTTTGGTAGTCGGTGGGGGTGTCGGTGGCACTGCGGCGGCTCTCCAGGCCGCCCGCCGGGGAATCAAAACTATTTTGGTGAGCGAGGGCCCATGGTTGGGGGGAATGCTCACCTCCGCTGGGGTAGCGGCTCCGGATGGTAATGAATTAGCGGCCTGGCAGACGGGCATTTGGGGACAATTTTTAAGGGCTTTAAAAAAACAGCAACCGGGGGGATTAGATAACGGCTGGGTTAGTTTATTCACCTTTAATCCCCAGGTAGGGGCAAAAATTTTGGCTGATTGGGTAGCCCAATGCCCTACCCTGAAATGGATTTCCCACCAATCCCCTGTGGATGTTGTGAAAAATGGCGATCGCCTAGTAGGGGTCAGATTTCCCAATTATGAAATTCGGGCCAAGGTAATTTTGGATGGGACAGAGCTTGGGGATTTATTAGCGTTGGCGGATATTCCCCACCGTTGGGGCTGGGAGTGGCAGGGGGAATTTGATGAACCCAGCGCCCCTAGGGAAGCAAATCCGATGACGGAACAATATCCAGTCCAGTCCCCCACCTGGGTATTTTTGTTGCGGGAAAGGGCCGGGGCAAAAACTATTCCCATTGAGCCCAGCACCATGGACGTGGCCCAGAATTTTCAAACTACCTGGGAGAACCATGGCAAAGCCGACTTTTTGACCTATGGCCAGTTACCCCAGGGCCATTACATGATCAATTGGCCGATCGCCGGTAATGATTACGGCAAGGATTTGGATCGGCTACTGGGAAGCCCAGAGCAAAAACAGCATTATTTAACGGAAGCCTACGAGTATAGTTATGCCTACGCCCATTACCTGCAAAATAACCATTCCGAAAGCCTGGAACTAGCCACGGGAATTTTTCCTCAACCAGGAAATCTTTCCACCGCCTTTGCCCTCCATCCCTACTACCGGGAAAGTCGCCGTTTACGGGGCCGACAAACCATTGTAGAGAAGGATATTTTACCCCAGGGCCGGGTAGCACCTTTACCTTCCACCAACCAGGCAATTACTAGCATTGCGGTGGGAAACTATGCCAATGACCACCATTATCCCGGCTATGAATTTCCCCTGGCCCCTAAATCGTTAATCTGGGGAGGGCGCTGGACGGGCACACCATTTACCATTCCCTTTGAATCTCTACTAACCACCGATATAAGGGGTTATTTACCCTGTGAAAAAAATATTTCCGTTAGTCACATTGCCAATGGTAGTACCCGTTTACAACCCTTGGTGATGAACATCGGCCAAGCGGCGGGCATGATTGCGGCCCTAAGCATTGAGCAAAACTGTGACCCCCAGGATTTAGAAGTGCGGGATGTGCAGGAAGCTCTCCTTGGCGATCGCCAGGCTCCGGCGGCGGTAATTCCCCTCTTTAACCTGACCCCAGACCACCCCCAATGGCTCTATTGGCAAAGGTATTACTTGGATCACCCAGAAAAATATCCCCAGTACGGTGAATGTCCCATAGATGTTCACCTAGCCCGTTTATCATCAAGCCACACTGAATCGGTGTACCGAGGAGAATTGAACAAACCCACGGATCAGACCTATCAATTAATCCTTAAGGAATTGGGCAAATCCCTACGGGTGATCACCGAACGCCCTGAAGTGGCGGAACAGTTGATGGATTGTAGTAATGGTCAGCCGGTTACCCTGGGGGGGCGCTATAACTCTGCGGGTAATTGGTTCGTGGTGGAAACGATGGAGGCAACCACATGAGGCAGGGGAGGGGATTGCCAATTGAGCAGGGGAGTATAAATAGCTAAAAACAGACAGACAAGTAATCCCCAAAAGAGCACGTTGATGAATTCTGGTCTGTGGCGATCCAACAAAATTGAGGTCATGGCAAAGTTTAAACCTAATAGGGTCAGCATTAGAACCGTTAAGGCGGCGTCCTGGGCTGTCCAATTATCTAAACTACCTTGACCATAGCCGTTGTAAATCGCCACAGCCCCCAGCAATACTACTCCCCCCAGGATGAGAAAGTATTGACGCCACCAGGGGGGATAAAAAGGAGGGGAAGCTTGGTAAACTTCCGCCAGGCTGTGGCCAGCGGCCAGGGCCAAGGGCGCAAAGAGGGGCATAACTAAATGGTTACTAGGCCAGGGGGAAAGGATGACTAAAAGACCATAAACTCCAGTGTGGCAGAGCAAAAATCGGGCCCAACTCCAGGCACTAGATTGTTGGGCTTGGGGAAAGGTATGGAGGGCAAAAATTAAACCTGGGGCACTTACTACTACCCATAACCAACCCCTAATTCTTAACGGCAAGGAACCATCTATAAGGGTTATGGCTTCGGGACTCTGGCCTAAGCCACTATAAACTCCCCACCAGGCGATCGCCGGCAGTATGCCTAACCCTAAACCAAGCCAAAACAGGGGGGAATACTTCAGGCGGGGGGTATCCCAATGGAGAAAAATGCCAGCGGTCACCAACATCAGTAGAGCGGTGGAAAAATCCGTCAAAATTAACCCTGTCAAACTAAGTCCCAGGGGTAATCCCCCCCGTAAATCCCGCCGACAAAACAGTAAACTTGCCAGGAAAAAAATCGTTAGGGGCAGAAGAAAACTATTGATGCTTGCTACCCTGGTCCAATGCATTACCCCCGCCGCAGTGCCATAGGCCACCACCGTTAACAATGCCGGGGAACTACGGCCATAAAGGGTCTTGCCAATCCAGTACAATAACGGTAACGCCAAACAATTCAGTAATGCCCCCGGTAAACGATCGCCCCACAGTCCATGGCCAAAGGTAACTTTGCCAAAACTAATTAACAGCACCGGCAGTGGCGATCGCCCAAGACCTTGCAAGGAGTCAAAGCCGGTTAAACCATAATTTTGCAATGCGGCTAACCAATGGCGGGCCGATTCCACCAAGGCAACTTCTTCTCCAATGCGGAGGGGATTGTGACCTAGATCCCAACAAAATAAAAGGGCTATAGGCACCATAACCAAGGCCAAGGAAAACCATTCCCAACGTTTTTCCCGCCAGCGTTTTTGTCCCATCAATGCCCATAAATCTCGATTAACCATTCCCCTAACCCCCAACTAACGCCATAGAGTGTCTGCTACCTTACAAACCTGAACCATGGCCGCCACATCATGGATCCTCACTATATCTGCCCCCCCGGCGATCGCCCCACAGCAAGCGGCCCCGGTACCCCATACCCGTTGTTTGGGATCGGGTTGGTCTAAAATTTTGCCGATAAAGCTTTTACGGGAAGGCCCCACTAGCAAAGGAAAACCCAGTTGTTTTAATTCTGGTAACCGGCGCAACAGCGTCCATACTCTGCTCCCCTGTTTTGGCAAAACCAATGCCGGGGTCAAGGATAATTTGGCTAGGCAACACTCCACTGTGGCGGGCTAGGTCAATTTGTTGACTAAAAAACTGTTTAATTTCCCCGATTAAATCCCCATAATCAGTCATTGTTTGCATGGTCTGGGGAGTGCCCCGCAGGTGCATCAAAATAATTGGTGCTTGGAACTGGGCGGCGATCGCCAAAATTTCTGGCTCAAAGGTAGCCCCGGAAATATCGTTAATAATGTCTGCCCCGGCTTCCAGGGCTTGGTGGGCGACGGCGGCCCTGGTGGTGTCAATGGAAATGGGAGTTTCTAACTCCTGCCGTAGAGCTTTTATCAGGGGAATAGTGCGTTCTACTTCCTCCGCTAGACTAACCGTTTCTGCCCCTGGCCTGGTGGACTGCCCCCCAATATCAATTATGTCCGCCCCCGCTTTAACCATTTCCCTGGCCTTGGCGATCGCCGTTGTCAGGGAGTTAAATTCTCCACCATCGCTAAAACTATCGGGGGTAGTGTTTAAAATTCCCATTACATAGGTACGTTTTCCCCAATGGAAAGTAAAATTGCGTACCTGTAGAGAATGGCTATGGCCCGGTTGATTCACAGAATTCATTACATATACTCCTCAAATTCTTCTAAGGGAGCATCAAAGTCTTCGGGCAGAGGTAAAACAAAGGTTCCTTTCATTGATCCTGCTAATGGCTTTTTAGGTGTATTTAAGGATTTATTCATTAAATACTCAGCATAGTGTAAAAGCTCTATTTTTAGGTCATCGGGAAGGTTTTCAGCAATATTTAATAGGGCAGTTTCAGTGGTCATTTGAAAATCCTTGAATTTAATGTAATTGATCACCTTTTTATGATTTATCAATGAGCTAATCATTGTTGTCAAATTTCTTGAAGATTTTTCATATTTGTTTGTTTTAAAGGTCGATTGTATAAATTAATTTTATGATGGGTTATTCTCCTCTAACACATCCTACCCCTAAGCAGCAATTTTCAATGGTTGAAAAGTAGAAACTTGACAGGATTTTTGAATGAGCGATTTTGCATCTTCTTTGCCTTGTCCCGTAAACAAGTTAAAAATAACTACCTCATCTTGAGAATATATTTGTAAGAGTCCAAAATCTTTGATTCGGGAGTAAACTAAGGGAATTTTAGCCATTGACAAAAGTTTTGCTTTTTTCTGATCTCGTTCCTTTGCATTGTCTGAATCATGATATCTTGACTGAAATTCAACTGCTAAACATGACATAAAATTAGAGTCTGTAACTAACGCGTCGATACTAGAACTAAAGAAAAATTTCCTAAGATCAGCGTCAAGAAATGTTATTGGTTCACAAATTTGAGATAAACTAACTTGAGTGTAAATTTTAGACTTTTCGTCAACACACATTCTTAAAAACTCAAGCATTCTCTCTTCATAAGGATTAACTAATCGTTTAATTTGTAGAGACATAATTTTAAAAACCCATTAACCGAGGAATAAAGAAATCAAGAAATTCAGTTAAAACTTCACTTGATGAAATTGAAACTTGCCAGGCATAAGGAAACAAAGTATCTAAACTCAAATCAAAATAATCCTTGCCACAACTTAGCTCTTTTGTCATCTGCTCAACCTTAAAGTCTCCTATGAATTCTAATTCTCGGTCAATAGAAAGACTATATCCTTCGGGATTATCAGACCAATATAAAAGCTTTTCACCAGTTATTTCTCCGTTTAACCACAAAGGTGAATATTTTTGACCAATGGTTTTTAGAAAAATGCCTTCTCGACTAGGAAGAACAAAAATCCTCGCCAATAAGTCTTCACTATAATTAACAACACGACTCAATTCTAAGTAATTGTTTAAGTAAAATTTATTGTTTAAGGAAATAGATATAGTTCCCTTTTTCGGGAAAAATATTAGCTGATATTTTTTTTCTCCAACTGATGGATTGTTAAGACGATATCCGATATATTGCGAAGTTCGATTTTCTTCAAATTTATCGTAGAATCCAATTTGTTTTAGGTAATTAGTAGCTAAGGACAATAAATCCTCTCCTCCTTCAATCACCTTAAAGGTCGTTGATACCATTCGAGGCACACCATTTTCTACTCGAATACGTTGTATCAAATCAAACTCTTGAACAGTCGTCGCCATAAATCTAAAAATCCTAGCCAAGGTTACTGGATTTAATGTAACACCTCTATCGGATTTTGCCAAGTATCTTAGCCAAGATTTTTGGGAAACATGTTTTTGATGGCTGAAAAGCTTGCGGGATAAGCTTTTTACTGTATTTTTGTCAAAAAAAGAGTGGGACGAAACCCACCCCTCTAGTTTTTGACCGAAAATTTATCAATTAAGGGGCTAAAGCATTACCACGGAGCAAGCTACCAATGGTTTTAGCGGTAATTTTCATTTGCACTAAAGGATTGGCGGGAACGACGGTTTTGTAAAGATAACTATCGAAGGTTAACTTTTGCACGTCGATGTCGGAACACATTTCCACAAAGGCTTCCCTGGTGGCATCGGTGCGGTAAAAGACCCGTTGCAGAATATCCAAAACCAAATAGGTCATGCCGTAACGTTTATCCCATTCCTTGATGTAGGTTTTGAGATCGGCTTCGGTGGGAATCCGTTGACCATTATTGCTGGTGGCAACGATGGTTTCAGCGCACATGCGGGCGGACTTAGCGGCAAAATAAATGCCTTCCCCGGAGGATTTGGTCACGGTACCGGCGGCATCCCCCACAAGGGCTACCCGACCAACTACCCGACGGGGCCGAGGATGCTCAGGAATGGGATGGGCTTCCACTTTAATAATTTCCCCGCCTTCGAGTTTTTTGGCGGCCCGGCCCGGATCCCCGCTTGTAAATCCTTGATGCGGGCTTTATTGACCTTCATGGTGCCTGTACCAACGGCAACGTGGTCATATTTGGGGAATACCCAGGCGTAAAAGTCGGGGGAAACGTCGTCACCGACATACATTTCCGCTAACTCGTCGTAGTAGGCCATTTTGTCTTCCGGCAGACGAATCCTTTCCTGGAAGGCGATCGCATAGTTGTAATCCCCGGCGTCAATGGCCTTGGCAATGCGGGAATTGGCCCCGTCTGCCCCAATCACCACGTCCACCTTCAGGGTTTTCATTTCCCCGGCGGTACCCCCCACGCTATGGTCGGCATAGTGCAAAGTGTAGGGATCGCTGTCTTTGCTGGGGATATCGAGTTTGTAAACCGTACCATTAATAACTTTTGTGCCGAGCTTTTCTGCCCGTTCCCGGAGAAAACCATCCAGTACTTCCCGGCGACACATACCAATATACTCGTCGTCTTTAAGAGTCTGGCCGATGTTCACCTCGATGTTGGAAGGAGAGATCATTTTCATCTTCCGCACCCGGCGATCAATAATTTCCGGGGGAAGCTCAAATTCATCCACCATACAGAGGGGAATTGCTCCACCACAGGGTTTGGCGTTGTCTAGCTTACGCTCAAACAGGTAGGTTTCAATTCCGGCTTTTACTAAAATTTCGGCGGCGGAAGAACCAGCGGGGCCCCCTCCAACGACTGCTACCCGTAATACCAAAGCCTTTCTCCTAAATTTTTCTTTAAAACAGTGAGCGAGCACGGATCGCATCCTATCACGGTCTTTTTGGTTAGGGGTAGGCGATCGCCGTTATGACAGGGAACTTGCAATAGAGCTTTACAAACTCGTTACAAAACTTTACTTTAACCCCCTCAACCATAAACCAGCTTAGGGTTTATCCATTGATAAGGATTGATATAGGCAATGTCCTTCCCAGGGTTGCCAGGAAAAATAATATAAAACTAGGTACTGACCATATCCTGCCCAAAAAGGTTGTTAAAAAAGCAAAGAAAACAGTACAAAAGTTGACTTTGCGAGTTGCGTCGGATCGGTCACGCTTCGCTTCACTCCCTCAAACCTGTCAGTTATGGGCGGAGCACTGGGAAGATTTTTGGTGGCAAAAGTACTTGCAGTCCCTCGACCGGAAGGCTAGCATGGCTGAATCTTGGTGGGGCATTGCTTAGCCCTAGATCCTTCCCTTTAAATCTCGTGGCGTAGGGGTTATTAGATATGAAAATTGACATTGTTATTGTCTACATTCAGCGTTACTGCAACGGACATGAGGCTAATTTTGTGCCACCGCTGACGGGTATTCATCTTGCCGCACTGACCCCAGCTAAGCACACGGTTCGAGTGATTCACCAGCAGGTCGAGACGGTAGACCTCGATAGTGACGCCGATGTCATCGTTCTCTCTTTCTTTAGTGGCTTTGCCCCAGAAGCTTACCGGTTAGCTTCTGAATACCGAAAACGCGGCAAGGTTACCATTGCCGGAGGTCCCCATGTGACTTTTGCCCCGGAGGAAGCCCTAGAATTTGTCGATAGTGTCGTAGTTGGTGAAGGCGAGTCCGTTTGGGAGCAAATCTTTGAAGACATTGAACAGGAGAAACTGCAACCACGCTATACAGGGCAAGCCTTGCCTCTCACCCATATCCCAACTCCCCGTTATGATCTTCTTTCCCCAAAATTCTTTGTGCGGCGAGTGGTGCAAGCTACCAGAGGATGCGTATTCAACTGCTCGTTCTGCACCGTCCCTATCCTCAATCCGGGGTTTCGTACCCGCCCCGTTGAAGCTGTCCTCAATGATATCCGCTACAACGATTTCAAATGGTGGTGGCAACGTAAACTAGTCTGGTTTTGGGATGATAATTTAACTTCAAATCGCCCTTACATTAAGGAACTTCTGCGCCAGATGATACCGCTACGGAAGTGGTGGTTGACCCAAGCCAGCATGGATATTACCCAGGATGACGAACTGCTGGACTTGATGCGAGACTCCGGTTGCATCGGCATTTTCTTTGGCATTGAGTCGTTTGGTCAGGAGTCCTTGGCGGACGCAGGGAAACGTCAAAATAAGGTGGCTGAGTACCGAAGCAAAATCAAGAAACTCCATGATCGCGGCATTGGGGTTATGGCAGGTTTCATCTCTGGATTGGATGGAGACACCCCACAGAGTATCCGAGACATGGCAAAGCAACTGGAAGAAATTGGAGTTGATGTACCATTTTTAAGTATTCTGACGCCGTTCAAGGGCACAAGATCATACTCAAAGATGGTGGAATCTGGCCGGTTACGCCCAGGTTTAGGATGGGAATTTTATAACGGGTATAACGTAACTTTTGTGCCAAATAAAATGACCCCCGCAGAGCTTTTACAAGCCCATCGAGAATTGTGGCATTTGGCTTTCAGCCTGCCATCGATCATTCGCAGAATTGGGAGATCCTTATTTACTTTGCGAGGGGGAGCAATGATGATGTGCGGCATCATGAATGTATTCTATGGATTAAAGGCCCTCACAAATAATGAACCGATTAGCTTTGAGAAAACTAATGATTATCAATCGACGGTAAACAATAAGAAACTTCTAAATTTGTCCAAGGTTATCTAGAGCCTGTTTAGAAAGTTTTAGTTTGCCCCCTAAATCTCCTCACTAAAGCTCCGGCAAACTTGGGGGACTTTGAAGACTTTCCCCCCAGAATTGGGGGGCCAGGGGGGCTTTTTAAAACACACTCTTAATTACAAATAAAAATCCATTGTTAAAGGGAAGCAATTTGTTTCATATATTGTCCCCAAAGACTGGCGGCCAAACCACTACTACCCTGGGTGGGACTGCTGTCGTCGTTACCTAGCCAAACGGCGGTGACTAAATGTTTTTGGGGTAAAAAGCCGATAAACCACAAATCCACAGCTTTATCCGTTGTTCCGGTCTTGCCAGCGGCTCCGTAACCAATGTTGGCCGTTTGCCCTGTGCCGTTGTTAACTGCGGCCTGTAATAGTCTGGTCATGGTGGCGGCGATCGCCGGGGATACCACTTGTTTTTGCCTACCCCCGTCTTGGCTGACCAGATAAACTTCCCGACAGGTTTTGAGTTGATCCGGGTTAGGGCAATCCCCCCCATCCCTAATGTTGATAATGCCGTGGGGTCGGTTCCAAATACCGTCATTGGCGATCGCCCCGTAGGCTCCGGTCATATCTAATACCCGGGTTTCACTTTGCCCCAACACCAAACCCGGCTCTTTCACCAGGGTAGAGGTAACACCAAAATTCTTGGCTAGGGCCATCACTTCATCCAGCCCCACCGTTTGGGCGATCCGCAAAGCCACCACATTTTCCGATTGGGTAAAGCCCTCCGTAAAAGTAATGGCCTGCGCTTCTCCACTCCTTTCACAGGCTTTATAGGATTGTCCTTGCCAGGTAAGGGCTCCACATTCAAAAGCTTGACTGGGTTGGGTGCCATTGGCGATCGCCGCTGTGTAGGCAAACAGCTTAAAGGTAGAACCCGGTTGCCGTTGGGCCTGGCTAGCTCGATTGAACTGACTTTCTTTAAAATCCTTCCCCCCCACCATGGCTAAAATTGCCCCGGTACGGGTGTCGATGGTGACCACTGCCCCCTGGGATACGGCGTATTGTTTCCCCTCCGTATTGAGGAAATTTTGCAAACTTCTTTCTGCTAAAGCCTGCATTTTCAAGTTAAGGCTAGTTTCTACTACGAAATTGCCCTCATTGGCCACATCCTCCCCCAACAACTGATTTAACTCCCCGAAAATATAGCTATAAAAATAGGGGGCTTGCCGCCGGGAAAGGGTTTGGGTTGCCCTAGGACTAACCTGAATGCGGGATCGCCGGGCTCGATTAGCTTCCTGTTCATCGATCATGCCCAACATGGCCATCCTTTCAATGACCCGATTACGTAACTGCACCGAGGTTTGGTAATCCTCCACAGGGTTATATAAATTGGGGGCCGGGAGCATCGCCACCAGGGTGGCCGCCTCACCAATGTCCAAATCCTGGGCCGACTTGTCGAAATAGAACTGGGCCGCATCCTCAAAACCGTAATTGCCCGCCCCCAGATAGACCCGATTTAAATAGGCTCTTAAAATGTCATCTTTGCTATACACCGCTTCTAGCTTTAAAGCCACCAACATTTCCCGTATTTTGCGCCCCGCGGTATTTTCCCGTCCCACTTCACTGAATAAACTCCGGGCCAACTGTTGGGTCAGGGTGCTGGCCCCCTGTTTCACATCCGTATCCTGCAAATTGATGTAAATAGCCCGACCTAAACCATAGGGATCGACGCCAAAATGCCAATAAAAACGGGTATCCTCCGAAGCAATGACCGCCTGGGGTAAATAGGGGGAAAAATCCTTTAAATTGTCGAATTCTCGGTGAATTTCCTGCTTAACAGGGTTTAGCTCCGTTGTTCCGTCCCCGGCATAGACCTTCACTGGCCCGGTTACACCGCTGGGCATGGGCTTGACTGGTATTTTGCCCCACTGCCAGGCGATCGCCCCGGTAGCGACCAGAAAAAATAAAATACCGACGGAAAAGAATGTCCGCATTCCCTTTAACCACAATGGCGGCGGATTAAGATAAACAAGTTTAGATACCCCCACTAGTTCTGGGGGCCAAAGGTAATTTCATCGCCGTGGTGGAGACGATAACTTTTGAGGCGGCGACGTTGTAAATAAATGCCATTGCTTGATCCCTCGTCCCGAATTAAAAACTGGTTCGGATGGTCAGGATCCCGCCGCAGGGAACAATGGGTTTGGCTAATGAGGGGATTTTCTAGTTTAATGTCGCAACTGGAACTTCTTCCCAGGAAGTAACGATCGCCAAGGAGGGGAAAAACCCGTCGGGATTGACTGTCATTGCCCATATCCTGTAGACGAATTTTGGCTACCCTAGCACCTTTTTTGAGCGCAACCTTTTGGCTATTATTGTTTTTGGAAGTTTTAGAAGGATTAGCTGGGCTCTTTTTGGGCACAGAAGGGGCTTTTCGGGAACGGGTAGCCATGGCAAATTAGGGCAAAAGCAGTCCAATTTTAGATCGTTACAGTGGTGAAATCGAAAGTGGTTATTTTTATGCAGACGTACCTATTGCCTAAAAAAGTTGCCTATGGACTTATTAGTTTAGTCCTGGGAGGGGTTTTTATTTTAGCCCTAGACCTTGCTCCCAGTCGGGCCGATAGTCCCCTCACTTCCACCGATTTAGCTAGTGCCTACGGGGATATTGAAGTTGTGCGATGGGCCCAACAACATCGCCAAATGTCTCCTCTGATTATAAATTTTCTCCTTGGCGATCGCCCTTTAGGGGCCAAGGCGGCGGTTATTAACGCCTTGGGTTGGGACTTTGATGGCACCAACAACGCCGAACAGTTTTTGGTGGCCTTGCCAGAGAAAAGGGTAAACCAGAAAGCCATTTAAATTTAGCCGATTTATCACCGGAGGAAAAATTTGTCGTGGGCTACCTATTGGCCCTGGATGATTACCTAAATTTAGGGCCCCTTAGTAGCCGGGGGGGCAATGAGCTTTGGCGATCAACCCCGTTGCAATTGTTGTCCAAGGCGGCCTATGAATTGCCCGATGATTTCACGGTGCAATTTGTGCGGTCTTTGGTAACGGGGCAATCCTGGTTTGGTTCCTCCTGGTGTGCGTTGTACCTGGAACCGGCCAATGTGTTGGCAAAATTTCCCCCGGCAGAAAGAAATCTACGGCCCCAGGCGGTGCAGGATGCCATGGAATATCTCAATCTTTATGAGTCCTATTGCGTGGAGGGGGATATCTAAAAAGGGCGACTTTTTTATTTCCCGTTGTAAAAAAACGCAATTTCCTTGTCCTTCAGGGGGGCAAATCCCGCCGCCACTAATTTTTGATCTAATTCAGCCTGGGCAATGTGTTTGGCCCCAATCCGCACAATGCGGGAGCGCATGGTATTGCTAACCCCACTGCGTTGCCTGCCCGCTTCCAAGCCCATCACCTGCCCATACAAATCCAGCTTGGCCGATGGAATTTCACTACCATCAAAATCAATGCCGGCGGCGATCGCCTGATCAATGGCGTCTGCACCCTTGGTTGAATCACTCATAGAAAAAGCCCTTATTTAAATATGTAAATTTATCCGTGGATATCTTATCGAAAAAAGGGGGGGTACATTTAGATCATTAAAAATTGTAGGGGTTAATCGGAAGTAAAATCCAAGCAAGAATTATTTGTAATCCCCATTAACCCCAAACCACCATGACCAACCGAGCTACTAGCGGCGGCCCCATCAAATTGAGTGTGGGTGATGTGATCACGGCGAGCCTGAGAATTTACCGGGATCACTTTAAGCCCTATCTATTGGTATCCCTCCAGGGTTACCTTTGGCTTCTTCCCGCGGGAGTAATTACGGCGGGGGTAGTGGCAGTCCTAGCGGCATTAGAAAGAGCGGTCAATGAGATTGCCCTGGCGGGAATGATCGTGGCGGCGATCGCCTTTTTGTTGGTGCCCTGGGGTTATTGCCTAGGGAAATTGGTGGCACTGCAGGGGGTTTTAGCTAGGTTGGTCTTTTTTGAAGTGGGGGAACAGCCAGAAACGGTGGCGGCGGCCAAAATCCAGCTCATGCCTAGGTTTTGGCGATTTTTGTGGATCTCTTTACTGTCTTCGCTCATTTTCTTTCTGTTTTTCATTCCCATTGGTTTGGGCTACGGCATTTTAATTGGTTTCTTTGCTTGGAACTTTGCCGGTGGTGACCCGACTATCGCCGCCACTATTGCGCTAATTCTACTAATGATTGCCTGGACGTTTATTTCTTTTTATATCTACATCTGGGCTTTTGCTCGCCTAGCTTTAGTCGATGTGTGTTTAGCCATGGAACCCACCCTTAGCCCCACAAAGGCGATCGGTCGCAGTTGGGCCCTAACCAAGGGTTATGTTTTAAGTTTGCAATTAATCTTCTTTCTTGCTTTTTTGATCACCCTACCCCTATCAGCCTTCACTAATATTGGCACCATGGGCACAGTTATTTTAGGGATAGATCAAACTTGGGGGTCTTTAATCGATATTCCTTTGGGGTTGATTGTTAGCATTCTAATTGTGCCTTTTTGGCAGGCCATTAAAGCCCTGGTTTATTACGATCTCCGTACCCGCAAAGAAGGCTTAAATCTCTCTTTAGATTTACCCCCCGTGGATACAATTTAGTTGCCTAAACACTGGGCCAACATTAGTCGGGCCTGTTGTCCGTACCCCCCACCAAAAAGGTTGAAATGGTTGAGGATATGGTACAAGTTGTACAAAGTTTTGCGTTTTTGGTAACCAGTATCCAGGGGATGGGCTTGGTTGTAACCCTGGTAAAAACCAGCAGGAAAACCCCCAAATAACTCCGTCATGGCAATGTCCACCTCTGGATCACCGTAGTAGTTAGCAGGGTCAAGGATTACCGGTTCCCCGTTGGTCAGGATCGCCCCATTGCCTGACCATAAATCCCCATGGACTAGGGCCAGGGCCGGTTGGCGATCGCCTAATAATTGTTTAACTTTGGGCATAACCTGGGCGGGATCGGGAAAATCTCCTCCCCGACGGCGGGCCAGGGCCAATTGATAACCAAGACGGTGCTCCGCAAAGAAGTCTGCCCAACTGTCAGTCCAGGGATTCAATTGGGGAGTAGAGCCGATGGTGTTATTCTCCGGCCAACCAAATTGGCCACTGCCCCCGGCCAGATGGAGGTTAGCCAAATTTTGCCCCATACGGAACCAACTATCATTGTTACCCCGACCAAACTCCAACCATTCCAATACTAGATAACTTTTTTGCTCCGCACTGCCATGGCAAATGGGTTGGGGAACCCGGATGGTCTGGGTCGCCGCCATCGCGTCTAAACCCAAGGCCTCCGCTTGGAACATGGGCCACTCCCTAGCTCGGTTGATTTTGACAAAATATTTCCTGTCCCCATCTAGCAGACAATAGCCCTGGTTGATGCAGCCGCCACTGACCGATCGCCATTCCTGCACCGAAAAGGGTTGCCCCGTCACCTGGCCAATCTGTTGGGCAATGGCATTCCAGAGGGGAGTTAAAGTCATGGCAAAGATGGGGAAAGAAACTCTTGACGGTGAAGTTTGTTGACTAGGACGGGGGGCATCCTAGGGATGGAGATGGTTAACTTCAATGTCTTCGGGAAAGCGAACAATGTCATCATCCCCCAAATATTCCCCGTTCTGAACTTCGATCATCACCAAATCTATTACCCCCGGATTTTCCACCCGATGGGGGGTATTCATGGGCACATAGGTAGATTCCTTCTGGTTCAAAAGTTTTTCTTCACCGTTGCAAGTAACCTTGGCAGTGCCGGACACCACCACCCAATGTTCACTGCGGTGGTAATGCATTTGGGTACTCATATGTTGCCCCGGTTTGATCACAATACGATTAATGCGGTAGCGGAGTCCTTCTTCCAGCATGGTAACCATACCCCAGGGAGGAGTGCGGGTGGTTTCCGGATGGGCAGTGGAAGATGGGGGGGACGCTTCGGTGGAATCACTCATTGTCCTATGTTTCCAGAAGAAGATAGATTTTGGATTTATTCTAAACTGGCGATCGCCAGACGGTGACCTTGGCCAGCAAAAAAGCCCCGATCGCCAAAATCGGAGCCCTATGTAAAACTATATCGAGAATATTTTTGGATAACTATTGAGCTAAACGACTGCTTTCGTAACCCCAGGAAGGGGCAAAAGGTTCAGAAGAACTGGGAGTTGATTCGCTGGAATCTTGGCCACGGCCCGCCAGGGAACTAACCTTTACGCAATTGGGGGTAAACAAGAAAATACTTTCACCGATGCGCTCTTGATGGCCATCCATGGCAAAAGTACCACCAGCCACAAAATCCACCGCCCGCTGGGCTTCATCGGGATCCATCACGTTCAAATTTAAAACCACAGACTTGCGTTCCCGTAGGGTTTGAATGACCTGGGGCATTTCGTCGAAGGAATGGGGTTCTACCACAACGACTTCCGCCACACTGTTGTTGATGCCGGGCATACCAATCACGTTATTTCTAACTCCTGTACCGATAGGGGTGTCATTATTTAAATTTAAGGGTTCGCGGCTAATGCGAGGGGGGGGAGCCATCTCTTCCACCGAAGGCGGAGGAGCAACCATCTGTTGGGGCAACTCCATTTCTTCGTCATAATCTTCTTCGTAATCATCATGTTCGCTGATGCCGACGAAGTCTTTTAACTTAGTCAAAATCATAGTTTACCGTCCGTATTTCCTGGGTAAAGTGCAAGAATTTTAGTTTATTCGCTGGCCTTGGATAAAGACCTACGGAGAGATTCACCTAGGCCATGGCAAACGGCGGTGACCGCAAACTTTATTCCTAGATTGAGATTCTCATTTTGGGAAGGAAAGGACCGGCAACTCAGTGGCGAGGAGCTACTAAGACAGGCTCTTTCACGGGCCAAACTAATTGGGTCTCAGTTTTCCTAACCCTGTCGTGACAATTTACCAAAATGTTCCTACTTTTTACAGAGATTTGCGGAAATTTCCACTTTTTGCTGTATACCCTTGGGTATTTATTCAGAAACCTGGGGGAAAATTTGGCGACGGAGCAGGAATACAAATACAATCTACCTTGATTGGGGCGATCGCCTGTCACGGTTTAGGCACAAACATTAGGCATATTGGACATAAATGTTTGGTGGGGGAAAACTGATGGTATTTTGAGTTACTTTTCCCCTACAACCTAAAGCTAATTTGTAATAGCCCCATGGCCCAGGTAACTTTTCCCATTTTTTAACTCTCCATGGCTTTGCTTTCCCTAACTGCCCATCAATCCCACCAACGTTTGACTGTTAACCCTCCCGCCCAAGGGGTTGCCCTCCGGGGCCGAGTCCGGGTGCCGGGGGACAAGTCCATTTCCCACCGGGCTTTGATGTTGGGGGCGATCGCCAAGGGAGAAACCATTATTGAAGGATTATTGTTGGGGGAAGATCCCCGCAGTACGGCGGCCTGTTTCCGAGCGATGGGGGCAGAAATTAGTGAACTTAATTCAGAAAAGGTAATAGTGCGGGGCCGGGGCTTAGGGCAATTACAGGAACCCACCGATGTGCTGGATGCGGGTAATTCCGGCACCACCATGCGTTTAATGTTGGGGCTACTGGCGGGGCAACCGGATTGTTTATTCACCGTCACCGGCGATGGCTCTTTGCGGCATCGTCCCATGTCCAGGGTAATTAAACCTTTACAAGAAATGGGGGCCCAGATTTGGGCTAGGGATAACGGTAAATTTGCCCCGTTAGCGGTACAGGGTAGCCAATTAAAACCGATCCATTACCATTCCCCGATCGCCTCGGCCCAGGTAAAATCCTGCATTTTGCTGGCGGGGCTAACCACGGAGGGGAAAACCACGGTGACGGAACCAGCCCTATCCAGGGATCACAGTGAGCGAATGTTACAGGCCTTTGGGGCGCACCTAACCATTGATCCCGAAACCCACAGCGTCACTGTCCATGGCCCCGCCCAATTAACCGGGCAATCCGTAGTGGTACCAGGGGACATCAGTTCAGCGGCCTTTTGGCTAGTGGCGGCTTCCATCCTACCGGGGTCGGAACTGCTGGTGGAAAATGTAGGCATGAATCCCACCCGCACTGGGGTTTTGGAAGTGTTAGTCCAGATGGGGGCGGATATTGAACCGGAAAATGAACGGATAGTAACGGGGGAACCGGTGGCGGATCTGCGGGTAAAATCCAGTAACCTCCAGGGCTGTACCTTTGGGGGGGAAATTATTCCCCGGCTTATTGATGAGATTCCCATTTTGGCGGTGGCGGCGGCCTTTGCTTCCGGTACCACCCGCATTGAAGACGCCGCTGAATTACGGGTCAAAGAAAGCGATCGCCTGGCGGCCATTGCTTCCGAGTTGGGCAAAATGGGGGCCAAGGTCACGGAATTTGCAGATGGGTTGGAAATTGAAGGGGGAATCCCTACTGCAAGGGGCGGAGGTGGATAGCCTAACAGACCATCGCATTGCCATGGGATTGGCGATCGCCGCCTTGGGTAGTCAAGGGTCAACGGTCATTAATCGAGCAGAAGCGGCCGCTATTTCTTACCCGGAATTCTTTGATACCTTGGGAAAAATTAGCCAAGGGTGAAACTAGCTAACTCACCAAAATCCGGTTCCCTGCCAAGGTGGGGGCTGGAGACATCTAGAAAAACTCTTGGGCCGATTGCAAATGTTTAACCAAAGTGGTTTGGGGTAAGGGCCCTAATAGATGTTGCCAGGGCAAAGTTTCCGTAATTGCCCAATCCCGATGTACCGTATCTTCCAAACTGGGCAATTCCCCCTTAAGTTCCTTAAAAGCCCGCTTAAAACTCCCCAACGTGTCCCCATAGTGCCTAGTCAACAGCAGTAACTTGGACAAACGGCGATCGCCTCGGGAAATAAGGCCCTGCATCACCGACCAGTTGTAACTTTCCGGGCGGAAATCAATGCCCAAAGGTCGCAGGTTTTTCTGTAAAAATTGCAGACGTTTTTTAGCCTCTGGATTAACGCCATACCATTGAAAAGGGAGTGTGGGATTTTGGGACAAAGGTGCTACAGCCAAAGGTGAGGCGTAAACCGGGGGCGACTTTTTTCACCTGTTTTAATAAAGCTACCGTTGCTTCCACATCCTCGATAGTTTCCCCTGGAACCCCCACCATGCCGTAGAATTTCAGCCCTTGGAGTCCCCCCGTTTTGGCCTGTTGGGCCGCTGTTAAAATTTCTTCGTTGGTCAGCTTTTTATTAATAATTTGCCGTAATCTTTCCGAACCACTTTCGATGGCAATGGTCAGGGATTTTGTACCCCGACGACTTAAAGTTTGGGCTAGCTTTTCATCCACCGTATTAGTCCGCACCGACGCAATACTGAGCCGCACATGGTCAAATTTTGGTTGCCCCAGATAATCTAACAATGCGCTAAATTCTGGGTGCTGGGTCACGGATGCCCCCAATAAACCGAGGCGATCGGTTACTTTTAAACCCCGCTCAATGGCGGGCAAAAGGGATTTTTCCGTGTCCGCCGGACGGAAGGGCAAAGTGAGGTAGCTGGCCAGGCAAAAACGACACATTTCCGGGCAACTGCGAACCACTTCCACCATAAAAATATTTTCCCAAGCGGCCTTTTCCGTTACCACCATGGAAGCAGAAAGCACGTTACCCCGATAGGTTTGCTTTTCCACCTGGGGGGGAATGGCGGAGCTTTGGGGCTTGATTTCTTTAATTGTTCCCTGGGCATCTTCATAACTAATTTCGTACAAACTAGGCACGTAAATACCTGGAACTTGGGCTAGTTTTTCTAATTTTTCATACCGGGTTAAATCTCGAATTTGCTGATAAGTATCAATAAAATTGGGTAATAGGTTTTCCCCATCCCCCAAAAAGATCAAGTCAAAAAAAGCGGCAAAGGGTTCAGGATTGGCGGTTAAAACCGGGCCCCCTCCAAACACCAGGGGATCTCCATCGTTTCTTTCCTCCGCTAGCAGAGGGATTTGTAACCGTTCCAATAAATCCAAAATATTGCTGTAGTCCAATTCCCAAGAGAAGGAAAAACCCAGCAACTCCGGCGTTCTGGGTAAACTTTCCTGGGCATCGGTAAACAGACGACTCACCTGGACATCCTGTCGTTGGGCCAGGGTTGACCAAATCACCTGATAACCCAAACTGGTGATGCCCACACTGTAGATATTAGGAAAGGCAAAAATGAGGGGAATGGCATCGCTGTGGGGAGATGCAGGGGTAAATAGTAACTTTTCCGACAGAGCTTCCTGCATAACTTCAATAATTGACCCGATCAATGGCGATCGCCAAATTGCTCAATGATCCCTAGTGATAAATTTCTAAATGTAAAACGTAATGCCCTAGACATTCCTGGGCCGCCCAGAGTTCATATTCCACCCGCAAAAACTCCGGCAGTGGAGATCCCCGCAGGGTAATATCCCTAGTGTAATTCCGTAACCGGAAGGAATCGCTCAGATGTCTTTCCTGTTCATTGAGCCAATAACGGCTAATACCATACACTCCCTGTTCCCAAAAATGGCGATAGGAAAATTGGCTATTGCCTTGGCGAGTTAGCACCACCCGCCGGGGAGACAGTTCTAACCAAAGCAGTTGGTCTTTTTCCGATGAGGTATCATTTTCCCGGCGGGCCGCTCCTGTTCTCCCTGGTGGAGCAAAAGATGAAAGCGGTCTAAATCTTTCTGATACAGGGTCGCTGCAGTTTCCAGGGTGGAAAGAATGGGCAAATCGGTGGAAATAAGCGATAGGCAAACCGGACGACGGTGGTGGGTCAGCATGGAAATTTTAGGGTGGTGAGGAAATTAAACGCTTGGTCATTGATGGTGAGCAATCCTGTCCCAGCATAACGGGCCATATCCAGGGGTTGCCATCCCCCCCTAGTGAAAGCTCGAACTTACCAACTTTTTTTAATTAAGGACTTGTGCAAATTACCTTTTAGTTGCTACGATGTTGAATCGTTGAGTCAATCCTCGGTAGCTCAGTGGTAGAGCGGTCGGCTGTTAACCGATTGGTCGTAGGTTCGAATCCTACCCGGGGAGTTTTAAAAATTTAGTCCGAAGGTCTGGGAACATTAACCCAAGTTTTGCCCTGTGATTTCTGCCCATGGCAATGGCGGTTGTTTCAGACGGATCCATAGTGGTCAGCATCCGTTAATTCCAGGGTATCGCCGATCGCCGTGCCGGTGTGGTAGGCCGCCAATAGTACCGGGCAAGTTTTTCCCCAGGCAATGTGCCCTTGATGATCCAAGGCGATCGCCCCTAGGTCAGTGTTATTTTCCAAGGCTTCACGGATGGATTTTTCCATGGCTTGGGCTAAGTTATGGCCGTCCTGAACCCGAATGACAACTTTAGCCGCTAAGCATTCATTGATGATGTCTTCCCCTACTCCGGTGCAACTAACGCCCCCAAAACGGTTAGCGTAATTACCGGCGGGCATGGCGGAATCACTGACCCGCCCAATGCGCTCTAAACCTTTACCCCCAGTGGAAGTACCAGCGGCTATTTTGCCGAAGGAATCCAGGGCCACTACCCCAATGGTTCCCTTGCGGGCTTCAATTTCCGCAGTGGGATCGGCAATTAAACGGGCCATTTTCTTGCGTACATCTTCCCCCCGTTCCTCCATCCATTCCTGAATGCGAAAATCCGTAGCGGGATCGTAGATGGGCAGTTGCAATTCCCGCGCTAAATCCGCCGCCCCATAGTCGGACAAAATGCGATCAGTCTGTCCCTGTAAAAATTGAGCCATATGAATGGGATTTTTGATGCGGGAAACATTGATTACCCCACTGAAATTTTGGCGATCGCCATCCATCAGGGAAGCACTCATCCGCACCTGGCCATCGGATTGGAGCACCGAACCAGTACCGGCATTAAAACGGGGTTCATTTTCCAGCAATTCGCAACCCTGCACCACCGCGTCCAGGGCACTGCCTCCGGCCACCAGGGTTTGATAAACCGCTTCCACAATGCGGTGTAAGGATTGACGCACTGTGGCTAGTCCTCCCTTGTCGTCTAGGGAGCTGGCACCACCATGGATAATTAGTTTGGGGGTCATAAAAATTTCTTACAGCGGCGTAGGGTAAAGATGTGACAAGGGCTGAACCCTCGAACCATCAGTCATTTTACCCTGGGGTGCTAATCCCCTGACCAGGAACAGAAAGTTTGTTAGCTTACAAAAAGCTCCCAGGCTCAAATTTGCTGAAATTTTACGCAGAATAGTCCATATCAATTCCCCAAACGCCACCGATGAACAGTTCCCTTGCTTCCCCCACTTCCCAAGATGTTATTACCGGCTGTACTCCCCGCAGTCAAAGCCGGGCGGAAAGGGCCCTGCGCTGTGCCCCTTTTTATTTAGATTTGTTCCGCCAAATGCAACAGGCCAGCGTTCTCTTACCCATGATCGCCTCAGAAGCGGGCATTAAACGGGGATTTTGTCGGCCAGGCCCTGTCGGAAAATCGGGTGGAAGCAGAATTAACTTGGCTCATCCAAGTGGGTTTACTGCGGCGGGAGGTGGACGGCCAGGGCATCACCGATGGTTTTCGTTTGACTCCCCTAGCCAAAAAAATTCTGGAGCAGTACCCCGAAGCCCAAAGGGAATTTCCCTCCCCGACTTGGTTAGACCGGCTACAAAATCGGGTTGCCCGTTGGTTTGCCCCCCTAGCTTCCCTGCTGGGTAAATAGGAATAAATGTAATTTATTGGCTAAATCGGAGTTTATTGGCGATCGGGAAGGGGAGAAAAGTCCCCTGTGCCTAAATCCAGGGGTTGATCCTCGGCGATCGCCGGAGTCTGGAGCCAACTGTTAATATCCATGCCCACCCGAATAGTTAAATCCGAACCGAGATCTCCGGTGGAGGAAGCTTCCACCAAGCCTCCCCCCATGGCCCGCCGCAGATAATGGGCTCCTTCCAGGTCTCCCCGTTGCACCAGAATTTTGGTTTCCGCCAATAGTTCCGGGGACTCGGATATTTCGTAGAAATTATAAAAATCCTTTTGCCGTAGATATTCTTTGACCTTTTCCAACACAGTGGGGTCATCCGTGGCATTTTGTAGGGCAATGCGTAATCTTTCTGGCGATCGCCGGGGCCCTCAGCCCAACTGGGGGTTTCATCCACCACATTGAAATAGTTCTGCAACACCTGCCGCTTACCGGAATCGGACATGATCCAATAGCTACGGCCATCAAATTCCTCCACCTGGCTAAACCGCCCCGGCAACATCACCATTTGTATTTCCTGGCGATCAAGTTGGCGGCCAAAATTAACCAGGGCTAAGATTTCCTCCATGGTCAAATTGGTATCCAAGGTTTTTTGGACAATGCCAATGGCCTGGGGAATGCGGGTAATCATGCTGGGATGACTAAGCCGATTCTGCAAAGCTTTCAGCAAAACTTCCTGCCGTTGCACCCGGCCAATATCTCCGTTGGCATCGTAGCGAAAACGCACAAATTGTTCCGCCTGGGCTCCGTTGAGGGTTTGCAAGCCGGCGGGTAAATCAATAAATAATTTCTGGGTTTTATCCTCGTAGAACATTCGTTGGGGCACAAACACTTCCACGCCCCCCACTAAATCCACCAGTTCCTGCAAAGCATCGGTGGTAACCCGCACATAGCGATCAATGGGAATTTCACCCAAATTGCGATTAATCACCTTGGCCGCTAACTGGGGGCCACCGTAGGCGTTGGCATCATTGATTTTTGTGTAACCCACATCGGGGATAAAGACCCTGGTATCCCTGGGAATAGATAACAATTTGAGACTATGTTCCTGGGGATCAAAGCGCACCAGCAACATGGTGTCACTGCGGCCACCAAACTCATCCACCATTGGCTCTTCCGCCGTAGGTTCCACCCGGTCAATGCCCATGACTAGGATATTGACGGGACGACTGATGTGGTAGGGAAACAGACTTTCCTGGGATTGGAGTTCCGCCCCCAACTGCCCTGGGATGATTTTTTGGATTAAACCCTGGCCTAAAGGAGAAAAGAAGCCGATGCCTACCCCGGCGATCGCCGCCACCGTCGCAGTTACACTAACCAAGCCCCCCCAAACAAGACCCTTCCCAAGGGGAGGAAAACGTTTTCTTTGACCGAAGCGATATTTAGATGTAGGGGAAGGGGAGGCACTGGGTTGGGAATGGTAACTAACCTTCACCGTCTCGGAAGACTGCAACAAAGAAGACTCGGTACTATTCGCCATAAAACCTCAACACCCACAATAGTTTGGTAAAAAGAATCAAACTTAATCTCTGGAGATAACGCCAACGAACGGATTGTTCCACCGGAGCTGGAGTCGTCGCATCCCATTATGTAGGTATTTGTGCTCGAATCAACAATGGGAAGGGTGACAATTTTTGCCTACGATTTTTCCCCTGAGGATATTTGAGATAGGGGCAACCTACAAAAATGTCACGAAAGTTCGCAATTTTTCTTCTCTAAAAGGGTATAATGCCATGGCTTGATAAAACTCTTTATAAAACTTAACTTTTCCATGAGTAATTCCGCTACCCTAAGCAAATCAGAAACTGAGCGCCAAAAACAAGTTTATCAAACGCCCCAACAGGTGCAGTATCTCTATCTGGAAGCCGAACTTAACGTGCTCCTGCGCCAATTACAAATCTGCGGCAAGGATAGCAAGTAAAACAAAACATCTTTTTCCTGCTGGCAACGATTTTTTCTGGGATGGCTGAATCAAGGATAACCCCCTTAAAGCCGAAATTTCTGCCCTATTTAACGGAAGTCCCCATGGAAAATTGGCAGGAAGAAAGATATTTGGCGATCGCCGAAACTGATTTGCCCGATGGGCAATTTCCCGATAGTTTTCCCTTCACCATCACAGAAATGCTCAGCCCTGATTTTTGGCCACTGTCCCAACAAATTGGTCAACGGGCGTTAATCAATAACAAACAAAGCTAACCATCGTCTGGAAATTTTGACTTGGCTGTTCAGTCCCTGGCGGGAGTATGTCAAAATTGCGTTTGATTGCACCCTTTCCAAAGCGCATGAATAACCAAGAACTCTGGCAACGCTATCAAGACTGGCTCTATTACCATCCTGGCCTGGATTTTTACTTGGATATCAGCCGCATGGGGTTTAGCGATAGTTTTGTGGAAGACCTTAAGCCCAAGTTTGCCAAAGCTTTTCAAGATATGGCCGCCCTGGAAAAAGGGGCGATCGCCAACCCCGACGAACAACGCATGGTGGGTCATTACTGGCTACGCAATCCAGCTCTGGCCCCCAATGATGCTATCCGGGCAGAAATTACCGAGCCGCTACAACAGATCCAAACCTTTGTCACCGCTGTCCACCAGGGCTCCATTAAACCCCCCACCGCTCCCAAATTCACCGATCTATTGGCGATCGGTATTGGCGGCTCCGCCCTCGGCCCCCAGTTTGTAGCCCAAGCCCTTGCGTCTAATTTTCCCCCCTTAAATATTCATTTCATCGACAATTCTGACCCCGACGGCATAGACCGGGTTTTGAAACGGTTAAAGGAGAAACTTAAAAGCACCTTAGTTATCACCACCAGTAAATCCGGTGGAACCCCCGAACCCCGCAATGGTCTAGCGGAAACTAAGGCCGCCTTTGCGTCCCAGGGTTTGAATTTTGCAGGCCATGCCGTAGCAGTTACCATGCCCGGCAGTAAATTATCCCAACAAGCCCAGGCGGAAAACTGGTTACAGGCCTTTCCCATGCAGGATTGGGTGGGGGGCAGAACATCGGAATTGTCAGCGGTGGGGCTATTGCCGGCGGCCCTACAGGGTATCGATATTCAGGCCATGCTTGACGGGGCTAAAACCATGGACGAAGCCACCCGGAGCAATGATGTGCGGCAAAATCCGGCGGCGCTGTTGGCCATGGCCTGGTATTACGCCGGGGATGGCCAGGGTAAGAAGGATATGGTGATTTTGCCCTATAAGGATAGTTTGTTGCTCTTTAGCCGTTACCTACAACAGTTAGTGATGGAATCCCTCGGCAAGGAGCGGGATCTAGACGGGAAAGTTGTACACCAAGGCATTGCGGTCTATGGCAATAAGGGTTCAACGGATCAACATGCCTACGTCCAACAATTGCGGGATGGGGTATCTAACTTTTTTGCCACTTTCATTGAAGTTTTGACCGATCGCCAGGGGCCATCCATGGAGTTGGAGCCGGGGGTTACTAGTGGTGATTACCTGTCGGGATTTCTCCAGGGTACTCGCCAAGCATTGTTTGAAAATCAGCGGGACTCCATTACCGTCACCATTGCCGAGGTGAATGCCACCACCGTTGGTGCCCTCATTGCCCTCTATGAAAGGGCGGTTAGTTTCTATGGCTCTTTGGTGAATGTTAATGCTTACCATCAGCCGGGGGTAGAAGCGGGGAAAAAGGCCGCCGCCACCATCTTGGAATTACAAAAGGCAATTTTAGCCACCCTCAAAGCTGAATCGACGGCGATTAACCTAGAAGCCCTAGCCACTAAAATCCAAGCTCCGGATCAAGTGGAAACGGTCTATAAAATTGTCCGCCACCTGGCCGCCAACCAGCGGGGTATTGTCCTCAACGGCGATCGCCAATTTCCCCATCGATTACAGGTGAGTTGGCAGGGTTAGTCTGAAACAGCCTCACTGCCGTCGGGTAGGGGGGGATCATCGCAAAACCTAATAGAAGGTAAATTCCAAAACGGCCCCCCCAGGGCAGAATATTCAATGCCGCAAAAACGATTCCGTACTGCCGATAAAGAGTAGGGACTGACTAAATAGATAAAAGGCAAATATTCCTGTACTTCCATTTGCATTTCATCGTACACTTGTCGCCGTTCCTCCATGGGGATAATTTGGGAAGCTTGTAAAGCTAAATCCGCAATATTTTGTTCCCAGGGGGCAACTTTTTGCCCTGTGATAGATTCGGAACCCGGTTGGGGTTGCTGATTGAACATATGCAAATTACCGTCGATGTACCACACGTTGGGAATGTGGGGATCATTACCGCCGGTCAGACCCAAAATAATGGCATCCCATTGCAGGCTATTGCTTAGTTTATCCACCAAAACGTTAAAGCTAAGGGGACTAAAGTCCACTTGAATGCCCAATTTCCCTAAATCTTCTTGAATTTGGGTGCCCAAGGCTTCCCTCACTTTATTACCAGCGTTAGTGTTAAGAACAAACTGGACTCGGTTGCCCCGGTCATCTATTAACTGTTTTTGGTCATTGTAGGTAAATCCCCCTGTTGCCAATAATGCTTTGGCCTTTTCTTGGTCGTAGTTATAAACCTTAACGTCGGGATTGAAAAAGGGAGATTGCACAGGAATAAAGGAATTTTGGGTTTCCCCTAGCCCTCGGTAGATATTGTTCACCATCCTTTCTCGATCAATGCCATAGGCGATCGCCTGACGAAAATTGAGATTATTAAACCAGCGGGCTTTGACGGGATCAATGAGGGGTTTTCCCTGGCGTTGGCCTTCGTTGAGATTGAAAACTAAATAGGTGCTGGTGTAGGTGGGGCCCCCATTGTAAATAATGAAATTACCCCGTTCTTCCTCCTGTTTAAGTAAAGAAAAGGATTCCGGCGGCACCCCCAGATAATCCAAACTACCGGAGCGAAACTGTAGTAAAGAAGTGTCTGTGCTTTCCACAATCGCCCAAACAATGCGGGGAATGTGGGGCAAGGATTCACCGTTGGGGCCCTTTTCCCAGTAATAGGGATTCTTCTCAAAAATTACCCGTTGGCTAGTGACGTAGCTACGGAGTTTGTAGGGGCCATTCACAACAATATCCTGCCGGTGGCGTATTGGTGCCCCAGGTGGTTAAAAAGATTGGATTACCTTTTTCGTCCTTTTCTTCTATGGTTTTACGCAATATATGGGCGGGAAGAATGGGCAATTCCGCCGCACTCAAAAAGGGAGCAAAGGGTTCATTAATGGTGAAAGCTACCTGGCGATCGCCAACCTTAGTTATTTTTGGAAAGGATTTACTTTTGCCCACCCTTAAACTATCCCGGTAATTATTGGGAATTTGGGGATTCAAATACAGATCATTGTAGGAAAACAGTACATCTTCCACGGTTAAAGGTTCCCCGTCTGACCACCGTAAATCTTCCCGCAAAGTGAAAGTTAAAGTCAGGTTGTTCTCGGCGATGACCCAACTCTCCGCCAGGGCCGGTTCTTGTTCTGCGGTGAGGGGATTTTCCCTAATCAAACCCTCGTAAATATAGCCAAAAACATTGGGGGATTCCTGGGACAGAACCGCATTAAAGGTTTTGGGGTCACTCAATACGGAAAAGACGACTTGGTTATTTAATTCTGGAGAAAAACAACCGCCCAAGGGTAATGCCAGTAAAAAGAAGCAAACTAGACCAATAAGTAATCTTTTTGCCCAATTCTTGAACCCCTGCCCGGAGTAACTATGGCTGTTAAGTAATTCTTCCCGATAGCCAATCCCGGAGAGAGCCTCTCTGTGGTGCGCCGGATGAGCTTTAGTCATTACCATTACTATTTTGCTTACCCAAACCATAAACCGCCCCCGTGAACACCGTTAGTAGGGCCAAGCTGATGGACCAACTACCCCCTAGGCTCCATTTCACCCCCCAGTTGCAGAGACTACCAAGGAAAAGAAAAGGAAAAATACTCATCACCGAAGCATAGAAAGCATTTTGGGCTTCCCTAGCGTCCCTTGTCCGCTCAAATTCCGCCTCGGAAGTGTAGAGGGAGCGTTCTGCAAAATTGAACCAGCGTTGCAATTGCTCAATGACCCAATTCCTCAATCTGCCCCCGGTCAGGTAGAGTCCCAAAGCCCATAGGCTAGCACCGGCAATCATCGCTGTGTTAATGGGAACATCAAAGGGAATCCAGTCTATGAGCATGGGAAGCCTACGAAGTTTTTAGGATTTTAACAAATCGGGGTTCATCCCAGCCGTCTGATCACCTAGTTTTTGACTAATCTACTGATTCTTCTTCTTTGCATATTAAAAGTAACTTCAAGCTCCATAATGGAGAAATTAGTTTTTACGTAGAACTGCTAAAACACCATTGGGCAGTAGATATGGCGGGTAACTTTTAAGGGTAAATGGAATGACTTGGATTAACTTCGCTAGCTTAGGTATTGGGTTAGTTATTCTGGTGGTCGGGGCAGAAGTTCTGGTTAAAGGAGCATCCCACATTGCCTTAATGGTGGGGCTTTCTCCCTTAATTATCGGTTTAACCATTGTTGCCTACGGTACAAGTATGCCGGAAATGGTGGTTAGTTTACAGGCGGCGATCGCCGGTCAGGCCGATATTTCCATTGGCAATGTGGTGGGTAGTAACATTTTCAATGTCCTACTCATATTGGGGGTTTGCTCTGTCATCACCCCCCTAATCGTAGCCCAACAGCTAATTCGGTTAGATATTCCGATTTTGATCGGGGTTTCTGGGCTGTTGATGATGTTTGCTTGGGACGGAAGAATCAATCGCGTTGATGGAGGGGTTTTAGCTAGTGGAGCCATCCTCTACACAACTTTCTTAATTCGGCAAAGTAGAAAAGAAAATAATGCCGCCGTCACCGAGGAATACCTGCAGGAATTTGGTACCCCAGTGCCGAAAACAAACAAGCAAGCATTAATTCAAACTGCTTATATTGTCGGGGGCATTGTCCTCCTGGTGCTGGGGTCTAATTTGTTAGTTAAAAGTTCGGTGGAAATTGCCAAAAGTCTGGGAATAAGTGAATTGGTAATTGGTTTAACCCTGGTGTCAGCGGGGACTTCCTTGCCAGAATTGGCTACTTCGGTGGTGGCTAGTTACCGGGGAGAACGGGATATTGCGGTGGGCAATGTGGTTGGTAGCAATATCTTCAATATTTTGGCAGTTTTGGGTTTTGCTGCCATTTTTTCCCCGAACGGTATTCAGGTTTCTAACTCCGCCGTGAATTTCGACATTCCCGTTATGTGTGCCGTTGCCCTAGTTTGTTTGCCCGTGTTTATCACCGGCAGATTGATCGAGCGTTGGGAAGGGTTTTTATTCCTGTTTTATTACATTGCCTATACCGCCTATCTGGTGCTCAACGTTACCCGTAACGAAAATTTGCACGTATTTAACAATGTGTTTCTTTTTGTTGTGGTTCCGGCTACGGCGATCGCCTTGGCACTGTCCCTTATCCCAGATTTAATAAGGGGTAAAAGGCCTCTGTCTTAAAACACTCCAATGGGCTCCAGTTTTGGAAATTAACCTGGAGTGTCCAATCCATTGCCGGTGACCAAAATCCCCATTTCCCCCAAACAGACAATATGGAAAAGTTGTGACAGGGTTTGCCGTCTCCCCGACAGACCCCGACGGAAGCGTTAAGCTAGGAAAAATTGGTCGGCATTGCCTAACGTTGACTGTTCGGGAGCGAGTTGGTTGCCATGTTACGTCTCATCACCCAATCCAGTGACATTGTGCAGGAGTTGCGACGTTTACACCATCGTCCCTTCACTCCCCCATGGCCGGTAATAGCTAGGGTGGCGGCTAACCTGGAAGCTTGGACCAATGGAGATTTTTCTGAAAATAGTGTAGATTTTCCCCAACGGATTGGGGGGGCCAGGTTAGATGCGGCCTACCAACGCATTGCCCAAGGACGGCTATCGGTAATCCGCCAGGCCTGTGGAGCTTTAGCCGAGGTTTACCAAGCTCAATTGCCCAAAGCCCAGGTTAGTTTTCCAGAAGACGGCACTGTGCGGGGAAAGCGATTTTATCCGGTGCGGAGGGCAGGATTTTATTTGGATTGTAAAGGGGGGGATACCCTGGGGAATTTACTCCGTCAGGGCATGTTAGCCAAAACATTGGGGGTGGCAGAACGAATTTTGGTAACTCCTGGCCAGGGGAATGGGGAAATTACGCCGGAGATTTTGGTGGCCGCCCAGGAAATGGGTATCGAAGAAATATATTTGGCCAGGGGGAAACAGCGATCGCCTTTTTAGCCTGGGGAACAAAAAATACTGCGCCGGTGGAATCAATTACGGGGCCAGGCTCCCTGGAAGTAATGGCGGCAAAGCACTTAGTTAGCAGTATGGTAACCATAGACCAAACCCTAGGTAGGAGGGATTTAATCGTCTTGGCCGATGGCACCGCCCAGGCTCCTTTGTTAGCCTTGGATTTACTGGCCCACGCCGAACAACACCCCAACTCCAGTGCTATCCTCCTAACCGATCGCCTTGTTTTGGCGGAAGAAGTCAGCCAATGGGTTAACCACTATTGCCGAGTCCAGGAACACTCCGTCCATACAGAAAAGGCGATCGCCCATTATGGCCTGGTGGGGGTGGTGGATGATCTGAATTCTTGCTGGGATTGGATAAACGAGTTTGAACCCCATAACTTAATATTGGTGGTGAATGACCCCTGGGCGGTGGTGGAAAAGGTACAGCGGGCCAGGGAAATTTACATTGGGCACAATAGCCCCAGCATTTTGGGCCATTACCTCAATGGGGCCCACCGCTTACAAAGTCACCATGGAGCCTTGGCCCTGGGTAGTGAGTTAGCTCTCCATTGCTTTTTACGTCCCAGTCAATTACTTGATTACAGCGATACTTCTTCCCCTGCCTGGTTAATGGATTTGGTCAGTTGGCAGGGCCTAACGGCGATCGAAGCCCGTTTGCGATTCCCCAATGAAAGTTAGCTACCATTATTTGCGGAAGTTTAATTTTCGTACTCTCAAAATTGACCGTTCCTTTGCAGAACCTTGACTGACTAGGGAAAAAACAATCTTTCCAACCCCCGTCAGTTTCCGACGATGCCATGGCCTAAACCCTTCCCTGCCGGTTCAATGTCCGTTACCCTAAACAATGGGACGCCTTGTTAAACCCTTAAAATTTTAAAACTTAAAACTCCGAAATCTGACGAAATATGCCCCATACCATTGTTACGGAAACCTGCGAAGGCGTAGCCGATTGTGTTGAAGCCTGCCCTGTGGCCTGTATCCACCCCGGTGACGGCAAAAACACCATTGGCACGGATTGGTACTGGATTGACTTTGCCACCTGCATTGACTGTGGTATTTGCCTCCAGGTCTGTCCAGTGGAAGGGGCCATTCTGGCGGAGGAAAGACCAGAATCTCCAGAAAGCCTCCAGTTAACAAAATGCTCTTCCAGGGAAAAAAGCCTAGCTCACCTCAAAAATAATTGGTAAACCGGATTATCACTTTCATCCCAGTAGCGGTAGCCTAAATTAGCCAAAAACCGTTGCCATTGGTCTGTTTCCGACAAAGGCACCTGCATACCCACAATGATGCGGCCGTAGTCTGCCCCGTGGTTACGGTAATGGAAAAGACTAATATTCCAGGCCGGATTCATACAGCCCAGAAATTTCATTAGGGCCCCCGGCCGTTCAGGAAATTCAAAGCGGTAAAGTAATTCCCTTTGATCCTCTGTTGGGGGAATTTGGGGAGGCTGACCTCCCACCATGTGCCGCAAATGGAGTTTGGTTAGTTCATCGTCGGTTAGATCGAGGGTTTTAAAGCCTTGGTCGGTAAACGTTTGGGCTAGTTGGGAAGCTTGACTGCGGTTTTGGATTTGGATGCCAACGAAAATATGGGCATCGGGGCCTTCCGCAATGCGATAGCTAAATTCAGTGATGTTATGTTTCCCTAAACTTTCACAGAATTTTCTTAAACTGCCCCGTTCTTCTGGGATAGTTACAGCAAAAATGGCTTCCCTTTGTTCCCCATACTCTGCTCGTTCCGCCACAAACCGCAGTCGATCAAAGTTCATATTGGCCCCACAGGCGATCGCCACTAGGGTTTGATCCCGGCAACCTTCCCTTTGCACATATTGCTTCAACCCGGCAATGGCCAATGCCCCCGCTGGTTCCAAAATGGAGCGGGTATCTTCAAAGCAATCCTTAATGGCGGCACAGGTATCATCCGTATCCACCAGCAAAATTTCGTCCACATATTGCTGACAAAGGGGAAAGGTTAGATCTCCCACTTCCCGCACCGCTACCCCATCGGCGAATAATCCCACCTGATCGAGTTTGACCCGCTTCCCCGCCGCCAAGGATTGATACATGGCATCGGCATCCTTTGGTTCTACTCCAATAATCTTAATTTCGGGATAAAGCCTTTTAACATAGGCCGCTACCCCTGCAATTAGTCCGCCCCCGCCGATCGCCACAAAAATGGCATTAATGGGTTGTTGATACTGACGCAAAATTTCCATGCCAATGGTGCCCTGGCCGGCAATAACATCGGGATCATTAAAGGGGTGAATAAAGGTTAAACCCTTTTCTGCTTCCAATTCCCTAGCATGGCCATAGGCATCGTCATAGGTTTCCCCGTAGAGCACCACCACCCCACCCCGGGCTTTCACCGCCTCCACTTTCACCTGGGGAGTGGTTTCCGGCATGACAATAATGGCCCGGGTTCCCAGTTTTGAAGCCCCCAATGCTACCCCCTGGGCATGGTTCCCCGCTGAAGCGGCAATTACCCCTTTTTTAAGTAATTCCGGGGATAATTGGGCCATTTTGTTGTAGGCTCCCCGCAATTTGAAGGAAAAAACCGGCTGTAAATCCTCCCGCTTAAAGTAAATCCGATTATCCAACCGCTTCGATAAACTTGCCGCTAAATCTAGGGGACTTTCGATCGCCACATCGTAAACACGGGCTTTAAGAATTCTTTCGAGATAATCGGTGGTCATGGAGGCGGGAACAGAGAACTGAAATAGTCATTCTTTCAAGTCTCTCATCCTTTGGGAAAGCTTCCTCCATTCCCCTAGGGAGTAAGGTGCTCCTCAATAAAGTTGGTGTACACATCCCCAGCCAGAAAAGCAGGGGTTTGTAATATTCTTTGGTGAAATTCTAGGGTGGTGGGAACCCCGATAATGGCGCATTCCCGTAACGCCCTCTGCATTCTTTTAATGGCCGACGGGCGATCGCCAGCCCAGACGATTAACTTGCCAATGAGGGAGTCGTAATAGGGGGGAATTTCATAATCGGTGTAAACATGGGAATCAACCCGAACCCCAGGGCCGCCGGGCGGTAAATAAGCACTAATTTTGCCGGGATGGGGACGGAAATTTTGTTTAGGATCTTCGGCATTAATGCGACACTCAATGGCATGGCCACGGATTTCCACATCGGCCTGGCGAAAGCGGAGTTTTTCCCCCTGGGCAATGCGGATTTGTTCGGCAATTAGGTCGTAACCCGTAATCATTTCCGTCACGGGATGCTCCACCTGGATGCGGGTATTCATTTCCATGAAATAGAAATTACCGTTGCTGTCCACTAAAAATTCCACGGTGCCGGCCCCGACATAGTTAATGGATTTGGCCGCCTTCACCGCCGCTTCCCCCATCTTTTTCCGCAGGTGGGGAGTTAAGAAAGGACTAGGGGCTTCTTCCAGCAATTTTTGGTGGCGTCGTTGGATAGAGCAATCCCGTTCCCCCAGGTGAACCACATTACCGTGGCTATCGGCCAAAATCTGGAATTCAATATGCCTTGGTTTTTCGATGAATTTCTCTAGATAAACCCCAGGATTACCGAAGGCCGCCCCCGCTTCCCCCTGGGCCGCATGGAACATCCGCAGAAAGTCCTTTTCTTCCTGTACCAAGCGCATACCCCGGCCTCCGCCCCCAGCGGTTGCTTTGATGATGACGGGATAACCAATTTCTGCGGCAATCCTCAGGGCGGTGGATTCCGAATCGACCAAACCTGGGCTACCGGGCACACAGGGAACCCCGGACTTTTGCATGGTTTTTTTTGCAGTGGATTTGTCCCCCATGGCCGTAATCGCTTCGGGACTGGGGCCAATAAAGGCAATTTGATGGTCAGCGCAAATTTCAGCAAAACGGGCATTTTCTGCCAAAAATCCATAGCCAGGGTGGATGGCGGTGGCATTGCGGGTTAAGGCGGCGGCAATGATGTTAGGAATGTTGAGGTAACTTTTGTTGCTGGGAGGTGGGCCGATGCAAACACTTTCGTTGGCCAATTGCACATGGAGGGCGTGGCGATCAATGGTGGAGTGAACCGCGACGGTGGGAATGCCCAATTCTTCGCAACTATGGATAATGCGGAGGGCGATCTCTCCCCGATTGGCGATTAAAATTTTGGCGAATTGCATTGGCCCACCCAGGTCTGGTGTTAGTGAAACGATGTTTTTGGTCTCTTAGTAGAATATCGGGTTTTGTTGACTAGGCGATCGCCGATATACTGACCCTCGCTTCCCATACTGATCCACGATGACTTCCCAGCCCACTCCAGATCAAGCATCCGATGAATATTTTGAATACCATTTTACCCATCGGGTTATGGCTGACCACCACCAAATCTTTCTAGAGTGCCAGGAAAAATTGAAAACAATAGTAAAAAAATATCCGGGCTACATTAGCAGTGAATCCACCGAATTGCGCTTAGAAGGGGATATTTTTGTCGCTGAAACAGTGATCCGCTTTGATACGTTGGAAAACTTTATCGGTTGGCTGGATAGCTCAGAAAGAAGACAGTTAATTTACCTAGAAGAAAATGCTGGTTATAAGTTTGAAGGCAAAGTGAATACGGAAGGTTACAGCCGTTGGTTAAAGCAAAAACTGAGCCAGCCATCTCCCGTATGGAAAATAAACCTGTTGGTTTTATTGGTGCTTTACCCCACTGTTATGGGGCTTAATTTGTTGCTCCATAAGCCAGATTTGATTGATTTTCCCACTTGGATGCTGTTCAGTAACTTTTGTAGCGTGGCTATCACCGGCTGGTTTGCGGTGCCCTGGGTGAGTGGCATTTATCAACGTTGGCTAGAGGGTCAAGGCACAAAAAAAGAGCAATCTTTGGCGTTGGCGTCCATTATCCTTGCTCTGCTTTTGCTATTACAATTTTTTCGGGTAGTTTCCCAATAATTTAAATTAAAACCAGAATTTTTCCCAAAAAACCTAGTAGCGGGCACCGTCCGGCAACTGGCGGAATTCTTCCCAAACCACTTGGGCTTCTTCTTGCAAAATTTGCTCCGGAGCTAATAATCTTTCGGGATAAGGTTTTGCCAGATCTTTACTGATATTACTATCGTCAAAAAGATCCTCAAAGTCACTCCAACCGGCGGCATAGTAAATTTTAGATATCCTGGCCCAATAGCTGGTGGCGTAGCACATGGGACAACATTCGCAACTGCTATACATCACCGCCCCTTCCAAATTCCAGCTACCCACGGTTTTACACGCTTGACGGATAGCATTAACTTCCGCATGGGCAGACGGATCATTATCTTTGATTACACTGTTACCCGCCGCCCCAATTACTTCTCCATCCTTGACTATGACCACGCCGAAGGGGCCACCAGTCTTGTTGACCACCCCCGCATCCCGCATAATGGCGATCGCCTGGCGCATGTACTCCCGGTCTTGTTCTGTCGGCATTCTGGATATATCCTCAAGGGGTTGCGTTTAAATAATATCTTTAAATAAGGAGTACCTTTTAAAAATGTGGAAAATACAGCGATTAAAAGTACAGTAAACTGGCTAGATTTTTGCGAGATTTTGCAATGAAAGTTGTTTTCTTTGGCACCCCTAATTTTGCTGTTCCCACCCTAGAAGCTCTACTGGCAGAATCCGCCGTCACGGTGCAAGCAGTGGTTAGTCAGCCCGATCGCCGGCGGGGTCGGGGGAGCAAATTAATTCCTTCCCCGGTGAAAGAGGTGGCATTAAAAGCGGGAATCCCTGTCTGGCAACCGGAACGGGTTAAAAAGTGTGACGAAACCCTAGCCAAATTGCAGAGTTGTAAAGCTGATTTTTTTGTGGTGGTGGCCTACGGACAATTACTTTCCCCTGCGATTCTAGCCATGCCCCGGCTGGGCTGTATCAATGTCCATGGTTCCCTTCTGCCCAAATATCGGGGTGCGGCTCCCCTACAATGGGCGATCGCCAACGGAGAAAAGGAAACCGGAATAACCACCATGCTCATGGACGAGGGCATGGACACCGGCCCCATGTTGCTGAAAAGCTCTACCCCCATTGGCTTACTGGATAATTTAACGGCGATCGGCGATCGGCTAGCGACAACCGGGGCGGAATTATTACTGCAAACCCTATGGGAGTTACATAGGGGAAAACTTGCACCGACCCCCCAACCGGAATCGGAAGCCACCTATGCCCCTCTGTTAAAAAAATCTGATTTTATTATCGACTGGAACCGTAGTGCCTTGGCAATCCATAACCAAGTGCGGGGTTTTGCGCCGGCCTGCCACACCGCCTGGGGCGAACAGACCCTGAAAATAATTAGCACCATTCCCCTGGGAACAGAGTTCTTTCCCCTCTTGCCGAGAGCCATATCAAGATTTAGCCAACGCCTATAACCATTGTTCCTTCGAGTCCGGCTCGCCGGGGCAAATTATCGGCACCATCAAAAATTGGGGTCCCATTCTACAAACTGGCAACGGGCACCTATTATTGGAACAAGTTCAGCCCCCCGGCAAAAAGCCCCAAAGCGGTTGGGATTTCATCAACGGGAACCGGAGCACCATTGGTTTCGCCTAAATCAGAGTAATTGAGCGGTAATTGACACATTTTCCATGAGCGACCATATCACCCCAGCAGAAAATCTCGGTAGTCCAGACAGTTCTTTACTCCTCGCCCAGGGGCTATGCAAAAATTTCGGCGGTTTACGGGCAGTGGATCATGCCGATATTGTTGTTAAGGAAGGCAGTATTACCGGGTTGATTGGCCCCAACGGTGCCGGCAAAACCACTTTATTTAACCTGTTATCAAACTTTATCCATCCGGACAAAGGGGAAATTCTATTCGACGGCAATCCTATCGGTGAACTACCCTGCCACCAAATTGCCCTGCTCGGTTGTGTGCGGACTTTTCAAGTGGCCAAAGTATTATCCCGATTGACCGTCTTGGAAAACATGTTATTGGCAGATCAACACCAAACTGGGGAAAAGTTTCTCCAACGATTAATTGGATTCAAAAAAGTAAAATCAGAAGAACGGGCTAACCGTCAACGGGCCATGGAGATGCTGGAATCCGTTGGTTTGGCCGCTAAAGCCCATGATTATGCCGGGGCCTTATCCGGGGGACAGCGGAAACTGTTGGAGATGGCCCGGGCCTTGATGAGTGATCCCAAACTGATTCTGTTGGATGAACCGGCGGCAGGGGTCAATCCCACCCTAATAGGTCAAATTTGTGAACATATTGTTAACTGGAACCGCCAAGGCATTAGCTTTTTAATCATTGAGCACAACATGGATGTGATTATGACCCTCTGTCACCACGTTTGGGTGTTAGCGGAGGGAAGAAATTTAGCCGATGGCCCCCCAACCAAATTCAGTCCGATCCCCGTGTTTTAGAAGCTTACCTGGGAAATTAAACCAATATTAATCGGGGAAAGACGAACAGTGGCGATCGCCTGAAGTGGGTATATAAAAAACGGCCGCCATCTAAAAATCTAACCCATAGGGAAAGTATTTTTCTGGCGATCGCCGTTTAATTTCTGCTGATTAGCTATTTACTAAAAGGGCTAGGAACAGGATGGTTTTTAGCAGTCGTAGTAGAGAGCAAATTCGTAGGGGTGGGGCCGCAGACGCATGGGATTGACTTCGTTATCCAACTTGTACTCAATCCAACTTTCGATGAAGTCGGGGGAGAACACGCCAGTGCCGGTCAGGAATTCATGGTCTTTTTCCAAAGCCTCCAAAGCCGCTTCCAGGGAACCGGGGGTAGAAGGAATCTTGGCCAATTCTTCCGGGCTGAGGTCGTAGATGTCCACATCCAAGGGTTCGCCGGGATCAATCTGATTTTTAATGCCATCAATACCAGCACAGAGCATGGCGGCAAAGGCCAGGTAGGGGTTAGAGGTGGCATCGGGGCAACGGAATTCCAACCGTTTTGCTTTGGGATTACCGCCGGACAGGGGAATCCGTACGGAAGCAGACCGGTTTCCTTGGGAATAGGCTAGGTTTACGGGGGCTTCAAAGCCAGGAACTAGACGTTTGTAGGAGTTGGTGGTGGGGTTGGTGAAGGCCAACAGGGCGGGGGCGTGTTTGAGGATACCGCCGATGTACCATAGGCCCATTTGGCTAAAGCCAGCGTATTTATCCCCAGCAAACAGGGGTTGACCGTCTTTCCACAAAGATTGGTGGACGTGCATCCCCGAGCCGTTATCGTTGAAGATGGGCTTGGGCATGAAGGTGACGGTTTGGCCATACTTCTTAGCAACATTTTTGATGACGTACTTATAAATCATCAAGTTATCGGCGGAGTTCACCAATTTATCGAACTTAATGCCCAATTCGTTTTGACCACCGGAAGCCACTTCATGGTGATGTTTTTCGATGGGAACTCCGAAGGCCGCCATGGTTAACAACATTTCCGTGCGGATGTCCTGGGCGGTGTCCGTGGGAGCGACGGGGAAATAACCCTGTTTGTAGCCCGGTTTGTAACCGAGGTTTCCCCCTTCTTCTTCCCGGCCAGTGTTCCAACGGCCTTCGATGCTGTCGGCAAAGTAGTAGCTGGAGTTTTCCGTTTGGCCAAAGCGAATATCGTTGAAGAGGAAAAATTCAGCTTCGGGGCCAAAAAATACGGTGTCAGCAATGCCGGTACTGCGGAGATATTCCGCGGCCTTAGCGGCGATCGTGCGGGGATCCCGGTTATACCATTCGCCGGTGCGGGGTTCCTTGATACTGCAAATCATGCTTAGAGTTGGCTCTTTGCAGAAGGGATCGATAACGGCGGTACTGGCGTCGGGCACCATGCACATATCGGATTCGTTAATGGCTTTCCACCCCCGGATACTGGAACCATCAAAGGGAATGCCTTCGGTGAAAGAATTTTCGTCCAGTTGGTCGTAGTAGAAGGAGCAGTGCTGCCAGATCCCCGGCGTGTCAATAAACTTGAGGTCAATAATTTGGATGTTTTCGTCTTTGATCCATTGAAGGACTTCCTGGGGGGTTTTAGCCATTTTTTCTCCTTGGTGCAGTCGGATAAATTGCGATTTTGCGCTGCGTCGATTAACCATCGTAAAGACTCAAGTGGTTAGAAAATGTATTTTTAGCTACAGATTTTTCTTGTTTGCTACTGGCGAACTAACCCGGTCATGATGGTTGGTTTAGTCAAGAAAAATCCGGGGATAATGGAAAAAACTGTTAAAAAAATAGAGATGGGCAATGACTATGACTCTTATTCTCGCTTTGGTGGCCTTAGTCGTAATTTTTCTGTTGGTGATTTTTTGGCAGGGAGGCTCACCAAAAAGGGAAGAAAATTTTCCTGATTCCAGGGCATCGGGGAACCAACTGTCAGTGCGGGAAAGGGAGGAAATGCTGGAACTACTAAGACAGGGAAAAAAGATTCACGCCATCAAAATCTACCGTAACCTTACTGGCTGTGGGCTGAAGGAAGCTAAGGACGCAGTGGAAAAACTAGAAAGAGAAATTTAAACCGAGACTCTACTCAATGACATCAAAAAGAACTTGGCTCATATACCGTTCTGCCCAGGCTTCCCCAAAAGCTTTTTCCAGTACCCGGCGGGTTTTATCGTTCTTTTGTTGTTGTTGGCAATAATGGATTTGCCCTTGGCGATGTTCCAAGGTTTCGGCCTCACCCAATGGCTCAACTATGCTCGCCTGGTGGCAATGAACCCGTAAAAAATCATCGACCCGTTGCACAAACCTATCCTCTTCGGCGGCATTGCTGGGGCGGATAAATAGACAATATTCAGAAAAAATTTCTCCCCAAGGAGGCAATTCCCGTTGTTGCTCAAATTCTGGTTTGCCCAAATCTTCTAGTGCTTTTTGGTAAGCTCCGGGCAATTGGCGATCGCCTTTGGTGGGGGACAAATCCGCAATGGCGGCACTAACACCGGCGGGGCCCGCCACAATGTCACAACCAAACAGGGGCAAACCGTATAGGGGTTCCGGGAACATCACACAATGGAGAATATCGAGACCCTTGCCCACTTTTGCCAACTCTAGGTGCATTTTGCGGAATTGGGGCGTTTGGTAACAACGATTTTCGATAACCAACTTTTCGCCCTCTAGCCTTCCCTCCACATAGCCCAAATCCTCCGGCAAAACATAGGGACTCAGGGGCAAATTCTGCCAGTTTTTGGCGATCGCCAGGGCCAACCGTTGAATCATCGGGTTCAATGTCGGCATTAGGGTTGAAGTAGTCAAATCTAAATCAGTGACGGCCATAGGATAAACCTAAAAAAATATTGGACAGGGGGGAGATGGTAAATGAATAGCAAAATTTTGCCAAAACCTAAGATGGTGACATGCTCCCTTCCTCCGTCAGCAATTCCAAACAATAACCTGCCCCATAGACTGTTTTAATAAAGCGGGGACGTCGGGCATTGGGTTCCAATTTAGTCCGGAGATGGCGAATGTGAACCCGGATCGTCTCAATATCATCATCGGGTTCATAGCCCCACACCTCCCGCAAAATATCACTGGGGGAAACCGTTTGGCCATGGCGTTGCAATAGGCAATGGAGCAGTTCAAACTCCAAATGGGTCAACTTAATACTTTTGCCAAACCAGATGGCTTCAAAGCGTTCCGGTACAAGGGTTAGGGGCCCCTGATTGAGAATTTCCGAATGTTTAGCGGCCTGGGGAATACGATCCGTCCGTCGCAGTAAGGCCCTCACCCTCGCCAGCATTTCCTCCACATCAAAGGGCTTGGTAAGGTAATCATCCGCCCCAGAGTCAAAACCTTGGATTTTGTCCTGAACTTGCCCTAACGCCGTCAACATCAACACGGGAATATCAGAAGTACGCTCATCCCGGCGCAACCGTTGGCACACCGTAAAGCCATCCACATTCGGCAGCATCAAATCCAACATGATCAAATCTGGCTGTAATTGCACTGCCAATGCCTGACCCTTAATGCCATCCATCGCCTGTTGGACATCGTAGCCCGCCATTTCTAAGTTGATGGAGACTAGATCGGAAATGGCCGGGTCGTCGTCAATGATCAGTATTCGAGGCATGCGCTAGAGCTAAAGGAAAACAATTTAACCAGGCAACCTATTATAAAGGCTTTAAAACCCGAAGGCACCAAATTTTGTCCCCACTGACCAAAATCGGCGGCTTTTTATCGAACAAAGTAATCAATTTTTCTTGAAAATCACCAAGGTGATAACATCAAACACCCAATTTTTCCCATCGAGGGCCATGCATCCTATTCTTGGTTTGCTGGGGCGACCGGAATAGCTACCCCTTCGGCGGGAATAATGGGAATTAGATTATTTTCAGCCGGATTTTTAGCCGCGGGGGGGGCGATAGGATCCGCACTGGGTAAGTCTTTTTGGGGAATAGGACTACCAATAGCCGCCGTATCCAATGCTGGTTTTTGTTCCATGGGGGCACCAAGGGGACTGTTCACCGAGGAAGCCGGGCTTTGGTCAGTATCCTTTTTTCCTTCCGTTGTAACACTTTCTCCAGAGGGAGTAATATTGTCCGGGGTTTGCCCAGAATTTTCTATAACTTTGGCTGTTTCCGGCCCAGGACTAGCCGCATTCGTAAATTTTCCACCGTAGCTTCGACCGGCCTCCGCGGATGAACCTACCGATTTAATGCCGTGGTTTGAGGGGGGAGCGGTTTCTGGTTGGGCGATCGCCGGGGAACACTCTGTGCTAGAGAGGCCCATCCGGCAACGTAATTCTTCCCGGGCTAAGGACACAAAAATGCCAGTGCTCGACAGTAATAAAGCGAAAACAGTTAAAGCATTTCTCATAACTTAATCGGTCTATATTTTTGTCCCAGATCAATCCTAAGAGCCTATCCTAGCGGATAGACAGGGAAAATTATTGGAGAATAGGGCCATTTTGGCGATCGCCCCTTATCCAAGTGGTTTATCGAATAGCCTGAGTGCCCAACCCAACCCTAATCCCATAGAGAGTCAAAGATTTCCGACTTCCGGGGCAATTATATAATTCCGTTAGAATGTTCTAGGTGAAATACGGATAACCATAGCTACACACTAAAACTTACTCAGACGGGGGTTTTCGGCTAACTTCTGGATTTCATCCACCACTGCATTATTTTCGTGGTTAAGCTGAACCACCAATGCCCGGGATAATTGATCCTGCCTTTGCAAAGCTATCTGATAATACTGTTGGGCCTCCTGCAGTTTTACCAAATTCATGGTACGACGACCCTCATTACGCAGAAATTGTCCCTTCAAGTACTGCAATTCAGGGTTGTCTGGGGTGATAGCTAAAGCTTTATCAATATTAACCATCGCCAGATCATACTTTTCCAAATCCCGATAGGTGGTGGCCAAGGCTCGGTAGCGCAGATAATCCGGCGCCGCATACTGCTCAAAGCGACTAATTACTTGCTCTGACTGGCTAAACGGGGTGTAACGGGACAAAAATAAATCAAGATAGCCCCGCAAAAGATTTACTTCCGGATCATTGGGATTAATGGCAGAAGCTTTATCTAAATGTTCAAACACAGTACCAGTTTTACCCACTGCCTGCAGATAATTACCTTTTTTCAAGAGGTAGCCTCCCTCCAGGAAATGTGCCACCGCAACGTAAAGGTTTCCCCTTAATGGATCCGTCGGAGTCAAGCGTTGAGCGGCCTCCAGGGTTTTACTGGCATAATTCTTCATGCCATCGAGATCATTAGCGTCGTAGGCAAAGGAGGCCTGCATGGCATAGACTAGGGGCTCATTCGGTTCCTGTTGAGTCGCCGCGGCTAGGATTTGTTCTGCCCCCCGATAGTCTCCATCTCGAAAAATAGCTTCAAAGGCCGCTTCCGTTTGATCACCAATACTACGGGGATTATTGGGGCGAAACGGGTCTCCTGCCCAAGCTGGAGCAGTGAGCAATAGAACCCCTAGAAATGATTGGGCAAAGCTTTGAACCCAACGATGGCGGATAAAATTTATAGGTTTCATCGAAACAAAGTAGGTGAGGGAAGCCAACATAGTTAAAATATGTACGAAAAAAACAGTAAAAACGCAGTGTCAACCGTAAGGGTTAGACAATCAAGCTAGAATTCTATGGAACTGTGATTGTCATCGTAATCTAGTCTCTGACCAAACTGGCAGGGCAAACGGTAGTCTGCGATGTAGAAATGGACTTTGGGTTTATCAACATGCTGTGTTTAAACAACGTTTACTACCATCCCCCCGCTTCATTGACCCCCATTTTAAAAGATATCAATTTACAATTAGCCCCCCAACAACTCGGTTTGATAATTGGCCCCAGTGGTTCTGGTAAAACCACCCTTCTAGAAATTCTTTCTGGCCTAGCAGAACCCACCAGTGGTAATGTTTGCTGGCAAACCCAAGAGTTAACTTCCCTCCACCTGCAACAGTTGTGTGGTCTGGTTTTTCAGTTTCCAGAACGCCATTTTTGCGGAGCGACCCTATTGGAGGAACTGCGACTAGGTCATCCCGAAGTTACCCGTAGTCGCATCGCTGAAACCTTGCAAGAGGTAGGACTAGACCATTGTCCCTGGAACTTATCTCCCCAAGCCCTCAGTGGCGGCCAACAAAGGCGCTTATCCCTGGCAGTGCAATTAATTCGTCAGCCTAATATTCTACTTTTAGATGAACCCACCGCCGGCTTAGATTGGTCTATGCGTCAACAACTAGCCACTCTGCTAGCTAAATTAAAATCCCATTGGGGTTTACTGATCGTTAGTCATGATCCAGGAGAACTAGCGGCGATCGCCGATCATTGTTGGCGATTAGAAAAAGGTCACCTAACCTCCATGACCCCGCAAAAATCACCTAATCATAAAAAATCAACTCCAGCCTGAAATCAGACTGGAGAAGAAAATGAGCGCGATTTATTCTAACACCAAATCCTAACGGCGGCGGGAACGCTGTCTTCTACGGGTGGCTTCCTTGCGTTTATGTTTTTCCTGGGGAGTTTCAAAAAATTGGTGCTTCTTAAAATCTGTATAAATACCAGCCTTCGCAACTTGGCGTTTGAAGCGGCGTAATGCGGATTCAATGGGTTCGTTCTGACCTACAACAACTTGAGTCATCTGAGAATTTTAAACCTCCTGGGTTAACAATGATGAGCTTGAAAAATCAGGCTAAAATTCCTGAATGTTCCAACAAAAACTATCAATAGAATTACTATTCTACTTGATAAAGAACGGGATAGGAAATGTCCCATGACAGTAGGGCAAATGGAAAGGATGCTTTCATGTAGTGAGGGGAGTATGGATGAGTGGAGAAAGCTTAAAATGTTGTAGAAGAGATTAGATATAGAAAAAGCCCCCCATCATTCGACTTAGAAGGGAGGCTTTTTCTGAAAAAGGAACTTGGCATCGGACTATTGTGCCGAGGGGCAACCCCCTGAGTATCGTCGCCGCTGTCACATTTCACAACCGAGTGCGGGATGGGATCGGAGTGGTTCCATGACGCTAAAGACACCAAGAAAGACTATCGGGTCTGACTTGAGAAGAACCCTCAAGACTGCACAAGAAAAGAGAAAGAAAAAGAATAAAGGTCAAGCCCTCGGTCTATTAGTACTCCTCGACTTCACATGTCACCACGCTTCCATCTAGAGCCTATCAACGGGTAGTCTTCCCGTGACCTTACTGGCTTAACACCATGAGAGTACTCATCTTGAGGTGGGCTTCCCACTTAGATGCTTTCAGCGGTTATCCACTCCGCACTTGGCTACCCTGCGTTTACCGTTGGCACGATAACAGGTACACCAGAGGTGCGTACTTCCCGGTCCTCTCGTACTAAGGAAGTCTCCTCTCAATACTCTTACGCCTACACCGGATATGGACCGAACTGTCTCACGACGTTCTGAACCCAGCTCACGTACCGCTTTAATGGGCGAACAGCCCAACCCTTGGGACGTACTACCGCCCCAGGTTGCGATGAGCCGACATCGAGGTGCCAAACCTCCGCGTCGATGTGAACTCTTGGCGGAGATCAGCCTGTTATCCCTAGAGTAACTTTTATCCGTTGAGCGACGGCCCTTCCACTCAGTGCCGTCGGATCACTAAAGCCGACTTTCGTCCCTGTTTGACTTGTCAGTCTCACAGTCAAGCTTCCTTCTGCTTTTACACTCTTCGGCTGATTTCCAACCAGCCTGAGGAAACCTTTGCGCGCCTCCGTTACCTTTTAGGAGGCGACCGCCCCAGTCAAACTGCCCACCTGAAATTGTCCTTCTCCCGGATAACGGGAACAAGTTAGAATTCTAGCCTCACCAGAGTGGTATCTCACCGTTGACTCCATTACTCCCACAAGAGCAACTTCATAGTCTCCCACCTATCCTGCGCAAGCAAAGCCCGAACCCAATTCCAAGCTACAGTAAAGCTTCATAGGGTCTTTCTGTCCAGGTGCAGGGAGTCCGTATCTTCACAGACAATCCTATTTCGCCGAGCCTCTCTCCGAGACAGTGCCCAGATCGTTACGCCTTTCGTGCGGGTCGGAACTTACCCGACAAGGAATTTCGCTACCTTAGGACCGTTATAGTTACGGCCGCCGTTCACCGGGGCTTCAGTCGTCAGCTTCAAGAGTAAACTCCCTGACCAACTTCCTTAACCTTCCGGCACTGGGCAGGCGTCAGCCCCCATACTGCGTCTTACGACTTTGCGGAGACCTGTGTTTTTGGTAAACAGTCGCCTGGGCCTATTCACTGCGACCCTCATTGCTGAGGGCACCCCTTCTCCCGAAGTTACGGGGTCATTTTGCCGAGTTCCTTAGAGAGAGTTACCTCGCGCCCCTTGGTATTCTCTACCTTCCTACCTGTGTCGGTTTCGGGTACAGGTGACTATAAATTAACGTGGTTCGGGCTTTTCTAGGAAGCTTGACATCATGCACTTCGTCTCCGTAGAGACTCCCCATCACACCTCCGCTCAAGACGTTTTCGCCGTCTCTCATCGCCTCGAATGCTTGGACTGGTAACCAACTTCCAGCTGCATTAGCCTTCTCCGTCCCCCGCCACAATTTATAATCAGTACGGTAATATTGAACCGTTGTCCATCGACTACGCTTTTCAGCCTCGCCTTAGGTCCTGACTAACCCTCCGCGGACGAGCCTTCCGGAGGAACCCTTAGGATTTCGGGGTATGGGATTCTCACCCATATTTTCGCTACTCAAGCCGACATTCTCACTTCTGTACTGTCCACACCTGCTTGCCGCTAGTGCTTCACCCTATACAGAACGCTCCCCTACCACTCATATCTGAGTCCACAGCTTCGGTACATCACTTAGCCCCGTTCATTTTCGGCGCAGGAGCGCTTGACCAGTGAGCTATTACGCACTCTTTTAAGGATTGCTGCTTCTAGGCAAACCTCCTGGTTGTCAATGCACTCCCACCTCCTTTCTCACTTAGTGATGATTTGGGGACCTTAGCTGGTGGTCTGGGCTGTTTCCCTTTCGACGATGAAGCTTATCCCCCACCGTCTTACTGGTCGTTTCTTCTTGGGTATTCTGAGTTTGCCTCACTTTGGTACAGCTCTCGCCGCCCGCAGCGAAACAGTGCTTTACCCCCCAAGTTGACTTTACAACCGCTGCGCCTAAACACATTTCGGGGAGAACCAGCTAGCTCCGGGTTCGATTGGCATTTCACCCCTAACCACAGGTCATCCGCTAATTTTTCAACATTAGTCGGTTCGGACCTCCACTTAGTGTTACCTAAGCTTCATCCTGCCCATGGTTAGATCACCCGGGTTCGGGTCTACAAATTGTGACTATCGCCCTATTCAGGCTCGCTTTCACTTTGGCTTCGGTGCAACACACCTTAACCTGCCACAACCTGTAAGTCGCCGGCTCATTCTTCAACAGGCACACGGTCACTCGTTTAATCGAGCTCCCATTGCTTGTAGGCTAACGGTTTCATGTTCTATTTCACTCCCCTAAAAGGGGTTCTTTTCACCTTTCCCTCGCGGTACTTTACGCTATCGGTCACACAGTAGTATTTAGCCTTACCAGGTGGTCCTGGCGGATTCAATCGGAATTCCACGAGCTCCGACCTACTCGGGATTCAGCTAGGCTGCTTCGATTTTCGACTACAGGACTTTCACCTCCTCTGGTGCAGTTTTCAGCTGCTTCGTCTAATCTAATCAGTCCACGTTGCTGTCCCACGACCCCAATCTTCGAAAAGATTGGTTTAGGCTGTTCCCCTTTCGCTCGCCGCTACTCAGAGAATCACTTTTGTTTTCTTTTCCTCTAGCTACTAAGATGTTTCAGTTCACTAGGTTCGCTCTCTCCCGCCTATTTTATTCAGCGGGTAGTTCACTTGGGTTGCCCCATTCGGACACCTCCGGATCAATGCTTGTTTCCAGCTCCCCGAAGCGTTTCGTCGGTAACCACGTCCTTCTTCGCCTCTGTGTGCCAAGGTATCCACCGTTAGCCCTTTGTAGCTTGACCTTTTTAAGATCTTCTTTTTGCTAACTAGGATTATCTTTCCCTCTTCTCAGTCCACTTCTATCAATGACCGGTTATTACACCAACCACATCTATTAGCTTTCTTTTACTCTTCCATTTTCGGTTGTTACACTTTCAACTTCTGAGTTTTAGAGGGTAGATTTTCCCTGCTTTCTCTTTTCTTTATGCAGTTTTCAAGGTTCTTACTGGATTCTCATCCAGCATTCCCTCTGACTATAATCAGATAGGATGCTGAATCGCTTCCTTTTCTCTTTTCAGGAAATTCCGTGGTTAGGTGGGCCATTCTGGACTTGAACCAGAGACCTCACCCTTATCAGGGGTGCGCTCTAACCAGCTGAGCTAATAGCCCTTGCCTTTTCCTTCGCCTAGGCAATAGTTTGAAAGACTTCTACTCTTTAACCTCTCGGTTAATCCCTTGCTCGACCTTTTGGTTGACCAACTTCTACCTATTTGCACTTTGCTTTTGGTATGAAGGGGTAAAGGTCTCCCTTAAAGGAGGTGATCCAGCCACACCTTCCGGTACGGCTACCTTGTTACGACTTCACCCCAGTCACTAGCCCTGCCTTCGGCGCCCTCCTCCGCGAACGGTTAGAGTAACGACTTCGGGCGTGACCAGCTCCCATGGTGTGACGGGCGGTGTGTACAAGGCCCGGGAACGAATTCACCGCAGTATTCTGACCTGCGATTACTAGCGATTCCTCCTTCATGCAGGCGAGTTGCAGCCTGCAATCTGAACTGAGGCCGGGTTTGATGGGATTCGCTTGGTCTCGCGACTTAGCTGCCCGTTGTCCCGACCATTGTAGTACGTGTGTAGCCCAAGGCGTAAGGGGCATGATGACTTGACGTCATCCCCACCTTCCTCCGGTTTGTCACCGGCAGTCTCTCTAGAGTGCCCAACTTAATGATGGCAACTAAAAACGAGGGTTGCGCTCGTTGCGGGACTTAACCCAACATCTCACGACACGAGCTGACGACAGCCATGCACCACCTGTCTCCTGGCTCCCTAAGGCACTCTTCGGTTTCCCAAAGATTCCAGGGATGTCAAGCCTTGGTAAGGTTCTTCGCGTTGCATCGAATTAAACCACATACTCCACCGCTTGTGCGGGCCCCCGTCAATTCCTTTGAGTTTCACACTTGCGTGCGTACTCCCCAGGCGGGATACTTAACGCGTTAGCTTCGGCACGGCTCGGGTCGATACAAGCCACGCCTAGTATCCATCGTTTACGGCTAGGACTACAGGGGTATCTAATCCCTTTCGCTACCCTAGCTTTCGTCCCTCAGTGTCAGTTTCAGCCCAGTAGCACGCTTTCGCCACCGATGTTCTTCCCAATATCTACGCATTTCACCGCTACACTGGGAATTCCTGCTACCCCTACTGTACTCTAGTCTTGCAGTTTCCACCGCTCCTATGGAGTTAAGCTCCATTCTTTAACGGCAGACTTGCATGACCACCTACGGACGCTTTACGCCCAATAATTCCGGATAACGCTTGCATCCTCCGTATTACCGCGGCTGCTGGCACGGAGTTAGCCGATGCTTATTCATCAGGTACCGTCATTTTTTTCTTCCCTGATAAAAGAGGTTTACAATCCAAGGACCTTCCTCCCTCACGCGGTATTGCTCCGTCAGGCTTGCGCCCATTGCGGAAAATTCCCCACTGCTGCCTCCCGTAGGAGTCTGGGCCGTGTCTCAGTCCCAGTGTGGCTGCTCATCCTCTCAGACCAGCTACTGATCGTTGCCATGGTAGGCTCTTACTCCACCATCTAGCTAATCAGACGCGAGCCCATCTTCAGACGATAAATCTTTCACCTTTCGGCACATTGGGTATTAGCAGTCGTTTCCAACTGTTGTCCCCATTCTGAAGGCAGGTTCTCACGTGTTACTCACCCGTCCGCCACTAAGTTCCCGAAAGAACTTCGTTCGACTTGCATGTGTTAGGCATACCGCCAGCGTTCATCCTGAGCCAGGATCAAACTCTCCATTGTGTTAAAAATAACCAATTTATAAGTTTCGGCTCTTTTCTGTTGCTATTTCTTCCGACTTGAGTTAAACTCTTTGTCAAGTAGAAACAGACTTTGGTTTGTTAATTGAATTAACAAGGGTCTGGTTTCTGTCTCTCAAACTATTTCTTTGTCTAGGTTCGGAGCGCTTCGAGGCGTTTCCGCTCTCAACCGCGCTTAGCTATCATAGCCAACACCCCACCGAAAAGTCAACACTTTTCTCAAATCTTTTTTTCGGAAAACTCCCGAAGCTAGACGCAACAAAGGTTTCAGGTCTCAAAAAAAGTTTTCTCACCTCACCCCTAAGCAGCTTTTTCTCCCTTCTAGCTGGGTTAAGTCGGCTCAACAGGTCGTGGGTGGTTTGGCAGTATTCAACGAGTTTCGCTGGCTATGAAGAGTTTCTAGGAAGCAAAAAGCGCTGTCCTGATGGGGTCAAGACAACGCTGAGGGTTATATGACTGGATAAAAAGGATTAACGGATATATTCCTTAAGGATGCTGTTGCGGTTGGGGTGACGTAGTTTCCGCAGGGCTTTGGCTTCGATTTGACGAATGCGTTCCCGGGTGACGTTAAAGATTTGCCCAATTTCTTCTAGGGTTTTCATGCGTCCGTCATCTAGGCCGTAGCGTAGGCGCAGTACGTCCCGCTCCCGGGGACTGAGGGTGTCGAGTACATTCTCCAGATCTTCCCGCAGTAGATTTTTGGATACTTCATCTTCTGGGGTTTCGCCGTCAGCTTCGATAAAATCCCCTAGGCGGGAGTCTTCTTCTTTACCGATGGGGGTTTCCAGGGAGATAGGTAGTTGGGCCGACTTGGCGATGAAGCGAAGTTTTTCGATAGTCATCTCCATTTTTTCGGCGATTTCTTCCTCGGTGGGTTTACGTCGCATTTCCTGGGAGAGGAGTTTTGTGGTCTTTTTAATACGGGAGATGGTCTCGTAGAGGTGGACAGGGAGACGGATGGTGCGGGATTGGTCGGCGATCGCCCGGGTAATGGCTTGGCGGATCCACCAGGTGGCATAGGTGGAGAATTTATAACCTTTTTCATGGTCAAATTTTTCTGCGGCTCGGATTAAGCCTAGGGAACCTTCCTGAATTAGATCCTGGAATGATAGACCACGGTTCATATACTTTTTAGCAATGGACACCACCAGCCGTAGGTTGGATTGCACCATTTTGTCCTTGGCCCGACGGTCAAGGAATAGACGGCGACGGAAGGCGGCAAAGTTTTTGTTAGGTTGCTGACTCCATTCACTTTCCAGACTAATTTCGTTGTCGGGATTAGCCAGGTAACTATCTATATCTTTCTTCTTTGGTTCCTTTTTCTTGCCTGTGATGAGGCGCTGTTTAGCAGTTTCCAGTTTCCAAACCTGCTTACCCCATTCCAATTCAGAGGGTTGACGCTCTAATTGGAGGGTGAGGTTGTCCCGGATTAATTCCAGTTCAAGGAGGTCAGCAATTTGACGGGCTAATTCAATTTCTTCCTCTGCCCTCAGTAGTCGAATACGCCCAATTTCTTGGAGGTAGATACGGATAGAGTCTTCGGTGTAGGGTTTTTTCTTTACCGCATCTTTGCGGATTTTACGGACTTTCTTTTCCTTCCCTTCCGTAGCGGCTACTTCCTGTTCTAAATCCTCGACATCAATATCGTCGTCGTCAATGTCATCAGTATTAATATATTGGCTTAGTTCTATTTCTTGATCTAGCTCGGGGGTGGATTCAGCTTTAGTGAGTGGCTCTTTCGTCTGGGTCATGCTGTTTTCCTCGTTAACTCCTTAGTTGTGTACAAAATTAGGCTGTCAGTAAAAATCGGGGCCACCCCTAAGCATCATTAGATGGTATGCACTCGATCAGTCTATTGATTCGTAGTTCTCTAACTTCTTCTCTGGGGAAAAAAGAATACAAGGATTCAGGCGTAAGAGTGTTAGAGAAAGTTGATCAGCTGTAGAGCTTGGTGAATCGTTCAAAAAAGACTTCATTGATTGTAGCCTCGATAACAAAAAAATGGGACGAAATTATGGTCTAACCAAAACTTTTTTGGGGACAGGGCATAAAGCTTTTCCCTGGCAAGCTTTCATAGCTGATTTGGAAATAGCAAGTCGTGAATTTAGATATTGGAGAATTTTTAGGGGCGGGGGAGAGTTGCTGGCGATCGCCAAAAGTTGTGGGCAGATTTAATCGGTTGCGCCCCGTCGGATAAAATAACTCTAAACAAAAATCAAGTTTTTAAAAGCTTTGGAGAACCTTTGAATATGATTGGTAACGCTTTATTGTTAGCCCAGGCTAGCCCCACCACCGCCGGTTGGAGCCTTTCCGTGGGAGTTATTATGTGTTTGTGTAATGTGTTTGCTTTTGTCGTCGGCTATTTTGCCATCCAAAAGACCGGTGTAGGTAAGGGTTTGGCCTTGCCCCAGTTGGCTTCTAAAAAAACCTTTGGTTTGCCGGAATTGTTGGCCACTATGAGTTTTGGCCATATTCTGGGGGCGGGCATGGTGCTCGGTTTAGCCAGTGGTGGCGTTCTTTAGTCTGATTTTTGCTTACAAGAATTATCCTGGGGAAATTTTCTTGGGAATTCAATAATTCAATGCTGACCATGGGTTACTGCCGTTTTTTACCTGTCTCTCTCTCCATGCTGGGTTGTCTCTCCTCCATGGCGATCGCCCCGGCGTCCGCTGGGCAAATCCAGTATTGTTACCCGGTGGAAAAAAGTCGCACATTGCAAGACCCGGGTAGCCATCCCCAAGCCTATGACGATGGTTATCGGGAGGGAGCGGCAACGGCCAGGGATAAAAAGCCCTTTGAGCCCCGTTCCGCTGGGGGAGAATTTGCAAGGGGTTTTGAGGATGGTTACTACGGCAGAACCTATGCTGGTCAGCAAAATGTGGTGCCCAATCGCACTGATACCTATACGACCAACCAATGTCGTACTTATTATTTCAATGACAGTGACCCGGTGGAACAAAGTTTGAAACGGGTTTTAGATAATTTCCAGAGTGATTTCCGTCGGGACTGGAATATTAAATAGAAAATAAATGGGAAACTGACAGTTTTCCTGGGGAGAATCTGCCCTTGGATCTTGGCCCCAAGCCGGACTGAAACGGCTAATCTAGGAAGACCATCTTTTTGGAAATTGGGATATATGGCGGCCAGCAAGTTTGATGTGATTGTGGTGGGATCCGGGGCGGCGGGACTCTACGCTTGTCTTAGTTTGCCCAGCCATTACCATGTTGCCCTCGTTACCAAAGCAGAATTGAAAACCGGGGCTAGTGATTGGGCCCAGGGGGGTATTGCGGCGGCCATGGCCCCTACGGATTCTCCCCAGGCCCATTATGAAGATACCCTGGCGGCGGGGGCGGGACTATGTGATGGGTCAGCGGTACATTTTTTGGTGGATCAGGCTCCCCAGGCGATCGCCGAATTGGTGCAATTTGGGGTTAGTTTTGATCGTCATGGCGGCGAACTGGCGTTAACGTTGGAAGCGGCCCATTCCCAACCGAGGGTTCTCCATGCGGCGGATACTACGGGGCGGGCCATTGTCTCCACTTTGATGGAACAGGTGCAAAGTCGTTCTAATGTAGAAATTTTTTCCCAGGCGATCGCCCTGTCTTTAAATATTGATCAAGAAACAGGCCATTGTCAGGGGATTCAAGTTTTTGTGAACGAAACCGTCCAGACTTTTTGGTCCCCGGCGGTGTTACTGGCTACCGGAGGAGGGGGTCAGGTTTTTGCCCAGACCACTAACCCGAAAGTTAGTACTGGGGATGGCATTGCCCTGGCTTGGCGATCGGGGGCCCAGGTGCGGGATTTAGAATTTTTTCAGTTTCATCCTACGGCCCTGACCAAACCCCATGTTCCCCATTTCCTGATTAGTGAAGCGGTGCGGGGGGAAGGGGCCCATCTGCTTGATCGCCAGGGAAAGCGGTTTGTCTTTGACTACCATCCCCGGGGAGAGCTGGCTCCCAGGGACGTGGTTAGTCGGGCTATTTTTCAACATTTAGCTCGTACAGAGTCGGATCCTACCCAGGCTACTGTTTTCTTAGACCTCAGCCCCATTGAGCCAGAAAGAATCCAACGGCGTTTTCCTAATATTATTCGTCGCTGTCGGCAGTGGGGGGTGGATATTTTCCAAGAGCCAATTCCCGTGGCCCCGGCGGCCCATTACTGGATGGGGGGTGTTACCACGGACATCAATTGCCAAACCACGATAACTGGATTGTATGCATTGGGAGAAACCGCCAGCACAGGGGTCCATGGAGCTAATCGTTTAGCCAGTAATTCCTTGTTGGAATGTATTGTTTTTGCCAGTCAACTGCGGCATTTATCCTTACCGCCCCTCCCCTCCGTTGCTGAACAATCAGAACTTTTGACCATAGACGATAAATCCCAGTGCCGATCTTCCCTTTCTAAACCATTGCCGCACCGAACTACCCCGGTTAATGTGGCAAACTGCGGGCATTTGTCGCAATGCGGAAACCTTAAAAACGGCGATCGCCACGGTAGAGGAATGGCGGGGGCAATGGCAACAACTTTCCAGCACCAAAACCTTAAGTGCCCTAACCCATTGTCAAACCACAAAATTGATCGGTGATGACCTCAACTTTTTTATTCAACTTTGGGCAGAAACCGGTAATTTGCTCGATATTGGCTACTTAATTTTAACCAGTGCTTTATTTCGGCAGGAAAGTAGGGGCGGGCATTTCCGTTTAGATTTTCCAAATACAGCAGTGGACTGGCAAGGTCATACCGCCGTGGAAAAAACGAAAGTATTTTTGCAAAGGAAAAAATAACTTAATCCTACAAATTTAATTTGAGTTAGAATGCCCGTCGGGATAAAAATCATAATCCAGCAGTTGAACCGGGCAAAATGGACATTTTTCAGGAAAAATTCCCGCCGGTAAACCAGTTTTTTGAATAGACGCCCTTTTTGATCTGGAATAAATCAAATCAATACGAGTCAAAAAGAAGTTATGCAAGGTTTTTGATTGCTCCAACAAGGAACCGAGCTCATCCCTAAAGTTATTAATTTCTTCTCGCCAAACGGCTCCACATCTCTCTCTTTCTGTATTCCAGTATTGATAAAGCAGTAAATGAATTAATAACCGCCGTAGATAACTATTAACCTTATGGCGTAAAGCAATGCCCAAACCCTCAATTTCCTCAGCTAGATTTTCCCAATCTACTTGAGTTGATCAATGTTGCGTGCTTTAACCTGCTCTAGGGTCGTTCCTAACCAGAGGAGATAATCATTTTTGTACGACTCAATATAATCAATAAACTTCATTCATCCTACCTTTTAAATTGACTATTCTCAATGTAATAATTAACATCATTTATAATTTCCTTGAGATAAAAATAGACCCTTTTTTGAATTTTAAATAATTCTTCAGCAGTATAATTTCTTCCCATATCTGTAAATGAAGCATGACCATGAGCAAGATTTTTTCTTGCCTCTTTAATTGCAATTAAGTCATTACCCCTATTAGTTTTTTGGGATTTTTCTGAAACAGTAATCCCATATTCAATCAAAATTTCTCGGATCTTTTTTGCGTCCAAATTTCCTGAAAAAGAAATTTCTTGACATATAACATTTTCAATGATTATTCTCGACAGGCTATTTGTCGATTCAAGATCATCAATCTTCTTAAATTTTTTTAAAAAACACTTTTTAAGGTTTATATTTAGATCGTCAAATAGTACGTTTTTGTTGTTTAGCTCTTCATGAATTTTGGATAATATACTCCTCATTGTTGATTCAATCAAGTTGTACAAAAGTAAAAAAACTGTCGCTTTTAGCATCTTTTCAATATCTTGATCTATTGGCTTAATTTTTGGAGTATCTAACTTTACGTTATTAATGGCAAATTTAATATTTTGTGACTCTAGTGCCTTTAATCTTATGCAATATTTATTGATTTCCCTTGATTTATCCTTCAGCTCTTGAAGAAGATAAGAAGTCTGATTTGCCATTACGATAATAGGTTATCTTTAACATATTTAATGCGACTTGTTACTTTTTGTCTTGATGAACTAGAGTTTTTATTTGTGAGAAAATCAAACTCTTTTTTATCAAGAAAATCAAATTTATTGCATACCAAATATGGTTTTTCTCTTAAGGCGAGGGCTATACCAACAGATATAGACTCAAATTTGCTTCTTGTTATGGGGCGATGTTTTATTACACCGGCCATAAAAATATCAGGACAACATTGAACAACAAAACGAAGCATAGAATAAAATTCATCTTTAAGAGATTGAACTTCATCTAAGAAATCTTCATGCCGTTGCTGTTTTATTTTCTTTAATTCTTCGTTCTTTTCAGTCAAAAAAGCATCTAAAAATTCATGAACTCTGCCAGAATAATTTTGATAATTATGTAAAAAAGCAAAAAAACGCAGAATATATTCCTGGGGCTCTCTCCTATCTCGTTGAACCTCCGAAAATTGACACAAGTTAAGAAATTGATTATCTCCAGATAATTCTTGTAAAATATCCAGAAAATCACCAGGTTGTCCACCTATCCTTTTTTCCATTTCATTTAATTCAATGCTACCGGAATTGATACGCTCAAATAAATCTCTTCTAACCTCTTCATCGGCTTCTTCAGTTAGCTGAATCATTCTCAGAGGGGTTCTTTTAAATCGTGTTTGTCTTGACCGAGGGAGATCTGCAAATTTCAATCCATTTAATCTAGTTAGTTTCTTTAGGTTAACTAATTCCAGATTATTCTTAATAAAATTAGCTAATGCTCTTATTCTCTGAGTCCCATCAATAATTTCTAGCCGTGACAAGTCTCCAGATTCAATCTCGCTAGAAACATCGGCGACAAAAATATAAGGAATAGGTAATCCAAGAAAAATAGACTCTATAAATTTTGATTGATGTTCTTCACTCCAGACCATTTCTCTTTGATAATCTGGAATAAATATTTCATTTTTATCTTCATCCTCACTCTCACCATACTTTTGTATAATTATATCTATTGGATACTCTAGAGTATTATAGTCAACTGATTTGCGTTTTTCTCTTATTTGTTCTTCTGCTTGATTGCTTTGAAGCTCTATATTTCGACTTAAAGTACTAACCATAGTCCTAGCGGAACTGTTTGTTCCAGGGTGATCAAAAAAAGAAGCTAGAAGGAGATGAACTGGAGAACTCAGGCATCTCATATTTTCTCCTTCCTTTCTATCCTAAATGATAGCAATTTCTAAAAGTAATCCTGTAATGCCTTCACGTCCAGGGGATGATCCTGCAAACTGCGGATCGCGGCAACGGTGGCTTTTCCTCCGGCGATCGTGGTGATAATGGGTAACTTATAATCCAATGCGGCCCGGCGGATAGTGCGGCCATCTAGCTGGGACTCCTCTCCACTGGGGGTGTTGATAATAAATTGAATCCAACCATTTTTAATCCAATCAATGATGTGGGGACGGCCTTCATGGAGTTTTAGGACAACTTCAACGTTATCAATGCCGTGCTCATGGAGTACCTGTTGGGTGCCCGCGGTGGCTACGACCTTGAAGCCCAAGGAAATTAAGTCTTTAACCACTGGCACCGCCGCTTCTTTGGTGCGATCGCTCATGGAAACAAACACCGTGCCGCTGGTGGAAAGGATTACCCCTGCGCCTAATTCCGCCTTGGCAAAAGCTTTACCAAAGTCACTATCAATGCCCATTACTTCCCCGGTGGAACGCATTTCAGGCCCCAACAAGGTATCTGCTCCGGGGAATTTACTAAAGGGCAGTACCGCTTCTTTGACCGCTACATGCTTGGGAATGAATTCTTCCGTAACCCCTAATTCCTCTAGGGTTTTACCGGACATAACCAAGGAGGCAATTTTAGCTAAGGGGCGGCCGGTGGCCTTACTTACATAGGGAACCGTACGGGAAGCCCGGGGATTAGCTTCCAGGATATAAACCTGTTCCCCTTGGACTGCGTACTGGATATTCATCAAACCCACCACGTTTAAAGCCCGGGCCAACTGCTCTGTCCATTTACGAATGGTAGCTAACACCTCTTCAGAAAGACTGGTGTAGGGAATGGAACAGGCAGAGTCTCCGGAATGGATACCGGCTTCTTCAATGTGTTCCATAATGCTACCTATAACCACTTTGCCGGTTTTATCGGTGAGGGAATCCACGTCTACTTCGATGGCATTTTCCAAGAATTTGTCGATCAAAATGGGGTGATCCGGCTCAATTTGCACCGCATAGGTCATGTACCGTTCCAATTCTTCGTCGGAATAGACGATCTCCATGGCCCGGCCTCCGAGCACATAGGAAGGTCGTACCACCACGGGATAACTAATTCGGTTAGCCACCACCCGAGATTCTTCATAGTCCCGGGCAATGCCATTGGGGGGCTGGTTAATTTCCAACTCATGGAGAATTTTTTCAAACCGTTCCCGATCTTCGGCGGTGTCGATGGAGTCGGGGGAAGTACCCCAAATTTTGGTTTGGACGGGGCAATCGGGACTGTTTAAATATTTTTGTAATGGCACCGCCAGTTTGAGGGGAGTTTGGCCACCAAACTGAATGATTATCCCCGCTGGGTTTTCTGCTTCGATGATATTTAAAACGTCTTCCTTGGTTAATGGCTCAAAATAAAGGCGATCGCTGGTGTCGTAGTCGGTGGAAACGGTTTCGGGGTTGGAGTTGACCATGATGGTTTCGTAGCCCGCATCACTGAGAGCATAGGCGGCATGGCAACAGCAGTAGTCAAATTCGATGCCTTGGCCAATGCGATTGGGGCCTCCTCCTAGGATCATTACTTTGGGCTTATCCGATGGTAATACTTCTGACTCGTCCGGCTCGTAGGTGGAGTAGTAGTAGGGGGTAAAGGCTTCAAACTCCGCCGCACAGGTATCGACGACTTTATAAACGGGGATAATGCCCAGGGATTTACGGTAGGCCCGTACTTCGTCCTCTGTGGCCTTGGTGGCAAAGGCAATCTGGCGATCGCCAAAACCCTGTTGCTTGATGTAGCGCATATCTTCAGCGGTCAGATCCTTTAGACCCCGCTGTTTCATATATTTTTCCGTCACCACCAAATCCGCCAACTTATCCAAAAACCAGGGGTCAATGGCCGTTAGCTCGTGGATTTCTTCCACTGTCATGCCTAAATTAAACGCATGGTGCAAAGAAAATACCCGTTCCGGGTTGGGGGTACGCAGTTGGGTGCGCAGGTGGGAAAGGGTTGGTAGGGTTTCGTGGCGATCGCAACCAAAGCCAAAGCGGCCAGTTTCCAAGGACCGGAGAGCCTTTTGGAAGGATTCTTGAAAGGTGCGCCCGATCGCCATCGCTTCCCCGACAGATTTCATTTGGGTATTTAAAATCGGCTCTGCACCGGGGAATTTTTCAAAGGCAAAACGGGGAATTTTGGTTACCACATAATCAATGGTGGGCTCAAAGGATGCCGGGGTTTTCTTGGTAATGTCGTTGGAAATTTCGTTGAGGGTATAACCCACGGCTAACTTGGCCGCAAATTTGGCAATGGGAAATCCGGTGGCCTTGGAAGCCAGGGCAGAAGAGCGAGATACCCGGGGATTCATTTCAATAACAATCACATCGCCATTGGCCGGATTGACGGAAAACTGAATATTAGATCCCCCCGTTTCCACCCCAATTTCCCGAATGATGGCAATGGAATAGTCCCGTAACCGTTGATATTCCTTATCAGTTAAAGTTTGGGCCGGAGCTACGGTGATGGAGTCCCCGGTGTGAACCCCCATGGGATCAAAGTTTTCAATGGAGCAGATAATGACTACGTTATCGGCTAAATCCCGCATCACTTCCAGTTCGTATTCTTTCCAACCCAATAGGGATTTTTCCACCAAAATCTGGGACATGGGGGACTGGTCCAAGCCATATTGCACCATCTCCTCATATTCTTCTTGGTTGTAAGCAATGCCTCCCCCCGTTCCTGCCAAGGTAAAAGCAGGCCGGATAATTAAAGGGTAGGAGCCAATTTCGTGGGCCACCTGGCGAGCTTCTTCGATGCTACTGGCGATGCCCGATGGACAAACGGGGACTCCAATGCGGGCCATGGCTTCTTTAAACAGTTCCCGGTCTTCCCCCATTTCGATCGCCGGAAGTTTAGCGCCAATTAGTTCTACTCCATACTTTTCCAACACCCCGGACTTAGATAGGGATACAGCTAGATTTAAAGCTGTTTGTCCCCCCATGGTGGGTAAAACTGCATCGGGGCGTTCCTTTTCGATGATTTTTTCAACGATTTCTGGGATTAAAGGCTCAATGTAGGTACGGTGGGCCAACTCCGGGTCGGTCATGATCGAAGCGGGGTTAGAGTTGACCAACACCACTTCATAGCCTTCCTCTTTCAGGGCCTTGCACGCCTGGGTTCCTGAATAATCAAATTCGCAAGCCTGACCAATAACAATGGGGCCAGCCCCCAAGATCATAATTTTGTTTAAGTCGTTGCGGCGTGGCATAGGTAAACCTGTCCGAGAAGTGATGGGGATTTTGATCCCAATCATTGTATAGGCTTTATTGGCGATCGGAACCCGCTATCATATCCAGGTTTATTGACTTTGACGGGAATCTTTTTCCGGCTGCAAAATTTACCCAGCATTTAGCTGGATGGTTAAGGAAAATCCATAACTAACCCAGGTCAGCCCCTATGGAGCCGACTCTGATTTTGGCAAACCGTGGAAATTAACTGACTAATTCAATCCAGACACGAATGCTTCTAACTTAGTTAATCCCTCTTTGATGGTGTCCATGTCGGTGGCGTAGGAAAACCGCACACATTGATCAGCTCCAAAAGCAATGCCAGGAATAACCGCCACTTGATGGGATTCCAGTAATTTTCCGCTAAATTCCAGGGAGCTTAGACCGGTTTTGGCGATGTCCACAAAAACATAAAATGCCCCCTTCGGATTGGGACAACTAAGGCCAGGGATCTGGTTAATGCCTTCCACCATCACCGATCGCCTTTCTGTGAAGGCCTTGACCATATTTTCCACACAGGTTTGGGGATTTTCTAAAGCGGCGATCGCCCCGTACTGGGCAAAGGTACAAACATTAGAAGTACTGTGGCCTTGGATGGTGCTACAGGCCTTGATCAGTTCCAGGGGCCCCGCCAGGTAACCCACCCGCCAACCAGTCATGGAATAACTTTTGGCAAAACCGTTGCTGATGATGGTGCGTTGGAAAATGGCATCGCCCACCGCCCCGATGCTGAGCTGTTCAATCCCATCGTAGAGAATACGTTCGTAAATTTCGTCGGACACCACATAAAGGTCTTCATAGTCCAAAATCACCTCAGCTAAGGCCCGGATTTCTGCTGGGGTATAGACTGCTCCGGTGGGATTGGAGGGGGAATTAAGGACAAATAGTTTGCTTTTGGGGGTGATGGCTTGGCGTAACTGCTCCGGGGTGATTTTATAGTCCGTTGCCGCGGTGGTGTCCACAATCACTGGAGTACCCTCCGCTAGACGTACCATTTCCGGGTAGCTCAACCAGTAGGGTGCAGGAATGATTACCTCGTCCCCCGCTTCAATCAAAGCCAACATGAGGTTAAACAAAGAATGTTTGCCCCCATTGGTGACCATGACGTTATTGGCCTCGTAGGGTAAATTATTTTTTTCCCTTAGCTTTTTGGCGATCGCCTGACGGAGGGCCGGTTCCCCGGCGGCGGGGCCGTAACGGGTTTTTCCCTGATCTAGGGCCACCTTAGCGGCTTCCACAATGTGGGGCGGGGTTTCAAAATCCGGTTCCCCAGCGGTGAAACTCAGGACGTTAATCCCCTCAGCTTTCATTGCCTTGGCCTTCGCCGTAATTTCGAGCGTGATGGAAGGCACAACTTGGCTAATACGCTGGGTCAGTTGCATAAACAAACTCTTCCTGGGATAAACAACAGCAAAAATAACGGGGCTTTACCTAGATGATTGCATCGGGGTCCTCATTGCGGGCAATGGAAACCGTCCGCTCTGTCATGGGAACATAGGATAGATTGTGGTCCCCAATGTAAATTTGGGTGGGACGATAAATCTTATTCACCGATAGTTGTTCTTTCCAGTGGGCTAACCACCCCGCCACCCTGGCGATCGCAAAGAGGGGGGTGAACAAGTCGGCGGGAATGTTCAACTTGCGGTAAACCAAACCGGAATAGAAATCCACATTGGGGTAGATTCCCTTTTGACCTACGTATTCCTCCACCACTTTTTCCAGTTCCACCGCCACTTCGTAGTACTCGTCGTGGCCCATCTTTTCAAATAAATCCTCCGCTAATTTCTGCAGAATGGTGGCCCTGGGATCCTTAACCTTATAAACCCGGTGACCAAAGCCCATAATTCTCTGCTTATTAGCCAGGCATTTTTCCACATAGGGCCGGACATTTTCCACTGAGCCAATTTCTTCGAGCATATTTAGCACTTCTTCGTTAGCTCCTCCGTGTAAAGGCCCCGCTAAAGTACCCACCGCCGAGGCAACCACGGCATAGGGATCGGTCAAGGTGGAAGCCGTTACCCGGGCCGAAAAAGTGGAAGCATTCATGGTGTGTTCGGCATGGAGGGTGAGACAAACGTCAAACACCTTAGCGGCAAAGGGATCTGGCTCCTTCTCCGTCAACATGTAGAGAAAGTTGGAAGCATAATCCAAATTATCGTTGGGCTGGATGGGGTCATTGCCTTCCCGAATCATGTGGAAAGCCGCCACCATGGTGGGAATTTTGGCTAACAGGCGCACCACCGCCGCCCGGATATAGTTGGGATCGTCCAAAGCTCGCCGGGCATAGAATAAGCCCAGGGCCGCCGCCGAAGTTTGCAGAGCATCCATGGGGTGCCCCGTTTCCGGGAAACATTTCATCATGTCCCGGATATGGTATTTGATGCGTCGATGGGTGCGAATCTCGTATTCAAATTCCTCTAGTTCCGATTGGGTTGGTAATTTTCCCCAGATCAGTAGATAGGCCACTTCAATGAAGCTACTGAATTTAGCCAACTCTTCGATGCGGATACCTCGATATTCCAGAACGCCCTCAATGCCATCTACGTGGCTAACCCTAGACTTAGCGGCGGGAACCCCGGCTAAACCATCTTTAAAAACTTCGCTATTAGCTACCATACAATTCACCTAAAACAAACTAATGCCACTGTTACTTTCTACCAGCCCTTGGGCCAGCCCGCTCCCATAAGTCCATTATTACGGAATGGGAAAGAATTCTTGGAACTTCTCCGCTCAAATGTCGGTATGTTTTGACAAGTCGAGCAATAGGTTAGCAGGGAACATTCCCTAGGCCAGAACTAGATTAGCCAACGGGGAGGGGTAAGTAAAAATAAATTTCCTTGGCCAGGGGCCCAGTCTAGATTGGGTAGATCTAGACCAATGATGCCCGCTTTTTTAACAATTAATTTTCCTTGGGGACTACCAAACACAAGGTATTCAGCCCAATTGCCCAGGTCTGGTTGGTGCCCCACTAGGGCTAGGCAACGGTGACTGCGGTGGCGATATTCCTCGGCCAGTTGCTTTAGACCAGCGCCCATATCCTGGGCCGGGGCCAGGGGAAAAAAGACTTCTAAATGGGGAGATAGTCCCCGATCCATTAAAATCTGTGCCGTTTGTTGGGCCCGTACTAAGGGGCTCGTCAAAATCAGGTCAAATTCCACTCCGATCGCCTGTAATCGTTGGGCGATGAGTTGGGTTTTGTCTTTCCCCTTACTGGTCAATTGGCGATCGCCGTCGGGGAGATCAGGGGAGTGTTCCTGGGCAATGCCGTGGCGAATTAGATAAAGTTCCATGGACAAGTCCCGTAAAATGGGGAAGGAATTGAGAATATAAAGCGGGGCAATCTAAACCCATGGAAAAGTACAACATTCGGGTTTTAGGTAATATTGAGGCCGAAGAAACTTTGGTTTTTGCCCATGGCTTTGGTAGCGAACAGTCCGTTTGGCGGTTTGTTTACCCCGCTTTTGAAAAAGATTATCGCATTGTTTTATTTGATTTTCCCGGCAGTAAATTGTCCAATAGTAAGGGTTTTGACATCCAAAACTACAATTCTCTCCGGGACTACGCCGACGATTTAGCCGAGGTAACCCGCCTTGCTAAGGTTCGTCAAGGCATCCTCATTGCCCATTCTGCCGGTTGCATGATTGGTGTCCTGGCCAGTTTGAGGGATTCCGACCTGTTCAAGGCCATGGTCTTTATTTGTGGTTCCCCCCCCAATTGTTGAGGCGATCGCCAATTACCTGGGCATGAATCTTTCTGATTAATCATGGCCGGTTATTTTCCCTGTCCTAAAGTTGTCATAGTTGGGCAGAATGGGATTGGTCTAATGCGATTGCAATTTTGTTTCCATCAGTGGAGGGTTTTCTATGGCTAAGGTCATGATTGTCGGGGCCGGAGGTGTGGGCAGTGTGGTGGCCCATAAATGCGCCGCCATGGATGATTTTTCGGAAATTCTTTTGGCCAGTCGCACCGTGGCTAAATGTGACCAGATTGCGGCCCACATTGGTTCATCCAAGGTCACAACAGCGGCGTTGGATGCTTTTCAGGTTAGTGATACGGTCAAGCTTCTCAAGGAATTTGGGGCGGACCTCCTCATCAATGTGGCCCTGCCCTACCAGGATTTAGTGTTGATGGATGCCTGTTTGGCAGCGGGGGTGGATTACCTAGACACCGCTAACTATGAACCCCCCGATGTGGCTAAGTTTGAATATAGCTGGCAGTGGGCTTACCAAGATAAGTTCAAACAAGCGGGGTTAATGGCCCTGTTGGGCTGTGGCTTTGACCCTGGGGTAACGGGAATTTTCACCGCCCATGCCCTCAAACATCATTTTGATGAAATTCATTATCTGGATATTGTGGATTGCAATGCGGGCAACCACGGCCAGGCCTTTGCCACCAACTTTAATCCTGAAATCAATATTCGGGAAATTACCCAAAAAGGCCGTTATTACGAAAATGGTCAATGGCGAGAAATTGCTCCCCTCTCTGTCCACCGAGCTATTAATTATCCCCACATCGGCGATCGCCCTTCCTATCTTCTGTACCACGAAGAATTGGAATCCTTGGTAAAAAATATCCCCACCTTAAAACGGGCCCGCTTTTGGATGACTTTTTCCGAGGCTTACATTAACCATCTGCGGGTATTGGAGGCGGTGGGCATGACCAGGATTGATGAAGTGGAATACCAGGGACAAAAAATTGTGCCCTTGCAATTTCTCAAAGCGGTGTTACCGGAACCGGCTTCCCTGGCGGAAAATTATTCTGGGCAAACCTCCATCGGTTGTCATATTAAAGGCATTAAAGATGGCCAGCCCAAAACCTATTACATTTACAACAACTGTGACCATGGCGCTTGCTTTGCGGAGGTGGGTTCCCAGGCGATTTCCTACACCACTGGGGTTCCGGCGGCTTTAGGGGGGTTGATGATGGTGCAGGGTAAATGGAAACAACCCGGAGTTTTTAACGTGGAAGAAATGAACCCCGATCCCTTTTTGGAAAAATTAGGGTCCCTGGGCTTGCCCTGGCAGGAAGTGGTTAATGGCCCTTTCCCCTTTGACGATTAATTTTTCCAGTGATGTGAAAACCGCCCTAGTCCCCCCATGTCGGGGGAGATAGGATTTAGTGTCCCTAAAACTTGCCTCAACTTTTGATGAGTTCCCCCACCATTACCCTCTGGGTCAACGGCGATCGCCAAACGACCATTGCTCCCATTACCCTGCCTAACTTCCTGGAAAGCCAGGGTTTTAATCTCCGTTTAATTGCGGTGGAATATAACGGGGAAATTTTGCATCGTCAATTTTGGCCCAATACCCTATTACAAGACGGCGATCGCCTGGAAGTGGTAACCATTGTCGGGGGCGGTTAAAGCGGGAAAACCGGCCCATGTTCCTAATTCATGCCTTTACCAGTCGTCCTGGCGTTGCTCCTTGGGGCTTTCCCAGTCGGCATAGCGGGAACGGTAAATTTCTGGTTCCGGCAGGGTTTCAGCAATGAACTCTTCTTCTAAAGGGGTTAACTCCCGCAGTTCTGGTAAGGGGTTGGGGGATTCCTGCGGTGGTGTAACCTCTTCCTTTTGCCAAAAGTCTTCCAATGGCTCCACCACTTTGGCGATCGCCTGTTTGACAAAGGCTTGGATAAATTCATCTTTGCGGCTGAGTTGGAATTGTTGTTGCACCACTTCCGTTACGCCCCCATCTCCCCAGTCCTGATCCTGACGGAAATATTGGATAAAACTTTTGCCGGCAATGCGGGTGAGATAGGCCGCCGTTACCCCTTGGATAGCCTTGCCAATGATGTAGGTGGTGAGTTGCAACTGTAACGCCTGGGCCATTAACTCCACCGCTCCTTTGACAATGCCCAGCCCCACAAAGGTTTTGCCCAGGGACAGAGCTAATTCCTTGCCCCGATCGCCATCAATTTCACAACCATAGACCCGGCCAATGTCCACCACCATCTGGGCATTAATTGCCGTGGTAGCCAAAAGATCCACTATGGGTAAGGGGGTAACGGCGATCGCCCCGCCCCAATCCACTGGTAACGGTCAATAATTTTCATGGCTTCCCGTTGCCGTTGTTGTTCAATAATTTGTCGGGCTTCGTCCCCTAACCGTTGGGATTGCAAAAGGATATTGTCCGCCATCAGATCATCCCCATCACTGCGGAGCACGGCCACTAAACGTTTCACCAAGGGTTCCATCTCCGGATCTGGTTTCATCATCAGTCCCGGTTGAATGGCCACATCCTGGGGGCGGGCGGCGATCGCCACCACATCTTCGGGGGGAATAAAAGCCTTTACCCGTTGCCGCAGGGTTTGCAACAAAATTTCCAATTCATCGGCGGGATATAAATCAGATTTATTCAGAACTAATAAAGACCGCTTGCCGATTTTTGCCAGAGCCCGCAGAGGTTCATATTCCGATTGGCGGAGATCGTTATCCACCACAAATAAAAGCAAATCCGCCTCCGTGGCCAATTGCCGGGCCGCCGTTTCCCGCTCTGTCCCCTTCACCCCCGCTTCCAAAATTCCCGGTGTATCGGTAATTTCCAAATCCCGACTCACCCCGGTCAAGTAAAGGTAATATTTCTCCCCGGCGATCGTTGTGCCCATGGTGGGGGCCACTTCCCCCTGGATTTCCCCCAATAGGGCATTAACCAGAGAGGTTTTTCCCGCCGCTCCAGTGCCGAACACCACCAGATTTAAATTGCCCCGTTGCAACTGGGCTTCAATTAAGCGGGATTTTTCCAACAGGGCCTTTTGGGCTACCTGATCTTGAATTTGTTGCACCTGACGGCGCACCGCCTGGAGATTGGCCGCCGCCGTTTCTGTTTTTTGTGCCGGTAATTTAATGCGCCGCCGTTTTTGGGCTGGGGTAGCGCTTTTTTGGCGGGAAAGATTGAAATAGTAGAAAAAAGCGTAAATTAGTAGCCCCAATAGTCCGATTATTAACAGGATCAGAATATTGGCCAAAAACGGTGAAGTCCAAGAAACCTGGAAATAGAGCCGCAAAATGGCATCAATTAACCAAATCACCATCCCCAGGATTAGGCTCAGACCTACAACAATAGTCAGTAAACGGGGCAGGGGCATGGTAAAAACTAGACAACTTTCCGTTTTGAGAACCGGATTGGACTGGGGCTAAGGGTTATTCTAGCGTTCACCAAATTCTATTAATCCCAGCTCAGGGGCTTCCACCGTGGGCACATTCACCATGCATTGTACAGGGATTGGCTATGGCAAAGGTTTGACTACCTTGCTCCCCTAACAAGAATTGCCGGGGGCCTTCTGACTTGCGGAGGGTTAACCGGCCAGATAGAATTAGCCCCAGTTCCTAGCCAATCCTTAGTCCCATTCAAGTTAAATAACGGTGTCAACCCATCTCCCCAGTGCCTACCGTCTGGCAGTTATCGTTCCCTGCCGTAATGAAGCGTTGACCATCACCCAGGTTGTCACCGATTTTCGAGGGCAGTTGCCCACTGCGACCATTTATGTTTACGACAATTGTTCCACGGACGACACCGCCACCGTTGCCCAAAAAGCGGGAGCCATTGTTCGTTACGAAAAACAACCGGGTAAGGGCAATGTGCTCCGACGGATGTTTGCGGACATTGAAGCTGATATTTACATTTTGGTGGATGGGGACAATACCTATGAAGCTCCCGCTGTGGGGCGTTTAATAGACCGCCTTATCAATGAGCAGTTGGACATGGTGGTGGGGGCCAGGCGATCGGAATTTAAGGACAAGGAAGCCTACCGTTTTGGCCACCGCAGTGGCAACCAGTTCTTAAAAGGCATAGTGGAATTGCAGTTTGGGGCCCGCCTGGATGATATGTTATCGGGCTATAGAATTTTTTCCCGGCGTTTTGTTAAGTCATTTCCGGCCATTTCCAATGGTTTTGAAATTGAAACGGAGTTGACGATCCATACCCTGGAATTACGCTTACCCTTTGCGGAAGAGCCCGTACTTTACCAATCCCGTCCTTCTGGTTCCGAAAGTAAACTCAATACCATTAGGGACGGTTTTCGAGTCCTCGGTACGTCGTTTTTATTGCTTAAGGAAACCCGCCCCTTTTTCTTTTTCGGGGTATTTTCCCTACTTTTTTCCGGGGCGGCGATCGCCTTAATGTTACCGGTGTTATGGACTTATTTGGAAACGGGGCTAGTGCCTAGATTTCCAACGGTAATTATTGCCGCTTCCCTAATGTCTTTGGGGTTTGTATTTTTTACCTGTGGTTTGATCTTGGATTCCGTGGCCCGGGGCCGCAGGGAACTTAAACGCATGGCGTATTTAAAAATCCCCAGGGTAGAAATGGACAAGGTGAGCTATTGACCAAGCAAAATCCGGCTATAGCAATCCTGCCTGATTGTGGCAAAAACCTAGAGATCCAATGCACACCACATCGGCACAGAGTTTTCGGTTTTTATCTAGGATTGCCATAGTTCCTAAGAACGTGTTTGAAAAGCCCCCCTGGCCCCCCAATTCTGGGGGGAAAGTCTTCAAAGTCCCCCAAGTTTGCCGGAGCTTTAGTGAGGAGATTTAGGGGGCAGATCATAACTTTTAAAACAGGCTCTAAGCCATAATCAATTTTCCAGCCTTAACTTTCCTGATTTTTCAACAGGGGAAAGGCGATCACATCCCGAATACTGGGGGAATCGGTCAACAACATCACTAGGCGATCGATGCCAATGCCCAGGCCACCGGTGGGGGGCATACCGTATTCCAAGGCTGTCAGGAAATCTTCGTCCACGTCATTGGCTTCTAAATCCCCTGCCGCCTTTTTCGCCGCCTGGGCTTCTAGTCGTTGCCGTTGATCGACTGGGTCTGTTAGCTCGGAAAAACTATTGGCTAGTTCCCGGCCATAGACAAATAGTTCAAACCTCTCCACTAATCCTGGTTGACTGCGATGGGGTTTGGCCAGGGGGGAAATTTCCACAGGGAAGTCGGTGATAAAGGTGGGTTGAATTAAGGTGGCTTCCACTTTTTGCTCAAAGGCGTGGTTCAGTAGATGCCCCAGGGAAGGACAATTTTCTGGCACTCCAATACCAGCTTTTTCCGCTACGGCGATCGCCTCTGTTAAATCGGTAAATTGGCTGAAATCAATGCCGGTGGCTACCTTGACCGCCTCGTGCATAGTGATCCGTTTCCAAGCAGGAGTCAGATCAATCTCCTCTCCCTGGTAGGTAATTTTTAATGTGCCCAACACTGCTTTCGCCGCTGTGGTGACCAACGCTTCCGTTAAGGCCATCATCTCGTTGTAGTCCACATAGGCTTGGTAAACTTCAATGGAGGTAAATTCCGGGTTGTGCCTAGTGGAAACCCCTTCGTTACGGAAAATGCGCCCCAGTTCAAAGACCTTTTCAAAGCCACCCACCACGAGTCTTTTAAGGTGTAATTCCGTGGCAATGCGTAGATATAGGGGCATGTCCAGGGTGTTGTGGTGGGTGATAAAAGGCCGGGCTTCCGCTCCCCCCGCTTCACTTTGCAATACGGGAGTCTCAATTTCGATAAAGCCTTGATCGTCTAGGTAACGGCGGATAGCGGCGGTGATTTGGGCCCTTCTGCGGAAGGTTTGACGCACTGTGGGGTTAACGATTAAGTCCACATAACGTTGACGGTAACGTTTTTCCGTATCGGTTAGGCCATGCCATTTATCCGGCAGAGGTAACAGGGATTTGGTCAGTACGGCATAGGTTTTCACATAGACAGATAATTCCCCCTTTTCTGTGCGTTTGAGGGTTCCCGTTACCCCCAAGATGTCCCCCGCATCGGTAATTTTTTTGAGTAGGTTAAAAGCATTTTCCACCTCCGGCATATTTTCCGTCAGCCGTTGTTTTTCCAGGTAAAGCTGGATGGTGCCGCTTTCATCCTGCACAGTGAAAAAGGCTAATTTTCCCATCACCCGGCGGGCTAAAATCCGGCCGGCGATCGCCACGGACAGATCTACTTCTTCCCCATTGGCCAGGTCTTTATAACTTTCCTGAAGATCCGCCGCTTGGTGGGTAATGGCCCAACCGTAGGCGTAGGGATTAAGACCAAGTTGCCGCAGTTGCTCCGCTTTTTCGAGGCGGGTAGCGCGGATTTCTTCGAGGGTGGATTGGGGTTGGGAATCGGCCATGGTGGTGGAAAAAAAGGAATTTTGGTGAATTTTATAAGGGGAAATTTAGTGAGCTAGTTTTCAGAAAAGCTGTTGCAAAAATCTTGGATTGCATTCTAAATCCCCCAATGTTGGGTTACTCAGGAGCCGCTTTCCCTTCTTGTTATGGGGATTGATCACGATTTACAAACAAGTGCTGAGACTGGCCATAAAAATATCCGAAGCATGGACTTCGGACGGGAATGAGAAATTTTTTAGGTAATTTCTGGTAACCCATTGGCTATTATTTCATGTTGGCCCTGGTATCCTGCACTGCCACCCAGAAAAACAACACCGTGGCTGGAATACTACCCAATAAAATTGCCGTGGTGGTGGTACTGCCCAGTTCCGGTTGCCCCGATGACAGTTCAAAAACACAACCGACAGCGGCGATCGCCGCCACACAGGAAAGGAGCAGAAGAATACCACTTTTAGGGGTCACAGAAAACTAGCCTCCGGGCAAATAGCGGGTTAACAGGAATGGCAAGGAACTTGAGGGGGTTTTGTCGGGGTTAATCAACCATCCCTAGGCAACGGGTTTAACTGCCTGCATGGAAAATCCTTGTTTCTTTAAGGATTCCGCCAAAGCGAGGGGATTATCCACCCGATCCACAAACATTACCCCATTGAGGTGATCCATTTCATGTTGGATGACCCTTGCGACCAACTCTGCAAATAAGCGTTTTTGGGGACGGCCATGCTCATCTTTATAGGTCACTTCGATCGCCCGGGGTCTGGTCACATCAAGGTAAACGTGGGGAATACTCAAACACCCTTCCTCCACCACACAGAGTTCCTCACTGGTTCTGGTAATTTGGGGATTGATCATAATCAGGGGGGGAGAGTTGGGGTCATCCTGCTCACAATCCACCACCAGCAATTGCTTATTAACCCCCACCTGGGGCGCCGCCAAACCGATGCCCTGGGAACTGTACATGGTTTCCAACATCTCCTTGGCCAGCTTGCGGGTGGCATCATCCACCTTGGCAATACGTTTGGCCGGTTGGCGCAACACCTTATCCCCCAGGTAATGGAGTTCTAAAGGGGCTTTATTAATAACTTTTTGCTTGTCAACAAGGAGGGTGGCAGTCATGAATGTTTGGCAGGCTTAATCAACAATGGGGCATGAGCCTACATCTTAACAAAATCATGCCCTGGACAATTTTCGGTATGGTTTTAAAAGTGTATTAACGGTTCCAGTTTGATTGGCTAGTCTTTTTATGAATTTTTTGCTCACCAACGACGATGGCATTGATGCCCCCGGTATCCAGGCTCTCTACGAGGCCACCGGGAAACGGGGGTTTGGGTGGCCCCAAAGCTCAACATTCTGGTTGTGGCCACAAGGTAACGACGGACGAGGCGATCGCCGTTGAGCAAAGGGATAAAGACCGCTATGCCGTGGATGGTACCCCGGCGGACTGTGCCAGGTTAGGCATTGTGCATTTCTACCCGGAGGTGGATTGGGTGATAGCAGGCATTAATGCCGGGGGAAATATGGGCATCGATTCCTACCTTTCCGGGACGGTGGCCGCAGTGCGGGAAGCGGCCATTCTCGGCAAAAAGGCGATCGCCATTTCCCATTGGATCAATCGGCCTCGACTCATTGACTGGGGCTGGGCTTCCCACTGCTCGGCAATGGTACTGGATACCCTTTTCCAAAAGGAACTTCCCCCCCATCATTTTTGGAACGTTAACTTACCCCATTTCCAATCTGGCGATCGGGAACCGGAGTTGATTTTCTGTGAACCGAGCCGAGACCCTTTACCCGTGGGGTTCAAAATCGAAGGGTCAAATTTCTTTTACCAAGGGGAATATAGCCAGCGCCTTCGTCAGCCAGGGTCGGACATTGATGTTTGTTTTTCCGGTAACATCGCCATCACCCAGATCAAAATCTGATTTATGTTTCCAGAACAAGCCTGAGACAAAAATGATCCCCATACCGATTGCAGGACGGGGATTTTAATTCAAAATTACGTCTCATCCTTAGCTGAATCAACTATGCGGTGAGGTTATCCCCCTTTAGCTTTCTGGGGGGAGTTGAGATAGTCCACCAAAGCCCTTAGCCCTAAACGGTAACTGTTTAGTCCAAAGCCACAGATCTGCCCGATCGCCACCGGGGCGATGTAGGAAAAGTGACGGAACGGTTCCCGCTGGTGAATATTGCTCAAATGAACTTCCACACAGGGAATCTTAACTGCGCTCAGGGCATCCCTCAGGGCAACACTGGTGTGGGTATAGGCCGCCGCATTAAAAACAATGCCATCATAGACCCCTAAAGCATCCTGGATGGCTGTGACTAAAGCCCCTTCACTGTTGGACTGGAACGCAGAAATCTCAGCCCCCAAGTCTTTTCCATCCTGCTGGAGGTGTTGATTAATTTCGCCAAGATTCAGAGAGCCATAAATTTCCGGCTCCCTTTGGCCAAGCAGATTTAGGTTTGGGCCATGGAGCACCAAAACTTGCCAAACATTTCCCATTGCCAATGTTTTAACGACGGGAGCGGCGATCACGGACGGGGATGGGAATCAGCTCCGGTTCTGGCTCCCCTTGGGGGCCAAGGAGCCCTTCGATTAATTTTTGAGCAAGTTCCCTGAGCTTATCAAGCAATCTTTCTAAATAGTCCATTATCAAGGACGACTCCTATGATGATGTCTAACTGAATCCTAGCTAGACCACGATTCAGGACGTAGGGCAGTTATTTTTGGGCCCGTGGCACTAGCCTAACACAATTTTTTGGAGCGGAGATCCCTATGCTTTTATCCGCTTTTCTCCATACTTTTATTCCCGGCCAGCTTGGGCAAGTTTGGGGCCATAGCGTTGGGTCACCCCGGCGATCGCCGCTAAAAAGCTCCAACCGGCAATGTTATTCCGCATATCGAAAATAGTCACATCGGAGAGATTGTATAAACAAAGGGCGGCAAATCCTAGCAGGTAGGAAAACAGCAGAAGATATTGGGATTTACGAACAAAACTTTGCAATTTAGCCAAATTATTTAAGAAAATGACCGCTTGGGCCAGGACTATCCCCACGGCCCCCAACATTAACGCTGTTCCCACCAGCCCCGTTTCCCCCAACATCATCAAGGGAAAACTGTGGGGGTGGCCAATCCAGACGTTCATCGCTTCCTTGTACAGAGGGGTGAAGTTCCGCATTCCCCAGCCGGTAACAGGGCGGTCTAAAAACATCTGCCAGGTAAATTGCCATTGGGTGCTCCGCAGGGCCGTCATATAACGATCCGGATAAAGTTCGTCCGATAATCGACCCCAAAAATAACGGGGGACTATTTGCCTCAATGGTTCTTTACCCACCGGCCCAAAGGATGCCCACAACACAACCCCGGCGGCGGCGGCGGATAGCCACACTAACCAGTACCAGCCTAAATAAACTGCATAGGCAACGGCAATTAGGAGGGCAATGCCCCAGGCACTGCGGGACTCCGTCAGCACAATGGCGATCGCCTCTAACCCAGAAGCCCCCAGCAAAGCCCAGATAATGGGGGGAAGGTTTGACCATTGCCGCCCAGGGGACACATACCAACGACGGATACTCTGGATTAATAACCCCACACTGAGGGGAAAAACCATCAATAGCCAAGCAGAAAAAAGATTGGCGTACATCAACAGGGACGACATTCTCCCCTCCGGTCTTCCCCCCGCCACCAGATTGGTGCCGATCGCCGTTAACCAAGGAGGAGTAGCCCAGTCCCCATAGATTTGTCCAAAACCAATGAGAATTAAAACCACCGTGTTGGCCGTCAACAGCCAAGCCAGGTTCTCCAAATGCTTAAATTGGCAAATTACCTGACTAAAAGCCAGAAAAACCAGGAAATAGGGCAAAAAATTAGCCAATCCCAATAGGGCTTCCCCTCGATTGTGGGCGGTGATGGTGATCAACAGAAACCACAGGGCCAGACCCCCCCAGACCTTAGCCAGGGGTAAACTAATTAATTTTTTAAAATGAAAAATCCAGGGGCTTAAGAAAGCAAACACTAGGGGGAGCAAGCCCAAAACAGCGTTAAAGGGGAGGAGAGTCAAGCCAATGTAGATGGCCAACTGTTCTTTTTTGAGGAGGCGGGGAGGAATTTTCAACGGCTTTGGGGTCAAAAATTTAATAAGATCTACGAGAACTCTACGATTCTAAGCTTTGCTCAGCTCCAGATCCCCCCATGGCTTAAATCCTTACAATACAATGTTCAGTACCTACGCTATTTTCCATGAGCAATGATTCCTTTTCAGATTTGGAGCAAACCCTAGCTAGCATTAGTGCTATCCAAGAGGATTTAAATTATCAACAAGCCCAGGCCAGTTTGACCGCCATTGTGAAACAACTTGATCTCAGTTCCCAGGAACAGCGGGGATTAGAAAAGGAAATCCATCACCTTTGTACCATGTTGGAAAATCTCAATCAAGGGGTGGTGCAAATTGCGGCTTTTGGCCTAGTGGGGCGGGGTAAATCTTCATTGCTAAATGCCCTATTGGGTCAGGAAATATTTACCACTGGGCCAGTTCATGGGGTGACCCAAACCCAACAAACGGCCCCCTGGCGTTTAACCCAGGAAGATGGAATATCCACCGTGGCGGTGGCCGGTTGGGGAAAAACCCAATTGCAACTCATTGATACCCCAGGCATTGATGAGGTCAAAGGGGAAACCAGGGAGGCTTTGGCGATCGCCGTGGCCCAGCAGGTGGATTTAATTCTATTTGTGATTGCGGGGGATATGTCCCAGGTGGAATTCCAAGCCCTATCCCAACTCCGGGAGGTGGGGAAACCGATGTTGTTAGTGTTTAACAAAATTGATCAATATCCCGTCATAGATCGACAATTAATCCATGCCAAAATTCGGGATGAACGGGTCAAAGAATTACTATCCCCTGAAGAAATTGTCTTAGTTTCTGCCAATCCTTTGGTAACGGAACTAAAAGAAAAATTCCCAGGGAAAATTACAACGGCACCAATATCGAGGCCAGCCCAATGTGGACAATTTAAGAATAAAAATTGTTGATTTATTGCAACGGGAAGGCAAGTCTTTGGTGGCATTAAATACCCTACTTTGTGCCGATGGCTTGAATGAAAAATTGGTGCAACAAAAAATGCGTTTGCGGGATGATTTAGCCAATGCCCTGATTCAAAAAGCCGTCATGGTAAAAGCGGCGGCCATTGCCCTTAACCCTGTCACTGTCTTGGATTTATTTAGTGGAGCGGTCATTGATGTGGCCTTAATTCTCTCCCTTTCCAAGCTCTACGGTTTACCCATGACCCAAACAGCGGCGATCGCCCTTTTACAAAAAATCGGGGTGAGTATGGGGGGCATTACGGCCAGTGAATTTTTGGCCGGGTTGGGACTCAGTTCCCTCAAAGGTTTACTGGGCATCACTGTGCCTTTAACCGGCGGGTTAGCTTTGGCTCCCTATGTTTCCGTGGCGGTGACCCAAGCTAGTGTGGCCGGGGTTTCCACCTTGGCGATCGGCCAGGTAACCAAAACCTATCTGGCCAATGGAGCGGCCTGGGGAGAAATGGGCCCCCGCACGGTGGTTAAGGATATTCTTAATTCCCTGGATAAAACCTCCGTCATGGCCCGCATTAAACAGGAACTCCAGGCAAAATTAGCCCCGGAAAGTATTATTTCTTCTCCCTAGCTTCCCGATTGTTGCCCCAAAAGTCATCCAATAAACTATAAAAAACCGGCACCACCAATAGGCTTAATAAAGTTGATGTGAAGAGGCCCCCAATGATGGCGATCGCCATGGGTTGCCGTAGTTCAGCCCCGGCCCCTAAACCTAAGGCGAGGGGTAACATCCCTAAAATAGTGGAGCTGGTGGTCATTAAAATAGGCCGCAGACGGATCTGCCCCGTGGCCAACAGGGCATCGTAGCGGGATAATCCCCGGTGGCGCAGTTGGTTGGCATAGTCAATCAGTAAAATAGCGTTTTTGTCTAATAATCCCAACAAAAAGATCAGGCCAATGAGGGAAATCATGCCGAAGTCACTCTGGGTTATCAGCAGTCCCAACATGGCCCCCACAATGGACAGGGGCAGGGAAAGTAATACCACCAAAGGTTCTAGTAAACGGCGAAACAGGCCTAGAAAAATTGCCCCCATCCCCAATACAGAAAGGAGCAAAGCAATGGCAAATTCCCGAAATACCGTGCCAATGCGGGCCGATTCCCCCTGCACAATTAACTGCACCCCGGCCGGTAATAATCCATTGGCGATCGCCGTTACCTCTTGGGTCAGATCCCCCAGGGCATAATCAGGCAAAAGGGAAGCACTGAGATATACTGCCCGGTTCCCCCGAAAACGCAGAATGCCGGTACTGTCGGGATTGTTTCCTTCCAACTGCACTTGCACTAAACCCGGCAGGGCCACGACCTTTTCCTTTAACGCTTCCCCGGTGGACTTTAAGGCATCTAAATCTTCCCCGGTCAGAGCCAGCTTCAGGGGCGTGTCATCCCCCGTTTGCACAAATAAAATATTTTCCACCCTGGTGGTTACCCGAGGGATTTCCGGTAAGGCTTCCCGCACCTGGGTTTGTACCGTTTGGGTTGTCCCTTGGCGATCGCCGTGGAGCTTGACATAAATTTTGCCCCGCAGGGGATTGCCCTGGCTACCAACAACGGTAAAAGTTTCCGCCACCGCGGGGTTTTCTGCAATGGGTGGTTCTAGCTGTTCCGCCACCCGCCGCCCCCGCCGTAGGAGCACCGCTTCGGGATTTGTGGCCAGTTGATCAACCCAAGCAAAGGCCCCACCGGTTTGGTTATTGTCCGGATTATTATCCATGGGGGCAGAGATGGCCGCAGAAATTTTAGGCGGGGCAGACTGGAAAATAACGTTAAATTCCCCCCGATCCAAGTTGGGAATAAAACCCTGGGGAATGAGGGGAATAATCGCTATCCCTCCCACAAGGCTAAGGATTGCTAGCCCCACCACCCACCAACGATGGCGCAAAGACCAGGCAAGAATTTGTTGATAACGCTCCCCAAGCCATCCTAAACCCCGGCTAAAAAAGGATGGTTGACGCTGGGGCTGGGGCCGCAGCCAGATAACCGTCAACACCGGGGAGAGGGTGCGGGCCACCAATAGGGAAATAACCACCGCGGCGGAAACTGTGACGGCAAAGGGAAAAAAGAATTCCCCCAGGGTTCCCCCCAGCAGAGCAATGGGTAAAAACACCACCACAATGGATAGGGTCGTGGCGGAAACGGTGAGGCCAATTTCCTGGGTACCATTTTTGGCCGCCGCTTTAGGGGCTTCCCCGGCTTCAATGTGTCGGGCGATATTTTCCACATCCACAATGGCATCATCCACCACAATGCCAATGATTAAAGCTAAGGCCAACAGGGTTAAAGTTTCTAAATTAAAACCCAAAATCGCCATTACTATGCAAGTGCCCAACAACGATAGGGGAATGGCGATCGCCGAAATGAGGGTGGCCCAACCACTGCGGAGAAAGGGATAAATGACCAATACCGCCAACACAATGGCCCCCAGTAAAGCTTCAATGGTGGCCTGGGTGGCTTCCCGAATATAGTCAGCGGTGGTTTCCGCTTCGCTGAATTGTAGCTGGGGAAAATTACCCGCCTCAGTTTGGATTAACCTTTCCACCTGACCCACCACTTCTAAGGTGTTGGCCTGGGCTGTTTTCACCACCTGGAGGGCCAGCACATCCTCCCCGTTATGCCTGGTTAAGGTGGGGGGATTAATGGTTTGTTCGGCTTTGTCTTCCGCACCACGGAAATTGGCAGTCCCCAGAAGATCCACCCGCAAAACCCCCTCAATGCCCTGTAGTTGGGGAATAATTTTTTCCCGCAGAGGTGGGGCAATGTCTTCTAGCTCCAAATCTGGGGAGCCGACGGCATAGGTAACAGCCACCGATTCGTTGAGATTATAGGGGGCAATATCAATTTCACTGCCCGTTGGCAAAGCCAGGCCATCCAAGGCCTGCTCCACCGTATTAGTGGCTTCCCCCAGGGATTGCCCCATCAGAAACAGCACAGAAACCACCGTTTGCCCTCCATAGGTGGAGGATTGCACATCGGCATCGGCAATGGTGAGTAATTTTTCCTCCAACGGGATAGTTAACTGCTCCTCCGTTGCTTCGAGATCCAGTCCCGGAGCAGAACTTTGGACAATCACCACCGGGAAACTAACTTCTGGAAACAGGGCATATTTCAATGAGCTAAAAGCCAACAACCCCGCCACGGCGATCGCCAACCAAAAGCCAATGGTCAAGCGGGGATGATCAATGGCCCAATGGGAAATATTCCAGCGGGAAGTAGGGGGGGATTGCATCAACAAAAATTCTTTTTTGGGGAAGACTGTTTAGATATTTTCTCCCTGTGGGGGCATTTTATTGTTTTATAGTTTGATTTTGATTGCTAATTTGATTGGCAAAATGTTGGGGACCATTGTGGCAAAAAAATATTCTCCCTTGGAAACGGCAAGGTTACTTTTGCGCCCTTGGTCGGCGGCGGACTATGGCCCCTTTGCCCAGTTGAATGGGGATCCAGAAGTGATGCGCTATTTTCCCAAGGTCTTAACCAGGCCAGAGTCCGATACCGTGATTAAACGCATCGAAAATCATTTTGCTCTCCATGGCTTTGGTTTTTGGGCGGTGGAGTTGAAACAAACCCAGCAATTTATTGGCTTGATTGGCCTTAATATCCCCAGTTTTTCCGCCCCCTTTATGCCCACTGTGGAAGTTGGTTGGCGTTTGGCCCAGGAATTTTGGGGCAGGGCTTGGCCACAGAAGGGGCGATCGCCGCCCTAAATTATGGGTTTCACCAGTTGCAGTTACCGGAGATTGTTGCTTTTACCGCAAAGGTCAATCATCGCTCCATTGCGGTGATGCAAAGATTGGGTATGACCTGTAACCCGGAAGATGACTTCGACCATCCTGCCCTACCGGCGGGGCATCTTCTCCAACGCCATTGTTTATACCGCCTGGGTAAAAACCAGTTTGTGCAGTCTTTGAAGTGACTTATCCTGGCGCTGATGCTAGACATACAGGGCAGGCTTCTCAAGATCACCCTTGAGAGTTTCGAGCTTCACAGCCAGTTCCCTAGACATTGTTTCCAATGCCCCCGGCACCTCGGCTCCACTCGCAATTTGAATACCCGATAGACCACGGGCACATATTACCTGAGCACTGGCCACATCCCTTGGTTTGACCGAGCCACATTCGTGGCAGTGGTGGGTTCTTACCCTCAAGTCCTTCTTGACCTTAGAAAAGCTCGAAATGGCTCTAGTCTGACCCTTTAATTCTCTCCTGGAGCCTGGTGTAGCGTTGCCGTTCTTTCTGTTGCCGGACAGCATAACCCAAAGCCTTAGGGGAACCAATCACTAAAGCCAACCGTTTAGCACGGGTCAAGCCAGTGTAAAAAAGGTTGCGGCTCAGTAAAAGGAAATGTTGCATATATAAAGGCAAAATCACCACGGGATATTCGGAACCTTGGCTTTTATGGATGCTGATGGCCCAGGCTAAGCCGATTTCATTTAAGTCGGCAAAATCGTAGTCTACGGGGCGATCGTCATAGGTAATGGTCAATATCTGTTCTTCCTTATCAATGGCAGTGATAGTGCCCTGGTCACCGTTAAAGACTTCCCGGTTATAGTCGTTTTTCAGTTGCATCACCCGATCGCCAATGCGGAAGATGGTGGTTCCCCGTTGGAGCTGGGGCTTATTCTCCTGGGGTGGATTGAGGATGGATTGCACCACAGCATTGAGGTTGCGGGTACCGATTACTCCCCGTTGCATGGGGCAGAGTACCTGGACATCCTGGCGGGGATTAAAACCTTGCTTGGGAATAAAATCCGTTAATAACTCCCCAATTAACTGAACCCCATGTTCTGGTTCCGTGCCGCCATTATGCCAAAGACAATCCGCTTGGGGCTGGTCAGAAATGGTTTCCATCTGGGGATATTGCCCGTGGTTGATTTGATGGGCATGGCGAATGATGGCACTGGCCGCCGCCTGACGAAAGACTTCATTTAGCCTCACCACTGTTATCTGTTGAGAACTGATTAAATCTCGTAAAACATTACCAGGGCCAACGGACGGCAACTGGTCAATGTCCCCTACCAACAACAATTGAGTCTTGGGGGAAATAGCCTTGAGGAGGGAATGGGCTAGGAACAAATCCAGCATGGAGGACTCATCCACAATCACCGCATCAAAAGGCAAAGGGTTATCTTCATTACGCTTGAAGCCCATGGTATTGGGGTCAAATTCCAATAGCCGGTGCAAGGTTTTTGCTTCTAATCCCGTCATTTCCTCTAATCTTTTGGCCGCCCGTCCCGTAGGAGCCGCCAGTCCAATCTTTTTGCCCATCGCTTTCCACAGGGCCACAATGGTGCGGGTGGTAAAGGTTTTCCCTGTTCCTGGGCCACCGGTGAGAATCATCAGCCCATGACTGGCCGCCAAGAGCACAGCGGTATATTGTTGTTTGGACAATTCCAGTCGATTTTTATCGGTATAACGGCTAATCCAGCTTTTTACCCTAGCAACATCAACTATTTGCCCATTGCTTAACTTTTGCGTTAAATAGCCCGCCAATTTGCATTCGGTGTGGTAGAAAGTGGGCTTGAACAGTAAGATTTCATCCTCGCTTAATAACTCCTGCATCAAATCCTGAACTGCCACCATTTCCCCCACTATTGCCAGCACTGTTTCCGCCGTCGCTTCAAATTCCTCCGTGCTTAGCTTGGCGATCGCCTCTTTGACCAATTCCGGTTGGGGAAGATGGCAATGGCCTTGTTCCGCCGCTTCACCAAGGGTGTGGAGAATGCCGGCCCGGTAACGAAACTTGGAAGTGGGAGCAATGCCGATCTGTTGGGCAATTTTGTCCGCCGTAAGGAAACCAATACCGAAAATATCATCCGCCAATTGGTAAGGATTATCCGTGACAACCCTGATGGCATCATCCCCATATTGCTTATAGATTTTGACTGCATAGGTGGTGGAAACCCCATGGCCCTGGAGGAAAAGCATCACCTCTTTAATTGCTTTCTGTTCTGCCCAGGCGCTCTGGATCATTCTGACCCGTTTTTTGCCAATGCCCGGCACCTCAATCAGGCGATCGCTTTCACCTTCAATAATTTCCAGGGTGTCCAAACCAAAATGGGCCACAATCCTTTTCGCCGTTACAGGCCCCACCCCTTTAATTAAGCCACTACCAAGATATTTTTCAATCCCTGTCAAAGTTGCCGGCTTAGTTTCGTGATATTGACTAACCTGGAACTGGGAACCATATTTGGGATGTTCTTTCCAGATTCCTTGTAATTTAAGGGTTTGCCCCGCTTGGATATTGGCAAAATTACCCACCACCGTTGTCAATTCCTTTGCCCTAGGGATTTGGAGTCGAGCAACGGTGTATCCACTCTCTTCAGAGTGAAAAGTAATTCGCTCTATTACCCCAGTTAAATAATCTGTTGATTTCTCCATTAATAATATTTTAATACCCCAAAAGCGTTGATAATGCTGTGGTCATAAAGAACAGCACAAAATCCATGCCTGTGACGTAGATCTCTATGGTGGAGTTTGGTTTCGTTTAGACTTTACAGGTTTAGTCGGTTGGTCAACTGTTGCACCGACCATGCTAGGAATGGTAATAGGTGCATGGCTTGATCCCAATTTTCCAGTCAGTTCTCATGGACGTTATCCATGATGTTGGGAGGATTAACTCTTGGTTACTTAGTAGCGTGGAAATGGGGTTCCCAGAAATAAGAACGCATCGCAAAATCATAACCCCTCGATAACAATTCGCCATGACAGACGCAATTAATGAGATTAACCAAGCATCAGAATTGGCTTTAAGTAATGGCGATCGGCTATTGCAAGTTGGCTTAATTATGATCGCAGGGGGTGTTGGTTTTTTCGGAGGAATAATAATAATTCCCATACTAAGATTCTTTTTCAGTTGGTTCACTCCGCAATCCTTAACGGAAACGTTTCTACGAGTGGTGATGGCGTCTAAATCTATTCTTCTGATTTTAATTACGCTCTTCGCAATGGAAATAATGCTATTGCTAATCCCGAAAACGGAGTGGCTCAGTTTAATTGAATTTTGTTTCAGTGTAGGCATCACAGTGCTTAGTGGCTGGCTTTTGTCAAAACTATTTAGAGGCTTTTTTGACACCAAAATTTTAGGGATAACTTTTGCCTCTAACCCAAAAGTGAGAGGGGAATCAATTTTCCTACTCCGCTATTTAGGAGATTTTGCGATCGCCGTCACCTTAATTATCTTTTTTTGCATCAGTCATAATATTAATGTTGCTGGCATTGTTGCTAGTTTAGGCATTGGGGGCATCGCCATTGCCTTTGCCGCTCAAAAGACGTTAGAACAATTTTTAGGGGGAATTGTTTTAACTCTAGATCGCCCATTTATGGTTGGTGACTATATCGGTTTATCCGATGGACAGCAAGGCAAACAAGGCACATTTGGAAGGGTTGAAAGTATTGGTTTGAGGTCAACTAAAATCCGCATTTCTGGCAAAGGTACACTCACAGTCATTCCCAATAATTCCCTCACTCAAGCTACCATTGAAAATTTTTCTGGTGCTAAGAAAATCATGTCAGTAATGGCGATTACCTTTCCAGAACAGGTGTCAGTTGATGAACAAGCATTAATTCGCCAAATCGTTATGGACAGCACAGTGGATATTTTTGGCTTAGACTGGCGTAGTACTGAGGTTGCGTTTGGAGATAATTATGCCCAAATTTCCTTTTTTATTTTAGGGTCTAATGAATTATCAATGGATTTGCGAAAACAATTGCTAGATCTTGCTAAGCAACAAATTACCAAGCAACTAACACAACAGAATATTTCTTTTACTCTTAATGAGCCAACAATTTATGTGGATTCTCCAATCTCTATTTAAATACTTAAACAAAAATTTAAATAGAGGTTATTTACAAATTTTAAAAGCTATAGTTATATGGCTTAGCCTTTATTTGATTGGAATTACTCAACTAGTAATTAAGCAATTAACTCGACCAATCATCTTATTCTTGATCAGTTGGTTGGTTTTTTTCACTCCCCTGAGTTTTGCCCAAAATTCTCCCCCTAGTCCTGCCCCAAATTTTAGCAATGGCTTTGCTTCCACTAGTGAAGCCGTCGTCATAGATGGCCTTCCTCTCTTTGATTTACAAGCAGTAGATCGTTTTACCGCCAAGGATAGAGCTGACTTTGCAAATAAAATTATCAGGGAAGCTATTGCTAACTCCCAAAACATTAATTTTGATGTCAATAATGATCGCAGCACTGGAGTTACTTATATTTCCTTAAATGATCAATATCTACTTACGATAACAGCCGATGATGTATTACCCAACTTTTCACCTCCAGAACAAGCTAGTCAATGGCAGAAAATTTTAGAGACGGCAACTACAAAAGCAAAGCAAGAGCGAACTCCTCAATATCTTTGGCAGCGAAGTGTTTGGATTCTGATGGCGATCGCCACATTAATTGGCTTGCAAATTTTGCTGGGTATTATAACTCGAAAATTTAAGCTACAAACTGGCATTGTCAGCAAGATTGGCTTCACTTTAGGCTGGATTGCCATTCTAAGTATTAGTTCTGAATGGTTCCCCTTTTTACGAAGTTGGCGTTATCATATTATTTCTCCATTTTTTCAACCCCAATGGCTAATATTTTTCAGTGCTTTAATTGGCTCTTTTATATTTAGCCGTTATGCCACAGATTTAGTAAAATTAGCTTTAAAAAAAATAGCACCTCAATCCGTTGAAAAAATCTATAGTGATATTATTTATCCGAGTGATCGTCTATTCAAATTTGTAGTTCTTAATCTTGCCGTTAGTTGGTCTTTAATTTTATTAGAGTCCTTATCCCCGATTGCTTATAATCTGCTTAAGCCAATTTCTAATTTACTTTTAATTGGCAGTATATATTGGATATCTACAAAACTTATTAGTCGATATTTACGCACTTACGGCTTTAAGGTGGGGGGAAGATTTAGCCCCGGCAGTGATGATGCAATTCTTGTCTTTGAAACTATCATTAATGTTTTTGCTTTTATTGTTGCCTTAGTGGCCTTTGCTAGAAGTCTCAATTTTGACTTAATTGGTTTAGTCGCAAGTTTGGGACTAGTTGGTTTAGCCGTCGCTTTTGCGGCACAAAAGATTCTCGAACAATTGATTGCAACCTTAGTTCTTTATCTGGATCGTCCCTTTGTTACTGGGGACTACGTCCGTTTATCGGGGGGAGAACTAGGAAAAGTAGAAAGCATTGGTTTACGATCAACTAAAATTCGTTCCCTTGGTACTGGCACAATTATTGTCATGCCCAATTCCATTTTAGTAAGTGTAGAAATTGAAAATGTAACCCTTGCCAAAAAAATTATGGTTTTACTTTATATGAATTTTCCGGCAGTTTTGGAGGAACGAAAATTCGCTCTAGTACGACAAGCAATCATCGAAAAAACTTCGATCTTGTCAGGAATTGATGCAAATAGCACCAATATTTCTTATTCTGACGGCACAGGTAAAAGATTGCGGGTTAGTTTGACAATTCTTGGTTCTCAAGATGATGTAATCGAAGTGCGCAAACGCTTATTGACTCTGGCAAGCGTGGAAATTGCCAACTCTCTTTCTGGGCAAGGAATTGTCTTTACGATGGAAGATCCGACAATCTATTTCCAGTCACCCATTACAATTTAACCTGGTGGGCGTTACCCATTATTGTTGTGGTCTGTTTTCTGCTTCTAGGCATTGGGGAAGTAGCGCGGGAAATGGAGAAGCCGGTGGCAATTACCAACTAGCATAGGGATGGCGGGCAAGATTAACATTGTAATAACGGCGATCGCCGGTTACTTCTTCGCCGATCCAATCCGGCAACTCTACAATTTCATCTTCCCTGGATAATTCAATTTCCGCCAAAATTAAGCCCTGATTATCCCCTAAAAATTCATCCACTTCCCAAGTTTTACCGGCAAACTCAATGCGATAACGGTACTTTTCAATGAGGGGAGGTTGACAAAGGCTAGTCAATATTTGATCTGCATCGGGTAAGGGGATTTCATATTCAAATTCTAGGCGGCTCATGCCGGTATTTTTTCCCTTAATAGTTAGGTAACCCCGATCGCCAACGGTGCGAACCCGGACGGTGGTGTAGTCCTGGGTGGGAATATAGCCCTGCCGGTATACGGAACCTTGGGCTAAGCCCCGCCATTGATCATTTTTAATTAGAAATTTTCTCTCAATTTCGATAGCCATATGTAAAATAATGAGTTACTGTAATAAGTTTTGAAAAGGCTCGGTATTTTTCCAGCGATATGTATTAAAGTCTCGATAATCAACGGATAAAATCTGACTTTCGTCCAGTTCCTCCGCTAAAATAACGAGGGAGGCATCAGCCAAATCCATTGGTAGATCTCGATATTTTTCCATAAGATTTTCAATGCGAGGACAATGGCTTGAATTAAGTTGAAAAATACTTATTTGACCCGTTGCAATTTTATTGATTAGAGCTTTTTGAGTGTTTACACCAACTCTTTTTTGTAGTAAATAACAAGTTTCAGTAATAACAGGCCAGGTAGTGATAAATTGCTCATTTTTCAATTCCTGGAAAATTTGTCTGGCTTTTGGATGGAATTTATCTTTTTTATTGGCAAGAGCAAGCCAAAAACCAGTATCAATGATAATCATATTTCTCTCCTAGTTCCTGATTCAAGTAGTTTTTATAGTTACTTGATAGGTCTGATTCTGCATCGATAGAACCAATAAAGTCTGACCAATCATCAGTTACAGAAGCTGAGCTAAGATCGCAAGGGTCGGGGTTTTGATCCCCATTGCTAGATTGGACTTGTTTTCCATGACCAACTTGCTGAATAAATTCCAGAACTTGAATTAATTGTTGCTCAGAAAGGTGATCAATTTCTTGGTAGACAGTTTGGCGTAGTTTGGCGGTGTTCATGATTCTTGTTTACACATTGGTTATGTTTATTATTGTTTTACTGGTTGGTAATGGGACAATGGCTCCAACGCAAAAATAGTGGTAGATAGCAAATGATTATAGAAAATAATTACTGTGGAGGATTAACTTTCAATAAAATTTCTCCATCCTGCAACTGTAAATCCTGTAAATTAAGCTGTTCCACATTCATTTGTAGCAACTCATTTAACTTTTCCTGGGGGATGTTTAACCTTTGGGAAACCTCCTTGATATTGAAACTCAAATCACCAATTTTAATGCGGGAATTTTCCGTTAATAACAATTGCCCTTGGCTGATTTGAGGTTGACCTTCTATACCCACATAAAAAGGTTGATTTCGACTGGGCAAAAGGGGCATTACCCGCTCTAAAATTTTTGCTTGGCCAGGGGATAACTCGGCGTTGTTGAGCATTTGGGGATCTACCATGGTGCCCACTTCTAGGGTTTTCTCGGTAATTTGGGCTTGCAGGGGAGGCAAAGATGGAACATTTTTTAGTTGACGGCTAACTTCTGTGTTCAAAGCTTGTCCTAATTCTGCCCCCGTAAGGCTGACTTGAACCGGCTCCTGGGGACTGGGGGCATTGGCCACTTCCTGACGAATCCTTTCCTGGAGAAAATCTGCCGGGGTAGAAGTTGGTGCCACCGATGTTTCCGGTTCGAACCAAGCCGGAATTTGGGTGGCTCGGTGCCAGAAGTAATAGGCTACCCCTCCGCCGGCGATCGCCATTAGGGCCAAGAAAACGATGATTTTTTTGAGCATTGTTAATTATTAACAAAGATTATGTTGAGGAAAAGTAAATTTTAATTTTAGGAAAGGACTAAGTTTGTTTTAACCGTGCCGGCCCTTTCTGCTTGGGCAATAATAGTTAACTTTTCCCCCGGTTTTCCCTTCACAACCCAAGTTAGGTGACGGCGGTAATCTATGCCATTGGCCAAGGATGATTTGGCTTTATTGGATCTTCCTTCCAAGTGGGGCAATTCTTGATGGATTTTACCCGTAATTAAAGTAATATTTTCCGGTTTTTCCAAGGTAACTTTAATGGGGCGGACGGCCTTTCTTTCCAATGCCTTTTGGCTGGTATAGGTGGGTAGAAAACCCTGATTTTCCCATTGCACTGTCACTTGATAAATGTCTTCTCCCTGGGCAGTAATTTCGGTTTTGGCCACCGCTAACCGGGGGGACATAAGGGCATGGCTGAGGGCAAAATGAAATTGTTGTTGACAGAGTTCCGGTAAAAACTGGGCCGGAGCATTCTGCCACATGGTTTTGAAACTCCAACCACCGATTTCTACTTTACCTAGCTGGGGATGGTCAAAGGATTGCCAAGGGATAAAGCCTGCCCCATTTAAGGCTCTATCGTTCCATTGCATCAATTTGTAGTCATCCTCCGGGGGGTGCCAACGGAACCATTCAATTAAATCTTCTTTTTCAACCCCGGCGGCGGTGGGGGCGTCCCAGAGTTCCACTGTGAAACCAAACCAACCGTAATGGTCGTAACCGTAATCATCCATGACCCCGTAGATCACTTCCTTGGGGTGGTAACGGAAATCGTGGTAGGCGGAAATGCAGTCATAGCCCGTTAGAGCTTTACCCTTTTCCCCCAGAATTTTATAGATCATTAAATCTTCCACCGGCAAGTTTTCGTCCGCTTGGGAGGCATAGGGCCGCAGAATAACGGCGGAATAGGTGTGGTAACTGATGAAACCGTTGATATTGCGATGCTGTTGCCAAAATTCCGCTTCTGCCCTGGTTTCCGGCTCAGAAAAAGGAAAATCCCCGGCCCCCTGTTGTTGTCCTTCCGGGGCCCATTGGTGGGGGTAATTTCGGTTAAAGTCCAATCCTTCTAAGCTTGGGGCTAAGCCAAATTCATAGCGGTCATAGTCCCGGATTAACCCCTCCGGCAACAGCGTGTAGTATTCTCCTCCAAATTCCTCCGGCGATCGCCCGATCATCACCCTGGGATCTTGGTCGGAAATTTTCCAGGCTCCACAGGCATCGGGAACCCTCATTTGCAAAATCAAACCATCGCCGTTGACATCCTCTGGGTAAAGACCTTCCTGTTCGTCGGGGTAGGGGTAGGGTCGCACACTGGAGCGGAGTAGGTAGGGCGTTGTGAGATACTTCTCGGCCCCATCCATGGCTAACCGGGGCAGAACATAAACCGTGTAATGGTCTAATAAGTGGGTAATTTGCCTGTCTTCCCCATACTTAGTCAGCAGTTGATGCAGACAGTACAGGGCCACCGCTGATCCGGTCACTTCCCCGGCGTGGGTGTTGGCATCAATCCAATAACCGGGTTTTTCCCGATAGTCCCCCGTGGCTTGATTGGTGGCGATCGCCACCCAAATGTCCCGGCCAGCATAACTTTGCCCAATGGTTTGCACCGAAAGCAGGGACGGATAACCGTGGTGAAGTTGTTGCAGAAACTGATCGATTTCTTGGTAAGTGAAATAATGACTGAAATCGAAAGGGGAAACGGCCATGGGAATAGGGAATAACGGGGAACATTGATCGAGAAACCAAGCTCAGATTTTAAGAGATTTTCCCCCTTTTGGCTGAGGTGGGCCGCCGGGATTCCCCGTAATGAAATGTTACAATTGCCTCATACCAGCAATCCTAGCCATTAACCTTTTTTTCCATGGCTGAATCCCTCAAGACTGAAAATTTATCCTCCCCAGACCGCAGTTTACGCTGGATTATCTTGGCCATGGTGGTCGGCATTGCTTTCACTGGTGGGGCAATTTTTTTCAGCCTCAGGCCTGGCGGGGATCAAGCAGAAGATAAAAATTCCACCGCTTTAAACGCGGTCCAAAACAGTTCCGCCAATCAACCGGTGGCCGCCCTGGGGCGCATTGCCCCCCTAGGGGAAATTATTAAACTTTCTGCATCTCCTGGTTCCTTTGGGGGGTCCAAGGTGGCCAAAATCATGGTTAGGGAAGGGGACAAAGTTAAAGAAGGGCAGGTGGTAGCGGTGTTGGATTCCTACGAACAAAAGGCCGCCGCCGTTATTTCCGCCAGGGAATCGGCCAAAGTAGCCCAGGCGGATCTGGCCATCATCCAGGCCGGGCGAAGAGGGGAGAAATTGCCGCCCAGGAATCCCAGGTGAGGAAAGCCCAAGCAGAATTGGAACAAAGTTTTGCCGTTAACCAGTCCGCCTTGGCTAATCTGGTTAAACAGTTGGAAGGGGAAAAAATCGAGCAACAGGCCACCATCGATCGCCTAAAAGCAGAAGTTAACCAAGCGGCCAACGATGACCGTCGCTATCGCAGTTTGGCCGAGGATGGGGCGATCGCCATGGCGGATTGGGAGCAACGGCGTTTGAACCTAGAAACCAGTCAACAAAGACTGCGGGAAGCCCAGGCCCGGTTGATGAAAACCGAAGCTACCCTGGAAGAAAGAATTCGGGAACAGCAGTCTATTCGGGATAAGGATGCCCAAACCATGGTGTTAGAACGGGAATCGGCCCGGGCAACCCTGGCCCAAATTTCCGAAATTCGTCCGGTAGACATACAAAAAGCCCAGGCAGAATTGAACTTGGCCATGGCCCGCTTCCAGGAAGCCCAAGCAGAGTTAGATACGGCGGTGGTTCGGGCCCCAGTGGACTCCCAGGTTTTAAAAATCTTTAGCCGCCCGGGGGAAAAAGTCAGTGACACCGATGGCATCCTCGACCTGGGTATTACCTCCCAAATGATGGTGGTGGCGGAGGTTTACGAAAATGACATTGGTCGCATTAAACCCGGACAAACCGCCTGGATTACCAGCGAAAATGATAGCTTTTCCGGGGAGTTGGAGGGAAGAGTTACCCAAATTGGCTTGAAAATTGGCAAAAACGACGTATTAGATTCTGACCCCGCCGCCGACATTGATGCCCGGGTGGTGGAAGTCAAAATTGCCCTTAGTCCCACCGCCAGCAAGGAAGTGGCCAGCCTGACCAATGCCCAGGTTTTGGTGAAAATTGAGCCAGACTAATTCAATCCCTTTTCACCAGCAATAAAAGCTTAAATTCATGAAAATCCCCCTCGCTTGGCATCAGTTGTTCCATGAAAAAATGCGTCTCCTGGCGGCGATCGCCGGCATAGCTTTTGCCGATGTGTTGATTTTTATGCAACTCGGTTTTAAGAATGCCCTATTTGATAGTGCCATAAGGATTCCCAAGAGCTTGCAGGGGGACATATTTGTCGTCAGTACCCAAACCGATACGTTCGTTAACCCCACCCCCTTTTCTGCCCGCCGTCTCTACCAAGCCATGGGCCATCGGCAAGTGGATTCCATCGCCAGTCTATACATCAATATAAACCGTTGGAAAAATCCAGAAACCAATGTCAGCCGGCAAATTTATATTATGGGCTTTAACCCCGTTAATAATCCCATTAATCTACCGGGTATTTCTGAAAATTTAGACCTAATTAAACGCCCCGATGTTTTTCTATTTGACCAGGAATCCCGCCCGGAATTTGGCCCCGTTAAAGATTTATTAACAACGACGGGAAAAATGGTGGAAACGGAAGTGGGAAACCGCAATATTGCCGTGGGAGGTCTATTTACCCTCGGTTCTTCCTTTGGGGCTGATGGTAGTTTAGTCACCAGTGATTTGAATTTCTTCCGCCTTTTTCCAGAACGGGATAAGGGCTTGATTGATGTGGGTATTATTAAGCTGAAACCAGGGGCCGATGCGAACCAAGTGGCGGAACAAATCCGTCAACAATTGACCGGGGGAGATGTTCAGATTTTCACCAAAGAAGAGTTGGTTAAATATGAATTAAATTACTGGCAAACCCGCACCACCATCGGCTTTGTGTTTGGTTTGGGCACCGCCATGGGTTTTGTTGTGGGCACGGTTATTGTGTATCAAATTCTTTACACTGATGTTTCGGATCATCTACCGGAATATGCCACCCTCAAAGCCATTGGTTATGATGATCGTTACCTATTGGGGGTGGTTTTCCAAGAAGCATTGCTGTTGGCCATTATTGGGTTTTTACCTAGTTTTGGTTTAGGCTTTTTTCTCTATACCAATACGGCCCGGGCCACGGGCTTGCCCCTGATTATGACCACCGCTAGGGCTTTAAATGTATTGATACTGACCATTTTAATGTGTTCTATTTCTGGGGCGATCGCCGTTGGTCGTTTACGGAGTGCAGATCCGGCGGATATTTTCTGATTTTTTTGAATATTTGCAGTATTTGAATTATTTAAATCATTTGAATAACTTACTTTTTCTCTATGACCATGCTCCTTTCTAGCTCCTCCAGTGCCCTAGGGATTCCTGTGGCGGAACCGGTGGTAGCCATGGAAAATTTAAGCCATTTTTACGGCACCGGCAACCTCCGCAAACAAATTTTATTTGATATTAATCTCAGCCTAGGGGAAGGGGAAGTGGTGATTCTCAAGGGGCCTTCCGGATCCGGTAAAACTACGTTATTGACCCTGATGGGGGGATTAAGATCAGCCCAAAGTGGTAGTTTGAGGGTCTTTGGTCAAGAGTTGGCGGGGGCGAAAAAGCATCAGTTAGTTAACATTCGCCGCCACATTGGTTATATTTTCCAAGCCCATAACCTATTGGAATCCCTGACGGCCCGACAAAATGTTCAGATGGCCATCGAACTCCATAAACAATACAATAGTAGTCAAGCCAAACAATTATCCATTGCCATGTTGGAAGCCGTGGGTTTGGGGGACCACATTAATTACCATCCCCACAACCTTTCCGGTGGCCAAAAACAACGGGTGGCGATCGCCAGGGCATTGGTAAGTCACCCGAAAATGATTCTCGCGGATGAGCCCACCGCCGCGTTGGATAGTAAATCGGGCCATGATGTGGTGGAATTAATGCGAAAATTAGCTAGGGATCAGGGATCAACTATTTTGATTGTGACCCACGATAATCGCATTTTAGATGTGGCAGACCGCATTATTCAGTTGGAAGATGGGCATCTTTGCCCCGCCACTGTGGATTAGTCTGTTAGTGAGGATTGGTTTGAATGGGAACTAATTAATTTAGACTTAGCTACATGGGTCAAAACCACTATCAAATTTTGCTTATTGAAGATGATTCAGCGACAATACAACTGATTCAAAATTTATTAGAAGCATCTCCCCCCTCTTCCCTGGCGAATACTTTTTCGGTGGAAACCATCGGGGTTCCTAGTTTAAAAGAGGCGGTGAAAATATGTGAAGATCAGCAATTTGATATTATTTTATTGGATCTATTCTTGCCGGATATTCAAGGTCTTGAAGCTCTAGTAGAAGCTCGCAAAAACTTTCCAGATCGGGCAATTATTGCCTACAGCCAGAGTGAAGATGAATATTTAGTCATCCAAGCTTTTCAGCATGGAGCAGATGGTTATTTACGCCTTAAAAGCCTGGACAGCTATCTACTTTATTACGAGTTGCTTTCTGTGCTAGAAAGACAAACCTATCGACAAAAAAAAGAGGATCAACAAAGCCTAGCTAGTCAACAAACAGAATATCAAAACCTAGAAACTTTAATTGATTCCAACACCAGCATCACTGCTCGCATGTTTGGATCCGAAACAATTAAAGATTCCCTTCCAGAATTATTTGAAGAACTTAAGCAAGACTACGGTGAATTAATAGATTTAGCCCTAGAGCAACGGATTTTTAGGGTAGATTATGATCTTTCTGATAAGTTGAGGAATTTGGCGGATCGTTTAGGCTTTATGAAAGCCAGTCCCCGGGATGTCATCGAAATTCATACCACTAGTCTGAGGGACAAAAGCCGTGATATTAATATAGTAAAATCCCAAGCCTATGTTGTTGAGGGTCGGTTAATGGTATTAGAATTGATGGGATATTTAGCCAGTTTTTATCGTAAATACTATATTGGATTAAATAATCTCAAAATTTCTTCTCGCCTACCCACCAAAAATGATTAGTTGCAATAATCAGTCTAGTTAACTTAAGTATTTGCTTTTTTTTAAATAGATATGCATAAATTTCTATTAAGGCTTTATATTACGGGGAACTCCGTCCTTTCCCAACAGGCGATCGCCAACATTTATCGCATCTGCCGGGATGAATTGAATAATCAGTACAATGTGGAAATTATTGATGTACTGGAACAACCCCAAAGGGCGGAGGCAGAAAAAATCATGGTTACTCCTACCCTAATTAAACAATTGCCCCCACCGCTCCAAAGAATTATTGGAGATATGTCCAACACAGAAAAAGTATTAATGGGGCTAGATATTTTGCCGGAGGGATTGGAAACAAGACGTTTGGAAGACTGATATGCCCAGGCTAGCAGTGATCGCATTTTTATATAAATTTCGTCTTCTAAAAGGCAAGATTCAGGGGTTTAGCTCCACCAGCCTTGGCTTTCTACACACTCCCTAGTCGCTAATCCAATGGCAATTTCTACCGTTTTCCTTAGCTTGATATAGGGCTTGATCCGCCTTGTCAACTAATATTTGTGGTGATTGACAAGATTGGGGAATAATGGTGGCAACGCCAAAACTAAGGGTGACACGATCAGCAACGGGGCTCTTTTTGTGGGGAATATTAAAAGCCATCAATTTTTTACGGATATCCTCAACAATTTGCGTTGCACCGACAGAGTCTGTATTGGGGAGAACGATCACAAATTCTTCGCCGCCATAACGGGCCACCAGATCCGAAGGACGCTTAACCTGACAGCGCATGACCCGTGCCACTTGAAACAAACAACCATCGCCGGCGGGATGGCCATAGGTATCATTGTAATTTTTGAAATAGTCAATGTCGCAGAGAATTAGGGAAAGGGGACATTGCTCCCTTAGCATCCGTTGCCATTCTTTTTGTAGATATTGATCAAAGCCACGGCGGTTAAAAATACGAGTTAGACAATCAGTAATTGTCATCTCCTCTAAAGATTGATTTGCCGTTTGTAATTGTTGGTATAAATGGGACTGTTGAATGGCGATCGCCACTTGATTAGCTAACTGTTGAATTAATTCGATTTCTGATTGATTCCATTCCCTGGGGGCAAAACATTGATGAAAGACTAATAACCCCCATAACTCATCCTGACTATTCGATTGATTATGGGTACTTATCACAATCGGTACAACTAATTTAGACTTCACCCCTAACCACTTTAAAGTCTCAATTAAACAAGCCGCCATCTCGTCTTGCTCAATATCCACAACGCTACGAATCCGCCCTTGTCGGTATAACTCATGGTGGGATAGGGGAAAAATATCGTCGGGCAATGTGTATTGCTGGAGATTTTCCACATTGGGGCCATCGGATTCGCTAATGATTTCCCCGGCACTATCGGGTTCCGCCTTGTAAATCAAAGCCCGATCAGCTTGTAAGATTTGCCGGGCCTCCGTGACGGTGGTTAGTAAAATTTCCTTAAGATCTAAAGATTGGCGGATATTTTGGATCACCGATGCGAGTAACCTTTCTCTTGCCATTTGGGCTTGTAAAGTCTGCTCTGCCTGTTGACGTTTATTAATCTCTGTTTGCAAATATTGATTTTGCTCAACTAATTGGCGCTTTTGCTGTTGAATTAATAATTGATTTCGCACCCGTATTAGAACTTCCCGCTCTTGAAACGGTTTTGTAATATAGTCAGCGCCGCCCACTTCAAAGGCTTGGATCTTGTTGCCTAAGCGATCTAGGGCGCTAATAAAGATCACAGGAATATCCCAAGTATTGGCGGATTTTTTTAACTGCTTACATACCTGATAGCCATTAATATCCGGCATGTTAATGTCTAGTAAAACTAAATCTGGTATTTGCCTTTCTACAAACTGTAAAGCCATTTTGCCACTGGTGGTTTTGCGGACAGAATAGCCCTCATTGGTGAGCATATTTGATAGCAGTTGCAAATTTTCAATCATGTCATCGACGATTAAAATTTGAAAATAGCCTTTTTGATCTAGTTGTGGAGACATATATTTCTTCCTCCTATGGTTGAGTGAGTTTTAAAATTGATTCAAATTGGAGATTGTCAACCATAATGCTCAAAATCTGAGCAATGGATTTGTGGTTAGCTGGAATCAAATCGATCAATTCATGCAAAGTACTTTCGTCAAGGAGTAACGTTGCTTGATGGATTGAGTTGACCAATTCCCTATCTAAACTTTGCATTTCAGTTTTGGTCAGGGGGTTAAGGGCACTTTTTGCTTGCAAATTTATGTTGTCGATATCTAGCAATAAGCTCTCGGCATAAACATATTCTGCCCCCAATAGATTGCCAATCTTATCAAACACAATTGCTTCGGTGAAAGGTTTGACAACAAAATCATCACAACCAGCTTCTAAGGCAGTCCTTCGATCTGAGTCAAAGGCACTTGCAGTTAAGGCGATGATTTTGGTGCTTGTCTCTGCTGGTATGGCTCTAATTTGGCGGATTGCTTCATAGCCATCCATGACAGGCATACTTATATCCATCAAAATCAAATGGGGTAACCATTCTTGATATATGGCGATCGCCACTGCACCATTTTCCGCCGCCCGCACTTCTAAGCCCACAGATTCTAGTAAATTAACTAATAGTTGACGGATTTCCAACACATCATCCACCACTAAAATCCGATAGGTGGGCTGTCCAGCTTTAAGGGCAATAACTAATTCATGGTCTTTAAGGGCGGCCACAACATTGGCTTCAACTTCCATCATTTGCACTTCTACCAAAAAAGTAGAACCTTCCCCCAACTTACTGCTAACCGAAACATCCCCTGCCATCATCCTGGCAAACTGACGGCTAATGGATAGGCCCAAACCCGATCCTTGTAAATATTTTCCGTGATCGGTTTGTTTAAAGGTGTCAAAGATGTTCTTCAAGTCATGCTCAGAAATACCAATACCACTATCAGATACTTCAAAACTAAATTTCCACTGGGCATTAAGAGCTGTGGACTCAGATTTATGACCAATCTGTTTAGCCGATATTTTCATGGTCACATGGCCGCCGATGTGAATTTAAGGGCATTGCCAACAATGTTCAAGAGAATTTGCCGTAATTTACCCGCATCTCCATGGACATATTGCGGAACTGTGGATGCAATACAGAAATGTAATTCGAGACCTTTATTAACGGCTCTAATCGCGAACATATCCCGAATTGAATAGATTAAACGATATAAATCAAAAGGATATTCGAGCAGGTCAATTTGTCCAGATTCAATTTTTGATATTTCCAAAACATCGTTAATTAATGACAGCAGATGCTCGCCACTACGACTGATGATCTCAAGATGTTCTTTGTGGGTGGCGATTAAGGAACGATCGCGGGAGATTAGATTGGTGAAGCCCAAAATAGCCGTGAGGGGAGTGCGTAATTCGTGACTCATTTTGGCAAGAAATTCACTCTTGGCCCGACTGGCGATCGCCGCTTCGTTGGCCGCTTTTTCTAATTCTGCCGTTCTTTCCAGGGCTAATTGGGCGCTATCTAAAATTGCTTGCATCAGAATCTTCCGCATCTCTGAAGCCGCTTTAATTTCCAATGGTTGCCAAGGCAAAGATTGATTGCGGACAGTTTCAACCCAGAGCTTAAATGATTGGCGGGGAGTGTATCTTTTCTCACCATCTTCGGCGATCGTAATGGGATTACTGGAAGCCCCAGCCCAATTAACGGTTTGCAATTGTTCCGGGCGAAACCAAATAATGTGATGGGATTTTTGTTTGATCGTAATCGAGGCGATCGCCACCCCACTGGCCACGTCAGTAATTTCCCTAGCTTGGGGGTATATTTGCGATAGTGCATTGGTAAAGAAAATTGGCTCAGGCTTGGGTTTTTGTGTCAGGAACCAGGCCATCAAGGATTGAATTTGTTCCCCTGTGGGGGTTTTCCCAATTAAAGTCAAGTGATCATCCAGTAAAATGGCCGCTCCCTGGGCACAAACCATGGTTAAGAGTTTATCTTGATTGCGATCAATAACCTGCTCCACAAAATCTAATTCATCGGAAAAAGCCTGGTGTAATTCTTCCTGCAATGATTTGACGCGAATTTGATAGCGGGTAGTTTCAATTTCCTGTTGACGGAGTAGCTCAATGGAGGCAAACTGCCCAACTAGCTCACAAGCCTTTCTAGTTTGGTAGTCCACATATTTGGGTTGGTAATTGTGGCAGGCAATCATACCCCATAATTGATTTTCATTGCGAATTGAAATGGACATCGAACCCTGAACCCCCATATTTTCCAGATACTCCAGATGTCCAGTGGCAACACTACGTAAACTGGCATAGGTAAGATCTAAAGGTTCGTCTTCGCTAGTGGCAATAATTGGCACTGGTTGGTAAGCAATATTAGGAATAAATCTAACCCAGTTTTTCGCAAAGATATCCCTAGCTTTTTTGGGAATGTCCGAGGCCGGGTAATGCAAATCAAGATAGCTATCCAGATGGGGTTCTTTAGCCTCAGCCATTACCTTACCGCTTTGATTAATGGGATCGAACCGATAGACCATCACCCGGTCAAAACCATTAATTTGTTTGACTTTAGTGGCAAGTAATTGGGCTAATCCCAATACATCTTCAATGTGTCTTAGATCCGCCATACAACTCTGCAAAACAGAGTAAAAATTTAGAGATTTGCGACTGCGATCATGACTGCGTAGGTATGGTTCTAGCTCTAAAATTAAAATATTTGAACTGTTGCGATGCAAAGCCCCGTTAAATCGATGCACCGCATTTGGTGAGTTGGGATCATCATTACGAATACCTCCCTTTAATTCAAAAGGATTATTTGTCTCAACATTTTTCTGTTTACTGTAACTACAAATTAATTTTGTTTGCTTTTTAGAAAATAGCTTTTCCAGGGTTTCTCCCAATAGCAACAGCGCAGAAATACCAAAATAATTGACAGCGTTTTCACTAATCTGCAAAATCCTCATTTCCGGCTCTTGCAGTGCCACCAAGATTCCATGGGACTGGATCTGCCCCGACAAATGAATCGGTTCGTTATCGCACTCAACTGGCTCTGAAGTGATAAAAGCCATAGATACAAATACTTGATTTATCTATAAATTTTACCTCAAAGCCCAGGGCAAAAAAAAGATGGGGGCGGGGAAAGGAAGGCAAACACCTATACCTCTAAATTGGGCTTTTTTGCCATCAAACTGATACAGCCATCAAACTAATGTTGTTTCTACTCCCATGGTTGTTGAGAACACTAGGCTTTTATTGAGAATGGGTTTTAGTTCCAGAGTTTGCACCAGGGTAGATCGGCACAAAAGTCTGACTTTCCATCGCATTAGTGTAATGACCCTTAGGTGTAATTTCATCGGTGGGGATAATGGCTTTTTAGCCAGGCTTCCTCTGCTGACCGATCGCCTAATTGCCCATCTAAGCAAGCAGTTAATAGCTCATCCAAAATTTGTTTAAATTGTGGGCCAGGCTTATAGCCCATGGCTTTGAGGTCATGACCGGTTAAATTTGGTGATATTTGCGATAATTTAGTAAAGTATGACCAGATTTGTTTTCTTAACACCCGATTTCCCCTAGCCGCCACTAAAAATAGGCTAGTGCGGTCATGTTTTTTTAGGGTTTTGAAAATATGACTAGGTGGATGGTCACAATTATTGCCCAGTTCTTTGGTGATTTTCATTTCCGTTGCTTCTAGGTTACCGAGACAATCAATCATAGATTTGGGTAGTTGTAGCCCCGCCGCAATTTTTACCCTTTGTCCTGCGGGCAAAACTGACAGCAAAATTCCTAGACGCAGTAACCAATGGTCTAATTGGCTTTCTGGGTCAAGCCACCGCAACCAGCGGGATAGGCAACGCACCTGCCACCATAGTTCCGGGGTTAAAACTAAACTCGGATGCAAACATTTCAGCGCATCTAGATCCGCCAGTAAAGTTAATGCTCCTTTCCAATAGGGAGCTTTGAGAATAATCGACAATTCCGCTTTTAATCGGGTCGTCAAGGCCGGGGTCGGGTGCTCCGTTAATCGCAATCTTTCATACACGCCACTGGCGATCGCATAACGGATATAGGTTTCCGTTTGGGGTTCCAACTCAAAGCCTAGGCGCACCACAAATCGCACCGCCCGGTAAATGCGGGTGGGATCTTCAATGAAACTATTGGCATGGAGTACCCGCACCTGTTGATTTTCCAGATCATTCATGCCGCCAAAAAAGTCCAATAGCTTACCCGGACTGGGGCTAGTTAAACGAATAGATAAAGCATTAATGGTGAAGTCCCGCCGGTAAAGATCCTGACGAATGGAACTGGCTTCCACCTCTGGATTAGCGGCTGGATAGGGATAAAATTCTGTCCGGGCGGTGGCGATGTCCACCCACAGGGAATCTAGTTCCTGGTCTCGATGCCACAATAACGCCGCTGTTTGGAATTCCCCATGCACTGATAACCGCGCGGTAGAATACTCCGTTTGTAGGCCCGGCCAACTCTACCCCCGCCCCCACATCGGCGGTTTTATGAAAACCATCCACCACTAAATCAATATCTTGCAGGGTAATATTTTGGTGTTTTTCTCCATTTTGGGAGTGCCGTAGCCATAAATCTCGCACTGCTCCCCCCACTAGATAAAGATGCCAACCTTTTTGCTGGGCATGGAGGGCGGCCTTGGTCAGCAACTGCCAGGTGCCTGGTTGGAGATGGGTTTCTAATAGGGTCAACCAATTCTTTTGGCTAAAACTACTGGAGGGAGTTGAAGGGAGATCACAAGACCGTTCCGATTTGTCCTGGAGTAACTGACGCAACACATCGGTGCGGGTAACAATGCCCACTAACTTTTGCCCTTGCATCACTGGCAAACGCCCCACATCATTGGCTACCATCATTTCTTCAATGTGGGGTAAGGGAGTGTCCGGGCTGATGGTTTTAACGTTGCGGGTCATGTAACCTTTGACCGGGGCATGGCTAAAACCGTGGTGCAGGGCGAAATCTAAATCCCTGCGGGAAATAATCCCCACCAGTTGTTCTTCCGCATCAACCACCGTGACACCGGAATGGCCGTAACGAAACAGCACCCTTTGGGCTTCGGCGATCGTGGTTTGGGGGCGAATGGTTCGCACTGGGGAAGCCATGAAATCCCTAGCCAACAAAGGTTTGGGGATTTGATTTTGTAAGCCCTGGTAAATATCTGCCATTACGACCGTCGGATCAATGTCCCGCAAATTGACCGCCGCCGCTTGGGCATGGCCCCCACCACCATAGGGTTCGAGCAACAGAGTTAAATTTGTGTTGGGGATGCGGGTGCGGCCAATGAGGGAAAAACGTTGGTTGCTGGTTTCACCGATTTTGCCTTTGTCGTAAACATGGCCTAAAAGTAGGGCATCGCATTCCGTCAGGGACAAAAGCCTCTCGGTCAGGTGGGATAGACCGGGCACAAAATTTTCCGTGGTTAGCAACACCCAGCCAAGGCGATAGCCTTCGACCATTTCTTTGGTGAGGCTCTGCATGGCTTCGGCAAATAAAAATTGTAGGGGAGGGGGAAATCCTGGATCGGAATATTCCGCGATTAAACGCAGGCTGGCCCCCTGTTCCATTAACCAAGCTAAGGCTTTTACGTCCCGCACCGTAGTTTGGGTAAAAGTTAAACTGCCGGTGTCCACGTGGATGCCCAGGGCCATGGCCGATGCTTCCACCATGGAAAGGTTTATTACTGCCGTTTGTAGTTTCTCTACAATCAAGGTGGTACTGGCCCCCACCGCCTCTAGTTCCAGGATGTCTGCTTTGATATCCCCAGGGCTGTGGAGGTGATGGTCGTAAATGGCTATCTGTTTGATATGGGGCAAGGTTAACCAGGCCGATGCTTTCCCCAGGCGATCGCCCTGTTGATTATCAACAATGTAGAGGGAGCGAATTTTATCGGGGTTAACACTACGGAGTTCAATGAGGGGAAATTCGTTGCGGTGTAGGGACAAAAATTCCCGCACAGTGGGATGGGCTCCCCCGGTTAAAACAATGCGACTACCGGGATGGAGTTTCGACAGGCCCACCGCCGCCCCCAACGCATCAAAATCCGCAGTCTGGTGGCAAAGAATTAAATCCATAATCTATAGCTATTGATGGCGATCTCCAAAAGAACTGCTACACAATGGGTTAATGTCCAATCACCCTAAGAAAAGTCCCGAACTTTACTTTGAATATAGTTACGAAATGTCCTTTCTGCTTCAATTTCATCCTGTCGGGCTTGGGCTAGAAAATTGTATAAATCTGTCTTTTCTATTGTGGAAAAAATTCGGCTTTGTTCTGATTCTTGGTACTCTCCATTTTCCAGATGATAAATCTTTAAAAATTCGCCGTTGTATCGCCAAAACTCCGCAATGTCCATCGCCGCATAAAGTCTGTTTTTGTCAATATCAGTGTGGGTAATATCCACTTCTACCACTAAATCTGGAGGGGGATCTACGACAAAATTTACCGTGCGTCCGGCCACTTTTGGTTGGTTCTGAATATAGTAAGCACAATCCGGTTCTGCTCCCCGTTGCTTTTGCTCAAAATTCATGGTGGTGGAACCCATGGTTTTTATTTTCATACCCATTTCAAACACCAAAGTGCGAATGAATACTTCAATCAAACGGAGGGAAAATTCGTGATCTTCTAGGGGCATAGTAATTTCTAGGGTGCCACGGTCATAGGTCAGCCTTGCCGATCGCCCCTGGGGAAGAGCTTCAAGAATTTGGAGATAACCATGCCAGGTCAAATCGTGTAATGTGACTCGTTTTTCTCCGTAGAACGGGGCGATTTGAGGCTTAATCGGTGTTGCAACCATTTTCCACTAGCTAATTTTCAACCATTATCTGGCCATGATACTCCGCCCCAGTTTGGCGATCGGTATTTCGTCCCTATCCAGAACCAATCCATAGGGTCATCTTGCCCAACACCATGATTTTCTGTATTAAGGTAGAGAAAAAACCGGATAGCTAGTCGAAACAGTTGTTTAACCCATCGTTGGAGCTTATGTTGTGGAATCCCTATTAAACTCAGTTCCCGGAGATGCCCTGGGGAGTTTACGGCGGCTGGATCAACGGTGGCAAGCCCTTTGTCAAGGAAATCTCCCCCCGGCTCCCCCAGTGGCGGAAAAGGTTAAGACCAATCTGGGGGAAACGGATTTTGATGGGGTAATTTGTGGTGGCACCCTGGGAATTTTGTTAGCCGCTAGTTTACAAAGTCGGGGTTGGCGCATTGCGGTCATTGAAAGGGGTAAGTTGCGGGGGCGCACCCAGGAATGGAACATTTCTCGCCAAGAACTACAGACTTTTATTGAGTTGGGCTTGCTCACCCCGGAAGAGTTAGAAACGGCGATCGCCAGTGAATATAATCCCGGTCGCATCGCTTTCCATGGGGGGCAGGAATTTTGGATTAATGATGTTTTAAATATCGGCGTTGATCCGGTTTATTTGTTAGAAACCCTCAAGCAAAAGTTTCTCCAAGCCGGAGGAATATTGTTAGAACATACTGCCTTTCAAGGGGTAACTATCCATCCTGATGGGGTCAAAGTTGACTACCAACAAAATGGAGAAACCCAGAATTCGGCAAACCTAACCAGTCGATTGCTCATAGATGCCATGGGGCACGGTTCCCCTTTAGTCCACCAAGCCCGCCGAGGGGAAATTCCCGATGGAGTTTGCCTCGTCGTTGGTAGTTGTGCCCAGGGTTATCCCAATAATAAAAGTGGGGATTTAATTGCCACCACCACGGCGATCGCCAACGATTGTCAATATTTTTGGGAAGCTTTTCCCGCTAAGGACGGCCGCACCACCTATTTGTTTACCTATGTGGATGTTCACCCCGATCGCCTCGGTTTAGAATTTCTTTTTCAGGAATATTTTCGCCTATTGCCCAGTTATCAAAAAATAGAGCTGGAGCAACTGCAATGGCAACGGTTCCTATCGGGTTTTTTCCCTGCCTATAAATCCAGTCCCCTCCATTTTCCCTGGGGTCGGGTTCTGGCGGTGGGGGACAGTGCGGGCAGTCAATCCCCCGTTAGCTTTGGCGGTTTTGGGGCCATGGTGAGGCATTTGTCCAGGTTAACCATCGGCATCGGGGAAGCCCTAGAAGGGAATTATTTAACGGCGGCGGATCTGGCCCTTTTACAACCCTATCAGCCCAATATTGGCGTGACTTGGCTATTCCAACAAACTATGGGGGTTAAGGTGGGGCAAAAAGTGGATCCTGACCAGATTAATCGCTTGATGAATGGGGTTTTTGCGGTAATGGCCAAGCAAGGGGAAGGGGTGATGCAACCCTTTTTGCAAGACGTAATTCAATGGCAAGGGTTAACCAGCACCTTACCCAGGGTAAATCCCTTACTGGTGTTACCCATTCTGCCCCAAATTGGTTTACCGGCTTTGATAAGTTGGTTAGGGCATTATGCCAGCTTAGCCGGCTATAGTTTGGCCTATCCAGTGGCAAAAAATACCCTATTTTCTAATCCTGATTTTGAACAAAAACGTCGTTTAGATGCCTGGTATTATGGTTCCGGCTACGATTTTCATGGTTAGGATTAGTTGGGTAAATCACCAAAAAAGATTAGGAAGGCGGGGTTAACCAATGGGCAAAATCCTTAGTAAAAGTGTCATTTAAAATGGCTTGGCGGATAGCTTGGGTGAAACGAATTAATTCCGTAATATTGTGCAAAGACAATAAGATATAGCCCAACATTTCCCTTGATCTCACCAAATGATTTAAATAAGCTCGGGAAAAGGTTTTGCAGGTGTAGCAAGGACAGGTTTCATCCAAGGGACGGTAATCTTCCCGGAAAGGGGCATTTTTCAAATTCCACCGTTCTCCCTGTACCAACGCTGTGCCATGGCGACCAAAACGGGTGGGAATAACACAGTCAAATAAATCAATGCCAGCAAAAATCGCCCTGGCCATTTCCCGGTAAGTGCCGACCCCCATCAGGTAACGGGGTTTATGGGCCGGTAATAAAGGAGCAGTGTGCTGTACTACTTTATCGATTAAAGCCGGGGCTTCCCCCACGCTAACTCCCCCAATGGCGTAGCCCGGTAAATCCAAGGCAATTAAATTCTGGGCTGCTTGGGATCGTAAATCTAAAAAAGTGCCCCCCTGGACAATGGCAAATAAAGCCTGATCCTGGGGTCGTTGGTGGGCCGCTATGCACCTCTCCAGCCAACGGTAGGTGCGGGCAGTGGCTTCTTCCACTACTTGGCGATCGGCTTGCCCCGGCGGACATTCATCAAAGGCCATAATCACATCCGCCCCCAAATTATTCTGGATCTGGATGGAATTTTCCGGGGTCATGTCAATTAACCTCCCATCCCGTGGCGATCGGAAGGTGACTCCCCTTTCTTCGATGGTGCGTAGTTGACTGAGGCTAAAAACTTGAAACCCACCGGAATCGGTCAACATGGGCCGACCCCAGCCCATAAACTTATGCAATCCCCCGGCGGCGGCGATGATTTTTTCCCCCGGTTGCAGGTGCAAATGGTAGGTGTTGGCCAGCACCATCTGGGCCCCGGTATCCCCGAGCTGGGCAGGGGTAATGCCCTTAACCGTGGCTAGGGTTCCCACGGGCATAAAACGGGGAGTTTCCACCGGCCCATGGGGGGTCTGAAAAATTCCGGCCCGGGCGTGGCTATGGGAACACCGGGCTTGGCACTGATAGGTAAAATTCACACTAGGCAATGGCACAATGGGCAGTTAATCACTCCGATATTGCTTAGGATTGTTCTCCAACCCGGAGGGATTAAACCGCCCCAGGAGTTTCTATTCCTCGCTACCTTGGAGTTTGATGATCACAAAGCCCCATGCCAGGCCTAGCAGGGTCAGACCAATCATGATAAAAGCACCATTGGCTAACATACTTTCAGCGGTCATAGTCAATTCCTCAATGGGGGTAAATGGGTTTTTTATGATTTTGCAATCGGCTTGCAATGGTTTGTGGCCAAAACTTTTTCTTGCCAGTGGTTCATTATCCCACAGTAATCTTCCCTTCGTTGGCCCCTGAAACCTAAGTTGAGATGGATTGTATGAGTTTGCCCCGTTTGATTTTAACCCTGGGGGACCCGGCGGGCATTGGGCCAGAGGTGGTGCTCAAGGCCCTAGGCGATCGCCAACTAGAAAAAGTTTGCGAGTTAACGGTAATTGGTTCCCGGTCATTGTTGCAATTGACCCATGGGGAACTATTGCAGAAAAATCCCGCTTTGACTCTGGCGGATCCCACGGAGTTAAGTTTGATTGATCTAGACTTCGCCCCTGGTGAACTGGAAAGCATAGAAGTTGGCGAGGGTAACGCCGCCAGTGGGGCCGTTAGTTTTGCTTACCTAGACCAGGCGATTAACCGCACCCTAGCCGGGGAGTTTGATGGCATTGTCACCGCCCCGATCGCCAAATCCGCTTGGCAGGCCGCTGGCCATCATTACCCTGGACAAACAGAAGTTTTAGCTGACCGGGCCAGGGTGAAACGGTTTGGCATGATGTTTGTGGGGCGATCGCCATTTACTGGCTGGACTTTGAGAACGTTGTTGGCCACCACCCATATTCCGTTAAAGGAAGTACCGGAAGCTTTAACCCCGGAGTTGATGACCACAAAACTGGAATTACTTTTAACTTGTCTAGCCCAGGATTTTGGCATTACTAATCCCTCAGTGGCGATCGCCGGCTTAAATCCCCACAGTGGGGAAGACGGTAAATTAGGAATGGAAGAACAGCATTGGTTGATTCCTTGGTTGCAGGAATCCCGCCAGCAATACCCCCAGGCGAAATTAATTGGCCCCATTCCCCCGGATACCATGTGGGTCACCCCCGGCAAAGCCTGGTTAACCGATGCCCAAGCCCCTGCCCACGATGCTTACCTGGCTTTGTACCATGACCAAGGCTTAATTCCAGTTAAGCTCCTGGCCTTTGACCAAGCCATTAACACCACCATTGGTTTACCCTTTGTGCGGACTTCCCCGGATCACGGCACCGCTTTTGACATTGCCGGCCAGGGCATTGCCAGGGCAGAAAGTTTGGTAGCGGCCATCAAATTAGCGGCAGAATTGGTACACCAACGACGGACAATTTCCCCTTAACTTTTCCCCTTTCCTAGGCAAAACCATGGTTCCCACTCTCCGTTTTTATTTGTACTTACTGCTCATCGGTGGAGTAGCCATGGTGGTGGCCCAAGTGGCCACGGTTGTCACAGCTCTAATGGGGTTGCTCCTGGGGAATTTATTGCTGTTAATGCTGACGGTGATCGATTATTTCCGGGGGCGATCGCAAAAAATAACAGTGCAACGGCAGGCCATTGGCCCCCTTTCCATTGGCCGAGAAAACTCCGTTACCGTTACGGTGGAAAATCCCGGTTCCTTGGCGATCGCCATTTTTAAGGATGATTACCCTGCCCCCTTCGTCGCCACGGAGCAAATCACCCCAGTTCAAACTTTAGCTAAGGGTCTTACCCAGCTCACCTACCACGTTAAACCCAAGCAAAGGGGGGAATATGTCTGGGGAAAACTAAACGTGCGGCAGTTATCTCCCTGGAAATTAAGTTGGCAACAATGGGCGGTGGAGGAGCCCCAAAAGGTAACGGTACATCCTGATTTAATCGGGCTAAAATCCTTAACTATCCGTTTAACCCAGGCCACAACGGGTAACCTTAAGCAAATTCGTAACTTCGGTTTAGGCACAGAATTTCGGGAACTGCGGGATTACCAAGCAGGGGATGACCTGCGTTATTTAGATTGGAAAGCCAGTGCTAGGCGGGGTATTCCCCTGATGCGGGTGCTGGAGCCGGAACGGGAGCAGACGGTGATCATTTTGCTCGACCGGGGTCGGTTAATGACTGCTTGGGTGCAGGGTTTACAGCGGTTTGATTGGGGGTTAAATGTTAGTTTGGCCCTGGCGGTGACGGCCCTCCATCGAGGCGATCGCCTGGGCATTGCGGTTTTTGACCGGGAAGTGGTCAGTTGGTTACCACCGGAAAGGGGTATGTCATATTTACCCAAATTGTTAAAAACCCTGAGTCCCATCCAACCAGTGCTGAGGGAACCGGACTACGTTGGGGCGATCGCCAGGTTAGTCAAACAACAAACCCGCCGGGCCCTGGTGGTGTGCATTACCGACTTAATTGACCCCACCGCTTCTAGGGAATTGCTCAGTGCCTTGATCGAATTAGCTCCCCGCTATTTACCCTTTTGTGTAACTTTGCGGGATCCCCAAGTAGATCAATTAGCCCATTCTTCAGCGGTCACTGTTAGCGATGCTTACCAAAAAGCAGTGGCTATAAATTTATTGCAACAACGACAATTAGCCTTGGCCAAACTGAAACAAAAGGGGGTTTTGGTGTTGGATGCCCCAGCGGATCAAGTCAGTGAACAATTAGTGGATCGTTATCTACAATTGAAAGCCCGCACTTTGCTTTAGGATCGGCCCCTGTCTTGAAATGTTGATGGTTGTTGGTTCCAGATTTTGCTGACCGGCCTATCCTGACCATTAGCAATTCACTATTCACCCTGGCCAATTTCCATGGATACCACACTTTTTTCCCCCAGCCGTTTTGTCCATGGACTCCGGTTCGATAATCTCCGGGGCGATATTTTAGGGGGCATTACGGCGGCGATCGTAGCTCTGCCCTTAGCTTTGGCCTTTGGGGTAGCTTCAGGGGCAGGGCCCATTGCCGGGCTTTACGGAGCCATTTGCACCGGCTTTTTTGCTGCTCTTTGTGGGGGAACTCCAGCCCAAATCAGTGGGCCAACGGGGCCAATGACCGTAGTAATGGCTTCCACGTTCACCAGTTTGACCGCCAGTAATCCAGAAAATGGTTGGGCGATGGCCCTAACGGTGGTGATGCTGGGGGGACTATTCCAAATTGTGATGGGGATTTTTGGCCTGGGAAAATACATCACTTTTATGCCCTACACCGTCATTTCCGGCTTTATGTCCGGCATTGGGGTAATCATTATCATTTTGCAGATTGCCCCTTTATTGGGGCACCAAACTCCGCCGGGGGTGATGGCTTCCCTCAGTGCCATTCCTGGTTACATAAATGACGTTAATTTTGCGGCCACTGGCTTGGGGCTGATTGCCTTGGCGATCGTCTTTTTTGCTCCAGCCAGGGTTAATCGCATTCTGCCCGCTCCGTTAATCGCTTTGGTGGTGGGCACCATAGTTTCCGTATTATTTTTCAATGATGTTTCCCTGCCCCGCATAGGGGAAATTCCCTCTGGCTTGCCGACCCTACATTTACCCTATTTAAATCTAGCTAGCCTCAAACAAATTCTTCTTTACAGCATTATGTTGGCGATTTTGGGATCCCTGGACTCCCTCCTAACTTCTTTGGTGGCAGATAACATCAGCCGCACCAACCATGACTCGGATCGGGAATTGATTGGCCAGGGCATTGGCAATTTTATTTCTGGAATCTGTGGTGGTTTACCGGGGGCTGGAGCCACCATGCGAACGGTGATTAATATTAACTCCGGTGGCAAAACCCCCATTGCGGGAATGATCCATGCAGTTATTTTGTTGGTGATTGTTTTAAAAGCGAGTCAATTGACCGAACCCATTCCCCATGCGGTGTTGGCCGGAATTTTAATCAAAGTGGGCATTGACATTGTGGATTGGAGCTTTCTCAAACGGGCCCATAAACTTTCCACGAAGGGGGCTGGGTTGATGTATTTAGTATTGATTTTGACGGTGTTTGTGGATTTGATTACGGCGGTGGCGGTGGGGGTCTTTGTGGCTAATTTAATGACGGTTAAAAATTTGACTGATGTGCAACTGCAAGCGATGAGAAGCGTTACCCAGGCTGACGGAGAGGACTGGTTATCGGAAGAGGAGCAAACAATTCTTCGGGAAGCAGATGGCCGTATTTTTATGTTCCACCTCAGTGGCCCCATGAGTTTCGGGGCCGCTAAATCCATTGCCCGCCGCCTTTCCATTGTGGAAAATTACGATGTGCTTATCCTTGATTTGATTATGGTGCCCCGCCTGGGGGTAACTGCTTTATTGGCGATCGAAACCATGCTGAAGGATGCGTTGGCCAGTCACCGGGATGTTTTTTTGGTGGGGGCTAAGGGCCAGGTAGAAGCTCGCTTACAACGTCTCAATGTATTAACTGAACTACCTCCCCAGCACCGTTTGGAAAGTCGGCTCGTGGCCCTACAAATGGCTGCCGCCTGCATTGGGGAAGACAAGTAACACGCAGATGTATATACTCTAAAAAATACTGCTATTGATCAAAAATATAATCAACGGGCTATAACTTAGCAAACTGGTTGATTAAATCTAGTTGATTAAATGAATATTGATGGTTAATAAATCCAGAGAAATTGGTATTAAAAGCTGGCATTATCGTAGGCTATTTTGGTCGATTGTTGTACTATTTATTTTTACTTCTTTTATTCAAATAGAATATGGTGGCGTTATCACCTCTGGTCTACTGACGGTGACCATTTTGATTGATGGTGCGAACCATGACCATTTCCAAAGCTTGGAAGTTGGCATTAAGGGGTTTGGTGGCGATCTCCCTTTTTTGTGACGTGCTAACTTTATTTATTGCGAACCCGATTGTTTCGCAACGACTATCGACCCTAACGGATATAGTCTATGCAGTATTTTTAGGCATAGCCATTATCACCCTAAGTCACCAGATAAATGAAACCAATACAGTTGACCAAGATATTTTACTGGGGGCAATCAGTGTTTATCTATTAATTGGCATCTTTTGGTTTTTGCTTTACCGCATCAGTTTTATTATCAATCCCAATAATTTCAATGATTTAAGTGTTGGCAGTGGCAAAGATTTTATTCTGCTCTATTTCAGCTTTACTACCCTGACGACCTTGGGCTATGGGGATATTACCCCCACGGATTCCGTTGCCATGGGCCTATCTAACATGGAAGCAATTGTCGGGCTAATGTATCCAGCCATTTTTGTGGCCCGTTTAGTTAGTCTTTACACCGCCGAGCTAAGCAAACCCCAAGGAAAAAAGACCATCGAATAATGTCTTAAAGTTGCCCAAATTGATGGTTAATCCTGGGTAGATCACGCCGCTAACGAGCTTTTATTCTGTCCGTAAATCACCTCTTCGTAATAACGCACCAACTGCTGGGTTGCCGCTGGCCATCCCCACCGTTCCGCTTCCTGTCTAGCATTTTGTCGCAATACCTCCCTTTCCCCTTGGGCGGACATTAACCTTTGGGTTGCTTGGACTACCCCCTTATCTACCGTGGGATCAAATAAATAACCATTTTCGCCATCGGTGACAATATCCGGAATTCCCCCAGAGGCCGCCGCCACCACCGGGCATCCCCCCGCCATGGCCTCCAGTAAGACTAAACCTAGCGTTTCCGTACGGGAAGGAAAAATGAAAGCGTCCGCCGAAGCAAAGGCTGAAGCTAATTCTAAACCTTGCATATAGCCAGCAAAATAGGTATTTGTTCCTTCAAAATGGGCTTCCAGGTTTTTGCGATTGGGGCCGTCCCCCACGATCGCCAAACGGGCCTGGGGAATGGCTTCCAGTACGGGCTTAATCTCGTCGATTTGTTTTTCCGCCGAAACCCGACCAACGTATAAAAATAGGGGATCTTCCGGATTACCCTGGGAAAGTTTTTGGCGCATTTGGGCAGATTTTAGGTCTGGTTGAAACAGTTCCGTATCCACCCCCCTTTGCCAAAGATCCACCCGTTCAATACCGTGATCAACTAATTCCTGCACCATGGCAGAAGAAGTACAAAGATTGAGTTCTGCTTGGTTATGGGCCAGTTTTAACAATTCCCACAGCACCCCTTCCAAAGCGCCCAAACCGTAGTGGTGTAAATATTGGGGCAAATGGGTGTGATAGGAAGCCACCAGGGGAATATTTAAGTTCTTAGCATAGTAAATTCCCCCTAAACCTAGTACGGCTGGGTTAACTACATGGATTAAATCCGGCTGAAACTTTAGTAGGGCTTCTTTGAGCTTTGGGGAAGGAAAAGCCAATTTTAATTCTGGATAGAGGGGCAAGGGCATCCCCTTCACTCCGCAAATTTTTGCCCCTTTATATTCCTTCAGCCCCCCCTCGGGACAAAATACCAAGACTTGATGGCCTTGGCGTTGGAGGTTTTCTACCGTGTGCTTAAGACGGGTGACAATCCCATCAATTTTTGGTAGGAAGGTTTCCGTAAACAGAGCAACACGCATGACTAAATGGGGGATAAATCAAGGGAACGTTAGCCATCACCCAGGCATTTCTACCGGAGGGTGATTTTGGAACATAAAACTTTACAAGCTGGCACAATGCCAATCTAGATTACTATACCGGCAAAACTTCCCCTTCTCTCCAGGAATAGAAGGCTAGACAACTTAAGCCATATTTTTTTTGACGGATTAACTCCAAACTCCCGATGCTTTCCGGGGGATGCCAATGCTGTTGGTCATATTCCACTGCTATTTCTCCGGTAGTTTTTAGCAGTCCCAACTCTTCCACCATGGCTAAAACAGGGCTGTACAAATTACCGGCGTAGGGTGGATCGAAATAAATCCAGTCAAAATTTTGCCCTTTTAAGGTTGGTAACAGTTTCAGCACATCACCCCGTAACACTGACCAATTTTGCTCTGGCTTGGCCAATTTTTGCCAGTTTTCTTTGATGATGCCGCACACTTTTCCCGATTGCTCGATCGCCATTACCCGATCTGCTCCCCGACAAAGGGCTTCCCCCCCCATGGTGCCGTTGCCAGCACAGAGGTCTAACCAATGGGAACCGTCAATGCCCCCCCGCCAAATATTGAACAGGGCCATGCGAACTTTGCCGGTGGTAGGCCGGGTTTGGGGCCCCGGCAGGGTCTTAATCGGACGATTACCATAGATACGCATGGTGGTGATTAGGATAAATTTTGGGAACTCTCTGAAGCGCAGTAATAATTCCCCAGACGATCAAATTGAGAAAGACCCCAAATTGTAGTCAGAATATGGTCTCTTTTTCTTGATTGCTTTTTATCTAGCTGGCCAAAGGTAAAGCAAAATAAACAAAATAATCCAAATCACATCCACAAAATGCCAAAACAGGGCGATCGCCGTTACCCCCTCATGGCCATCATCAAAATTATGGGGTTGCAGAGACCGCCAATACATATACAACAGAAGGGAAACCCCGGTAAAAACATGGAGTCCATGGAAACCGGTCAGTAAAAAGAAAGTCCCCCCCACTGCCCCCGCATCTAGGCCAAAGGGCATGGATGCCCACTCCGAAGCTTGGCCAAATAGAAAAATAATCCCCAGGGTAATGGTAGCCAACCAAAAAATACGAAAAAGCTTGATTTGCCCTTGGTGTAAAGCCCTTTCTGCCAGAATAATCGCCCCACTACTACTGACTAAAACGACGGTGTTAATGGCTCCCCTCATAACATCCAGACCGTCCACTCCAGGGGGAAACCATTGGTCACTTTTTAGCCGCAGAATGGTATAGGTGACAAAAAAACTAAGGAAAACGACACTTTCCGATAGTAAAAATACAGGAAAACCAAAACCTAAATTATTAGGTTCCTGCTCTTCCATGGGGTCGGCACTGGGGAGATGATTACCGGATTCCATAATGTTCTTCAGGGCACAGGGCTAAGGGGAAGGGGAAGACTAGGGCGTTACTTCGGCGGTAAAATCTGGAGCCTGATCATAACCATAGGGTTCTTCGGTGATGGTGGGAATTACCTCAAAATTTTCTTCCGGGGGAGGGGAAGAAGTTGTCCATTCCAAACCTAGGGAGTTCCAAGGGTTATTGCCTACCCTTCGACCAATAAAAGCAGAGGCCACCATGTTAGCGATAAAAGGCAAAGTGGACATTCCCAGCAAGAAGGCTCCTAAGCTAGCAACAACATTCCAGCTTGTAAATTGCGGATCGTAGGAAGAAATCCGGCGTAACATTCCCTGTAAACCAATGGGGTGCATGGGAAAAAAGTTCAAATTAGCACCGATGAAAGTCAACGCAAAATGCAGTTTGCCCCAAGCTTCGTTGTACATCCGCCCGGTCATTTTCGGGAACCAAAAGTAGATTGCCCCGTAGATGGCCATGGTGACGGTGCCAAAAACCACGTAATGGAAATGGCCCACCACAAAATAAGTGTTGTTAACGTGCAAATCAAAGGGAGCCGAAGCCAACATAATGCCCGTAATCCCCGCAAAGAGGAACATTAAAATTCCCCCCAAACAGAACAACATCGGGGTTTTGAGCCGTAAACTCCCCCGCCACACCGTCGCTGTCCAAGCTAAAACTTTTATCCCCGTAGGAACGGCAATTAACATAGTGCTGGCCATGAAAAACATCCGCATCCAGTTGGGGGTAGCACTGGTAAACATGTGGTGAACCCAAACGAAAGTGCCTTGGATAGCAATTAAAAAGGAAGAAATGGCGACGGTTTTGTAACCAAACAGGGGTTTACGGGCAAAAACTGGCAATATTTCCGAAAATACCCCGAAAGCAGGTAATGCCATCACATAAACTGCCGGATGGGAATAGAACCAAAATAAGTGCTGATAAATGATGGGATCCCCTTCCTTAAAGGGATCAAAAAAGGTGGTGCCAAAGGAAAGGTCAAAGAGTAACATCACCGCCCCGCCGGTTAAAGCTGGTAGGCAAAAAAGTTGCAAAAGTTGGGCACTTAAAATTGTCCAAATGTAAACGGGCATTTTCAGCAGAGTTAACCCCGGTGCCCGTAGTTTAAAAATGGTGGTAACAAAGTTAACCCCCCCCATAATTGAAGAAATACCGGAGGTAGCCACCGCCAACAGCCACAAAAATTCCCCGTTAACAAAATTACCCGAAGGATTCTGGATACTTACCGGGGGATAGGACCACCACCCAGCTTGGGCTGTCCCCGTGGGCAGAAAGAAACTACCAATCAACAACACCCCCACCACCGGCACTAACCAAAAGGCGATCGCATTCAGGATGGGAAAGGCCACATCCTTGGCCCCAATCATCAGGGGAACCAAATAATTGGCTAGCCCCACGTTGGCGGGAAAAATCCACAGAAAAATCATAATTGTCCCGTGGAGGGTAAATATACCGTTGTAGAGACTGCGATCCACTACATCTAATTGGGGGGTGAGCAATTCCGCTCGAATAATCATGGCCAACAGTCCCCCCACCAGGAAGAAACAAAAAGACATCAGCAAATATTGGATGCCAATGACTTTGTGGTCGGTGCTGAACTTTAAATAGTCGTGCCAGGGTCGCTGAAACGGAACGGACGTGGTGGGGGAATTGGTCATACTGACTGAACGGGAAAGGGCAGTGCTTGTTTATTTTTAACAGAAAGCCATGCCGTGGGCATTGATTGTTCCTAAATTTGTTCTGAATCAATCCCCAATTCCTTCTGGCGATCGCCGTTTCATGGCTATCTATTCCCATCGTGCATCGGCTCATACTGCCTTGCAGCGAGATGGAGATTGGGAAATTGGGAGGAAATAATTAGGTCAATGGATGGGTTTACTCTAACCAATCACTAAAAAGGGTAAGGCCAATGGTGGTGATCACCAAAATTTCGACTAGCAACCCAGAACCCT
>CAVPII010000001.1:0-173466 GCA_963704945.1 uncultured cyanobacterium | reverse complement strand
ATTTAGAATTCTTCTCGCACATCAAGGGGGGGGTTGTTCCCTAGTTGCCATAAAGTCATCTGAAAATTGATCTAAGCTTTCAATTAAGGATTGCCAAGGGTTATCTTTGGCAATCAAAATAATCGTACTTCCAATTTTTTTAATGTAAACCTCGCTTCCGGTTATTGTAAAGTCTTCTGGTAAGATTACGATTTGATGGGTGCCATCGGTGCTAATTTGAGCGGTGTTCATAATGTTGTCTCTAGGATAAGTAATGGGGAGAGATTGGGGAGATTGGGAATCGCTGAAAGATAGGCTATGAGGTGCGTCGATTGCATAGAAAGAGCCTCCACTTGTTTCTAACAGAGAATTACCAAAATAGTGATTTCTTGTGGCTTGTTTTTAAATGCATCTTAGATTATGTCAAGATCAAGTTGATCATATTCATAAACGCTTACATTACGCATTGATCTCCTGAAGAAAGAGTGATGAAATTATCTTATTTGTTTTGTCACAAAATTTTTATTATTTGCCTTACTACCAAACCGTATCTGATTATACATTTTTAACCCCAAAATAGAGAGAGCCTTAATTTGACGGTAGCTTTCTAAAGTAATTGCGCTGTTTTATACTTAAATGTCTACCCATTGAGGTCGTAGCCACATCTTGCTAATACAAAAACTGCCACAATAAAATTAAAAATTTATAACAAAATACTGTTTGAATGTAATAAAATCACCCAGACTATTGTACAATTACCGGAACGTTAAATTTGTAAGTTGTCATGGCTAAAATGACGCCTCCCGAATCTCCGGCTAGCACAACGAGTCGTGCAGAAGTATTGCTTTACTGCCAGTTGAAAGCCCAGCTAAATGATTTTTTCCATATTCAACATAGTCGGTCATGGCAATTTCCGAAAGAAAAATTGGCCGAAGATGTATTGATGATGGAGAAGCAGATTTTTTGATCTTTCATAAAGATTATGGCGTGCTAGACCTAGAGGTAAAAGGAGGTGATATTACTTATGATTCTTTTCATGAAAACTGGTATCAAAATGGAGACCGAATGAAAGAGTCTCCTTTCAAGCAAGCTCATGATAATAAGTGGTCTATAGTAGAATATTGTAAAAAAAAATCCAACGTTTTGGGAAAAAAATTCATTAACTATGCTCACGCAGTTGCTTTTCCCGATATAGATACTGTTATAGGAAATTTACCTCCTAGCATCGACAGAAAACTCATGTTATTAAGAACTAATCTTGACAACTTACAAGACTGGATTATTAACGCTTTTAATTATTACTTACGAAATCAAAACTTCCAACTCCTAGGTGATGATGGTGTTAAAGAAATTTACAAACTTTTTTCTCCTCCATTACAATTTAAAAAACTTTTAGTTAATGATATTAGTAAAGAAAAGGAGATAATTTATCAGCTTACGGAGCAACAAAAACAAGTTCTCGAAATGTTTCGCTATAATAAGCAAGCAAAGATTTTGGGCTGTGCAGGTTCTGGAAAAACTCAATTAGCAATAGAAAAAGTCAAACGATTGTGCCGTGATGAACTTAAAACTCTGTTTCTCTGTAAATCCATCAATCTCTGTAATTATCTGAAGATTTGTCTGGAAAAAGAGATACAAAATGGTTACTGTATAGTGGATAATTTCGAGTCTCTAAAACTAAAAAAAATTCCAAGTATAGATTTTATATTTGATGCAATTATTATTGATGAAGGCCAAAATCTAAGTATTAATGATATAGACTGGGTGAAGCATTTACTTTTTGATGAAAATGATGGGATTTTTTATATTTTTCTTGATAACAACCAAAAACTAGTCAGGACTTTAAACAACATTAAGCTTCCGAATATTGTCTTAGATAAAAACTTGCGAAATACAAATCCCATTTTTGAATTTTTTGTTGAGTATATTCAATCTTTTGAAGAAATCAAACCCTCTGGAGTTCAAGGGAGAAAAATCGTGAAAAAAGAATTAACCAATATACAGGATATACAAAAGTTACTTTATAAAGATTTAGACAATCTTATTAGACAGCAGCAAATCAAAGTCAACGAAATAATGATACTAACAAATGAGGATTCGAATCGCTCTATTCTTAAAATGATTACAGCAATTGGGGCATACAAATTGAGTCACTTTAATTTTCCTGCCTCAGATAAACAAAAGTTATACTGGTCTTCTTGTTTGGAATTTAAGGGTTTAGAATGTCCGATTGTTATTTTAATCCAAGAAAAGCAAGAAAATTTAATTCCATCTAATCTTGATATTGCTTCAATGTATGTAGGTGCATCAAGAGCACAATCGCATTTAATTTTTTATGAAAATACTGCTATCAACAAGATGCTAGAAAAATCAAGAATTTGATACTTTTGAAACTTTAAATGGAAGCTCTTTTGCTTCTTGCTCGGTTAAATAGCAGCTCCATCTATTCTGAACAAATCTGTTCCAAATAAACCCTGCTTGCTTGGCTATATTTTTTTCTTCGAAAGTAATTTCTGCAACATAAAGAGTTCTCATTTCTTGAGCTTCTTCAATAATTTCAAGAAGATTATCTTCTTTTTCAAAAATCCATGCAATGTAGAGACAGTCGTTGATTGCACGATGAACTTTCCATACTGGAATTTCATAAGCTAGTGCAAGGGAAATTAATTGGGGTCGTTGGTGTATTCCTCTCGCTGATGGCCATTTAAAATCTACAGCAGTACATAACCAAACTTTGCCTAAATCATCAAGACCAATTTTTTTAAACCAATGTGAATCAAATTCTTTATTATGACTAACAATGAAATTACATCGAGTAATCATACTACCTATCGTTGTCAAACAGGTGGATGAATCGTACTTACTTGATAACGCTTCAACGCTAATTTTATTGATATTGTACGCACTATTAATTGATGAATAGATTAACGTAGAACACGATTGTAAAATTTCTCTACTGTCAACGTTAAATAAAATAGCAGCACATTCTATTGGATAATCTGTTTCCAAATTCAATCCTGATGTTTCAATGTCAATAATCAATAAATTCACAAATAATCCTACTTTTCAATCATAATTGTAGATAGAGTTTTATGATATAACAGGTAACTCTAAGTAGTCACGTTCATGTTCATCTTGACTTAGTAGTTCTTTAAAAGTAGATAATGGATAAAATTGCTCATTACTATTTTTGATTTCAGATATGTAAAAAATTGCATTTTGAATTGGCTCGGAAATTGGCCGTTGAAAATTTTCTTGGACAAATTCACGTAAATCCTGAGGACAATCATTGCTTAGATAAAAGGAGTAAAGGCAATTAAGTTGAAGCGCAACACACTTATGCCTTGCCAGTTGACTAAGAATTTTCAAAAATTCCTCTTTGATTTCTTTTCTTAAGTATAGCCTTGCAATATAAGATTGCCCTGAAAATCTAGGTTTATTTAGATGGTGTAAGATTCTCGTTTTCGTCCATGCACTAATGTTTTGATCTTTTAATATCTCATACATTTTCCTAACTACTAAGTGTTGTGATTGTAGATCAAGACCGTCAGTAATTTCATCGCGAAAAATAAATTTGACTATAACCCAAGCTAGTAGTTTTGAGTGTTGTGGATACTCTCGTAAAATTAAATGTATATTATTTAAGCAAATATCCCAGGGAACTGAACTAAAATCAAAGTTATTGGGCGTTATGTAGTTTAGAAAGTGGCTAAAAGATTCCGAGTTATCAGTGTTGATTTTTTGATTAAAGTCAAAATTTTTGACTTTTTCAATTTCCTTATCAATTTCCTCAAGTAAGATAGAATTATGCTTCTTCCTCAGCCTATCTACCTCGACATCGTGATCTTCATCCCCATACGAACTACTGGGTTTAAGAGATGCTTTAATATAGTCTTTAATATGATTATCTTCAATTATTTTTGTTTTGGCAGAATTCAAATTTAATCCTTTATTTAATAAACATTCTTGTAGTAATAGAGAGGCTTGAGTAGCTTGATGACGCTCAGCAAAAAATATTCTACAATCGTCTACATATCTTCCAAAAGAAAATCCTGCATTTTCCATTGCTTCATCAACTTCCTTTAAAAAAATATTCGCTAGGTAACCTTCAGTATTATTTCCAATTGGTAAACCTTGACGATAATCAACAGAATGTAGCTTGCCATCTTGAGAAGAATAACCAAGTAGTGGAAAACTAAGAATTGACTTGAATAAAGTCGCAAACTCACATTGCTCACTGATTGCTAATTCTCGACACAAAGTCTCCATCAAGTAATGATGGGAAACAGTATCATAAAATGAAGATATGTCAGTTCTCAGTAAGATTCCGTTTTTTGTATTTTCACTTTGCAATTTTTGCCATTCAAGAAAAGAAATATAACTATCTTCATAAGATTTCCTGAATAATCTTTTACCTCTTTCTGAGGATTTTTCTGGTCTAAAAGCAAAACATCTAGGGCTAAATGTATAATCTAGCAAGTCGGATATGACAACAACAAATAAATATCTTAACACTAAGTCTCTTAGTTCGAGATATATCATTCTTCGCAAGCAAACATTTGTCTTTGGGAAATAAAATATGAAGGCTTTTTGTGGCTTAAAATCATTGGGATTTTTCGTAATCTGGTGAATTTCTTCGAAAAGTTTTTCTTTGTTAACACGATAGTATTCTATCTCAAAAAAGTTGCAGAAAGGATCTCCGTAAAGCCTATCATGTAACGCATAAACATAGGCTCTTTCAAGATTTTTCGACTCTTGTAGTTTTTTATATATCGTTGTGTGATCCATGTCTTTACAAATCCATGGGTGAAAGAGAGCTAGGATAAACTTGGCTGGACGAGGGACTAAATTTCATGGAATCAACATACAAATAAAACGCCTCCTGAGCCAAATCTTGCAGTGACAAATTGATTTCTAGAGTTTGCCGAGTCATTTGCACTGTTGCTATCTCCTATCGTATCTCTTAATAAGACTCATGATTTTAGTTTAAAGCCGTCAATTTATCTTTAATCGCCTGTTCCATAATGGCGATATTTTCAGGTGTATCAGGACAAGGATAAACTGGAGATGAAGAATTAGCTTTTAGGCGATCAGCCAACATATAAAAAGCTTCATCATCGTCACGATGCTCAAGAACATAGGCTCTAAGTAACTTGATATCCATTTCGGCAAAATTAAGATTCATACTACAAACCTCCATTTTCCATTAGGACTAATGGTAACAATTAGTTCATCGCCAGCTAAAATTACCAGTTGGCCATCTCGCTGATCCAGTCTAACAAGATATATCGGGATATAAAAACTAGTCAAATCTCGACAGACCTGAACACAACTTAAACACTGGGCAACTGTGGGCAAAATAGCTCCTCCACACAAAACTAGATTAAATGGAAACAGAAAGGGTCCAGAAATCTAACCCCTACCTATTTTCCAAACTAACCTAACTTCCCCCAATCCGAGCCACGTCCTTAGCATTTTCCTCAAACGCCGCATTGAGGGCATCGTCACCGCTTAGACCAGCTTCCAGGGCTTTTTTGATCGCCTGTAATACCCGTTTATAATCCCGAGGCATTACTTTTACAAATTTGGAAACATTGGCTTCCCAATCTGCTAAAACGGCTTTACCTTTAGCACTGTTGGTGTAGTTAACATGGTTTTGAATTAACTCTTGAAGATCCTTAATTTCTTCCGGGATCTTCCAGTTTTTCTAAGGCAACCATGGCCGGGTTACAGCGGGTCGCAAAGTCCCCTGTTTCATCGAGGATATAGGCTACGCCACCGCTCATGCCCGCCGCAAAATTACGACCGGTGGGGCCAAGAACAACCACTTTGCCGCCGGTCATGTATTCACAGCCGTGATCGCCCACCGCTTCCACCACCGTATTCACACCGGAGTTACGGACACAGAAGCGTTCTCCCACCATGCCGGAAATGTAAGCCTCGCCAGCCGTTGCGCCATAAAGACAGACATTGCCCGCGATGATATTTTCTGCCGCTGCGAAACTGGAATTTTGGGGAGGATAAACGATAATTTTGCCGCCACTGAGACCTTTGCCGACGTAATCATTAGCATCCCCTTCCAGTTCCAGAGTCATGCCCTTGGGGACAAAAGCGCCGAAGCTCTGCCCGGCACTGCCTTGGAAATGGAGATGAACGGTGTCTTCCGGTAGCCCTTCCCAATGGCGCTTGGTGATTTCGTTGCCCACAATGGTTCCCACCACCCGATTGATATTGGTGATCGGTAACGTGGCTTTGACTTTTTCCCCTTTTTCGATCGCCGGTTGACAGAGATCCAGCAATTGGGTCACATCGAGGGAATGCTGAAGCCCATGATCCTGGGGAATTTGGCAGTAACGCCCCACATCGTCGCCCACTTCTGGTTGATGTAGCAGGGGAGACAGGTCTACCCCTTTGGCTTTCCAGTGGTCCACGGCCTTTTTCGGCTCCAGGATATCGGTACGCCCCACCATTTCGTTAACGGTGCGGAAGCCCAATTCCGCCATAATTTCCCGAATTTCGGTGGCGATAAAGGTCATAAAATGCACCGCATGGGCAGGATCGCCGGTGAATTTTTGCCCGCAACTCTGGGTTTTGGGTGGCAATGCCCACGGGACAGGTGTTGAGGTGACAGGCCCGCATCATAATGCAACCAAGGGAAACCAGGGGAGCGGTGGAAAAACCGAATTCTTCCGCCCCCAGTAATGCCCCAATGACCACATCCCGTCCGGTTTTCATCTGGCCGTCGGTTTCCACCACAATGCGGGAGCGGAGATTATTCAGCACTAGGGTTTGGTGGGTTTCCGCTAAGCCCAATTCCCAGGGCAGACCGGCATGTTTGATGGAGGTTTGGGGAGAGGCTCCCGTTCCACCGTCATAGCCAGACACTAGCACCACATCGGCATGGGCTTTGGCCACCCCGGCGGCGATCGTACCAACCCCGACTTCCGACACTAGTTTGACGTTAATGCGGGCTTCCCGGTTGGCATTTTTGAGGTCGTGGATTAGTTCGGCTAAATCTTCAATGGAGTAAATGTCGTGGTGGGGCGGTGGCGAAATTAGACCTACGCCGGGGGTGGAGTGACGGACTTTGGCAATCCAGGGATAGACTTTTTTACCGGGGAGTTGACCCCCTTCGCCGGGTTTTGCGCCCTGGGCCATTTTGATCTGGATTTCTTTAGCTTGGGATAGGTATAAACTGGTTACCCCAAAGCGACCGGAAGCGACCTGTTTGATGGCGCTATTTTTGGAATCCCCTTGTTCATTTGTCCAGGTAAATCGTTCGGAATCTTCTCCCCCTTCCCCGGTGTTGGATTTACCGCCAATGCGGTTCATGGCGATCGCCAGGGATTCGTGGGCTTCTTTGGAGATCGAGCCGTAACTCATGGCTCCGGTTTTAAACCGTTTCATGATTGCTTCTACGGATTCCACTTCTTCCAGGGGAATAGGCGATCGGGTTTTGAAATCTAGCAGTCCCCGCAGGGTAAAGAATTTTTGATTTTGCTCATTTACCAAGGACGCATACTGCTTGTACAGGGCATAGTTACCTTCCCGCACTGCCCGCTGTAAGAGGTGAATGGTTTCGGGACTGAATAAATGTTCTTCTCCGTCTTTCCGCCATTGGTACTCACCCCCCACATCCAGGGTATGGGTATCGCCGGGACGGGGCGCAAAGGCGTGGTGGTGACGGAGGATTGCTTCCTGGGCAATGATGCCAAGGTCAGACCCTTGGATACGGGAGGCAGTACGGCAGAAATAGTGGTCGATCACCGATTGGTTTAAGCCGATCGCCTCGAAGATTTGGGCGCCTCGGTAACTTTGGATGGTGGAAATACCGATTTTGGAAGCAACTTTGATCACCCCTTTGGTGGCGGCTTTGATGTAATTTTTGCAAGCGGTTTTATGATCTACCCCCACCAGTAATCCTTCGGCGATCATACCGTCCAGGGTTTCAAAGGCTAAATAGGGATTAATCGCCCCGCAACCGTAGCCCAGTAACACGGCGTAATGGTGGACTTCCCTGGGTTCACCGGATTCAAGAATTAAACCGACCTTGGTGCGAGTACCGTTACGGATCAGATGGTGGTGTAACCCTGATACCGCCAATAATGCGGGAATAGCGGCCTTTTCCCCACAGACTTCCCGGTCACTGAGAATGACTAAATTGGTGCCGTCGGCGATTGCCTGATCAGCCTTGGTAAATAATTCATCTAACGCCGTTTTTAAGCCCACTTCCCCCTGGGTTGGATCAAATAAAATGGGCAGGGTAACGGATTTAAAGTGATCGTCACTCCCCTGTAACGCTTTCAATTTTGCCAATTCTTCGTTGGTGATAATCGGTGTTTTTAACTCAATTAACCGCGCACTTTCGGGACGGGGATCGAGTAAATTGCCTTCACTGCCAATGGTGGTATCGGGGGAGGTGATGATTTCTTCCCGAATGGAATCAATGGGGGGGTTCGTTACCTGGGCAAATAGCTGTTGGAAGTAGTTATAAAGTAACTTCGGCTTATCCGATAGCACCGCCAACGGTGTGTCCGCCCCCATGGAACCGATCGCCTCTACCCCATCCCGGCCCATGGGCGCTAGGAGAATGCGTAACTCTTCAAAGGTGTAACCAAAGGCTAATTGCCGTTGCCGCAGGGTTTTAAAGTCCGTCCCCGCCACCGCTGTGGGAGTAGGGAAATCCCCTAGGGACTTCATATTTTGGGCCACCCATTCCCCATAGGGGTGTTCCCTGGCAATCTGCTGTTTAATTTCTTCGTCGGCAATGATCCGCCCCTGTTCCATATCCACCAAGAACATACGACCGGGTTGCAACCGTCCTTTTTGGGCGATCCGTTCTGGTTCAATGGGTAACACCCCAGCCTCAGAAGCCATAATCACCAAATCATCTTTAGTGACGTAATAGCGGGACGGACGCAGACCATTACGATCCAATACGGCCCCCATCATTTTGCCGTTGGTAAAGGCGATCGATGCCGGGCCATCCCAGGGTTCCATCAAACAGGAATGGTATTTATAAAAGGCTTTTTTATCCGCGCCCATGGACTCGTGGGCTGTCCAGGGTTCTGGAATCATCATCATTACCGCATGGGGCAAAGATCGCCCGCCCAGGTAAAGCAATTCCAGGGCATTGTCAAAAATGGTGGAATCACTACCGTCCACATTGATCACCGGCTGAACCTTATCCATGTCTTCCCCAAACAAGGGGGATTCAAACAAGGCCTGCCGGGCCTGCATCCAGTTGACGTTACCCCGCATGGTGTTGATTTCGCCGTTGTGGGCAATGTAGCGGTAGGGGTGGGAGCGTTCCCAACTGGGAAAGGTGTTAGTACTAAACCGGGAATGCACCAGGGCTAAGGCACTTTCCATATCCGGGTCATGCAGTTCCGGGTAATACTGCCCCACTTGAGCCGTGGTGAGCATCCCTTTATAAACCAACGTCCGGGACGATAAGCTGGCCACATACCAGTGGGCATCAACTTTCGGCGATCGAATGGCCGTATGGGTCAGTTTACGGATCACGTATAGCTTCCGTTCAAAATCTAAGTCTTCATTCATTCCTTCAGGACGGGCAATGTAAACCTGTTGCATAAACGGTTCACTGGCCTTGGCCGTTTCCCCGAGGGGACTGTTATCCGTGGGAATGTCCCGCCAGCCTAAAACTTTTAACCCTTCTTTTTCAGCGATCTCATTAAATCGTTTGCGAGCTTCAGCCCGGGCCAAGGGATCGGGGGAGCCATAAATATTGCCCACGGCATACTGTCCTGCTTCGGGAATGGTAATCCCCTGTTCCGCCGCTATTTTGGTAATGAACTTGTGGGGAATCTGCATCAAAATCCCCGCGCCATCCCCTGTATTGGGTTCACAGCCACAGGCCCCCCGGTGTTCCAAGTTCACCAGAATGGTCAATCCCTGTTCCACAATGTCATGGGAAACTTTGCCCTTCATCTGGACAATGAACCCAACGCCACAGGCATCATGTTCGTGTTGGGGGTGATAAAGTCCTTGGGGATGAGGGGCTGAGTATGACGTTTTCATGGGGGTGCGATGACCAACAGTATTGTTTCAGAAGGAGCGGTTGACCGGGGGCTGGCCACAAGATTGACCAGAGCGCCGAGTTCCGTGGTTTTTGAATTGTAACGGTGATGACTTGGATTGAGATAGAGGACTTAATGAATCTACTCAGTTTTTGCTCAGGGTTTCTTGACGTTCTGCGGTGGAGATATTGTCCAATGGATCAGGAAATTGACGAGTCTTGACGCTAGCTTAGGTTATGTAAAGAACGCAAATAGTCGATGCTATGTCTATTCCATCCCTGTTTAAGTTATCTCTGCCGTTGGTAAGTAGCCTGGCGCTATTAAACTGTGCGGCGCTACCGAACCGCCCTGTAACTACCAACTCGAATCAAAGTATCCCGGAGCCTAGCAGTGGAGCGCAGGTTGCCCAGGCAGACAGGGATAACCCAGACATTAAAGCGGTTCCTGTAATTAGCGGGTTAGATCATCCCTGGGGCATGGCCTGGTTACCCAATGGCGATATTTTAATCACCGAACGGCCGGGTCGTCTTCGCATTGTCCGGGATGGCATTCTTGATCCCAAGGCGATCGCCGGGGTAGCAGATGTGTCAACGGTGTCCGCCCAACAATTATTTGCGTCCCAACAGGGGGGCTTACTGGATATTGCGCTCCACCCTCGTTTTGCCGAAAATCGCTTCGTCTATTTCACCTATTCCCACGGCACCCAACAGGCCAATCGCACCAGGGTGGCCAGGGCGGTTTTTGATGGAGAAAAATTGCAGGATTGGCAAGTCATTTTTGAAGTGGGACAAGCTAAACCAGGGGGACAACATTTTGGCTCCCGGCTAACCTGGTTACCGGATGAAACCCTGCTCATTTCCATTGGCGATGGCGGTAATCCCCCCGTTCAATTGGAGGGGGATTTGATTCGCAAACAAGCCCAAAATCGCGCCAGTCATCTTGGTAAAGTGATTCGCATCAATGACGATGGCACCGTTCCCCCCGATAATCCTTTTGTGAATGATCCCGGAGCCGCCCCGGAAGTCTGGAGCTATGGGCATCGCAATATCCAGGGTATGGGCTATGACCCGATAACTCAGCAGGTCTGGGCCACAGAGCATGGGTCAAAGGGAGGCGATGAACTAAATGTGATCGAAGCAGGTAAAAATTATGGTTGGCCGGTCGTATCCGCCAGCAAAGAATATGGTTCTGGTCAACCCGTTGCGCCGGTAACATCCCGGGCCGATGTGGTCGATCCCCTCACAGTTTGGACTCCTTCCATAGCTCCCTCTGGTTTGACGATTTATAACGGAGATCGCCATCCCGATTGGCAAGGAACTATTTTTGCGGGGGCATTGGTGGAAAAGAGTATTCGCCATCTGCGGGTAGATGGGGATAACAAAGTAATTAGTGAGTCTATAATTCCCATCGGGCAACGGGTCAGGGATGTTCGCCAAGGGCCAGATGGCTCTGTTTATGTTTTAACCGATGATAATAATGGGCAATTACTGAGATTGGAGCCAGAAAGAAATTAGGGCCATTATCGTAGAGACAATCTATATGTTCTTATTAAAATCAACATCAAGGCACGTACTACAAATTTTTATGTATTGATTGCTGTTGCACTTTACAACCAATAGTGGCAAAACCGCGATATTTCTTTATTCAAAATAATTATGATTTTTTTATTTTAGTGCTATTGAGCATAGATAATATTTTATTGGGAGTATTAACATCATTTAAATTTTCAACAAAAACAAAAGAATCAGGGAATAACTCTTTTGCTGCATTCTCAACAGGACTCAAATCATTCAAGTCAAAATGACAATCATCGATCATCATATATTTATATTCTTGGGTCTCTCCAAATACAAAGAATATGTATTCTGCAGTATTGCACTTATTTAACATTCTTTCTATCCTTCTATTTAGAATATTGTTTATATTTTTGATATTAAGGATTGGATCGTAAACCCCCTTTGACTTGTCTTTTTTTGCAAATACATGCCAATTATAATGAGCCAATACGAATTCATTTTCCATGTCTAAAGTATAATATCCAAATGTACTATCAACATATTTGTTGATATCTTTTGTATCACGATCTGCTACGATAGAATTTATTTCTTCATATGTTGATTTATTAAATTTAATTCCATAACCATAGGTAGCATCAAAATATTTTTCATTTTTAATACATACCGTGTGGTTTGAATTGGACATGCCAATCTGCCTTGTATGTAGTACTCTTGCTACAGATAAGGGCGAAAAAAATCCGGTATCAAAAGGAAGGCTTTTTTTTAAGCTTATATCCAGATATTTTTTAATATATCTTTTTGTATAGCATCTAAATCCTATTGGTATAATAACCAATCTTCCGGAATAATACAGTAATTTGAATTTAATCGCACTTGGCGACAAGTTCTTGATAATTTTTTTTACCTTATAGATTATTGACTTAAGAGTTACAGAATGTGGTCTCATATTATTTTTTTAATTTAATTATTTGCAAAGCTAAGCGAATTCTTTCTTTCATGATCGCCTCTGGTTCATCTTGCAGTAGAGATCGTAGAAAATTGTCCAGGGGTTGACGATAATCCGGCACTTGTTTAGCTAAATTTTCCAAACCGGCGATCGCCCCGTAGCGCACCACCCATTCCGGATCGGTGGTTACTTGGAGTAGGGTTTCATAAATAACTTGTTGTATTTTTGACTGTTCTTCCGGGGGTAAAGACTGCCAACGGAGAAAACCTAGACCCTTGGCCGCCGCCCGTCGCACACTTAAAGCAAAATCCGTTAAGGCCGCTTCCTGCAATAAGTCCAAAGCCCTGGGGTCGCCAATGCCAGCACAGGCCCTGGTCGCCCAAGCCCTGGCCCCGTAATTGTAGCCATCCATATTGGCCAGTAAATGATTCACCGCCGGTTCCCCAATTTGGATCAGACCGTCCACCGCCGCCACCGCCGCTCCAGGATTGTTGTAGCGCAACACCGTGATTAATTGGGGTACCGCCAATGGCGATCGTATTGCCGCCAAAGCCCTCACCGCTCCCACCAGTTTTTCCGACGAGTCGGCGCTTTCCACCGCTTCAATTAATTTTTCCACCGTGGCGACATTTGGTTCCGTGGTAGGAATCGTAGATCCGGACTGGAATGACATCAGAATTTTCCTGACAATATTCTTCAGAACAACACTCTCAGACTAGCAGTTGTCAACCTCCCCAGTGCAAACTCTAACCGTGGTTAATCCGCCAAATGGAGCGCCGGATCCAACTCTTCTAGGACGGTAAATTGCACATGGTTAATGGCCAATTCTCCAATGGAAACCACCTGCTTATTAACGGGAATGCCCTGGCTGATTAGTTGCTCAAAGGGGACATCCTTGGCTGTTTCCGCATGGTACCAAGCTAAACCCATGAAAAAACGGGTGGGGTAGGGGCCGCCGTCGTTGGTGTCATCGGGGTTAGATTCCATGGGTAGCCAACCGATACTGGGCACATAAAATTCAAACCAGACATGGTTAAAGTCTGGCTCCATCGGTAAATTTTGCTTTAGGGGATGGGGGGGACATTTGTAGCGACCAGCGGTGCGGCAGGCAATGCCGTTCAATCTAGATAAAGCTAGCAAAACCCCTACATATTCACCGCAGGAACCTACCCCCCGCCGGAGGGCTAAATCGGGGGTATCAATGTGGGGCTTAATACCGTAGGAAAGGTGGTCATACACATAGTTACGGATATTGAACATTTTGCGGAGAATGTTGGTTTCCCGTCCGATCGCCTCGGCGGCGGCCCGCACAATGATATCCGTCTCCATGCTGAGGTTATCGTTGTCCACCAAGTACCGTTCGGGGAATCCTTCAGGTAAAGCGGGGGCATGCTCACAGTCACTGGGTTTGATGCGATATTTAATGCCCCACACTTCCATTTCCACCCGCCAGCCAAACACCGCTCGACTGTCTAAATCCAATTGATCGAAGAGAAAAACCGCTACTTTTTGCCCATTAACGTCATCAATGCGGCTAAAGGGTAATCCCACCGCTTCAATTTTACGAATGCGTTGCCGGGGGGTTTCCGCCGGGAGGGCCATGCGCCACTCCACTTCCTTTAATTCCAATGGGTCAAGGGGCGCTAATTCCTCCGCGTAGCGCATTTCCAGCAAGTAACCGTTGGAAAAGGTACAGCGTTTTTGGGGGTCGTTATAAAAATAGAGAGGATGGATAAAGGTGGTTTCCCGATACATCAACTCGTGGTTGGGGTCGGCGTTGGGATTATCCCGAATGTAGGGTTCCTGCTGAATGTAGGCCACATGGAGCGTTGCTTTGCCGGTATGGGGATCGGTGTAGAAAGCAAGGCCAGTGGGAAACTCAAAGGGGGTAATTAGGCTGAAGTCAATTTCCCCGGTGGCCCGGTCTAGGCAGTACACACTCTGTTCCGCACTGTCACACACCCATAGTTCTTCCCCCCGCACCGTAATATTTTCCACCCCAATGCCGGGACTGTAAAAAGTGGCCACTAGCTTGCGGGTTTCCCGACCGTAAACCAAGATATGGCCCCGTTTGTGGCAGGTAATGTAAACTGTTTCCCCCGAAATAGCAACGCCGTTTACCGGATCGTCAAACCAAGCAAACACCTCCGGTTTAAGGTCATCGCCTTGCAAATCGCAGGTGTACACATATTGCCCCGCTGTGAACCACAAATTCCCATCGGCGATCGCCAACCCGGTCGCTCCAATGAATTCCTGCCAATATTGGCCATTGAGAATTTTGGCGTTATTGGTGTAGGGATCAATTTCCAACAGGTAGCCATTTTTACTATCCACTGCCAGCAGGCGATCGCCGTCAAAAACAATGCCATGGATGGAAACGGCGGCGACGGGGCGAATGGTTTTCCCCACAAAAGAAGATACAGCGGCAATAGGATCGGCAACCATAGACACCAGACAGGATAACAGCTTAGGCAATTCTACACCGTAGCAAAACGGCAAGAGGGGCTAATGCTCATCACGAACGTTTTTGCCCAGGGGATTCGGCGATCGCCAGAAAATTAGTGGTTAGTTCTAGGGAAAAATATCAGTGGCTCAACCGTCCCTGAAAGCAGGGAAAATCAAAGCCTCCAGGTAGGATATTAAAAAGAATGTTCAAAATAACTGCAACAATGGCTAAAACAATGCGTTTGCTCACCGGTATAGTTGGCACGACCCTTTGGGGCACTGTGGCTTTGGCTCCTAGCATGGTGGCGGCTCCAGTACTTTCAAGTCCACTTTTACTGGCCCAAACTGAGAATAGTTCTCTAACTTTGGATATGCTGAAAAACCTCAGCTACACCATTCCCGACCAGGGGACATTCCCCCTCAATAATGGGCAATTTCCCGGAGGCACTTTTACCTTGGAAATGATTAAGCCCGTTGCCCTTGGGGACGTGGATCAAGATGGTGACCAGGATGCCGCGGTGATCCTCCGCAGACAGAGTGTGGTTAGCCCTGATCAATTAATTTACTTGGCGGTGGTGACGGCGGGCCCCGATGGTTCCATCACCAACCCCGATACCTATTTCCTCGGCGATCGGGTCAGGGTGCAAAGTTTAGTCATCAAAGACGGTCAAATTCGAGTTAATTTGCTCAAACATCAGGAAGGAGATCCCCAATGTTGTCCCAGTTCCCTCGTGTCCCAAGCCTATCAATTAGATGATGCAGAGGGTACAATTAAACCCATTACCCTCAACGAGCAACAACGGCAGGAAATCCACATCCAAGATTTACCCACCCAAAATCTACCGGGGGATCAGAATGAGCCGTTCCAGCCCCAGGATGATCAATTCCAAATTCAACTTTAGGATTTTCGCTTTTTCGATGACAGCTAAATGACTAATCTGGGCTGTTTTCCATTGTTTCCACTGCTTCATAAAGGGCTTGGAAGTTGCCTTCCCCAAATCCTTTGGCCTGTTGGCAACGCTGGATAATTTCCCAGAATAACGTTCCTTTTCCGTAACAGGGCTGGGTGAAAATTTGCAGGAGTAATTTTTGGGAATTATTTCTATTTTCATCCACCAAAATGCCCAGGGATTCTAGGGATGACCAATTCATAGTGGGATATTGTTCTGATTTATCTCTTTTGTCCTTAAACTTTGTCCGTTTTTGGTCGTAGTAAGTGCTGGGTATACTAAGAAATTTGATTCCTTTTTTTTGTAAATTATCCACTGTTTGAATAATATTTGGGGACGAAAGGGCCACGTGTTGAATGCCGGGGCCTCTATTTTTTTCTAAAAAGGTTTGAATTTGGGAATGGGGAGAACTAGGGCGATTGAGATTAAATTGTACTTTGCCGTTTTGGTTAATTAAAGCCTCGCTATATAAACCGGAATTGGGGGTAGTAATAGTAAATTTTTGTTGTACCGACCAACCAAATAGTTGTTGATGCCATTGGGACGCTTGATAAAATTCTTCGGAGGCAATATTTAACACCACATGGTCAATGGTTGTTAGGTCAACATTGGTCGGATTATTAGATGGATTTACCAATGGTTGCCTGGGGGGATAAACACTATGGCGTAGATCTCCCCACACAGTAAAACTTAAACCCGGTTGATTGGTTAAGGGATGAACTATTGGTTCCGATGCAATATTTAATTGATTAAGTTTAGTTAGAAATTCTGATAGGTCTGGCATCTGGAAAGCCACCTCCCCAATGCCGGGGGGATGGTTAACCAAATACCGGTTGATAATGCTGGTGGAGTTATTGGGGGCGGAAATAATTAAGAGAATTTGACCCTGTTGATAAATTCCTGTGATTTTTTCCGCTGTAGTCATCATCTCCAAACGGGTGAACCCCCAATATTTTTGATAGCAATAATCAGCTTCAGAAAAATCAGGAACGTATAGATGGAGATAATCGAATTCCATAATCACCTAAAATAATATGCACTTTAAGCCAGGGGTTTTACCGCCGTTAAAACTCCAAATCTGACTAAGCCCCGTTCATAACCCCACTTCATTAATCGCAAACAGAGGGCGGCGTTGATGATTTTTGGCCCCGTTTGCCACAATGCCCATAAAACCTGGGGATCAAAGGCGGATTCAATGACCCGATCCCAAAAAGGAGCCACCGCCACTGACCAATCAGCGGTTTTAATCTCTCCAAAGTCACTTTCTGCGGCGATCGCCTGGTAGTCCGGCAGGGAAACCACATAGGGCAAACAATAGACATCATAAATGGCCTGGAGATGGTTCCGTTCATCGGCGGTAAGGGGGCCATTGCCGGGGTCTAGGGGACGGTGGCACCAGGTAGCGAGAATCAAGCGACCACCGGGTTTGAGCACCCGCCAAGCTTCCTGTAAAAACCGTTTTTTGTCCGGCATATGTTCCCCACTTTCCAGGGACCACACTAGGTCGAAGGAGTCGGCGGCAAAGGGTAAATCCAGGGCATTGGCCACTTGGAACTGACAGGAATTTTCCAAACCGGCAATTCTCGCCCTTTCCGTCCCCCGCTCTTTTTGAACCGGGGAAAGGGTTATACCCGTTACATCTGTCTGGTATTTTTGCGCCAGGTAAAGACTACTGCCCCCAATGCCACAACCTAAATCAAGAATTTTTCCTGGTTTTGTACTGCCTCCGGGGATGGCCCAGGTCAATAATTCTTCAATCAAATCAATTTGGGCTTGGCGGCGATCAACCCGATAACTGCCATGGGGTCCGTAGTAGCCATGGTGCATGTGCTCACCCCAGACATCCTCCCAAAGTTGGCTGGAATCGTCGTAGAAGGTTTTGATTTTTTGGTAGAGGTCGTTACTGGAAGCAGTGGCACTGGCCATGGGCTTAGGAAATTTTGCTGTAGGGATAAACGGCGATCGCCAAGGGTCGTCCAAAGAAATAGGAACCTGACACTGGAGCCTTAATATTAAACCATTGATCTTATTTTGGCAGACTGATAGTTGGTGATGCGAGTTAGATCAGTTAAACGATTTTTAGTAATAAATATTTTATTGCTTGTTGCAGTGCATAATCCGTAGGCAAAAACCATGGAAGGAAATTAGATTTTGATCGATATTTTACTTTGATATTTTACGGATATTTTTTCTGCAGAGCTAGAATAATTGCCTCATTTGCTTCTGGAAACTGATATTGCCCCAAAGCGGCGATCGCCACCCACCGAACTTCTTCACAGGCAATAGGCCGGGGTTGGCCCGATAAATATTTACAGAGATAAACCCAAAGGGTCAGTCGTACATGGGGATAGATATGGTCGAGGGTGGTTAAAGGTTCAGTCACCGCCACTTCAATGCCAATTTCCTCCTGCACTTCCCGCACAATGCACTGTTCCACCGTTTCCCCCGGTTCTAGTTTGCCCCCAGGAAATTCCCATAAACCCCCAAAAGTTCCCGCCGCTGGTCGGCGATCAATCAATACCTTACCTTCGTTATTGATAATGACCGCTATACCAATTTGTTTATGTTTTAAGGAAGTTGTCATCGCATTTTTTTGAAAAATTACAATTAGAGAAAATCCCCTAAGATAATTAACTTAGAGGATTAAACAATGTCTAATATTTCTATCCCAACGGGGGACAAAAATAAATTATTAATGGCAGATCAAGCAAGGTTGCGATTAGCCACGACTGGCATTACGACGGGCTTCCGCCGCTTCATCGGGGTGAATACCAAGGCGGGTGAGGTTTAATCGACCTTTACTGTCGATTTCCCGCACCTTGACGATGACTTCATCGCCAACTCCAACCTCATCTTCCACTTTGCCAACCCGGCCTTCCGTTAGCTGGGAAATGTGGATCATGCCTTCCTTACCGGGCAACACTTCCACAAAGGCCCCAATGGGAATAATCCGGGTTACCCGACCGAGGTAAACTTCCCCTTCATTGAGTTTGCGGGTCATGTTGTAAATCATCTGCCGAGCCCGTTCCGCCCGATCGCCTTCACTGGAGGCAATGGTAACGGTACCATCATCGGCAATGTCGATTTTGCAACTGGTTTGTTCGGTGATGCCCTTAATGGTTTTACCACCGGGGCCAATGACCATGCCAATATATTCCGGCTCAATTTTGAGGGTCAGTAAGCGAGGAGCAAAGGGAGATAACTCCGGCCGGGGTTCCCGAATAGTCGCCAGCATTTTATCCAAAATATGAAGTCGGGCGGGCAGAGCCTGCATGATGGCTTTAGATACCACTTCCATGCTCAAACCGTCGATTTTCATATCCATTTGCAGGGCGGTAATGCCGGTATCCGTACCCGCCACCTTGAAGTCCATGTCTCCAAGGAAATCTTCAATACCCTGAATATCAGTAAGAATGCGAATTTCTTCCCCTTCTTTGATTAGACCCATGGCGGCCCCACTAACGGGTTTAGCAATGGGTACCCCTGCATCCATCAACGCCAGGGTAGAACCACAGACTGATCCCATGGAAGTGGAACCATTGGAGGAGAGCACTTCCGAAACTACTCGGATTACATAGGGGAACACTTCCTGGGGAGGTAACACCGGCAGGATAGCCCGTTCCGCTAGGGCACCGTGGCCAATTTCCCGACGACCGGGGGAACGCATGGGGCGGGCTTCTCCCACGGAGTAGGGGGGAAAGTTGTAGTGGTGGAGATAGCGTTTTTCATCTTCGGGATGGAGATCGTCCGCTAAATCCTGGGCATCGCCGGGGGAACCGAGGGTGGCCAGGGATAACACCTGGGTTAAACCCCGATTGAATAGACCACTGCCATGGACTCGCCGGGGTAGTAAACCTACTTCACAACTAATGGGGCGAACCTGTTCTAATTTGCGGCCGTCCACCCGTACACCTTCTTCGACGATCTGTTTACGCATTAACTGTTTAGTTAACGCCTTGTACAGATTACCCACCACTTTGGGTTCTTCTTCAACGGCCTGTTTGACGGGGTCAGTTTCCGGTAATTCGGCGATCGCCGCTTCCACTTCTGTCGCCTTAATTTCATCGAGGGCCGCATCCCGACCATCTTTGCCCAGATCAAATTGACCCAGAACAGTGATGATTTTTTTGGAAGCCCGACTTTCAATAAATTCGGCCACGGTGGTATTAACCTGCGGCGGCTCCAGACTAGCCAAGCTGATACCCAGATCGGCCATCAATTCTTGTTGGGCTTTGATCAAGTCCTGAACTGCTTCATAGCCAAAGTCTATGGCTTCAATGATGTCCTGCTCTGGCAATTGATTGGCCCCAGCTTCCACCATGACAATGCCCGCTGGGGTGCCCGCCACTACTAGGTCTAAATCACCGTTATAAACTTCTCGGTAGGTGGGATTAATAATAAAATCATCCCCCACCAAACCTACCCGCACAGCGGCCATGGGCCCCTTGAAGGGAATTTGAGCTAGGATTACCGCCACCGAAGCTCCTGTAACGGCTAGCACATCGGGGGGAACTTCCTCATCCATGGAAAGGGTAGTAGCTACTACCTGCAACTCATCCCGCAACCAATGGGGGAAAAGGGGGCGTAAAGGACGATCAATTAGACGACTAATCAACGTTGCTTTCTCTGGGGGCCGACCTTCCCTTCGTAAAAAACCTCCCGGAATACGGCCAGCGGCATAAAGTCGCCCCTCGTAGTCCACCGTCAAAGGTAGGAAATCGATGCCATCTCTTCCTTTAGCTCTGGTCGCCGTGACCAACACCGCTGTATCCCCAGATTGAATGAGGACTGAACCCCCTGCTTGCGGGGCTAGGGTTCCCATTTTGAGTCTTATATCCCGTCCGTCGAAGGATATTGACTTGTCAAACTCTTGCATTTAACGTGTTTTCCTTATGTGGTATAACGTTTCTTCTTCTCAGCAGATCCTAACACCATTGACGAACCCTGGGCCACCAAGACGGCGATCGCCATCAAATCTTACTTATAGTACTTCTACTTCTGGGGACATTAAAATCAAACCTGACCAGGCTGATTTAGGGCCGCAACCAAATAACCCACCCTGACTTAATTCAGGATGGGCCAACGGAAACCGAGAAATGACTTTTGCCCTTAATGAACAGTGCTGATTTCAGAAAATTCAACTAATTCACCCCAGGCAAATCTTAGAAATTTCCAGAAACAAACTTAATAAACCCCAGGGTTGTAACGATCATCGCCGGAAATCAATTCAATGCTGGGTTCCGTAACGGTGAAGCTACCAATGTTTGCTTCCAAACGACCCTTCTGGGTTTCACTCAGACCGGGAATATCCAAAACTTCTTCAACGGTTTCGTAGGGAGCATTTTGGATGATCTTGCCAGCCAAGTTAGGGTAGAATCCCCGCAGATTGCGGAAATCCCGAATATCACTATTATTTAAATCAATTTTTTGACCAAAATCGGTGGTTAACTTGGCATCAACGGCATTTAGTTCCGCTAAAACAGGATTCAGGGTCAGGGCTTGGGCTAGGTCTGCCCCCAGAAAACCCATCAGCCCAATCAGTAAACTACAAGCGACCAGCAGGCGGGAAATAAATTTCATGAATTGTCTCCTATGACCAAGGCAATGAATGGTTACTATTAAAAAAAATTATGCCGACTACGCCAGTTTTGCAAGGTTAAACCAGCGAGAATTAACCTAAATTGTATATTCTTCAGGTACGACTGACCATTGATCCCCCCGTTGCAATCCCCCCATGGAACTCTGGGCATAGCTGAGCTAAGAGTGTGTTTTGAAATTTCCAAAATGGAGGTTAATCCCCTCCTAGCCCCCTTCGGATGGATGAAAATTCTCAAAAGTCACCCTTTTCGAGGGCAATTTAGGAGGGTTCTTTGTTGAGAATGCCAGTCCTCAAACACTTTCCAAGGGTATTTGGGCAGATATTCGATCCATAGGTGAACATAACCGCCTTCCCTCCCCTGATGGGACGGCCAGTATGTCAAAATGTTAAATTGTTCTGCCCCGATCGCCCTGGATCTTTCCGTTAGCCTATTGTTAACTCAACAGAGACCGGGAACATGGCGGTGGTTTAGATTCTTCCAATTTTTCCAACACAAGTTTTCCCCAGAAATCATGGCTGAGACCCTACTGTTTGCCGCCCTACGCCAAGCCCTTGACGAAGAAATGGGGCGGGATGTGAATGTCCTCGTACTGGGGGAAGATGTGGGCCACTACGGTGGTTCCTACAAAGTGACCAAGGATTTGTACGACAAATACGGCGAAATGCGGGTGCTGGATACTCCCATCGCCGAAAATAGTTTTACCGGGATGGCGGTGGGGGCGGCCATGACTGGTTTACGCCCCGTCATTGAAGGGATGAATATGGGCTTTTTGCTCCTGGCCTTTAACCAAATTGCCAACAATGCCGGGATGTTGCGCTACACCTCCGGCGGTAATTATCAAATTCCCATGGTGATTCGGGGCCCCGGAGGAGTTGGTAGGCAGTTGGGGGCAGAACATTCCCAACGGCTAGAAGCTTATTTCCATGCGGTGCCGGGGTTAAAAATTGTGGCTTGCTCCACCCCTTACAACGCCAAGGGTTTACTCAAAGCGGCCATTCGAGATAATAACCCAGTCTTATTTTTTGAGCACGTGCTTTTGTACAACCTCAAGGAAAACCTACCCGATTACGAATACATTGTGCCCCTGGACAAGGCGGAGGTAGTACGCCCTGGTAAAGATGTCACCATTTTGACCTATTCCCGCATGCGTCACCATTGCCTCCAGGCTTTGAAAACCTTGGAAAAAGAAGGCTACGATCCGGAAATTATTGATTTAATTTCCCTCAAACCCTTTGACATGGAAACTATCAGTGCTTCCGTGAAGAAAACCCATCGGGTAATCATTGTTGAAGAATGTATGAAAACCGCTGGCATTGCCGCGGAACTAATTGCCCTGATCAATGACCATCTTTTTGATGAACTAGATGGCCCGGTGGTGCGTCTTTCTTCCCAGGATATTCCCACCCCCTATAACGGCATGTTAGAGCGGTTAACCATTGTTCAGCCCCCCCAAATTGTTGAGGCGGTTAAGGCGATCGTTGGTTAGAGTTGGTTTGGTCTTACTCTGGGAATCGGGGGCGAAGCTCTGCTAAAGTCGGATAAATAAACTTTTCCCTCCTTCCCCAGCATCATCATGAATATTTTTGGCATCGGCTTACCGGAACTGGGTCTGATTTTTGTCATTGCCCTGCTTGTGTTTGGCCCCAAAAAATTACCGGAAGTGGGTCGCAGTTTAGGCAAAGCCCTACGGGGTTTCCAGGAAGCTTCCAAAGAATTTGAAACTGAGCTGAAGCGGGAAGCCCAAAATTTGGAAAAATCTGTGCAAATTAAGGCGGAATTGGAAGAAAGTAAGACCCCTGAAAACAGCTCAGAAAAAGTAAGCTAGCCCTAGGCTAAAGAATTAATGTCTCAGTACAGTGGGCTTTAGTTCAGCAAGACATAGAAGAATTCTTGACACCTAAACGCTTCAAGACGTTGCAAAGCAATTACTGAAGTGAAAACTGCCGTGTAAAAAAATATTAGCCGACACAGAGGGATTGGTTATCTTCCCAAACACGGGAATCCACATTCAATTGATTCAATTTTGTGATGGCAAGATCCGCCCAGAAATGGCGTCGTCGGCGATCGCCAAGATAAGCTTGGTCATCTTCCTTGGCATGGGACAGGGCTTCCACTAGGAAATATGCCAACTGTTTAGCGGTGATATCGGAGCCACTAATTTGAAAATGGAATAGTAAATCCCGCCGCTGGGAGGAAGAAGTCTGGACGTAGAGCATAGTAAAGTCATGGCTTGCTTTGTGGTCAAACAGACAAGGATGGGGCATGGATTGATTACCCAGGCCTTCCCTATCCGTTCCCTGTAGTTGGGACACCAAAAATAGATGCCGCAGGGAAGGGGTAGCAGGCAAAGTCCCAGAATAGTACAAGATTAGGGGGAAAGTTAAATTCTTGGAGGCCTTAAAATCCCAATCGGCCTTATCTAAGGGAAAATAAGTGAGAAAATAATGCCATTCTGATAGCGATGTTGACATAATTTTTGCCACCCAATTTTTATCAAAACAATTGTTATAAAAATCTCATAGCCGGGCGATTAATCCCATTGACTGTGGTTCTGCCAACATTTTGATCTTCAACTTTTGGCAACTTGCGGTGGACTGCAATGCCTATTGTATCGGTAATTGACGGTGCAAGTATCGGGCGGCGGTGGGAAAGATAAGGGCAAATCCCGAAATTAAGCAATGTCTTTCGTTCACAGAAGGGAAGAGGTTAATGGCATTAGTAACGCTTCATTGCCCGGGACATATCCCGATCATCCTGGCGACGCTTAAGGGTTTCCCGTTTATCGTGGAGTTTTTTCCCTTTACCCAGGCCAAGGGTGATTTTTACCCAACTGCCTTTGAAGTACATTTTTAGGGGCACTAGGGTTAATCCCTTTTGCTCCACCTGACCGATTAACTTACGAATTTCCCAATTGTGCATCAGCAACCGCCTTGATCGCCGGGGTTCATGGTTAAAAAACAGACTACTTTTGTCGTAGGGGGAAATGTGCACATTCATCAGCCAGACTTCCCCATCCCGCAAGAGGGCAAAACCATCCCGTAAATTAACTTTTCCGGCCCGGATGGATTTCACTTCCGTACCCTGTAATTCTATGCCCGCTTCATAGGTCTGCAAAATTTCATACAGGAAGCGAGCTTGACGGTTATCACTGACAATTTTTATCCTTTCTTTTTCGTTAGCCATGGGGCGTCAACACAATACCTTGTAACTTATAAATAGTAATTTGCAACTATCAAGATGCAGACGGTGGAAGCACCGCTCCCTGATTCACTGTATCAAAAGTATGGCGGGGGAAACCTTAACATTGCCGAACACAAACTTGTTCGGGGCGATCGCCGGGGAACTTTGCCATAGCCAAGATATGTTTAAGGCCCTGGGGGGAGCTAGGCTGGTAATTATCGTTCGCTGGCCCTCTCTTTGATTTCCATGCAATTGATCACCCCAAAAGCAGAAGATTGATTAAGGCCCCTTAATTGTTGTTGGATAAGCCATGGCTGAAAGAATTCAAAAATTACTGTCCCAATGGGGCATTGCCTCCCGTCGCCACGCTGAAGAAATGATTTTAGCTGGTCGGGTTAGTCTCAATGGCAAAGTGGCTAAATTGGGGGATAAGGCCGATCCCCAGCGAGATTTTCTCTCGGTGGATGGCAAGGCTATTAAGCCCGACAATCGACCCCGAGATATTTATCTGCTGATCAATAAGCCCAGGGATGTACTCTCCACCTGTGAAGATCCCCGGGGTCGCAAAACAGTGTTGGACTTGTTACCCAGGGATTTGCAACAGGGCAAGGGACTCCACCCCGTCGGCCGTTTGGATCGTAATTCCACCGGTGCCTTGCTCCTGACTAATGACGGAGAACTAACCCTGCGCCTCACCCATCCCCGCTACCATTTGCCCAAAACCTATGACGTTTGGCTAGAAGGGCATCCCAGTGATGAAGATCTGGAAAAATGGCGATCGGGCATGGTGTTGGACGGTAAAAAAACCCTGCCAGCAACCCTGGAGGTAATTTCTGAAACTAAGGGGCAAATCCATTTGTTAGTCACTTTAACAGAGGGCCGTAATCGACAAATTCGTCGTTTGGCAGAAGAATTAGGTCTCACCGTACTGAAACTTCATCGCCGCACCATCGGCCCTTTGCAACTCAACACTAGGGGAAAGATTTTAGGCATGGGTCAGTTTCGGTTCCTTTCCCCCGCCGAAGTGAGGTTATTAAAAAAACAGGTTAATCTCCGCTAAACCTCGCACAGGTGTATTATTATATTGATTTAGTTCCTCTCCTTTGCCATGACCCATGCCAAGTTATTGCAACCAGATCTCGTTTTGGGTAAAACTATCGTGGAATTGTCCCCCGCGATTATCGATCGCCATGGGTTGAAAGGACTGGTGCTGGATGTGGATGAAACCCTGGTGCCTTTCAAGGGAAATGAGGTATCGGAGGAACTACAACAATGGATTAACCCCATCCAGGCCCGACTACCTATCTGGTTAGTGAGCAACAACCTGAGTGAATCCCGCATCGGAGGCATTGCCAAAACCCTGGATCTGCCCTTCCTCTACGGGGCCGCCAAGCCCTCCCGCCGTAAACTCCGCCAAGCCATTGACGAAATGCAGTTACCGGTGGAGTCCGTAGCCATGGTAGGCGATCGCCTTTTCACTGATGTACTAGCTGGCAACCGCATGGGAATGTTCACCATTTTAGTGGAGCCGATGGTACTTCCGGGGCAATCCCTCCATCCCTGGTCGATCAGAAACCTAGAAGTATGGATCTCCCAAAAACTGGGGATCACCCTCCAAGGCATCTTCGAATGAGCCTCAAAACCATTTACAAATCTTCATAAGTAATCATAATTAGAATTATAAAGAAAACCTTAAGAATGCCGGGGATCAGTGAAAATTCGGACATAATTGATCCAACGAAATAACAAGGGGTCGCCTTTATAAAGACCCTTAACATAATAAAAACCTCGGGGATCAAGTCATTTTGGCTTGGTCCCTTTAAAATTCCGTGAAAATTTGCCAAAAACCCCAATCAAGATTTCGTTGTTGTCATTTCATGACTTTGTTAAGGTTCTCAAATAAAATTAGTGTCTTTTATTGAATTTTGTTGACATTTGAGTAGGGGGATTTGCCTCTAGCGGACAACCCCCTGGGTTACGGGGCGGATATCACTGCCATCAAAGGTACCCGGATTGCCACTCCAGTTAAAGTCACTAATGCGTAAATTAATCGATCCCACCTGCAATTGGGGGTTGTAGCGCAATTGAACATTATAGGTGCGGCGACTGTATTCTAAAACGTAATCCGTACTGATTTCCTCGTTGGCAGTCAGACTGTAGGCGGATTGCACCCCGAAGCGGAGCGGCCCATAAATCTGTTGGGTCAGGCCAAAACTGACCACCTCTGTGTCAGCAAAGCGATCGAAGAAAAACGGTGACGCATCTCCCCGAATACCCTGGGAGTAGGAAATATTAAAACCGGTGTAATCCAAATAGGGTTTAGAGAAATTACCGAACTGTCCAGAAAAACCAACGGAGCCAGTTATGGAAGGTTGGGTACTGCCATCGCCGTAATAACTTCCCACCCCAGTAATGCCGGTACTAAAAACCACGTAGGGCACTACTACGTTGGGGGTATAGCGTAACCCTTCTTCCGCGGTAGGGGGTAAAGCCTGTCCAACCCAAAGCAGGAAATATTTATTTAAGGAAGCGGCGGCCTGTAGGCGCATCAGGGTGACCAAATTATCGCCGGTGGTGGGATTAATTAATTCCTGGCGATCTGTTCCAGCGTCCACGCTTTGTAGGGAAGCCTGGTAGTTAAAAGTTAAGCTGGGATCATCTCCTGGGTAAATAGTCGGAGAAACAATGATCGCCCCCACGCTACTCTGCACAGTTTGGAATCCTAGAGAACCGTTATACAATCTCTCCCGATAGTTATACTCAAAGCGCAGGTCGTAGGGATTATCCAAATCCCCCAACTTGTTTTGTACCGCCAACTTGGCCCGCAGGGAGTCGTCCAGTCTTGTCAAATCAAGATTAGAAAAATTAAGGGTGTTGATTAGATTGGTACGCTCATTGAAGTTGACATCCAACTCTGTAATTAAGCCAAAGGCAGCGGGACAAAGGGCACAAACATCGGAATCACTCTGGTTAGCCTGGGGAAAGGCATCGGGGAAGGCTACCTTTTGGATCAAATATTGGGGTTTGACCTGAAAACTAACCTTGTCTGTGTCGATGGGGGTAAAGTTTCCTTGGACATACAAACCACCCCGGTCTTCTCCGTCATAGCCAAAGCTCAGAATTCCTGGTTGGCGATCGCGGCGATCAATGGTGAGGCGATCCTGGAAAGGTAGGGAAGTTTTCTGATCTAGTAAAACCCGGGAACCAGTTAATTTTAATTCATCTACTTCCGGGGCAACATTGTAATAATCGGCGGTTTCCGCCTGCACTTCCAATTCAGGGGGATTAAAGGGATCGTTGGTAATGCGAACTTTTTTCGCTCTCCAACCATCGGCATCAAAATCCACTTGCTCTGCCTGGAAACGCAAACGATTTACCTGCCCTCCGGTGTCAGTTTGACTGGCACTGGTAGATCCCGGGGCACTGGCCCCAATGCCAGCACTAAACCCTTCCTGTCCCACCACATTGGTCAAGGGTTGATTGATGGCTAGGCGATCATTGAGGCTTTGGTTCAGGGAAATGGGATTAGCTAAATCCCCAGCCCCAGTCTGGGCCAAATCCCTGGCGGTACTAGGTTGGTAAATTTCTCCGTTGGCATCGTAGATTACCCCTTGGTTGAGCACGAAGAAGTATTCAAATCTTTGACCCTGGAGGATTTGTTCACCCCGCTTTAGGGTGACGTTGCCCTCTGCCACCGCAAACCGATCCGGTAGATTGATTCGCAGGCGATCGGCTAGGAGGGTGCCATTGGCAAACCGCATGGTAACGTTGCCGGTGGCTGTGACCACCTCCCGATTGGTGTCAAATTCCTGGTGATCGGAAATAAGTTCGATGACCTCCGGGGGAATTGCCCCATCACCCGTTTCTGCTACGGGGGCAGGATTGTTAACGGCAGGCTGATTTGGGGCTGGTTCATCGTCCGAGACTGCTTCTTCGGAGGGGACAACTGCCGGTTCTATTTCCAGAACTTCCCCTTCGGTGACTGGCCCTGTGAAAATTTCTAGTTCCGAATCCATGGGGGCGGTGATGGTATATTCCCTTATTTCCCCATCCCTGGATTGACTGATAATTCTTTTTGCCCTGGGAATCTGTAGGGGGATCGGGCGATCGCCAGCTTGATTATTTTTTTCTATTTCTTCGTTTTCTTCTTGCTCGGAAGCTTTTTCCCCTTCAAGTTCGGGAAGTGACGCTAGGGAAGGAGGGGGAGTGACAGCAATGGGAACTGCCACCGGTTCCACTGGGGGAGGCACAGGAACACTCTGGATATTAACCTTAGCCAGACTAGCATTAGCCACTACCCGGCGATCGGGTAGAAGACCAGAAGGCTGGAGATACAGATCCTTAGCAGAGCTTTGGGCAACCTCGGGATCGGCGGACGGTGGATTTAAATGTGAAGTTCCCGCCCCATTGGCGATCGCCATTTGCTCAGTCTCCCTCGGACTGATGACTTCGATAGGTACCGGAGGAGGCGGAGGGGAAACAATAGGGGGCATTTAAATCGACAAACTAAACGCCGAGGCTAACATTTTCTCTTATTTGGAGCGAAAGTTAACTGGGCTGGGCTAACAACGGGGACGATAGATTAGGATAAATCGTTTCGTCTGAGACCTTTTAGACCTTAAAACAACACCCCTTAAGGGTCAAGTCATATTAGGCCACCCCCGGTGCTAGCACTCCCCCATGGCTTTCAGTGAACTTGTACTAAATATTATTCAAAATCCTTGCGGCCAGGATTCCGGGTGGGGTCACTGGAAAGAAAACCAAAGATAAATAGGGAAATGAACAGACCGACAACAATATAAACGGCAATTTTAAGGGTTAACATAAATTCTCCTTATTAAATTTAAAGGCGTGATTGGGAAAAATGGGCGCAGAAACCATGTCACCTTGCCTACTCTAACCTATTTCGGTCTAGGGTTTGAGGGGCCAGGAAAAGCTCCAGCAATTATAGTCAATTACGGGACACTGGAGCTTTTTCTGCAAGCCTAGGGGAATGGGTAATTAGTCTTCAAAGGCGATATCTACGCCTTTCTCCGTTTGACCGTGTTCCACAATGTCGAGACCCACTTTCTCCTGGGATGGTTTAACCCGCAGTATGCCCCACAGATCTAGAAGGTAGAACAGGAAAAACATGGTGATGAAGGCCCAAAAGGGTACCACCACCGACCCCACAATTTGGGCACTTAATTTATGTTCGATGTTGGTGCTGAAAAGACCTACAGCTACGCCCCCCCAAATACCGCATAACCCGTGGACAGGCCAGGCTCCGACTCCATCGTCAATGTGGAGGCGTTCTAATAACTTTGTTCCTAGCACCGACAGGATTCCGGCAACGATCCCAATGGCGATCGCCGACCAATTGCTAACGGTGTCACAACTGGCGGTAATGCCCACCAGACCCCCCAAAATACCGTTCATAGTGACCAGTAAATTGGGTTTGCGTTTCCGCTCTGTGATCCAGTCAAAACCTAGGGCTCCCAATCCCCCAGCCGCAGCTGAAAGGGTGGTGTTTACAGCGATCAACATGGTGGTGTTGGTATTTAGAGCCCCCACAAAGGCTAATTGACTACCGGGGTTAAAACCGTACCAGCCCACCCAGAGAATAAACATCCCCAAAGCACTGGAGGTAACCCCCTGGTAACCAAGACTGTTGACCTTATTGCCTTCAAACCGGCCAATGCGTGGTCCCATAACCACTACCGCAGCTAGGGCAGCAAATCCCCCTACGGAGTGGACAATTACGGAACCGGCAAAATCGTGGAAACCCAGTTGGTCAAGCCAACCACCGCCCCACTTCCAATAACCGCTGATGGGATAGACAAGGCCTGTAATTACAGCGGAATAAATTAGGTAGGCTTTGAAATACATCCTCCCCATGACCGCCCCAGACACAATGGTGGCCGCCGTGGCCGCAAAGGCCGCCTGGAACAACCAATCCACCTGGGGGCTCAGACCTTCTATATTTTCTGGAATGTTGGCAATGCCAAAACCACTCCAACCGAAGAAGCCCCCTAAAATAGGGGTTTTTCCGTACATCAAACTGTAGCCAAAAAGAAAGTAGAGCAAAACCCCTACACAAACGTCAAAGGTATTTTTAAATAACACATTGACGGTATTTTTATGGGAGGACAACCCCGCCTCCAACATGGCAAAACCAGCTTGCATAAATAGTACTAAGACTGCGGCCGCTAGTAAAAATAAATTATTAACCGCATAGGTGACGTCCTCAATGGAAACGGTTTCCGTCTGGGCCTGGGCGACTCCGACAAACAAAAATGCCAGTATAGCGCCCAGGGCATAGCGAGCAAGGGGGAAAATTCTAGGGTTCATAACCTGTACTTAATCCAATCCCTGGGAAAGGTAAATTTTTTCTTAAGCTTGCATCTTAAAAGCTAATGGGTTACCAACCACTAGACTTCGTCAACATTCCCTCATAATTCCACAGACAAAATTAATTGCGGAATGGGAGAATGCTTGAAAAGAATTTTATTTCGGTCAATCTAGATACCTTATTTCCACTCTCTTTCTGCAGTCCATTTGGCACTACCCCCTAAAACCAAGGCTAGACTAAAGTCTTTTCGGTCGGGACAGTGGTATGGATGAACTTCTCTGTTTGTTCTAGGTGATCTGGAACGGGTTCGACGTTCTACAAAAAGAGGGAGCCGGGAGCCCATTCTCTTGGGGGGAGGTATTCTGGGACGAACCTTTAGTGCTGTAATCAGTTTCCAGTGGCGAAGGGCTATCTTGACCGTGAAGACTTCCGGTTCGGATATTTTTACCTTGAAATGTGGAATTTGTTTTAGTTTCGGCGATAAGATGTTCCAAGAAATAATCCAGGGTCCTTTGCTTTAGCCAACCCTTAAGAACGGCAACGAAACCAAATCTAACCCCTGACTTCCGTTGTTCATCGAGAATTAAATTAACCTGCTTTTCCTGCAGTAGGTGGGCCTGTTGCAAATAGTAGCCCAAGGGACGGCGATCACGGGTTGTCACCATGCGGGGCCAAGATTCGGCAAAAAAATCGACGGTTTCCTGTCGTAACCATCCCCTTACCACTAAAATTTCACCGAGGGGGAGGGGGGAGTATTGTTGATCCTGAAGAGCAACCTGAATCTGGGCTTCTGTGACAAGCCCTGCTTCCCGTAAGATTTCACCGAGGGGCTGGGAAGAGGGAGATTTGGCCATGGCGCTGAATTCCAAGAAAGGCTGGGTTTGGAAAAATGAATTGTTCAGATCAATACTGGCAGGGCAGAAAAATAGTTTGCTCCGAAACTTCTGTGTCTGAAAGTCCGCTACAGACTATAAATTAACCGTAGGATTCTAGTATATCGTTTAATCATAGACGACTTTTTAACAAACTTCATTACCAAACCAAGGAAAATTTGGCTAGGGCCTAGGGGCGAAATTGTTTTAGACGAAGGGCATTGCTCACTACGGAGACGGAACTAAAGGCCATGGCCGCTCCAGCTAGAATTGGGTTGAGTAGTATGCCAAATATGGGGTAAAAAACTCCAGCGGCGACAGGAATGCCAATCACGTTGTAGATAAAGGCAAAAAAGAGATTTTGTTTGATGTTTCCCATGGTAGCCCGGCTGAGCTTGATGGCGGTCAAAATCCCCTGTAGATCTCCAGAAATAAGGGTGATGTCACTGGCGGCGATCGCCACGTCGGTACCGGTGCCAATGGCTATGCCCACATCGGCTTGGGCTAGGGCCGGAGCATCGTTAATGCCATCCCCCACCATGGCGACAATTTGTCCTTGTTGTTGTAATTTTTGAATTTGCTGAGCTTTATCCTTTGGTCGTACCTGGGCTAGAACATGGCGGATTCCCACGGTGTCGGCGATCGCCTGGGCGGTGGCCTGGTTATCTCCGGTGAGCATATAGACAGATAAACCTAATTTTTTTAGGGATTGGATCACCTGGGGAGAAGAGGGTTTGAGGGCATCGGCGATCGCCAATAGTGCGACGATGGTTTCCCCCACCGCAAACCAAATAACGGTTTTTTGAGCTTCTTCCCATTGCTGGGATCTGGGTTTGCAATTGGTCGTTATTTGTACCATTTACGCCTAAGCTTTCTAGCCAATTAACAGTGCCCAGGCGCAGAGTTTGTCCCTGCCATTGCCCCTCCACTCCACAACCGGCGATCGCCTGGAAATTTTCAATGTCCAACAAACTTACTTGCTGGGATTGGCCATAATTAACCACCGCTTCCGCCAGGGGATGTTCTGAATATTGTTCTAAGCTGGCCGCTAGTTGGACTAGGTTTAGGGCATCGGCGCTGGAAGTGGAGGGAAGGGTTAAAAAGTTAGTGACACTGGGTTTGCCTTCGGTTAATGTACCGGTTTTATCTAGCACTATGGCTGTTAACTTTTGCGCCATTTCCAAACTGCGGGCTTCCTTGATTAAAACTCCATATTCCGCCCCCTTGCCCGTACCAACCATGATCGATGTGGGGGTGGCTAAACCCAGGGCGCATGGACAGGCAATAATCAGCACTTCCACCAGGGTTAAAATTGCCAAAGTAATATTTCCCGTTGTGAACCACCAAGTAGAAAAAGCGGCGATCGCCACCAGAATTACCACCGGCACAAACCATTGGGTAATGCGATCCACAAAATGTTGAATAGGGGCTTTGGAGGCCTGGGCTTGCTGTACCAATTGAATAATCTGGGCCAGAACGGAATCCTGCCCCAACTTAGTAACTTTTACTTCCAAACTACCGGTTTTATTTAACGTTGCCCCAATCACTTCCTTATCGACGGTTTTACTAACGGGTAAACTTTCCCCGGTTACTAAGGATTCATCCACGCTAGAACTCCCCGCCACCACTAGGCCATCTACGGGAATTTTTTCCCCTGGTCTTACCCGCACAATATCCCCAATAGCTATGGTGGCGATCGCCACGGTTTCCCAGCTATCTCCCCTTTTTACCAAAGCCGTTTGGGGCTGTAATCCCATCAATTTACGAATTGCTTCAGAGGTTTCCCGCCGGGCCCGCTGTTCCAGGGTGCGCCCTAACAAAATGAGGGTAATTACCACCGCCGCCGCTTCAAAGTAAACATGGGCTTCTAAACCTTGATTGGTCAACCATTGGGGAGCCAGGGTAATGGCCACAGAATAGAAATAAGCCGCACTGGTACCCAAGGCCACGAGGGTATCCATGGTGGCACTGCGGGTTTTTACAGACTTCCAAGCTCCTCGGTAAAATTCCCCGCCACACCAAAACTGTACCGGGGTAGCCAACAGCCATTGCAACCAAGGATCATGGAAAATATGGGGAAAATGGGGAATATTAACCCCCAACATCATAGGTAGGGAGCCAAAAAAGAGAACACCGCTAATAACTAAACCCACCAACAATTTCGGTTGAAATAGCTTTTTTTTCCCTCGATCCGCTTCCCCCGCGAAAACCCGACCATCTTCCGGTAACGCTTTGGCGCGATAACCGGCTTCCTCCACTGCCCGCTCCAGGGCTTTTGTATTAAATTGCCCATGGTAATTCACCCTGGCCTGTTCCAGGGCAAAATTTACCTGACAGGATTCCACCCCCGGCACTTTGGCGATCGCCTTTTCAACGGCAGAGGCACAGGCGGCACAACGCATTCCCTCCAACTGAAAATTAATTATTTGAGCCATGGGGATACCCTGAAAAACTTTCTAAAATGTACCAAAACTCTTCAACCACAAAGGGAGGAATTTAGTTGCCGCATTTGGCAAGAATAATCATCTCTGGGCACTGGCATGGTTAATTGAATTGCGAATTACCAATACCTCCGGATATTGCCCTGGCGACTGAACAAATGGCGATTGGGGCACACAGTCCCCAAACCCAAAAAGTCAGACGAGATAGCCTAGCTTGGTTAGAAGCATAGTGGGCTATCCATTCCAGAATCCTTGAAACAGGAATCTCCCCGTGACGGTCATAGGGAGGCCAAAAATTTCCCCCTTAGGGTGGACATAACCGAAGAAAAAAACAGAGTATTTCTGTACAATGGAGTTGGACATCTGCTTCTTTTATTTCCCTGTAATATTGCTTTCTTCCGACTCGGCCATGGCCCTCAAACTTTATTTTCTTCGTCACGGACAAACTGCCTACAGCGCCACAGGGGGCTATTGCGGTACGCCGGAGAATGACCCAGGGCTTACTCCCGAAGGAATTTTAATGGCCAAGGAATTTGCCGAAGCCTATGTTGATTATCCTTGGAGAGCCGTGTATGTTAGTCCCCTGCAAAGGGCCCGACAAACGGCCCACCCCCTGTGCGATCGCCTGGGGATAAAAATGGAAATCCGTCCTGGCCTGAGGGAAGTGGCCTATGGGGAATGGGAAGGGTTACATCCCCGGGAAGTTTACCAACGGGACCATGACCTTTATATGCAGTGGCTAACGGATCCAGCCTGGAACTGTCCCCCCGGAGGAGAAAGGGGCATCGACATTGCCCGCAGGGGAAACCGGGTACTAGAGGAAATTGAAGATCGTTTTGATGATGGCAATGTGTTGCTGGTTTCCCACAAGGCAACTATTCGCATCCTACTGTGCAGTCTTATAGGGATAGACATTGGCCGGTACCGGGATCGTTTTTCCATGCCAGTGACGGGACTAAGTGTGGTGGAGTTGTCCTCCCGGGGGCCGCTGTTTCACTCCATTGCAGAACGATCCCACCTCAGTCCCTATTTGCGGAGTTTACCTAGCACCTAAAGCCGGGTAACTTTCACCGACACCCGCCCTTTTCTGAGGTTTGCTATTTGTTGAAAAGCTGACCGACTCAGATCAATAGAGCAGTTGCAACGATCTGTGACCGTCACCACCACCGATTTTCCCGTGCGCCGATTAGTTACTTTAACCCGACTACCTAGGGGAAGACTGGGGTGGGCTGCCACCATGCGGCCGTGGCTATAAACTTGACCGTTGGCCATTTTTCGCCCGACAAACTGGTTGCCATAGAAGGTGGCGGACTGGGCCAGAACCGGTAGCGGTAACACCAGGGGGATTAGTAGGCTAGCAAACAAAAAACGCAAATCGATCAACCTCTATGGTTTGAAACAACAAATACGAGGTTAACAGTGTAGCTTATGGAATTTTAATGGTCAAATAATGCTCATATTACCTGGAACCTAGCGGCGGGGAAAACGTCGCTTTTGCAAAAAGTCAGGAATGTCCAACTCCGGAGGCTGGGCCAGTAAGGTGTCTTCCTCCTCGGTGGTTTCTACCCTCTCCACCGGAGCAGTGGAGCTATTGCTATTGTTGGCGATCGCCTTTGGAACGGCGGCTGGTTTTGCTTTTGGAGCTTCTTTCTCGCCATTAAAACCCGTGGCAATGACCGTAATCCGCATTTCTCCCTGGAGGCGATCGTCAATGACAGCTCCAAAGATAATGTTGGCATCGGCATCCACTACCTCATAAATAATTTCAGCGGCTACATTCACTTCGTGGAGGGTCAAATCACTGCCCCCGGTGACATTAAACACCACCCCTTTTGCACCCTGGATGGAAGACTCCAGTAGTGGGGAAGAAATGGCCGCCGTGGCCGCTTCCTTGCCCGGGATTTACCGGAGCCTACGCCAATGCCCATCAAAGCTGACCCCGCATCGGCCATAACCGCCCGTACATCAGCAAAGTCCACATTGACCAAACCAGGAATGATAATGATGTCGGAAATGCCCTGCACCCCTTGGCGTAGAATATCGTCGGCCACCCGGAACGCTTCCTGGAGGGGGGTTTCAGCGGGAATAACCGATAATAACTGGTTGTTGGGGATAACGATTAACGTATCTACCCGGGACTGGAGGGCACTAATACCTTCTTCTGCCTGTTTCGCCCGACGACGACCTTCAAAGGTAAAGGGCCGGGTAACGATGCCCACAGTTAAACACCCCATTTCCTTGGCTACTTCCGCCACAATGGGAGCGGCCCCGGTGCCAGTGCCTCCACCCATGCCTGCAGTAATAAAAACTAAATCCGTACCCTCTAGGGAACGGGCAATTTCATCCCTGGATTCCTCTGCCGCTTTTTGCCCGATCGCCGGATTTCCCCCGGCCCCCAGTCCCCTGGTTAATTTTTGCCCAATCTGAATCCGATCCGGGGCGGTGGTATTGGTCAAAGCCTGGGAGTCTGTATTAATGGCCCAGAAGTCAATGCCCGTCACCCCACTGGAGATCATCCGATTGACCGCATTGCAACCGCCCCCACCGACTCCAATAACCTTAATTTTGGCAATATTACTGGGCACAATCTGATCCTGTTTTGACCTGGGGCTAGGGCTGGGATTGGAAAAAGTTGGCACTTCTACCACCGATGCCAACAGATCATCTTCGGCCATGGAAGAAGAAAAGAACTCATCCAGTCCATCCGTCGCATCATCGAGATCACTACCGGTGAAGCCTGTGTTGTTTAAAGGTAAATCATTATTAAGCGTCATTGCAGGGGGTAGATGTTAGGGGATCAAGATTGGGGCGAAGTACTAATCAAGAAATTCGCACTGGAGACATTCAAAGCTCCGAACAAGACGAGGATAGCTAACATTAAGTGAGTTAGCCCCGTAAACTACAGTCGGGTAATCTTTTAGGAACAGATTCCAGGGTCTATCGTCCCTACACTAGGCATATTGAGCAAATTTGTCAATGCAAATTGAAGCTTTTTTTCTGTACAGGAGAGGAGAGTAATGGCTTCAAGGAAAAAATATTAGGGTTTCTTAACGGTTTCCTTTTCCGATGGAGTTTGGGGTTTAAGTTGGATGCTGGGATTGTCGGGATTGCTGAGGTCAATGAAGGATAAATTTTGCTTGGGAATGCGGCGGGGTAGATTTTGCATTTTCTCCAGCACCTGCAGCTGTTGACCAAATTGAGACAGGTCAGAACCAAGGAAAACCAGACCTAAGTCTGTAGTTAAGGTGATGTTACTGGGGTTATTGCCGTTGATGATGCGGATCTTAACGGGGGATTGCTGGATGCGGTTTTGATAAGTTTGCCAGAAGGGGCGGTACTGGGAGGTAAAGCCCAGAAACTGGGGCACTTTGGGCAGTTTGTTTTGGATTTCCTTGCTGTAAAGTTTACCCGGAATATAATTTCCTTCCACATCTAGGTAGCCCAAGCCTTCATCGGCCACGGCGATCGCCACCGGTTGTCGTTCCTGCACCGCCACATTCAACTGAGCCGGAAATAATTGTCGGGTGACTTCTACTTTTAGCAAAGCAGGATTATTGGCCAACCCATTGCCCAATTGCTGGGTGGAAAGTTGCCAGATAGCCTGGGGATACTCCAAGGACAGATCCTTATAAAGAGTCTCCCGGCTCAATAACTCATTCCCGGCAAACTCTACCTGGCGATCGGAGCGAATTGACCATTCTGGCCAGCTCATCACCCAGACCATGCCCCCGGCCAAACCACAAACACAGACAAATTGCCAACAGGACCTCAGACGCTTCCAACGCCGTTGCCACATCAGCTCTTCCCGTCGATTTTTGAGGGAGTCAGACACAACTAAATCCGTCATGGGAGTTCAATAACCATCATCGCTGAAATGTTATAACTTAAATAATCAAGGACTCTAATAGCTTCAATAGAGTTTATTTTCTTAATCAATCTTCACCAGTTGCCTCGCAATCAATCCCATGTTGAAACAAAAACGCAGTCTGATTTTGGGAACTACAGCCCTGTTGCTAACAACGGTGGCGGTAACTGGCGTGGGGTTGCGTTTAGCTCGTTCCCAGGGCTACCTCCAGGACAACCCCAAGGAATTAGTGGACGAAGTTTGGCAGATTGTCAACCGCACCTATGTAGATGGTACTTTTAACGGCGAAGATTGGGTAGCGGTTCGCCAGGATTATTTAAAACGGGACTATAACAATCAAGAGGATGCCTATGTTGCTATCCGGGAAATGCTGGAGAAGCTCAACGATCCCTACACCCGTTTCATGGCCCCCGATGAGTTTCAGTCCATGCGGATTGATACATCTGGGGAGTTAACCGGAGTGGGTATTCAAATTACCCTAGACCAGGATACGAAAAAAATCGTGGTGGTGGCCCCCATTGAAGACACCCCCGCCTATAACGCTGGCATTCTTTCCAAAGATGTAATCACCAAAATTGACGGTAAAACCACCGATGGCATGGAAGTGGATGATGCGGTGAAGTTGATCCGTGGTAAACCCGGTACGGAAGTGGTACTAACCATTGAACGGGAGGGACAGCCCATTGATTATCCTTTAGTACGCACCCTAATTGAAATCCATCCAGTGCGGGCCCAGTTAGAAGAAATTGGGGGTAGCCAGGTGGGCTATATTCGCTTAAACCAGTTCAGTGCCCAGGCGTCCGATGAAATGCGTGAGGCAGTGCAAAAACTGGAGAAAGATAACGTGGTGGGTTACATTTTCGACCTCCGTTCCAATCCCGGTGGCTTACTCTATTCCAGTGTGGATATTGCCCGCATTTGGTTGAATGATGGCGGCATTGTTTCCACCGTCGATCGCCGGGGGGAAGTAGAAAAACAAAGTGCAAACAAAAAACAGTTGACCAACAAGCCCCTAGTTGTCCTAGTGGATGGAGGTTCCGCCAGTGCCAGTGAAATTGTGTCCGGAGCCCTCCAGGATAACCAACGGGCCATCATTGTGGGCACGACGACCTTTGGTAAAGGTTTAGTACAATCGGTGCGGGAATTAGGGGATGGTTCGGGCATGGCGGTGACGATCGCCAAGTATCTGACCCCCAACGGCCGGGACATCAACAAACACGGCATTGACCCCGATGTGGTGGTGGAATTGACCGACGGACAACGGAAGGAATTACAACAAAATCGGGAGAAGGTTGGTACATTGGAAGACCCCCAATTCGCCAAGGCCTACGAAGTGCTGATGCAGGAAGTAAACAAAACCGCTTCCAAGTAATTGTCTACTAACCTTCGGGTTTAAGGTATTAAATTTTTTCTGCCCACCGTAACTTAGCTGAGCGGGCCCGGGGATTTGCCCGTTGTTCCTGCTCACTGGGGATGATGGGCTTTTTGGTAAGTACCTGAAAATGTTCCGCTTCCCGAAAACGATGTTTAACAATGCGATCTTCTAAACTGTGGAAGCTGATAATGCCTAACTTGCCTCCGGTTTTTAACCAATGGGGGGCCTGGGCAATGAATTTTTCCAGGGAGCCCAATTCATCGTTAACTGCGATCCGTAAACCTTGAAAAGTTCTGGTGGCGGGGTGGATGCGGCCATGGCGATATTTTCCTGGTACCCAACGGGCGATCGCCTCGGCCAAAGCCGTGGTGGTCTGAAAAGGACGATTTTCCACAATTTGTCGGGCAATGCGCCGGGAAAGCCGTTCTTCCCCATACTCGTAAAAAATCTGGGCTAGGTCTTTTTCTGACCAATGGTTAATAATATCGGCGGCGGTTAGGTCTTGGCCCTGGTCCATCCGCATATCCAGGGGGGCCGTTTGGCGAAAACTAAAACCCCGATCGCCTTGGTCTAGTTGGGGGGAGCTTACCCCTAAATCTGCGATGATGCCGTCAAATTGTTCGGCTTGTCCCGGAAAGTCGGCAAAATTGCCCTGCCAGGTATTAATAGCTATTGCCCCATTGTCCACCACCAGTGGATTCAAACGGTGCAGAGCGGCGGCGATCGCCTGGGCATCTCGATCAACCAAGGTTAGGGAAAGGGGAATGTCCAGCTTCAGTAATTCCAGGCTGTGGCCTCCCCCCCCTACGGTGGCATCAAGGTAATGGCCCCCCGCTACCACATTTAAGCCTCCCACCAAAGCCTCTGGCAAAACACTGATATGGTAAAAATCCTTACTTTCGACGGTTTCTAGTACCCTTTCTTCCATGGATTTATCCGTAAATTCGTGCCCCTAGCAAGACACTGCTTCCCTAGGGTAACAGCCCCCACGGAACTTATCCCCGGCAAAGTAATTCAAACAGGAAATGCAAACCACTAGGATTTTGCGATCCTATTCACTCGAAAGCGACTAGGCGCATGGTTATTAGCTCACGTCCCTTAAACGGCTTGAACGGTGTTCTGAGTCGATTTTTTATTGCCAATACTCTCGCTTTCCTTGGGTTAGTCGGGGGTATGATTCCAGAGGTGAGTTGGCAACCCACTGCCCTTGTCTTTCGCTCAAAAGCCTATTCCCAAGAATTTTCCCCCGATAGCATTAATCGCTATGCTAAAGCGGTTTTGGCCATTGAAGTGGAACGGAAAAAAGCTTTTGAAGAAATTCAAACCCTGATCGGTCGGGTTCCCCCCCAACTTACCTGCACCAACCGGGAAAGTATCAAGAAGTTGCCCCGCAACGCCCAGGTAATCGCCATTAATTTTTGTAACCGCTCCAAAAATATTGCCGAACAAAGTGGTCTCAAACCCGGGGAATTTAACCAAATTACCGAAGCGGCCCGGAAAAATGCCAACATCAAAACCCAAATTCAACGGGCCATTATCAATTTGCGTCGGTGATAGTCATTAAGTTTTTATTGGTTTTTCTTCTCTTTCTTGCCCCTGTAGACTAGCTATGGTGATTTTTGATCGTCGCTTAGAAAATTTTGACGGCAATGCCACCTGGCAGTTGTCCCTCACCGCCGACGAACGCAGTCGTAGCCGCTACCGTTTTGATAAGCCTGGATTTCCACCCTTGTTTATCCAATTACCCAGGGGAACTTTTTTGCAACCGGGGGATTATCTCCAAGCCCAGTCGGGGGAAATTTTGGCTATCCTGGCCGCCCCCGAAGCCCTATTCCATGTCACCAGTGGCGATCGCCTGGCATTGCTCAGGGCCGCTTATCATCTGGGAAATCGCCATGTGGCCCTGGAGGTAACGGTGGACTATTTAAGACTAGCCCCTGACCCGGTGTTGGCGGATATGCTAAAAAGCCTAAGTGTTACTGTAGAGGAGATGACTGCCCCCTTTTTCCCAGAACGGGGAGCATTCCACAGCCATTAAAACATTGACAATTATTGCCCCAGAAACCTTTGATAGCAATTATGCCCAAGAAAATCAAGGCATTCGCTACAATGATTTATATTAAGGAAAGTAAACTGGGGTTAATTGCTCAGATTTCTCGGCAGAAAGCCAAACTTTTCTTTAAACCCCTTTCCCTATAATCTAAATTTCGTTGACCTCCCCGACCCCGGCGATCGCCAAACAAAAATGACCATTGATAACATCCGTCTCCGAAACGAATTTATTAACACCGAAGTTATTACCCGCAGTGGTGGCAAAAAACTTGGCGTAGTCAAAGAAGTCTTGGTTGATGTCGATCAACGGGAAATTGTCGCCCTGGGCCTGCGGGATAACTTTTTGTCCTTGACGGGGATGCCCCAGTACCTTTATCTGAACTGCATTGTCCAAACCGGGGACGTGGTACTGGTGGAAAATGAAGACGTTTTTGAACTGGTGGAAGTGGATCTTTACTCCCCCCTGGTTAATAGCGAGGTGGTGACGGAAACCGGAGAACCCCTGGGGCGGGTTCGGGATTTTCAATTCGATTTAGGCACAGGTAAAGTTTCCTCCATTATCATTGCGTCCCTCGGATTGCCCCAAATCCCCGACCAACTTATCAGCACCTATGAGCTTTCCATTGACGAAGTGGTTAGTAGCGGCCCCAACCGTCTGATCGTTTTTGAAGGGGCAGAGGAAAGGCTAAGTCAATTGAGTGTCGGGTTACTGGAGCGTCTCGGCATTGGCCGCCCCTCCTGGGAACGCATGGAGGAAGATTTATATTACCCTCCCACCACCCGCCCCGAAAACCAGCTTGGTAGCGGTATTCCTATCCGGACTCCAGTGCAGGTTCGTCGGCCAGAGCCGGTAATGGAAGAGAGTTGGCATGAAGATGATTGGCAAGAAACCCGCCCTGCACCTCCCCTACGTCGAGAAGTGGCTCCCCTGAGCTACCCTGAACCAGAATATGAAGACGATTACGAAGTGGACAACTGGGGGGAAGCCCAGGTAGTATCCCCTATCTCTGAATATGAGTACGAAGAAGAAATGGAAGGGGACGTTTGGGATGACGATGAAGCCCCTAACCCCTACAATCCTCCCCGGGTAAATATTCCCGAAGCTCGCCGGGAGAAAATGCCCGAATATTACGATGAATAGTCGCTAAATTGTAGATTATCAAACAAGAAAAGTCCCTGCGTTATCAGCTACTCCAACGCAGGGGTTCCCCATAATTTTTTGGTTAAAGAACAGAAAAACCTAGATAATTCCTGGGATTAACGGGAGTTAAAATTCCCGTACACTGGGTTTTCCATCAATAATCTCTCCCACTAAAATTACATCAGCTACCCCAACAAAAAGACCATTTTCTAACACTCCAGGAATGTTATTAATGGTTTTTTCTAATTCGGCTGGATCAGGAATGGCAGCGAATTTCACATCAATAACCAAGTTCCCCTGGTCAGTAACTACGGGGCCAGCTTTTCTGATGCCCATACGCAGTTCCGGTTTGCCCCCCAACTTTTCCAAAGCTCGCATCACCGGGGTAAGGGCCATGGGAATTACTTCCACCGGAAGCAGGAAGGTGGAACCCAATTGATCCACTAACTTGCCACCATCCACCACCACCAGAAAACTTTCGGCTAGGGCATCAACGATTTTTTCCCTGGTGTGGGCCGCTCCTCCCCCCTTAATTAAATTTTTCTGGGGATCTACTTCGTCTGCACCATCGATGGCGATATCAATGCGATCTGCTACATCTAGGGTGGTGAGGGGAATGCCATATTTACGGGCCAACACCTCCGCCTGGAAGGAGGTGGGAATGCCAACTACATTTTCCAACTCTCCTTTTTTTAGGCGATCGCCAATGAATTCAAGGGCATAGGCGGTGGTGGAACCGGTACCTAAACCAACAATGGAATTGGATTTAACCCGGTCGGCGGCGGCTTTACCCACGGCCTGTTTCATCAAATTGGCGGCATCTAATTCAGCCATGGAAATTTATCCTCATCACCAAGGTTGTCAAGGGTTGTCATTTTTCTTGTTTTTTTACTGCGCCGCAGTTAATTTTTCCTTGAGCTGGGCCAACTGGTCTGCCCAGCGGGGATCCGGTTGGAAACTTTCGTTCCCAGTGGCGGCGGCGGCATTAGAAGTCTTCTTGGCACCACGCTTTTTATCACTGCGGGGTTTTTTATTATTGGATTCTTCAGCCCCAGCTTCCGTTGCCCCAGTGGTTTCGGAGCCCCCTTCTTCATCTTCCTTGGAGCGGGGATTAGCTTTCTCAATTTTTAGGGGACTGTCCATAAAGGACTGACCGTTGTATTTTTCGATAAACTCATCCGCCGCTTCGTCCGTGGAAACCGTCACAAAAGCGAATCCCCGACATTTACCCGTTTTGCGGTCTTTAATAACTTTGGTGGAAACAACGGCATTGGCTTCCGCAAACACCTCTTGTAAAGCTTCCCTTTCAATGGATTCTTTCGGTAAGTTACCGACGTAGAGACGAATGGACATGATCTAAATACCTCCGGGGATATTTGCTGTGGGGAAAAATCGCTTGGGCAAAGGCCCTATTTTGTTCTGGATTGTAAAAAGTTGACTAAACAGTTAACCAGTTTCTTATCATCGAATACCAGGGGCCTAGGACAGTCTTGTCCATTATCCGTGGTTACTTTTCTTAATAATATCGGCTATTGTCCTCAAAACCAAACGGTTGGGTCGATCTTACCGATGGCAATCACAATAATTCATTATCCGCTAGCTTTCCCCCGGAGGATAGCCCCTCAGCTAAGACTCAAAAATTTATCCAAAGCACTGACTACCCTGGGAGGCCAACGGCGAATTTCTTTTACCCAATCAAGGTTTTCGTAACGGCTGTCCACCCCCACGGCGGCTACCCAGTTGCTTTCCGCTTCCCCCTGTTGACCATCGGCCCAGAGTACGGCGGTGAGGGCGGCCCGCATATCGGCGAACATGGGATATTTTTTCACCAAACGCCGCATGGTTTGAATGGCTTTTTCCTTTTGCCCCAGTTCGTACAACGCCAGGGCCGTGTTGGCTTGGGCAAAGGCAAAATTAGGGGCGATCGCCGTTGCTTGCTGAAAATCTTCCAGGGCAGCATCCCAATGTCCCAACCCTCCTTCCGCATTGCCCCGATTATTGTAGGCAAAGGCATCCTCTGGATTGACGGCCAAAACTTGGTTGTAGTCGGCAATGGCCGCTTTGAATTGCCCTTTGGCTTCCAGGGCTGTCCCCCGGTTGAGGTAGGGATCCGCTTGATCCGGTGCTAACTCAATGGCCTCATTAAAATCGGCGATCGCCTCATCTAACCTGTTCTGGCTAACCCGGGCATTGCCTCGATTACTCCAGACGGCGGGATTCTGGGGAAATTTTTCGATCAATTCTGTCCAATATTTTTCAGCCGTGGCAAAATCTCCGATTTCCGTGGCGGCAAAGGCTTGCTCAGCTAGGCTATCTCCTACTTGTAATTCCTCATCAGTTACGACGGTAGGGGTTTCCGTTGCCCACACCGGCAGGGGACAGAGGGCCAACAAGCCCACCAGCAAAATACCCCAGAGATAGGGGGAAAGAAAAGCGAAGTATTTTCGTAAAGGGGAAATCATCAGAAAAAGGGGTTACCGATAAATGTTGTTACTTATTGTAATTTTTCTCTGTGGAAATCTCCAAATTATGTATCCAAACGCCAATCAAGTTCAGTACATTTGCCCTTAAACTTGCTTGACTGGATGCCAAGGAGCAAATATCAGTGAAAATCCCCTCCACTTCAAGGATTTAGCTTTCTAAAAATTGTTGTTTAAAAAATTTCAATTTTTTTATCCATTTTTCGTGAGTGGTGTTTATTATGGAGCAAGATATGGCGTTTAATTTATTGAATTTGACACTCCCTTCCCTAAAGGAAAGGGATTCTTCTTTCACGGACTAACCGTAACCCCGCAGGATTGCTCCAACGAAGCTAGAGGGTCAATCTCCAGAAGCTTACATTCCGTGTGCCCCACGGTAGTTAAAGCCCGTTGCAGGATGACTTTGGCGGCATTTACGTCCCGGTCTTCAACATATCCACAGTGGTGACAATTATGTGTCCTAACACTGAGAGATTTCTTAACCGTTTCCCCACATTGGGAACAATTTTGACTGGTGTAATGGGGTGGAACGGCAACAGTTACCTTGCCATATTTGACCCCGAAATGCTCCAGCCACTGACGGAATGTAGCCCATCCTGCATCACTAATCGACTTGGCTAGATGTCGATTCCGTACCATGTTCTTTACCTTTAAGTCTTCATAGGCGACCAAATCGTGAGATTGGATTACGCAGTATGCAATTCGTTTGCAAAACTCATTACGTTGCCTACTTACTCTTAAATGTTTCCGAGCATATCGGTTTCTAGCCTTGTGATAGTTACGGGATTGAGGTTTAGTACCTTTGCGGTACTTTTTGGACTTTTTGCGATTAGCTCGATTGAGTTGTCGTTCGGACTTCCGGTAGAACTTGGGAGACTCCACCAACTCACCATCACTGGTGGCAATGAAGTAATTTAAGCCCAAGTCCAACCCCACTGTTTTATGGGTGGGTTCCGTTTTGATTTCAACATCAACAGCTATGCAGAACTGACAATAGTAGCCGTCTGCCCTCTTGAGTAATCGCACTCTTTTGATTTGAGACGGGTCATAGAAGGCTAAATCCCAAGTCCCAACTAATTTGAGCTTGCCGATTTTTTTCTTATCAGTAAACTCAATGTGTTTGGGGTTAAGTAATACCCAGCCAGAGGTTTTGTATTCCACTGACCGAGAATATTTTTTGAACTTTGGAAACCCCTTTTTGCCCTTTACTTGTTTTTTGCAATTGTCATAGAAACGAGCAATTGCAGACCAAGCTCTCTCAGCAGAAGATTGTCTGGCCATTGAATTAAGTTCATTGGCAAAGGGAAATTCCTTGGCTAACTGGGCGCAATATTTGTTGAGGTCGTACTTGCTAACCCCTTTATTGTCCATCCAATAGCGCAAGGCTTTGTTCCGCACAAACTGTGCGGTTCGGATGGCATCGTCGATCTGGCGATACTGTTCCTTTTTTCCTTTGACCTTGAACTCTAAAATCCTCATCCTGTTATGCTAACATAATCAGCATAAGTCTGATTTAAGCTGGGAACCCACTAGGAGGGAAGCTAAGGCACTCGGCGCATCCCCGCCCTAAAGAGCAGGGTTTTCCCGTGCCATATTTGGATAAATTTTTCGGTTTTGTAAGAGTAATGCTTCAAACGAATGACATCGCGGACTTGTTCAAGGAGCTTTTTTAGAAAGTTTGTCCATCGGGCGATTATTTCAGAATATTTCTGGATAACTTTCTCCACAAGGAGATTATGGGGAAACTTTCTGTTTTTTGCCCGGTAGAGGTTGACTATAATGTCGGTATAGTTAATGGTTGGCCAGCATCGCGCACGTCCTGTGAATTCGACCATCAATCTTTCTTTCCGATACGCAGAGAGCGATTACGTTCGGGCACTACGAGCGCACTACGCTTCGTACCTGCGTCTGCGTCTCGATATTGTCGTTACCGTCGTTCTCGTTGGCATCGGCGTTTATCTCTGGCGGTCATCGAGTCTACACTGGCTTGGCCTTGCGTGTATCGTCATTGCAGTCGCGTTCGCGCTCATGCTCATCGCCGCATTCATAATCATCCCGCCGCTGGCCTTCCGCCGCGAGCCGAAGTTCCGCGACAATTATTCACTCACATTTTCACCGGAGGGCATTCATTTCCGCACAGCCCATATTGATTCTCAGCTTCAGTGGAGCATGTATTCACGGGCATTGATTGATGCTCACTCTTACATTCTTTACTACGGCTCGCGTCAGTTCACCGCGATTCCGAAGCGATTCTTTCAGAGCGTCGAGCAGCAGCGGGCGTTCGAACAGTTGCTGACTCAGCAAGTTTCACAAATAGTGAGGCGAGACACATGAAAATGCTGGCTAACCATGCATGCGCTGCATTGAACCCGGCGATCGCGTCTAGGTTGCAATCGAACGCCCTCGTGGACCGGGTCGTTATCCGACTGAAGTGGACGAAGTTTTTCACGACATGAACAGCCCTTTTGTTGGCCAATGGCTTCTTTGCGCCACTGCCGAAACCGTTTTTGACGTAACGCTAGATAGTATCAGTTTCGCGTCGAAGTTTGACCATATTGGGGTCTCAGCCGATCTGTCGGCCATGGATTTAACCTCAACTAATGGCATGATCGTTCGCATTTTTGCCGATGGACAGTTTAGCCAGTGTTTTAGCGATTGTCCCGTTCTCGATTGGTATGACCAAGAAGGCGTCCTCGACCATCCTGTAAATGCCTTCGATGGATGGACATTTTGTGACCATGATCGTATTTACTTCAACACGAATGAAAAGCCGGAATGGTCGCATAAACATTCAGATGCTGATCCGAAAAGATGTCGTTACGACGACGGGGACACAACGATCTGCGATTTCGCCGAATTGGTCGATGGCCGACTTCTACGCACACTGAATGTGATGACTGATGATTCGTACGTGAATCGCGTCGCAATGTTGTATGTTCGTGACCAAAAGTTTTGATCGCAAACTCTTTTTGTTTCGCTAATCGAATTTTGTCCACTTTTTAACTCAGGGTCACGGGGCTAAAACTAGCCATTCTAATTACTTCAGATGAATCCCCCCCTTCACTCCATAATCGTTTGGCCGTGCTGACTACAATGCAGCGTAAAGAGCAGGCGATCGCCGTTGTTATTTTATCTTTTAACCTTATGGAGCTAAGCGGGTTCGAACCGCTGACCCCTTGCATGCCATGCAAGTGCTCTACCAACTGAGCTATAGCCCCTAGTCACAGTATTTCATTGTGATCAAAACTGTGACCTTTGTCAAGCTTCCCCAAAAAGTTGCAGGACAACCCTATTCGTCTGGTTCGATGGTGCTGGATAAACCCTGACTCCGGAGGGTTTCACAATAAAATTCAGCATGTTCCAACTCACAGGTAATCACCAAGGACATACCGTTAACGTGGGCTTCCATCATGATGTCCACCGCTTGGGGTTGGGTCATCCCCGCTATGGTTTGGATGAGGGTCTGCACCACATGTTCCATGGAGTTGAAATCATCGTTGTGCAGTAGCACCCGATAACGGGGCGCGGGCTTACGGATTGTACTGTTGCTGGGCTTGTTTAAAACTTCGGTCGCCATAATTTACCTCCCTGGGCGAAAGTGCAGAAAAGTTCAGAGATATTAGCAAAATTCACAAAAACCTTTCCGCCATTGTACATCAGGCAAAAAAAATCCCCCAGGGATCAAATTACCTAGTTCTGAGAATTTCTAGGGTAATGTCCCCATCAAAATCGGGAATCGGGGCTTGGCATTTAGTCAAGGCCACTTTTACTTTGTCTGTCTTGCCCGTGTCTAAGATGGCATCGGCGATCGCCTGGGCCAACTTTTCGATCATTTTAAACTTGGACTCACGGACTAATTTTTGTACGATCGCCACCGCCTCAGCGTAATTGAGGGTATCGTCGAGGTCATCGCTGTGCCCCGCCCTAGATAAATCGATCCAGATTGTCAGATCCACCTCAAACCACTGCCCCAAAAATTGCTCTGCATCGAAGTAGCCGGTATAACCGTAGGCCCGAATGCCCTTAACGTTCAACGTATCCATATATTAATGATTAGTTACTAATTGCTAGTGGCTAATAGATAAAAAGTTTCCAACTGACCATGGTATGATCACCCAGTCGAAAATTGCCACAAATTTACCCTGTAATAATGCTTCCCCAATTTCCTTTAGCCACCGTTGGTGCCTTGGTTAGGGCCCCGGACGGGAAAGTTTTAATTGTCAAAACCACAAAATGGCGGGGAACCTGGGGAGTGCCAGGGGGCAAAGTGGAATGGGGCGAAACCCTGGAAACGGCTTTAAAAAGGGAATTTCAAGAAGAAGTGGGGCTAGATTTACTAGATGTGCAATTTGCCCTGGTGCAGGAAGCGGTGAACGATGAACAGTTCCATTGTCCGGCCCATTTTGTTTTGCTCAATTATTATGCCCGTTGCGAATTAACCAATATTGTCCCCAACGAAGAAATTGTGGAATGGCAGTGGGTTACCCCCGACGAAGCCTTTACCTTTCCCCTTAATAGTTTTACTAAGTTATTGATAGATGACTATCGGCACCGTTTTGGCATTACTTAAAACCGCCAGAATTTGGGCGATTTTTCCCAAAAATATCATCTGCTCAAAAGTTTAATTAACCAACTTTAATGGTTTTTCCATGGTGACAATTAATTCCAATAATTGGACTTTACAGCAAAAAATTGGCCAGCTAATTGTGGTGCGGGCTTCGGGATTTTTGTTTGATCACCAAATTCGTTACCCGGCCTGGGAAGCATTAAACGGAACTCTGCAAGATTGGTTGGAAACTTTCAACCTAGGGGGGGTGATTTTGCTGGGGGGAAGTGCGGCGGAATTGGCCCTACGCACCGCCCAATTGCAAAGCTGGGCTACCACCCCGTTACTGTTGGCCGCAGACATTGAAGAGGGGGTAGGGCAACGGTTTGCCGGGGCCACTTGGTTTCCCCCTCCCATGGCATTGGGCAGTATTGCCGGAGAAAATTTAAGCCTAGCTAAAAACTATGCCCGGCAGATGGGGGAGGCTACGGCCCGGGAAGCCCTGGCGGTGGGACTGAATTGGATTTTAGCTCCGATCGCCGATGTGAATAATAACCCTGATAATCCGGTTATTAATGTGCGGGCCTTTGGGGAAAATCCAGAAGTTGTGGGGGCATTGGTGGGGGAATACATTGCAGGAACCAAAAATTTTCCGGTGTTAACTTCCGCCAAACATTTTCCCGGCCATGGAGACACGGCCAGGGATTCCCATTTACATCTCCCCGTTATTCCCCATAACTTGGAACGGCTAGAAACCATTGAACTGCCTCCTTTTCGTCAGGCGATCGCCGCCGGGGTAGATAGTGTGATGACGGCCCACATCCTTGTGCCAGCCTGGGATGAGACCAACCCCGCCACCCTTTCCCCCGCTATTTTGACTGGGCAACTTAGGCAAAAACTCGGTTTTGAGGGGATTATTGTCACCGATGCTTTGATTATGGGCGGTATTACCCAGGTTGCTAGCCCGGAAGAAGTGGCTATCCGTGCCCTAGAAGCAGGGGTAGATATTTTACTTATGCCCCCGGATCCAGCACCGATCATTACGGCGATCGCCAACGCAGTGGCATCGGGCCGTTTAAAGGAAACAAGAATTGATGAGTCATTGCAGAGGATATTAAAAGCCAAGGAAAAGTTAGCTCCAATTCCCTCCCCCGGCGATTTAACGATCAATCTGCAGCCATTGCCAGGGCGCAAAGTGGTGGATCAAATTCTTACTTCGGCTTTGCAAAAAGGAGGGAGTTTGCCAGTTTCATTCCTGGATGATCAAGGGGGGGAAAACTTGATTGTTGTCGATGATTTACTCACTGCTAATTTTCTTGACCGGGCCTGCCCTGCCCTAACTTTGCCCCAACGGGGAGGCTACCAACCCCAAATTTTAACCCCAGAGTTATTGGGTCATTATCCCCTTGGCCAAGCTCCATTTTTGTTGCAGATTTTCATTCGGGGCAATCCATTCCGGGGCACAGCGGGGTTAACGCCCTCAACCCAGGCCCTTTACCGCCAATGTTTAACCCATGGCCAATTGCAAGGATTAATTATCTACGGCAGTCCCTACGTCCTTGATTGGTTCCAGACACAAATGGCTGACCTCTGCCCCCGCTTACCCTGGGTTTTCTCCCATGGTCAGATGCCCCAGGCCCAGGCGATCGCCATTGGTCAACTCTTGGGCTGGGAAGGGCGATCGGAACAGAGCATTAAAGATGGGGTTTTTACCACCTAACATTCAGGCAAATTTAGGCAAAAAAAATCCCCCACTCCCAATGGCAAGGGAACGAGGGCCTCAATCAAGATATTCACATCAAAAATCGAACAAAATTAACTAAGCCATTCCGTGTGGAAAAATTCTCCCCGGGGCTTATCTGTCCGTTCATAGGTGTGGGCCCCAAAGTAATCCCGTTGGGCCTGGGTCAGATTTTGGGGAAGCACTGCCCGACGATAGCTGTCAAAGTAGTCCAAAGAGGAACTAAAAGCCGGAACCGCAATGCCGGTTTCATTGGCCAAACTCAACACCTCCCGCCAAGCTCCCTGGCGATCCAAAATGCTTTGTTTAAATTCCGGGGCTAGGAGCAAATTGGCCAACTGGGGATTATCCTTAAAGGCTTTTTTGATTTTGTCTAAAAATCCTGCCCGGATAATACAACCCCCTTTCCAAATGCGGGCAATTTCCGGCAGGTTAACGTCATAACCAAATTCTTGGGAAGCTTTGGCGATGAGGGCCATGCCCTGGGCATAGGAACACATTTTGGAGCAATAGAGGGCATCCCGCACTTTGGGAATCCAAGCTTCCACGTCACCACTAAAGGTTTTACTGGGCCCCGTTAACTGTCCCGCCGCCGCCACCCGTTCTTCCTTGAGGGAAGACATCACCCTGGCATTAACAGCGGCATAGATGGTGGGAATGGGAACGCCTAATTCCAAGCCACTCATCACTGTCCAGCGCCCTGTGCCTTTTTGCCCAGCGGCATCGAGAATGTAGTCGATTAAATGCCCTTGGGTTTCAGGGTCTTTTTTGGCAAAAATATCGGTGGTAATTTCAATCAGGAAGGAATTTAGTTCGTCAGTTTTATTCCATTCCCCAAAGACTTGATGGAGTTTTTCGTTAGTTAGACCTAGGCCGTTTTTCAAAATGTCGTAGGCTTCGGCAATGAGCTGCATATCGCCATATTCAATGCCGTTATGAACCATTTTGACGTAGTGCCCAGCTCCCCCTTTACCAATAAAGGTGACACAGGCGGGATTATCGGGATCTTCAACTTGGGCGGCGATTTTAAGGAGGATGGGTTCTAATTCTTTATAGGCGGCGGGGGTGCCACCGGGCATCAAACTAGGGCCAAGTAATGCCCCTTCTTCCCCTCCACTGACCCCCATACCCACAAATCCCAGGCCGGTGGATTCTAGGTCTTTGGTGCGACGTTCCGTATCTTCATAGAGGGAGTTGCCGCCGTCGATGATCATGTCCCCTTCTTCTAGTAAGGGCTTGAGTTCTTCGATGACCGCATCCACGGGGCCGCCAGCCTTAACCATTACCAGGATTTTGCGGGGCCGTTCCAGCATTTGGACAAATTCTCCCACGGTGTAGGCGGCTTTGATATCTTTGCCCGGGGCCCGTTCGGCCATGAATTTGTCGGTTTTGTTGGGGGAACGGTTAAAGACGGCGATCGGGAAGCCCCTACTTTCTACGTTGAGGGCTAAATTTTCCCCCATTACCGCCAGTCCGATGACCCCAAAGGTTCGTTTTTTTGTCATAACAGCTACTTGGATTGCACAATTGGGCAAGATGAGTTTCCTTTAAGGTTACATCGCATTTTTTATTTCCCACCCCCCTTGCCAGAATTTTGATTGTTAATTCGTGACCAAAGCCGACTGGACATAGGCCATGCTACCGGCGATCGCCTTCATATTGTCTCCAAGCGTTATTTTGGGCTATCCGTGATCAACGCCCCATGGAATTAATCATTTTCAATTGCTTGAATTACTTGCTTGGTAATTTTGGGGTGCAAAATCTTGCCAGAATGAAATGGAATCACAACCCTGCGTGACTGCTTTCCATAGATACGATGGCTACCCTCACTGCGTAATAATTCAAAATTATTATCCAGTAGCATTTTCTCGGCTTGTTTTGCAGTTAAACGCGGTATTTTAGGCAACTTGAACCTCTGTTATCATTGCACTTAACTCTTTATCAAATAGTTCTTGCTTTTCCTCTTTCGTCAAAGTAGAAATGTATAAGGAAATAGCCTCTTTGATATTTTGCTCAACTTCTTCCAAAGAATCTCCCTGAGTTTGACAACCTTCTAAAGCCGGACAATAGGCATAATAACCAAACTTGTCTTTCTCAATAATAGTCAAAATTTGATGCATTTTTTGTCAATCTCCAAAGTTTTAAATGTGTAGTTAATTTTTAAATAATGTTAAATGTTACTAGATCCACAGTAACCTCTTGCATCATTCAAAATCTCCTGTAGGTCTGATGGGGTAACTGTTGCCATTTATTTTTCTTCTTGATTGATTTTTGACGGGGGAAAAGGCTAGGGGTTAGGGAAAAATGCAAACTTTGCCAGAACTCCCACAAGGGCGATAAACATTCCCGAAACAAGCACCCATAGGCGACTGTCTTGTTTGTCGATCTGTTTTTTAAGGTCTGACAGGTTAGATATCATTGCATCTAGCTTTTCATCGGTGCGGGCCTGGTTAACTTCGATTTTTTTATCAAGTCCATTGATGAGGTCTTTAAGTTCTTGTAGGTCTGAGTCGGTAATTGTTGCCATTGAGTTCTCCTCTTACTTGATTCTTTGGGGGTAAGCTGGGTATCGCCATTACATAGGCTGATGAACGTTTAGTATTTTTTTGCCTGGCAAAGAATTTGCATAAGGGTTTCATTAGCATTGTCTGGGTATCTATCAATTAGGAAGTTCCAAATAAATGAATTCTGAGGCGATGGTTTGGGTAAAATTTGCCGTAGCTTTTGACTTGTCCTAATGCACTTTTCCAATTTTTGGCAACTTTGACTTCAATGACTTCGGATTGTGTAGAACATCTATCTTGCCAACTGGGGTAGAAACTTCGATTTTGCCACCAAGTTCTGCGGCTAATCTATCCCGGTAGCTTGCCTCCGAACCCGTTGCTTTTGGTGTAAAAGACTTCTCTCGCTTTTGCCCATTAATATCTCGAATTGCGTCGGCTATAGCTTGTTCTGACAATTTTTTGAAGTGGGCTTGGCATTTTTCTTGGTTCGGTAATTTACTTTTTTTGATCGTCTTTTTGTTTTTGCCGTTGTCATTTCCTTCAAACAGCTTAAAAATGCCATAACTAGCTAGTCCAAGCACTGCACCAGCCGCTGCAACTGGTGCCATTGTGATGCCAATTGCCGCTTCCGGCTGCTGCAAGCTCCATTCCTCCATCTAAGCAGATCCCACGCATCGCCTGAGCCCCAGTTAACCAACAATGGCGTCTAGCATCTCTGTGACTAATATCAAGTTCCTTGGCTTGTTCTTCCTCGGAAATATTGAACTTTATAGGCATGACGGCGATTCTGTCTATTTGAAGGTAGTAGGGCTGATGGAACGATACATCTGGTTAATACGGTCGAACACTTTGGCATCTCCGGTTTCGTGGTTGTCGGGTGGTAAATTTTGGACAGGTTGCGGTATGCACTTTTAATCTGTTTTTTCGTTCCGTAAACTGCTGATCCAACTACGGCTCCGGGGTGGAAATTTAAAAATGGTGCCATTCCCAAACCAACAGCCGTTTCTCCGGCTTCTTGCAAGAGCCCATTCACGAACAGTTGCCAGAAACTCCTGCCCGTAGCGCAGTCCCGGCGGCGAACTCGCCTGGCTGTTTCATTTCGGGTGTTTCATCATGCAAAGCCATTAAGCTGCTCTTTTTCCAAGTTTGGGAACCTGTTGGAATTGCTTCCTGGGTTTACTCGGTTATGAGTCGCATTGGGCTTTCTCGATGCGCTTCACTGAGCCGACATTTGCGAGCTTTGATTTCCTGCATAGCCGGCTTGAGCCATCACCGTATCTCAAACGGTGATCGGTGAATTAGGAATTTAGTGGTTTCTATAGATTATTTTAACTATAATCCACCGAGGGGCTATATCACGACATTTTTCTTAACTCTCATCAACTGCTTGAATTTCAAGATTGAATTAAGACAGATTTCTTCAAGCATACATCGCATTTTTTTATTCCTGCCATAAGCGGCGGCGGAGTTGGCCCTGTAAATTTTGATGACTTTCCCGGAGTAAATCTGGAATGGGTAAATGGTGGGGGCATCGGGGCAGACAATCACCGCAATCGGTACATCGATCGCCTCTTTTGCCGGGGAACCAATGGCCAGCATTTTCTAACATTCGATAACGGTATTGCCCAAAGTTGACCATATCAAAGGCAAGGGAAAGATTCCGCAACCGTAAAATTTCGGGAATGTTAATTTCCTCCGGACAGGGTAGACATTGATAACATTGCTGGCAGTTGCTAGTACCTAAAGTTTGTTGTTGATGGGTTATTAAACCCTGCAAAACCTTTTTTTCCTCCGCCGTTAATGGTGTTAGGCGATCGCCATAGGCTAGGGGTTCATCCAATTCCTGGGGACAGGCGGGGCCAACACTCAGGGTAGTAATACGTTCATTCGCCAAAAGAAAACGATAGGTCAAACCTAGGGGGGTGAAGGGTTGGCATAAATCCTTTAATTTTTGGGGCGGGGTGTAAAGTTGCCCTCCCTTATCCGCCGGGGAAATAATAAAAATCCCCATATCCTGGGCATGGGCTAGGTTAATCGCCGGGGCCAGCCGTTGGTTAAACCAGTAATAGTGCAGATTAACGAAGCTAAATTTTCCTGACCCAATAATTTCCATAACCAAAGGCAAATCCCCATGGGTGGAAAAACCAATGTGGCGAAACTTTCCCCGTTGCTGGGCCTGCTCCATGGCCGGCCAAATTTGCTGTACCCATTGCCAATGCTGGGGGGTATTGATGCCATGGATGGCTAAACAATCTACATAATCCTGTTGGAGTCGTTGCAGGGATTGGTCAAGGGCGTTGGTAAAGGCTTGGGTATCCGGGGTAGGGCAGATTTTACTGGTGAGATAAACCCGATCCCGGCCATGGTTTTTCAGAAATCCCCCCAAATATGCCTCACTTTGACCGTAGGCCGCCGCTGTTTCAATATGATTGATGCCCCCTTCTAACGCCTTCTTCACCGTAGCGGTAAAAATTTGGCGATCGCCGAGACCCCTCATAGTACCCAGGGAAAACACCGATAGCTCCAGGTTGGTGCGGCCAAAACGACGGTACTTCACAATGTCAGCCCTATTGCAAAAAACTTAAAATTCCTACCAGGTCACATCGGTTAAGTTGGCCTGCTGTAAATGGGCTCCCACCAGATTAGCCCCCCGTAAATTGGCCCCGGTCAGGTTGGCCCCGACCAAATCCGCCTGGGATAAGTTGGCTCCCCGGAAGTTACCGTACCGGAGATCCGCCCCCCGAAAATTGGTTTTCCTTAGGTTGGCCCAACGCAAATCCACGGCGATCGCCGCTACCCCACTAAAATTCGCTTCCGGGGCATAGGCTTTTTGCAAATGGGCCTTCATCAACTGGGCCTGACTCAAATTAGCTCGATAAAGGGCTAAACCAAGGGCTTCCGTTTCCGTAAACACCGCCTGACATAATTGGGCCTCGTTGGCATCGGCTTCCGTCAAATCCGCTTCACTGAAGTTGCAACGGTTCAACACTGCCCGACAGAGATTGCTGTGGCGGAGATTGCTCCGATGTAAACTGGCGGCAATCAAATTAGCCTCCGTTAAATCGGCCCCTTCGAGATTGGCAAAACGTAGATCGCAACCAATCAAGATTGCTTTGCAGAGGTTGCCGTGGGGAAAAACCAAGCCCGCCAAATTTTGGTTAGTCAATTCCAAAACCCCCAAGGCGGGGCTAGGAACTAACAGGTTAGCGGCTCCGGAATTTAAAAGGGTAGGAGTATCGCTATAGGGATTGGACAAACCATTGCTCATGACTAAATTTTACGACTCTTTACAACTCTAGGGAAAAGGCAAAGATTTTTGCGACAATCGTCAACATTGACCCCCAACCCATCAATGACCACGACGGAGAACTATGTCAGACAATATTGAATCTACCCTCCACGAAGAACGTCTTTTCAATCCCCCTTCTGAATTTAGCGAACGGGCTTACGTCCGCAGTGTGCGGGAATATGAACAACTCTACAGTCGAGCCGCTAGTAATCCGGAAAAATTTTGGGGGGAATTGGCGGAGCAGGAATTACATTGGTTCAAAAAATGGGACAGGGTATTGGATTGGCAACCTCCCTTTGCTAAATGGTTCACTGGGGGCCAGTTAAATATTTCCCATAATTGCCTAGATCGCCATTTGACCACCTGGCGGCGGAATAAGGCGGCCATCATCTGGGAAGGGGAACCCGGAGATTCTCGGATAATTACCTATGCCCAACTCCATCGGGAAGTGTGTCAGTTTGCCAATGCCCTGAAAAGTTTGGGGGTAGAAAAAGGCGATCGGGTGGCTATTTATCTACCCATGATTCCCGAAGCGGCGATCGCCATGTTGGCCTGTGCCCGCATTGGGGCCCCCCATAGTGTGGTCTTTGGGGGATTCAGCGCCGAAGCCCTACGGGATCGATTGGTGGATGCCGAGGTCAAATTAGTCGTTACCGCCGACGGTGGTTTCCGCAAAGATAAGGCGATCGCCCTTAAACAGGAAGTAGATAAGGCCCTGGAACATGGAGCCCCCAGCGTCAAAAACGTCATTGTGGTGCAACGTACCAAAGCAGATATTGTCATGGAACCGGGTCGGGATCATTGGTGGCATGAGTTAAAGCCCCAACAATCGGCCCATTGCCCCGCCGAACCCATGGACAGTGAAGATATGCTCTTCATTCTCTACACTTCCGGCAGTACGGGAAAACCGAAAGGAGTGGTGCATACCACCGGGGGCTATAACCTTTACACCCACATGACCACCAAGTGGATTTTTGACCTCAAAGATACGGATGTTTATTGGTGTACCGCTGATGTGGGCTGGATTACTGGCCACAGCTACATTGTTTACGGCCCCCTGTCCAACGGAGCCACAACGGTGATGTATGAAGGGGTGCCCCGGCCCTCTAACCCCGGTTGTTTTTGGGATGTGATTGAAAAGTACGGGGTGAATATTTTCTACACCGCCCCCACTGCTATTCGGGCCTTTATGCGTATGGGGGAAGAAGTGCCCAACGCCAGGGATTTGTCCTCCCTCCGCTTACTAGGCACTGTGGGGGAACCCATTAACCCCGAAGCTTGGATGTGGTACCACCGGGTAATTGGCGGGGGCAGATGTCCCATTGTCGATACCTGGTGGCAAACGGAAACCGGCGGCATTATGCTCACTCCTTTGCCTGGGGCGATCGCCACCAAGCCCGGTTCTTGTACCCGGCCTTTCCCCGGCATTGTGGTGGAAATTGTTGATTTGGACGGTAATCCTGTGTCGTCGGATCAAGGAGGATTTTTGGTAATCAAGCAACCCTGGCCCAGCATGATCCGGGATGTTTACGGTGACACAAACCGTTTTCGCTCCACCTATTGGGAACATATCCAACCCCAGGGGGAACAGCATTTTTACTTTGCGGGGGATGGGGCCCGGCGGGATGAAGATGGCTATTTTTGGGTAATGGGTCGGGTGGACGATGTTATCAATGTGTCCGGCCATCGTTTGGGCACCATGGAAATCGAATCAGCGTTGGTTTCCCATGCCTCGGTGGCGGAAGCGGCGGTGGTGGCCCGTCCCGATGAATTGACTGGGGAAGCAATTTTTGCCTTTGTCTCCCTCTATGGCGGTGTGGAACCCAGTGAAGGACTGCAAAAAGAATTAATCAAACACGTTACGGAGGAAATTGGGGCGATCGCCAGGCCCGCGGAAATCCGTTTCACCGACGTGTTACCCAAAACCCGTTCCGGCAAAATTATGCGGCGACTGCTGCGGAGTTTAGCGTCCGGGGAAGAAATTTCCGGGGATACTTCCACCCTGGAAGACCGTTCTGTATTGGATAAATTACGGGAAGGCTCTTAATTTCTGGGGCGAGAATAATCTTTTTAAAAATTTGCTTTTTGCAAAAGTTGCCTTTATCAGTTATGCTAGCGAAGGCGACGCGGGATAGAGCAGTCTGGTAGCTCGTCGGGCTCATAACCCGAAGGTCGGTGGTTCAAATCCGCCTCCCGCCATTAAAAAAAAGAAAAAACATTTCCCCCTGCTAGATAATGGTTAGGGGGATTTGTTTTATCACGTAAAAATTTATGGCCGTTGCTTCAGCTCCCTACGCTTGGTTGGATGATGCTTTAACCACCATTCACCGGGCCCATTGGCATCGCAGTCCGAAGGGCATTACCAGCGGGCCGGGGGCGGAAATTGAGCTGGATGGGCAAAGGTTAATTAATTTTGCGAGCAACGATTATCTTGGCTTGGCTGACCACCCTGCTCTAAAAACAGCGGCCACGGAGGCGATCGCCAAATGGGGTACTGGCAGTACCGGTTCCCGTTTACTGAGTGGTCAGCGGCCATTACATCAACAACTGGAAACGGCGATCGCCCGGTGGAAAGGCACGGAAGCGGCCATGGTATTTAGTTCTGGCTACTTAGCTAACCTAGGCACCATTAGTGCTTTGGTGGGGCAACGGGATTTAATTTTGGCCGATGAATATAATCACTCCAGTCTGAAGCGGGGGGCGCAACTGAGCGGGGCAAAGGTGATTAACTATGGCCACTGCCATCCCGAACAATTAACTCAATTACTGGAAAAACACCGTCAAAATTACCGTCGTTGCCTGATCCTCACCGATGGGGTCTTCAGTATGGATGGGGATCTCTGTCCCCTGCCGGAATTAGTGGCGATCGCCACTAGATTTGCCAGTATGTTGCTGGTGGACGATGCCCATGGCACAGGAACCGTGGGAAAAACCGGGGCCGGTTGTCGTGAACATTTTCAACTCCCGGTGGGGGATTGGATCCAAGTCGGAACCCTCAGCAAGGCCTTGGGTAGTTTAGGGGGTTATGTGGCCGGAAGTGCCGCGCTGATTGATTTTTTGCGGAACCGAGCTTTTACTTGGATTTACACCACCGGTCTTTCCCCTGCCGACACCGCCGCCGCCCTGGCCGCCATTAACCTGATCCAGCGGGAACCCGATCGCCTTGAACAACTTTGGCACAACGTTAATTACCTTAGTCATCGGTTAGAACCCTTAGTAAAACTAGGCCATCGACGCTCCCGCAAAGAACCGCCATGGGGTGCGCCGGCCAATGCCCCTATCCTGTGGGTAGGGGTAGATAATGCCGCCACCGCCCTAAATCTTTCCCAAAGGTTAAAGGAGCAGGGCATTTTTGCCCCGGCCATCCGTCCCCCCACCGTCCCCCACAGCCGTCTACGCTTCTCTGTTATGGCGACCCATACAGAGGAACAACTCGACAAATTAGTACAAGAATTGGATTGTTATTTCCCAGACAGCTTTTCAGAATTTAATGAGGAATTTAGTTAAAAATTTGCCAATTCAAAAACTAAAGAATTTCCTGCCATCCTGTCCCCAATTGTAATGCGTTGTCTCAATTGTCACTATGAATTTCTCCCCACCGAGCTGGAGCATTGCCCCCATTGCAAAGTTCATTTACCTTCCCTCTTTCGGGATTTATTGACTCCAGAAACCCGACTAAGAAATGATACTTATCGCATAGACTACGCCATTGGTAGGGGCAGTTTTGGCATCATCTACCGGGCCCACCACACCGCCCTGGGGGAAACCTTTGCCATCAAAGAATTTTATCCTTCTGACATAGTCCTGCGGGATCAGTCCAACCAATGGATAATTGTACCGGAACAAAGTAAAACCCTTTTTGCCCGCAGTCGCCAAAGATTTGTCAACGAAGCTCGCATTCTAGCCAAACTCAACCATGGCAGTGTAGTGAGGGTTTACGACATGTTTGAAGAGCGGAACACCGCCTATATGGTGATGGATTTGATTGAGGGCCAAACCCTAAACCGTGTCCTTAAAGTCCACCCCGGCCGTAAATTGCCCATTCCCAAAGTGGAAATTTTAGTAGAACAGATTGTCCAGGCCCTTACCGCTATCCACCAGGCTGGAATTTATCACCTGGATTTAAAGCCGGAAAATTTAATTCTGACCACCGATAATCGTTTAGTGCTCATTGATTTTGGGGCCGCCCGCCAAGCGGCGAATCTCAAGCAAAATGAAACCCGTTCCTTTACGGAAAATTACGCTCCCCCTGAAATGATGACCGGCGGGGAAATTGGGCCGGAAACAGATTTGTTTGAGTTGGGCATGTTGATTTATCAATTAATCACCGGAAAATTGCCGCCCTCCGCCATGCAAAGGCTTACCACCAATAAATCCTGGCAACCGGAAGGATTGATTCCCCCCTGGCCCCAATTACTCGCCAGTGCCTTGCAACTAAAGCGGGAGGATCGTCCCCAGAGTATTGATAAATGGTGGCAGGATGGTTTAGCCAATAGCCATAACTACCAGGGAAAAAAACAGATAGGGGGGGATACGGCGGCCCAATTGCGGGGCAGTTTTACCCAGCCAGACTTGATACAAGATCGCCAAACCCAACGTTTTGGCAGGGGGGGGTTTCCTCTGTACAGGGATTATCTCCCCAGTTAGCGATGACTGTGGCGGCCGGTGGCAGTAGTTTATTTGATTTACAAACTGGGAAAGTGCTCTGGGAAATTGACTCCCCGGCGGAGAGGGGAATTTTAAGCCCAGACCAAAGCCTGTTAATTCTCGGCTTTAAACAATGGATTTATGTCTGGGAAATGGGCAGTGGTCATTTAATCCAGCAATTTGTGGCCCACCCCCAAGCCATCCATTCCCTGGCCTGCAGTGGGGATAATGTGCTGATTTGCAGTGGCTATAAAAGTGATTTGATTACCCTTTGGCATGCCCAAACCGGTAAGGCTCTGCCTTCACTACAGAAAAATCTGGGGGCTTTCACCTGTGTTGCTGTTAATAATCAGGGGGATTTAATTGCCACGGGCTCGGAGGATGGGCAAATTTATCTATGGGAAAGGGCTTCCGGGAAAGGTTTGTATTGCCTCCAGGGCCATAATCAGGCGATCGAAAGTTTGGCCTTTAGTCCCGGCGGTAAATATTTAGCTTCCGGTAGTCGGGATAACACCATCCAATTTTGGTCTATGCCAGGGGGAGAACCCCTACACAGACTTAAGGGTCACCTGGATTGGGTAACTTTTCTGACCTTTAGCCCCGATGGTAGAACCCTGGCTTCCGCCGCCCAAATTAATGACAAATCAATTCGGATGTGGGACGTGCAAACGGGGATTCCCCTGGGACGCTTAAAAGGCCATGAAAATCGCATTAATGGTTTGAGCTTTTGCGGCAACAATCACCAGCTACTTTCCAGTGGCTATGACCATTCCCTGCGGTTGTGGGATATTCGCAAACAAAAGGAACTTTCCTATACCCAACGCCATACTAATTGGGTTTATGACCTGAGTTGTAGTCCCGATGGAGGACAAATTGCGGCGGCCTGTAATCTACCGGCCATTCAAATCTGGGGACGAATTCAGAATCGGCGTACCAACGTCCTCGAAGGCCATAAGGATGCAGTCACCAGCGTGAAATTTAGTAACAACGGCAAACTGTTGTTATCGGGGGGCTGGGACAAAACCCTACGGCTTTGGGATGTTGCTTTTGGTAATTTAATTCGCACCTTTGCCGCAGGGGACGATTGGATTTTGACGGTGGCTTTAAGTCCCGATAATCGCTATGGGGCGGCGGCGGGCTGTGATCATTTGATCCGCATTTGGGACATCGATGCCGGTTGGCCCCGGTTACGCCATCAACCCCTCTGGGTGCTAGGTGGACATTTTGACCAAGTAACGGCGATCGCCTTTAGTCAGGACAGTCGTTGCTTAATCAGTGGGGGGAAGGATCAAACCATTCGTCTCTGGGAAATCGATTCTGGCCAAGAATTACATCAATTTAAGGGCCACACCCACCACATCACTTGCCTCGCCCTTAGTCCCGATGGGCAATTTGTGGCCTCCGGCAGTTGGGACAAGTCCGTGCTTTTTTGGCATTTACCCTCCCGCCAGCAATTTAAACCCGGTTTTCCCCAGACCGACTACGTCACGGCGATCGCCTATAGTCAATCAGGAAGCCTATTAGCAGTGGGTTGTCGAGGAGGCGTAATCCATATTTGGAACCTACTCATGGGCAAGGAAGTAAAACGTATTCGTCACCATACAAATGCCGTTAACTGCCTAACCTTCCATGATCCGATCCTAATCTCCGGCGATCAAGATGGGGTAATCCGTTGTTGGGACTTGGCCCCCACCTTGGAAAATACGGATCAGCCCATGGGGGAGTGAAGTCGGTTTAAAATTGAGTAAGTAATATTTTTTAACAGTAAGCATCATCAATGGGCGACACCATAACCCTCCTTTCCCGCCGAGAAATAGAAAAAATGCGGCAGGCGGGCCAACTAGCGGCGGCTCTTCTCGATCATCTGGCACCAATGGTACAACCAGGGGTAACCACCCTGGAACTAAATGACGAAGCGGAAAAATGGACAAAAGCCCATGGTGCAGTCAGTGCTCCCCTTGGCTATAACGGTTTTCCCAAATCTATCTGCACCAGCATCAACGAAGTAATTTGCCACGGCATTCCCCACCGTAAAAGAGTCCTAAAAGAGGGGGACATTATCAACATTGACGTTACCCCCATTGTCGATGGCTACCATGGCGACTGTTCCCGCACTTTTTTTGTCGGTACCCCCAGCCCCCTGGCGGAAAAATTAGTCAAAGTTACCGAAGAATGTTTACAGCTAGGCATTGAAGCCGTTAAACCCGGAGGTAAAATCGGGGATATTGGAGCCGCTATCCAAAAGCATGCCGAAGCCCAGGGGTTTTCCGTCGTTCGGGACTTTGTCGGCCACGGCATCAGTAAAATTTTCCACACCGCCCCCCAAATTCCCCACTATGGTAAACAGGGTAAAGGTAAACGGTTACGCCCTGGCATGGTTTTTACCATCGAACCCATGATTAACGAGGGAACCTGGCAACATATTCTCTTGGACGATGGTTGGACAGCCATCACCAAAGACGGCAAGCTTTCCGCCCAGTTTGAACATACGATCGCCGTTACGGAAAATGGGGTAGAAATTTTAACTTTAGGGGAGTAGTTACCGTGGCAAATTGGCAAATCGAGTTACTGTATGACGGCGAATGTCCCCTGTGTCTGAGGGAAGTCAATTTCTTGCGGGACAAAGACCAGGGCCGGGGTTTAGTCCATTTTGTGGACATTGCCCAGCCGGACTATAGGCCCCAAGACCATGGGGGAGTGAGTTTTGAAGATGCCATGGCCCGCATCCATGCTGTGCGCTCCGACGGGACGGTAATCACAAATGTGGCCGTATTTCGGGAAGTGTACGAAGTGCTGGGTATTGGTTGGCTCTATGCCCCCACCCGTTGGCCCCTCATTGGCCCGTTGGTGGACAGAATTTACGATTTCTGGGCCGATCGCCGTTTGGCCTGGACTGGCAGACCCAGTTTGGCGGAAATCCTAGCCCAAAGGGAAAAGGGTATGTGCAACACCGACTCCCTAACCATGGCTCCTGGTTCCAAGGTCAACGGTTAGGATTAGTTCGGGAATGGCGACTGGAATACCTCCGGTAATACGTCAGGTGATACGGGCTTGGAATAAAAATAGCCCTGGGCTATATCACAACCCTCTTCCCTTAAAAAGTCCGCATGGGCTTTGGTTTCTACCCCCTCCGCCACTATCAACAACCCCATACTTTTTCCGAGGGTCAAAACTGCTTTGCTGATCGCCACATCATGGGCATCATGGGGAATGCCATCAACAAAAGCGCGGTCAATTTTCAGGATATTAATGGGTAAACGCTTGAGATAACTCAAAGAAGAATAACCTGTACCAAAGTCATCAATGGCGATCAAAATTCCCATATCCTGAAGCTGTTGCAACTGTTTAATTTGGCTACTCGGATTTTGCATAATGAACCCCTCTGTCACCTCTAGTTCCAGGTGTTTCGGGTCAAACCCGACGGATTGCAAGATCATCTCCACCACGTTAATAAAATCAGGTTGGAGTAATTGGGGGCCAGCAACATTGACTGCAATTCTGTCGAAGTCAACTCCTTGGTCTAACCAAGTTTTTCCCTGGCGACATGCTTCGGTTAATACCCAGCGACCAATATCAAGGATAAGATCGCTCTGCTCTGCAACAGGAATAAATTGGGCTGGTGGTACATTTCCCAGTGTGGGGTGTTGCCAACGAATAAGCGCCTCTGCCCCCCGCCATCGGTGTTCTTGGAGATCATATTTAGGCTGATAAACCAGTTTAAATCCCTGTTGTTTGACGGTTTCTCTCAGGGCATTTTCAATCTTCAAGGCATTGGAGGCCTGATTAGCCATGGCACTGTCGTAAAAGCAGTGACGATTACGTCCTTTTTGTTTAGCTTGATACATCGCAATGTCAGCATTGCGAATCAATATATCTGCGGTGAGTCCGTCTGGGGGAAATAAGGAAATACCAATACTGCCAGTAATATAAATTGTTTGGGACTCTAGAATAAAAGATGGAAAAAAAATGCGTTCAGAAATTTGATTTGCTATATCAGTAATTTGATCTAAAGAGTCCATTCGATCAAGTACTAGGACAAATTCGTCGCCACTGATCCGAGCGGTGAAATCACTGCCCCGAACCACTTGTTGTAAACGTTTAGCCACTTCTTGAAGAAGTCTATCGCCCATAACATGACCAAAGTTATCATTGATCTGTTTAAAGCGGTCTAAGTCGATAAACAGAACAGCAAGTTTACTATCCACAGCCTGGGCCTTTAAGCACTGCCTTTTCAAGGTGCTGTTGAAGGCTGAAACGATTGGCTAACCCTGTCAGAGAATCGTGGTGGGCTAAAAATGTTAATTGTTGCTCAGTTTTCTTTTTGTCACTGATATCTGAAAAGATCCCAACATAACCAATGGGTTGATTCTGGGAATCGTAGAGGGTATCAATGGTAAGTTTTTCGTTATATAAACTGCCGTCCTTGCGCTGATTGATCAATTCTCCCCGCCAGCTTCCTTTTTCCTTTACCGCTTGCCAAAGAGTGTCTGATAAAAAGCACTATCTTGCTGATCTGACTGTAGTATTTTAGGGTTGACGCCAATCACTTCAATGGCAGAGTAGCCGGTGATCTCGGTGAATGCCTGATTAACATCCAAAATAACCGGGACGAGATTAGTGATTATGACTCCTTCTGATGTATTCCGAAAAACGGCGGCTGACTCTTTTAGTTTTTCTACAGCTAAGACCTGTTCCGTGATGTCCTGGACAACGCAGACCGAGTTAATGCCATTGCCCTGATTATCGTAGTTTGTTTCACAATATTCTCGAATGTGTTTAACTTTGCCGGCGGCAGTCACAATGCGGTGAACGGAATTAAAATTAATTTGTTTTTTGAGTAAATCATAATATTTTTGAGCTACTTCCTCTTGGTCATCAGGATGAACGATAGCAATATAATCGTCCAGACTGCCATGGAAATCGGCAGGATTGGTCTCTACTATTTCAAAGACTTCTGGAGACCAGTAAAAATTATTACTCTTCAGGTCTAGCTCCCAATGGCCGATGTGGGCGATGGATTGGGCTTGACGATAGCGGCGCTCACTTATATTTAGTTGCTCGTAAAGGCGATGGGATTGGGTAATACGCCAAATTTCGTTGGAGATTAATTGCACCGTTTCCACGTCTTGGTCGGTGTAGGGGGTAACTTTATTCCCCACTCCGGTCAGCATGACGACTTTGCCATTATCTATAACTGGCACACTGATCAATCGTTCCAGGTGGGCATGGCCTTCCGGGAGTCCTTTTTTTCCTTGATGGGTCGCATAATCATTAATCACCACCGGCTGGCGTTGGCGTAGGGCATCGGCCCAAATTCCAGCCTGTTCCACTGGGTAATGGGTGTCAACTACGGCATGGCAGTAATGCTCAAGGGTAGCCCTGAGACCAGGCCACTAGCTCGATGGTTTGCTCATCATCGTTGACAAAATGAATGAACGCAATTTTGCTCCCGGTTAGTTCTTCGGTAAATTCCTGCCCCCGTTGAAGAAACGCAACTTCACTCAATTGGTCTGCGTATTGGGGTAATTCCAAAAGAACCTCTGAGCGCCGAGCTTCAAATGCTAGTCGGTTCTGGGAAGAACGGCGTTGTTTGATCAGGTAGGTGAGCCAGGAAGTCCAGACCAAGACTCGAACTGACTGCACAGAAAAGTAAAATAACCGAGATGGTACGAAGCCGAATGTAGGTGTTGTGGGCTTGGTCGTGAAAAATTTTCGCTTGATTTCTGTGTAACATCCTCTACAGAATCCATCTGCTGTACCAATTGGTTAACGTAATTAGCTCCCTGTGCCTTTGGTAATTGCTGCGGCTTCTGAAGTGTTCGCCCTGCCCTTTTTAATTGAATGACTTCATTGCGAATGGGCTTCCAGTTAATGAAACTCTGCCGGGTCTGGTCGATTACTTGGCGATCGCCGAGGAAACGCTCCTGGACTAAATTAAATCGGTCTAGCGCCTTTGCTTCTGTCGCATCCACCTGTTGAATAGCCCGATCAAGTTCTGCGGGGGATTCAGCCAAGACCACATCCTTCATGGAACGATGCATAGCAAAAATATCTGCCTTAATCCCTTCAACGGCAACATTAACCGCAAACGGGTGGTGATAAAGTTGATGAGTCAAGTCAGCTAAACGGGTCATGCTGTAAATGGCATAGACTCCCGCACCACTAAGCAGGCCAGTTATAACCACGACACTCAGCCGAGATTGAAGCCCAGACAATACTTTGGTGAACAAAAGCTTCATGACAGGTTAGAATGTACCATTGATTGAGCCCAATGTAAGGAGTCTGAAAGAGAAATATCTTCTCAAAAGTGCTCTAAATTTTTACTGTAACGGGTGGTTTTGTTATATGGATGATGTGGACGGAAAAGTTAAGCGGGAACAGATGGTTGTAGGGAGTAACCACGGCTGAAAAAAATCAGTGAAAGAAAGCCGATAGTCGGGTAACGAAGATTACCAGAAAAACAGTGTCAGGGTCTTCTCAATAAAAAAACGAGATAGCCAGGCCCTTTCACTGCAAGGCTTTAAGTTATCTTGTTTGTAGATAAAAAAGGATCGGCTCAGCCATGCCAGCAAGGCAAGATTTATTTGTACGGTAGCGAACACTTCCATCCTACCACTCTAACTTGCAGCTTCCTGCGCTCTTTGAAAACCTAAACTTGCCGATCAACCGGCACAGGATAAGGCTGTGATAATCACCGTTCATTGGCCCTTTGGAGGATGGATCGCTTTGATGATTTTTGAGGCGATCGCCGTTTGGCCTGGACTGGCAGACCCAGTTTGGCGGAAATTATGGACTAAAGGGAAAAGGGCATGTGTACGAATGATGGTTGCCCCCTCCCGGCTGCCGGTGGTTCTGAGAGCATTGCAAAGTTTTAGTCGGCCTTGCTATAGGTATAGATGGTTTGGGGTTGCCAACTGCTGAGACATTGGGTCGTTAACTTATCCAAAGGTAAGCTTTCCCGATCCAAGGTCACCTGCAAACCTTCCATGGGATCATCACCGTGGGCTATTAGGAAGGAGATTGCTTGCAGATCTGGCCAAATTTTTAACTGCTCCAAAAAGTTACTAACCATGGCGGGGTAAACGGAATTACTATTTTTTTGCCAAGGTTGGAGGTCTTTAGGATTTTGATCCAGTCCCACATGAAAAATTAAACCGTTTTTGCCGAATAGGGCGATCGCCACCGGTCGATTATCTTCATGAACCATGAGGGGCGTGTCTTGCAACAGGGCTCGGATTTTTTCTAGTTTTTCATAGCGTTGCTGGGCGGAACTTAAGCTGGGGGAAAATTTAATGGCGATCGCCAACAGATAGGTTTTCACAAACCAGTGACCAAGTTTTTCCACTTTGGTGGTTAGGTACTGGGAATTGTAATCATTGGCTTCAATCAGGAGGGGAACCCGTTCGACAATTTCCAACCCATAACCCTTTAGACCCGCAATTTTCCGGGGATTGTTGGTGATAAGGCGTATTTTTTTTACCCCTAAATCATTGAGCATTTGGGCCCCCATGCCGTAATCCCGCAGATCCGCAGGGAAGCCAAGGCGTTCGTTAGCTTCCACCGTGTCATAGCCCAAATCCTGGAGGGAATAGGCTTTGAGTTTATTGACTAAACCAATGCCCCGGCCTTCCTGGCGCAGATAAACCACCACCCCTAAGCCGTGGTTTTCCAACATTTTCAATGCGGCCTGTAACTGCATCCGACAATCACAGCGCAACGACCCCAAGGCATCCCCCGTTAAACATTCCGAGTGCATTCGCACCATTACCGGCTGTTGGGTAAAATCCGCTGGTTCCCCTTTAATAATGGCAATGTGTTCCGTTTGATCCAGTAAATTGCGGTAGGCGTAGAGCTTAAAATCCCCAAATTGGCTGGGAAATTGACAAATGGTTTCCCGTTGCACAAAGCGGTCATGGTGGAGCCGGTAACTGATCAAATCCGCAATGCTAATCAGTTTTAAATCGTATTTACGAGCGTAATCTACCAACTCCGGTAACCGAGCCATGGAGCCGTCGGCATTTTGAATTTCACAAATGACCCCCGCTGGATATAACCCCGCTAAACGAGATAAATCCACCGCCGCTTCGGTATGCCCTGCCCGCTTGAGCACACCACCGGTTTTGGCCCGCAGGGGAAAAATATGCCCAGGACGGGAAAGATCGTCCGGTTTACTGGTGGGGTTAATGGCAATTTGAATTGTTCTAGCCCGATCCTCGGCGGAAATGCCCGTGGTTACGCCCAAATGGGGGGCGGCATCAATGCTGACGGTGAAGGCGGTTTGATTGCTGTCGGTGTTTTTGCTCACCATCAGGGGCAAATCTAGTTCATCTAGGCGATCGCCGGTCATAGCCAGGCAGATCAACCCCCGGGCTTCCACCGCCATAAAATTAATCAGGGAAGGGGTCGCAAACTGGGCGGCACAGATTAGATCCCCTTCATTTTCTCGATTTTCGTCATCTACCACCACCACGGCCTTGCCCGCTTTAATATCGGCTAGGGCCGCATCGATGGAGTCAAAAATAGGTGAATGTTCCGATGCACTGGGGACAGGGGCGTTCAAAATCAAGACAATGGGGTGTGAAAAAATAGAAACTAGTGCAATGGTGAATGATTTGGCGATCGAGCACTATACAACTATTCTAGGGCTTTTTAAGGATGGGCTTTTCCGGGTTAGCCAATTGGAGATTAATTTCTTTTACGGCGGGAAACTTCTGCCCACAGCAATGGAGTCCTATCATTGAAAGTGCCTTTGGTTTGGCCCAGCCTCTTCCATGATTGACCGTGACCTTTTTTCTGATTCTTCCTTGCCTCCCGAGCTAGAAGTTGCTCCGCCCAAAAGTCGAGGTCGGCTTGGCTCTGTCTGGCCCTGGGCCTTGGCGATCGCCCTAGGGTTGGGGGGAACCGGCGCCATGGTCTGGCGATCGCCCTGGGCCATGATTAATTTACCCCCTTTTTCTAGTCAGCTTAATATCCCTCCCCTGGTGATGACAGGAGGCGATCCCTATCTACGGGCTTTGATGCGGACCATTAGCGCCAGTGAATCTAACACTCCCCAGCCCTATAACGTTATCTACGGGGGCCAGCACATACGGGATTTGAGTGAACATCCCAACCGTTGCGTGAAAATTTTTATGGGGCCAAACCGGGGAAATTGTAGTACGGCTTCCGGGCGCTATCAATTTTTAAACACCACCTGGGCGGAAAAGGCCAGTAAATATCATCCCCAACCCCACAAGTTTTTGCTCTGGAAAAATTACAGCTTTGAACCCCAATACCAAGATCAAGTGCTGTACCGTTGGTTAGCCGATCGCCAGGCTTGGGGCATAGATATTTCAGCACGATTGCAAGCGGGGGCCATTGATCAGGTACTGGAACATCTTTCCCCTACCTGGACAAGTTTAGGCTACGGCATTGAAGACAATGTAATGACTAAGCGTTTGCCGGAACTTTATGAACAATTATTGGCGGAGGAATTAGCCCTAGCCGACGAGAATGCCAGCATCCCTAGGATTATCAACAGCACCGTATTCCCCCAATAGTTCATTTCTTAAGGAATCAAAGAAATATCCTTTAATCAAGACGGACAGATGGTTCTACAAATTATTTTTGTATTGGCCCATCGCCTAGCGGAGACATTTTGCGGTACATAGCAAACTCGATTAGGTTAATTACAAGGGAAAACGTTTCATCATAGTTACCGCAATGCGGGCATTACGTTTGAGCCGGGGGGAAAGGTGGGGCACCTGGGGAATTTGCCAAAGTAAATCGACGGTGCGGCGGAAAAGCCGGACTAGATCCCCTTCGTCCAAACTGGTTTGTTTTGCAAGATTTTCCCAATCCATGCCCAAAGCCCACTGTTCCACTAACCCCATGAAATCTACTTCTAGCCACAGGGGAATGGTGATCGTCCGGCTGTTCTGGGCTTTAATCAATTTACGCCGTAAATCCCAGAGGTTAATACGTTGGAGATGGTAGGCCACGGTCATGGCTTGCCAAAGAGCTAGGGACGCCTGGGGACATTTTAGACAGAATAAAAAACCAAACAAATCTTCGCTGGGGCGTAGGGCGGCCAACACAGCGGGGGAAGGAGCAAAATGGGTCCAGGCATCGGAGCGGGGGGTTTCTGTAATTAAGGCACTGGCGGCGGCGGCTAACTGTTCCGGCTCCAAGTCATTAAATTTACCCGAGATTAGGGCCAATCCTAGCCATAGTTCATTTTCTCCCCGGAGGGTGGCGGCGGTTTCCCCTAGTAAAGTTGGCGTGTATTCTTCCAGGGCTTCCATTTCCTGCAAAATATCAATCAGATCCAAAAATTCTTGCCAATAGTAGGATTGCCGGGATTGGAGCCGGTCATATTCCTGTTGCTTTTTACTGAGGGTTTTTCGTAGTTCCTGCCGTTGATGAAATTGCTCCAGTAGTTTACCGGGATGTTTATGGCTGGCCAGGGGATGGACGGTTAATAGTTGTTGAACGTGATCAACCCGGCTCTGTTGTTCAATGATTTCCGGTGCGGTGGGTAGGGGATACTTTTCGGGATCTAAACCATTGGCGATCGCCAAACTGTTTTCATCCCCTTTGATGGGTTTACCGGGGGCAAGTAATTCCAAGGTTGGTAAAGTTAAGCCAGACCATTGGCTAGGGGGTAAATTACCGGGGCCCGTCGCAAAAATATCCCCTACGGTGACGTGGTACCAACGGTTATCATTGCCCAGACAACACCATTGGGGCAAATTATGGGCGGGGGCCAGGGAAAGAACAATCAGGGCTAGACGGGGTTGGTGGGTTTTAACGTGGCGACCTTTGAGGTATAAAAGTTGACCCGGCTGCAGATTCGTTAACTGATCTTTTAATTCCTGTTTACGATTTTTTTCCCCCTGTTGCTCCAGCATTTTTAGCAATCTTTGTTCTTCCCGTAGCCGGCCCCGGAATTTTTCGTAACTGCGTAAATCCTTTTCCCCAATGCCCGCCAATTTAATGTCCAATTGAGAAAGTTTTTTCACCGTTTCGGCGATCGCCACTTTTGTTGGTTCCAGGGCAAATTGGGCCAGATATTCGGCAAAGCTCCGTTCCAGTAAACTTTTTACTTCCTCCAGGTCATGTTTTTGCAATAGGTTCAACACCATGCCATAGGAAGGGGTGAACCAACTTTTTAATGGTTCTGCCTCCGCCAACGCTAGATAGGATGCCTCATTGGCCCCTTCAAAGGGAGTTTGCACCGTAATCACATGGCCTTCCGTATCCATGCCCCGTCGTCCCGCTCGCCCCGCAATCTGCAAAAATTCCGAAGGGCTAAGCATGGCATGGCCTTCACTGGTGCGCTTCGACAATGCGGAAATAACAGTAGTACGGGCCGGCATATTAATCCCCGCCGACAGGGTAGCGGTGGCAAAAACCACTTTAATTAAGCCCTGCTCAAATAATTTTTCCACCAGGGTCTTCATATCCGGCAGAATCCCCGCATGGTGTACGGCAATACCCCGCAATAGGGGTTCAATCTGCTCCAACCGGGTCATGGGGGAAGATTGGGCAATCCAGCCCCACAGCTTAAACATGGCTTCTGGATCAATGGCTAGGGCCGTGAGTAAAGCCTGGGCGTTGTTTTGCTGATCATCCAGATAGGCCGTCACCGCCGTTACCAACTCCGGTAAAGCCTGCCCTAAATCTTTGGTTAACTTATCGCGCAAGGTGGGGTTTTTGCCAAAGAAAAAGTCCAATAATTGCAGTTGAATGCTTTCTTGCTCCGCTGGCTCCACCAACGATAAATCGTCCAGGGATTGGGCCGCTTGTTCACAGCCCCGCCGACTAAAAATCACATAAATAACGGGTAACAAATTCCGTTCCTGTAATTGCCGCATCACCAGCAATGGATAGGGACAATCCTCCCGCCGCATCCGCCGATTTTTGCCAGAGCGGGTGTTTTTATTACCAGCTTTGGGCAGTAGCCGGGCATTTACCCCGGTTTTTTTTTCATTCAACAGGGGAAACAAACCTTTGCGGGTGCTGTAATGAAAATTAAGGGGAACAGGGCGAAAATCCGAATTCACCAACACACAGGAAGCAAAATCGGTGTTTTGATCCGTTTGCCGCAGAACCTTGAGGGATACCCCAGTACGTACCTGGTTAATCCATTCCGTTAACTGTTCCGGATTGCCAATGGTGGCGGACAGTCCCACTAACTGAATGGTGCTGGGACAATAAATAATTGACTCTTCCCACACCGTCCCCCGACCCTTATCGCTGATGTAATGCACCTCATCAAAGACCACCGTTTCCACATCTTCCAGGGAAGTGCCTACTTCGCCAATGGGAGTTTCGTAGAGCATATTGCGAAAAATTTCCGTGGTCATTACCACCACCGGGGCATCGGCATTAATCACCGTATCTCCGGTTATCAGCCCCACAAACCTTTCGGCATTTTCCAGCCCCAATTTTTCTAGCTTTTCCTGGAAATCCCGGATTTTTTGGTTAGATAAAGCCTTCAGGGGGGTTGTGTAAAAAACCCTTTTTCCCCTGGCTATCGCCCGATAGATGGCGTATTCCCCCACCACCGTCTTCCCTGACCCCGTGGGAGCACAGACCACCACCGACTGGTCTTGATCCAAAGCGGCGATCGCCGACTGTTGAAAATCATCCAACGGAAAAGCAAACAGGTCAGCGGGGGAAGCGTAGTCTAAAGTTTTCACAGATTCAGGGAAAAGAATTGTTAAATTCCCATTTTATCGGCTTATTCCCTGGGCAACCTAAACTAGAATTTTTCCCCAATACCGAAGTTAACGCGAGATTCACCATTCCCGGTGAAACCAAGGTCAATCCGGATTGGCCCCACCGGGGACTGGATCCTCACCCCAAAGCCATAACCTACCCCAGAACCGGGTAAATCACGGATAATCGCCGGAAAGCCTGGCACTGCGCCCTGGGAACCAATAGTCGTACCATAGTCTACAAACAGGGCTCCCCCCACCGCCGCAATGATGGGGAAGCGGTACTCCGCCGTGGCCTGGAAGAAACTGCGACCGTTACCTAGTTCCCCTTCCTGGTAGCCCCGCACCGAGTTACTACCGCCTAAAATAAAGGCTTCATAGGGAGGTAAATCCCCCAGCACGGTTCCCGCCTGCACATTAAAGGCCATGGTCTGGGGCTGGGTGGATTCCACAAAACCAAAACCAGTTAGATCCAGCCAATTAACGGGAATGTAATAGCTGTAACTACCCCGCAACCGGGTCATCAGAATGTTGCCAGTACCAACGGGAACGGTTTGCTCTGCCCCGAAGCGCACAATGGAGCCACTGGTGGGTTGAATCGGACTATTACGGTTGTCCTGGGAAGCCCCAAAGGAAAAGGTAAATAACTCATCCACCCCATAATCACTAAAGGAAAGGGGCTGGGAACCAAAATTATTTAAGGGGGCAGAAAAGGGAGAAAGGGCACCGTCAGCATTTTCTATCCGTACATTCTGGTAGCCAAAACCGGCGGATAATCGCCAGTCCGGTGGAGAAAAGACATCATCGGCGATCGGCCGGAAGAAAACCAAGCCCAAACCAGTACGCACTACCCGGGGACTGTCAAACCCGGTGAAGGTACGAATGGAAGAATCGGCCCCATCAAATACGAGGGAAATGGTACGACGGCGAAACAGGTTAGTTGTATAGGAGGTTCGATAAGGATCTCCCCCGATCCAAGGATCCGTAAAACTAACATCAAACAATAATTCTCTCTGACCCACCTGGGCTTCTAGGCCGATGGTCTGGTTATTACCCCCAACATTTTTCTCTTGGTAACTGATGGTAGCGAACAGACCACTTGTGCTACTAATCCCCCCCCCAGCGGCGATGGATCCGGTGTTGCCTTCTACGACGTCCACGTTGACCACCACTTCTGTGGGGTCAGTGCCAGGGGTGAAGGACAGCCTCACATCTTCAAACAGACCAAGGCTATAGACCCGCTGTAGGTCACTTTGGGCCATATTCCGATTGAATACATCCCCCGGCTTGAGGCGCATTTCCCTGGTGATAATGAAGTCCCTGGTTCTGCCGTCAACGGGTTCGTCTTCCGCATCAAAAAAACGAACCTGAATATTTTGCACAACCCCTTCGGCAATGACTAGGGTAACGGTGCCATCTGCTTCTACTTTTGGGGAACCCACCACCTGGGCTAGATCGTAACCCTGGTTGGAATACCATTCGTTGATGGTTTTAATGCCTTCCTGCAATTGTCGCAGGTTGAGAATTTTGCCGTATTGTTCGCCAAAAGTTTCATCCACCACTTCCTGGGGCAGAATACGTTCCTTGCCTTCGGCCACCTCCGGCACTGTCTGAATATTCAGACCGTTGAAAACAGGGTTGGCCTGTACGTCAAAGGTTACCCTTACCCCTAATGGGGTATCACTGGGGGTTACCCTAACGTTGCTGAAATAACCTGTGGCATAGATGGCGTTAACGTCTTCCTGGAGTTGGCTACGGGTGGTGGTGCGGCCGGGCTGGGTACGGATGGCGTTGTACACCAATAATTCCAACTCTGGGGTAGTGCCATTGATCAGCACTTCACTAACCAAAACTCGGGGTTCTTCCTCAGAGGGAGGGGAGGGAGCTGGGGTTGAGGAACCGGGGGGCGTAAAGCTGGGTAAAGTCTGGGTTGGGCCTTGGGGGCCGTCGGTGGTGGTCGGCACACCATCGGGGGTAAAGGGGGTGGGGGAGCTAGGACTAGGCTGAGGTGGTGTTTCTGTTACTTCATCTGTTTCCGCCTCTTCTACTATTTCTGGTTCTTCCACAACTCCTTGGGCTAATACCTTTTTGTCTGCATCTGTTTCAACTACTTCTACTTCCTGCACTAAAGTTTCTTCAACTACAGGGAGTTCAAAATTTTCAACAGCGGCTGGGGTGTGATCCAGTGGAGTATCGATCGCCGTTAGGGCAATTTCCGGGGTAGGGGCGACATTATCGGCATCGGCGAATTCTTCTCCCTTAGCTAAATCAGGGCTTTCTGGGGGATCAATAACGACTAGGGCGATGGCTTCCGCTGAGGGGTTTAATTCCTTGGTTGCCTCTGGGGGAATAATGGCGATCCCGTTGAGATCCGCTTCAGCGTGGGCCGTTTCCGGATTCACAATTTCGGTGGTTTCCGGTTCCCCTAAAAAACTGGTGGGGGAAAACGGCTGAGTTGCCTGGGCTGGAGATACTCCCAGAATAAGACCACTGGTTAACAGAAGAAGTCGATAGTAAGGAGAAAGAGTCACGCTTTTATTCTGGTTTGACACGTCCTGACACCCAATTCCAGCCATTTGCTAAACATTGGCATTTAAAATGCCCAAAAATACCACTGCGATTGGCTAGGGTTTCGCAGCGATTGCTTGCCCATTATCGAGTCCAGTCGGTTTCCTGACAAGCTATTTGTGCAAGGTTTTAAACTGGTAGGTTGACTGAAGCATGACAGAAAGGTTCCGCCCGCTTTGACCTAGGATTGCAATCTTTCAACCTGCTCTAGTACTCGGTTGGCCACGGTTTGGTAGGCGGATTCAATCTGCCCTAAGTCCCGCCGGAAACGGTCTTTATCCAACACCCGGGCCTGGGGATCGGTTTGTTTATTGTCCCAAAGACGACAGGTATCAGGGCTAATTTCGTCAGCTAAAATAATTTTTCCCTGGCGATCGCCACCGAATTCCAACTTAAAATCCACCAGGGTAATATCACATTGGGCAAAAAATCTTTGTAGATGCTGATTGATGTTTAAAGCCAAATCCCTAAGGGTTTTCAGTCCAGACTCATCCGTAATCCCCAACAATAAAGCCCGATCCCAGGTTAGCAAGGGGTCCCCCAGGGCATCATCTTTAAGATAAAACTCCACCAGGGGGGCAGGAATGACAAAGCCTTCTTGTAAGCCGGTTTGCTTACAAAGACTCCCCGCCGCAATATTCCGCACCACCACTTCCAGGGGAATAATAGTCACCGCCTTGACCCGCATTTGATCCGCTTGGGGGCAATCTATGTAATGGGTAGGAATCCCTAATAGACTCCAACCAACGGAAAAGGGCCGCAGAAATTTTGCAGTTGATGGCCCCTTTGCCCTGGATTTGACCTTTCTTTTGGGCGTTGAAAGCGGTGGCATCATCTTTAAAAATGGTTAGCAAAATATCCGGATCCTCGGTGGGATAAAGAATTTTTGCCTTACCTTCGTACAGTTTTTCCATCGAAAAATTTCCCAAAATAACGGTGACCCTTAGGTACTAATCTGAATCAATTTTAGGTCGAAACGACCCCAGCTGCCCCTTCTTTGCGAACCTGAATGGGCATTTTAAAAATGTGATCTCCTCCAGCTATTTCTGCTTATAGTTCCCAAAAAGGGAACTTGCATCGTAGAATTGTCCTAGACAGGTTATTCAGGGGCTCAGTCGTTCCATGTCTGTCAACCGATGCGAATTATTGCCAAGCGTACCTTAGTTGAATTTATTAATAATAATACTCAGTATGCTGATGCTCAATCTTCCCTGGAAGCCTGGTATTACGAAGTCAAAAAAGCACACTGGCAAAGCCCAGCCGACATTAAAGCTCAATATAGGAATGCTAGTATTTTAAAATCAGGACGTGTCATTTTTAATGTTGCTGGCAATAAATATCGACTAGTCACGTCTATCAACTTTTTCGCCCAGATTGTCTATATCAAGTTCATTGGAACTCATAAAGAATATGACAAAATTGATGCAAACATCATCTAAATCTAGTTTTAGCGTTGCACCTATTAAAAACGACCAAGATTATGAAGTTGCACTAAAACGCATTGAGCAACTAATGGCAGCGGAACCCAACACTCCAGAATTAGATGAGCTTGAAGTTCTATCCATTCTAGTGGATAGCTACGAAGATCAGTATTATCCAGTTAATTTACCCGACCCCATTAGTGCCATTAAATTTCGCATGGAACAACTGGAATTAAGTCAAAAAGATTTGGTTCCCTATATTGGTAGTCCTTCTAGGGTTTCTGAAATCCTATCCGGCAACCGCAGTCTAAGCTTGAATATGATTCGTACTTTACATAAAAACTTGAAAATTCCCCTCGAGGTGTTAGTACAAAAAACGTAACGATTTTTCTGCTTGATAAATCTGAATAAGTTTCTTAAAAAGGCGATCGCCAGCGGACATTATGTTCCAGCTAGCAACCAAACCCTAGCTGTTGTTGTGCTAGAATGTTTATGGTAGATTTAACTATAAACAACCCAGGAGCCAGAAGTTAGTGTTCACCGCCGTTGCCCCGCCCCAAGAAGTTCTGCCCCGTGATTTAGTCGGAGCAATTCAGTCCTTGAAAAAAGAATTGAATGCGGTGGTTTTGGCCCACTACTATCAAGAAGCGGCTATCCAGGACATTGCCGATTATTTGGGGGATTCCCTCGGACTATCCCAACAGGCGGCCCATACCGATGCCGATGTAATCGTTTTTGCTGGGGTTCATTTCATGGCGGAAACGGCCAAGATTTTAAACCCCCATAAATTAGTTTTGTTGCCGGATTTGGATGCGGGCTGTTCCTTGGCGGATAGTTGTCCCCCCAAGGAATTTGCGGCGTTTAAGGCGGAGCATCCCGACCATTTGGTCATTAGTTACATTAATTGCACGGCGGAAATTAAAGCCCTCAGCGATATTATTTGCACCAGTTCCAATGCGGTCAAAATTGTTGAACAGTTGCCCCCGGATCAAAAAATCATTTTTGCGCCAGACCGGAATTTAGGGCGATATGTAATGGAAAAAACAGGGCGAGAGATGGTGCTGTGGCAGGGCAGTTGCATTGTCCATGAAACTTTTTCCGAGCGGCGTTTACTAGAACTAAAGGTTCAATATCCTGCAGCGAAAATTATTGCCCATCCAGAATGTGAAGAAGCCATTCTGCGCCATGCCGACTTTATTGGTTCCACCACCGCTTTGTTGAACTATTCCCAAAATTCAGATGCAAAGGAGTTTATCGTTGGCACAGAACCGGGCATTATCCATCAAATGGAAAAATATTCCCCTGCCAAAAAGTTTATTCCCCTACCGAATAACAACAATTGTGATTGTAATGAATGCCCCTATATGCGCTTGAATACCCTGGAAAAACTCTATTGGGCTATGAAACGGCGATCGCCGGAAATCACGTTGCCGGAAGAAACCATGGTGGCGGCTCTAAAACCAATTCAACGGATGTTGGCCATGTCCTAGGGTTTACCTAATAATCATTTACCCCTAGATCTCAATGCTGGGAGACTTTCAAAAAGATTCTACAGAGAAATTCCCCGTAGTTGTTGGTACAGTAACGTTGCCTGCAGATCCGTCATGCCGGAAATATAGTCCGTTACTTTAAGGATTTTTTCGTAATTATTATCCTCTTCGCTAACCTGATGCTCCGGGGGCAACATGAACTTTAAAAGTTTCCCCTTTGGTCTTGGTGGTTTTTCCAACACTGCGGTCAAAAAATCCGTCAGTAAATCCCCTAAAACTTCAAAGCCAGCAATTTTAATTCTGACCACATTAGGATGGTGAAAAACTAAATTGGTGGTCATTATTTCAATTTCCTTCAACTGGGGAGAAAATTCACTAAGACTGACTAGGGATTGATCGAATTTACCGGCCAATATATCCGGCTCGCAATCTAAGAAAATTTGGGCAATTTCATTAACCAACCTATTAATGGCTTTAGCCCTCAATCTTTTGATAGTTTCTGCTTCGCTACCTACATATTGATTAAGATCAATGTCTGCAATACTTTGCAATTTATCTTTTACTTCCGTAAAGGGTAAATAGCCCATGTGAAAACCATCTTCTAAGTCCACAATGGAATAGCAAAGATCGTCCGCCGCCTCCATCAAAAAAGTGAGGGGATGGCGGCACCACCAGGCTACCTTGGATGAGCGTTCCATTAGCCCCACCGTGGCCGCTACTTCTCTGAATAAATCCTTTTCTGCTTGGAAAAAACCGTATTTTTGCAAACTTTTACCCGCATGGCGACTAAGCTTTTTTTGGGGAATAAAAGACTCCCTCGGATATTTGGCAAAGGTGGCCAGGGTGGCACAGGTTAGTTGCAATCCCCCTGGGCGATGGGGCAGACCTAGGCGGGTCAAAATCCGAAAGCCCTGGGCATTACCCTCAAAGCGGTCTAAATCAGACTTTTCTAGGGGATCAATTAACGCCCCAACCCGGTTTTTGCGCCCATACCATTTTTGGAAAGCGGTTTGAATGGCATCTTCCCCGGCATGGCCAAAGGGAGGATTGCCAATGTCGTGGGCTAAGCAGGCCGCCGAAAGAATATCACCAAAATCCGCCGAGGCGATCGCCTGTAAACCGTGGCGCTTAATGACTTGATCCCCCACCATGCGACCGAGGGAACGCCCCACACAGGAGACTTCCAAGCTATGGATTAAACGGGTGCGGACATCGGCATTTTTGGAAAGGGGAAAAACCTGGGTTTTATCTTTCAGTCGTCGGAAAGCGGTGGAATAGACAATGCGGTCATAATCCTTAAGGAAAGAAGTACGCTCAAATTGATTTTCTTCTAACTGCTGTTTGCCTAACCGTTTACGGGAAAGTAATTGTTGCCATTCCATTGACTAAATCCTGTTGAGCAGTGGGGTTTGAGTCTTCCCCAGACTTGGGGGTTAGGGGGCTTTTCCAAAAGATCCTAATTCATGGAAGGAAAACCACTATCCCTGGATGCTAACCGAGCTTTACCGGCGGCGGCCCAGGCCTGCAAAAATTCAATCTGTTCCTTTGCGGTGCGGGCTAGGGGGACAACTTGACTGGCGGCGGTGAGAATATCGTCGGTGGTAAATTCCCGATTTTGACTAAAGCCAATGTGCATCGCTTCTACTAAAATTTGCTCAATTTCTGCGCCGGAAAAATCCGGGGTTTCATAGGCAAGGCGAACGATGTCGTAATCCCCCATGGTGTGGGGTCTGAGGCGGGAGAGGTGGACAGAAAAAATGGCTTCCCGTTCTGTATTGTTGGGCAAACCCACAAAGAAAATTTCATCAAAGCGGCCTTTCCGCAACAGTTCTGGGGGCAAACTTTGTACATTATTAGCCGTTGCCACCACAAAAACCGGGGAAGTTTTTTCCGCTAACCAGGTGATAAAAGCTCCAAAGACCCGATTGGTGGTGCCTCCATCTCCCCGGCCGTCCATGCCCCCAAAGGCCTTATCAATTTCATCAATCCAAAAGACACAGGGGGCCAGGGCTTCGGCTAAATTAATCATCTGGCGTGTCCGGGCTTCCGATTCCCCCACTAGTCCCCCGAACAGCCGCCCCACGTCCAGTCTTAACAGGGGTAAATGCCAATGGTGGGCGATCGCCTTGGCGGTGAGGGATTTACCAGTACCTTGGATACCGGCCAACAGTAAACCTCGGGGGTAGGGCAAACCATAACGGCGGGCCTGGTCACTAAATGCCCCACCCCGGCGGAGTAACCAATCTTTGAGGTTATCCAAACCACCGATATCGCTGATTTTTTCACTGGCGGGGTAAAAATCCAGAATTTGGGTTTGGCGAATGGATTGGCGTTTTTCCTCCAACATTAATTCCACATCGTCGGATTCCAACTGTCCATGGTCCGCCAAACACCTAGCCAAGACCCGTCGAATTCTTTCCATGGATAAACCCTGGGCCGCCCGGCCCCATTCATCCCGCAAACGGGGGGGCAGGTTTTGCCCTAAACCAGCTAATAGGCGTTCAATTTCCCCTTGGATTTCAGTGCCATTGGGCAGGGGAAAATCAATTACCGTAATGACTTCCGTTAACTCGTTGGGAATATAAATTTGCGGAGCCACAATGACAATATTTTTGGCTTCTGCCTTAAGCCTCCGGGCTAGGTTCCTTAATTTGCGGGAAACAGAAACGTCATCTAAAAAACGGTTAAAGTCCCGCAGGATAAAAATTCCGTTACTGCCGGCGGGTAATTTTTCAATAAATTCCAAGGCCTGGAGGGGATTGCGGCGGCCCACATTAACGGCATTGGGGTTGCCTTGGTAGCCTTCCACAAAGTCCCAGTAATAAACGGAACGATTGCCCAACCTCTCCGCAATACCGGCGATCGCCGTTTCAAGCCGTTCTTCTTCCTGGGTAGGGACATAAAGTATGGGATAACAGGCCCGGAGCAACAATTCAAATTCTTCAGCAAAAATCATAGTACATTGGTGGAAAGGTTGCGGAATTTCCGGCGATCGCCATTATGACAAACAAATTAGGGCGATAAGTTGCCATGGCAGGGATCACCGAAAAAAGTATTGATTCGATCATTGCCTACACCGGAAAGTCAGCCCAGTATATAATCTATGCAAAATTGTTTTTTATAGATAAAAGACTATGATGACTACCAGGGGATTTGATAATGCAGATAACCAACACAATTAATTTTCGTAACGTAAAAGGGGACATTTTCGGAGGGATTACGGCGGCGGTGATTGCCCTGCCCATGGCCTTAGCTTTCGGTATTGCTTCTGGAGCAGGGGCAACGGCGGGGCTTTGGGGGGCTGTGATTGTGGGCTTTTTTGCGGCCCTATTTGGGGGCACTCCCGCCCTGATTTCTGAACCGACCGGGCCCATGACGGTGGTGCAGACGGCGGTGATTGCTAGTTTGGTGGCGGCCAATCCTGAAAACCCTGAAATCGGATTGGCCATGGCCTTTACGGTGGTAATGTTAGCCGGGATTTTCCAGATTATTTTTGGGGCGTTGAAACTGGGTAAATACGTCACCATGATGCCCTACACCGTCATTTCCGGCTTTATGTCGGGCATTGGGATTATTTTGGTTATTTTACAAGTGGCTCCCTTTCTTGGCCAAGCCAGCCCCAAAGGAGGGGTGATCGGTACCCTACAGGCCATGCCGGAACTGGTTAGCAATGTCCAACCAGTGGAAACCCTATTGGCTCTGTTAACGGTGGGAATTATTTGGTTTATGCCAAATAATTGGAAAAAATTTGCCCCGCCCCAGTTAGTCGCTTTAATTGTCGGTACAGTAATTTCCGTGACGGTGTTCGGGAATGTGGATATCCGTCGTATTGGGGAGATTCAAGCTGGCTTACCTGCTTTACAATTGCCGGTTTTTCAAGGAGCTCAGATCCAACGGATGTTGGTGGATGGAGCTGTTTTGGGGATGTTGGGTTGTATTGATGCCCTCCTAACTTCCGTTGTAGCCGATAGTTTGACCCGTACTGAACACAATTCCAACAAAGAGTTAATTGGCCAAGGCATTGGTAATGTCATGTCCGGTTTATTTGGTGGTTTAGGGGGAGCTGGAGCCACCATGGGCACAGTGGTTAATATCCAGGCCGGAGGTCGCACTGCCTTATCGGGTTTAACCAGGGCGATGGTGCTGTTGGTCGTTATCCTGGGGCCGCTAAGTTGGCCGCGACCATTCCCCTCGCCGTATTGGCCGGCATTGCCTTCAAAGTCGGGGTCGATATTATTGATTGGGGTTTCTTGAAGCGGGCCCATCATGTCTCTATTAAAGGGGCATTGATTATGTATGCCGTTATTGCCCTAACGGTGTTGGTAGATTTGATCGCCGCTGTGGGCATTGGGGTATTTATTGCCAATGTCCTCACCATTGATCGCATGAGTGCACTGCAGTCTAATTCGGTGAAAAGCATTACCGATGCCGATGATGAAATCCTTCTTTCTGCCAATGAAAAACGTTGGCTAGATGAGGGTAATGGGCGGGTACTGCTCTTTCAACTCAGTGGCCCGATGATTTTTGGGGTGGCCAAGGCGATCGCCAGGGAACACAATGCCATCAAGGAATGTGCGGCCATTGTTTTTGACGTGAGTGAAGTTCCCCACTTGGGGGTTACGGCTTCCCTCGCTTTGGAAAATGCCATCGAAGAAGCGGTGGAAAAAAATCGCCAGGTCTATCTGGTGGTGTCCGTTGGACAAACCAAGCGCCGTTTGGAAAAACTGAATGTCTTCCGTTTTGTCCCCCAGGAAAACTGCTACGGCGATCGATGTGAGGCCCTTAAGGATGCGGTGTTGGCTTTGCCTCCCCATTCAGATGCAGATTCAGAATCCTCCAGCGATGCTTCCATACCCACCACATATTAATTTCCTGCCCTACTTTTTACTTTATCCAGGGCCTGGATTAAGGTCTGGATAAAGTTCTAGGGAGTAGACTAGGGGATTCCCTGGGCTGGGGAAAATCTGCAAAATAGGGGAAGTATGTCGAAATCCCTTGATCTCTTCCCCTATTTTTTGCACAATACAGGGCTTGATCTGTTTTAGTTAGTTAGTGCTGGGTAATGGCGGCGATGAAGACCCCTCGTAATTCCGAGGAGCTAGGAAGCTGAAAATGTGAAGGGAAGCGATGGTGTTATCAATGCTATCATTTAAGCAGTTAATGGAGCCGGAGGTTGTCTATGGCCAATTTAATTGTCCGTAACATTGATGATGCTATTGTCCTAGCCCTCAAAAAGCGGGCAGGGAACCATGGGATTAGTGCCGAAGCGGAACATCGAAAAATCCTAGAGCAGGTATTACTGCATCCCCCCAGAAAATCATTGGCGGAAGTACTGTCCCAAATCCCCAATGTAGGCATTGACTCGGATTTTGAGCGGGTAGATAATGACGCAACCAACCCGGTTTTTGATTGGTGCTAATGATTGTTAGTCAATTTGGCAAGTAGGAAAGTGCTAACCCCGGTGTACGCAGTTTATCCACAAGCGCCCCCTTTGTATCACTCTGATTACCTGGCGAACTACGACTGGAGTAGAATTGATGCGCTATCGGGGTGGGTTAACCAAGCAGACATACTAGAAGCGTGGTTAGAGACGGTTTTGTCTGACTACGCCGATCATATTTTGGATTTCACTGCCCTTGAAGCCCAGGTGTGGGGTAAGTTGAGGGTTCCCAATCCCCACAATGCCCTAGACAAGCAGATTGCGGCTACAGCCCTTGCCTATGGTCTAACCCTGGTTACCCGTAACGTTAAAAATTTTGTGAACACGGGGGTTTCTTTGCTTAACCCCTTCGAGGAAGTGGGGACTTAGTTCAAACAAAATACAATGCAAGAACCTTACGGGCTAGTGCCCTCGAAGAGGCGATCGCCTTTGGTATTGTAGGTATAATGATCTGGGATTTGGTCAATTAATTACCCCAAACTATGTGGGCTCGTAAACCAGTCATCGCAGATACTACACTAGGCGTAAGGCTTCGGCGGTGTAGCTCATTGCCTTAAATGTTTAGAGTCGGTTCCCTGTCCATTGTTTTGTGGGGTCATCGCCACAATGTCCCCAACCCCCTGAAAAGGTAGAACCATCAAACACAAAACGAATACGCCCCCAATAAAAGTTGCCCTTGTAAGCTGTTGTGCAACGGCGACCTGTATTAGTTTTTGTCCAGTATCCAGACAAAGTATTTCCCGAGAGAGAACCTTCTAGCTGTTGACTAGGGTTGGAATAATACCCAGTAATATTTGTTCCATTTTGGGACAGATCCATTAATCCAAAAGAAGTCCGCCACTTTCCACCAATATCAGTTTCTGGAGGCGAAGTAGGTACAGATGGCGTAACTGTCGGTGCAGGGGGCGTAACTGTAGGGGCTTCTCCCAAACGACTACCTGTCCATTGTTTTGTCGGTTCATCGCCACAATGTCCCCAGCCCCCTGAAAAAGTAGAACCATCAAACACAAAACGAATACGCCCCCAATAAAAGCTGCCATTGTAAGCTGTTGTGCAACGGCGGCCTGAACTATTTTTTGTCCAGTATCCAGACAAAGTATTTCCCGAGAGAGAACCTTCTAGCTGTTGATTAGGGTAGCATAATACCCAGTAATATTTGTTCCATTTTGAGACAAGCTCATCTCTCCCCAAGAAGTTTGCCAGTTTCCTGCCACCGAAACTTGGGCAAAAGTAGGTTGGCTGAAGGTTATGCTCCCACAAGCAATACCCAGTGAGATAAGCAAGGTGGAGTGACAATGATTGTCTGCTGGAAAGTAGATGAGTCATGGCCTTAAATTCTGGTTGAGTTTTTTATGGTCTGGCCATTCTAGTCCAGGATCATAGGTTAAATAACATCCAAAATTAGGTTTTCTGCAATTTGTTAGTGTAATTTCATTTCGATAATTGGATATTTAAAGCAATTTCTATTGATTTTTTAAACTTCCAGTAACTATGATTAAAATAAGTTAAGGTACAGTAGATGTTATATCAAATTGGTACGTCCTAAATGCTTATGAGCTTGACTATTAGGGGAATTCACTGTACTAAATAAATAGAAAAACCGCCGTAATTAGTATCCATCCATCAACCTTGAATATTGGAAGAAAATACAACTACAATTAGTTTAAGGTTGCTCTATTGATGGTAATTCAGAAAAACTCGCAGTATAAAGCTTGTAATCAACACTGCCAGTACTAATGGTTGCGCCAGTTATTTCATCTTGAAAGTATATATATGCAAGTGCATTATTTCTGTAAAATTCACATGGTTCATTCTCGTCACATATAGATTCTGGTGAATGTATAACACCATTTTCAGTTTCTCCACTAAAAATTTTAAACCCATTATTAATCAATAACTCTCTCACTTCTTTCACTGGCATACCAACTTTTAAATAATTGGGATTGATATCATCACAAATATAATGCTTAATGGCTATAGCTTATGCTGAAGAGCTAATGTGGATGTCATGGTTAGCATGAAAGTCTTGATAATCTAGATAATAAGTAAACTTGGTGCTTGTTAGAATTGACACCGGTATTATAGTGCTTTTCATCACCTTGAACATTTACACTGCCGATTGATTCAAGAAGTTCTGTTTGAATCATTTACAGTCGAAAACAGTACTGAACGCATCAGATTTTGAATTGCTAATCCCAGTAAACTTCCATTTTCGATTTTAGAATTTCAAGCTATGTGCCCATGATCGTTGGCCATTCGCCTTCAGGATATTTATCAGGTCATTTGGTAAAGCCGGAGCCACTAAGCTTAAATTTACCTACAGGGCAATAGTAAAGTCCGGAGCAGACTATGGCGGAAAGGCTGTTTAATAAACCAATTCAGTTTGGGCATTGACTCGTGTTTCTACTAGCTCCAAGCGTTTTTCGATGGCATTGAGCTTTTCATCGGTACGGGCTTGGTTAACGTCAATTTTTTTATCAAGCCCATTAACTGTTTGAGCTAGTCCATTAATTAGGTCTTTAATTTCCTTCAGATCTGAATCTGTAATGGTTGCCATGGTGGTTAAGCTCCTTTTTCGTTAGTTGATGCTGGAGAATGGCGGCGATCGCCTAAGCAAAGAATTTTCAATCATCTGTATTGGGTTGATCCGTTGAGGTTTTAACCATGGTTTCTAGTTTAGCCAGACGACTTTTTAGGTCTTGGTTTTCCTGCTGGAGTTTTTCTAAGCCGGTTTGTAAATCCTTGATTTTTTCGTCACTGCCAATCTTGGCTTGGACTTTTTTCACCGCTTCTTCCGCCATGCGCCGCACCCGACCATCGGGGGTTTGGTTCGCCAAATTTTGCAAAATACCGATCGCCTTGGGGGTTTCCATTTGCCCAAGGGCAGAGGTGATGGAAACCTGGGTGAGGAAAAATTCTTCCTGGGCGATCGCCGTTAGCTGTTCCAAAATTTCCGTTAGTTTTTCGGGGGATTGGCCGACGGATACGGCCCCTAATGCCCGGATAGAAGCTAAACGCAGGGGTTGGGGAGTACCATTTTTCGTATAGGGCAAAATTGCGTCCACCGCCGCCGGGGAAGTGGTTAATTTGCTTAAACCGGCGATCGCCCCACAACGGACGACTTCATTCCAACCAGGGCGGGTTTGCAGGACTGCTGTTAATTGTTCGATAATTTCCCCTTCATTGTCCTTGAGCAGACCGGATCCCAAAGCACCGAGGGCACTGGCCGCCGCTGACTCGGCGTAGTAACTGGCTTCGCCCTGGGCTAAACATTTTTTGATGGCTTCGTAACTAGCGAGGGTTTTAACTTTACTTAGGGCAGAAATAATCGCCCGCCGTACTTTGGGATGGTCATTTTTTTCCAATCCCTGGATTAATAGGGTTCCCGCTTGATCCAGATTAATGCCCGCCAACTGTTCAGCGATTTCCACCCGCACTCCCCAGAAAGGATCGTTCTGCAATCTTTCTCCCAAAAATTCCACCGCTTCCAAGCCCCCCTGTTTGCCAATGGCGATCGCCGCTTGAATACGGGCAACGGCATCGGAATCGTGGGTACATTGGGCTTTCAATTCCGCCAGGGGATAGGCTAATTCCACGGTTTTGAGAAAGTTATTGCCCTGGTCAAAGCTAATAAAATCGGGCTTACGGGTTAAGGGAAAATAAAAGACCTGTTCCCGTTCTTTTAGTTGCAGGGGGATTACTTGGGTTGTTACTTTTTCCCCTTCTAAAAAGTTAAAAGCAACGGGGATTTTTAAGTTAAATAAATCCTTATGGTCGCTATCTGCTTTGGCCTGGGTTTGGGTGATGGTTAACTTGGCTAACTTATTATCATTATCCCAGCTATAACTAACCTTAAATTCTGGATGACCACCCCGGAAAACATACTGATCAAACAGCCAAAGGAGATTGAAGCCCGTTGCTTTTTCAATGGCCCGCAATAAATCAATGGTTTCCACGGTGCTGTGGGCATTGTCCTGCACAAAGGTATGGACAGCTTTAAAAAATAATTCATCCCCCAATACTGTGCGGATCATGTGGTAAACACAGGCTCCCTTTTCGTACAAATGGCGATCGTAAAGTTCAATGGCTTCCCGATAAACGTGGGTCACAATGGGGCGACGGTAACGGGAACTATCTTCCGCGAGGTAATTCCTGGCTTCCCCCAAAAGGTAATAGGCGGCATCATCTGGACCGTATTCGTGGTCTGTCCACAACACTTCTGAATAGGAAGCCATACCTTCTTTGAGCCAAGCATGGGACCAATGTTTAATCACCACCAAGTCCCCAAACCATTGGTGGGCTAATTCATGGGCCACTAAACTTTCGGTGTTGCGGTTATCTAATGCCGCCCGTTCATCTAGTAAACAACGATCCATTAATAACGTTGTCGAAGTATTTTCCATGCCCCCAAAAATAAAATCCGCTACGCACACTTGGTCATAATTAGGATAGGCGTAGGGATAACCAAAGGTCTGATTAAAAAACTCAATCATGCGGGGGGTTTTACCCATGCTCCGTTGACCATCTTCTTCCCGCCCTTTTTCGACGTAGTAGCGCACTGGCAGATCGCCATAACTGTCGGTCAATTCAGCAAAATCACCGATCGCCAGGGTCATTAAATAGGTGGGGTGAATTTGGGTTTGGGACCAATGGAAAACCTGGTCGTTACCCAAGTCTTTTTGCTCAATTAAACTACCGTTGGAAATCACCCGGTAGGGCTTAGCCACCTGTACCCGAATTTCCGACGTGGCCAACTGCCCCGGATAGTCAAAGCAAGGGAACCAGTAACGGGAATCTTCATCTTCTCCCTGAGTCCAGACCTGCACCGGCTTTTCGGGATAATGGCGATCGGGCTGGATGAAATAAATGCCCCGGCGGGGATTTTTCAACTCATACTTGATTTCTAGCGTTACCGGCTCAGCGGTTAATGGTTGCAGTAGGTCAATGGTTAGGCGATCGCCATCGTGATCAAAATGTTGGCTTACTCCCTTGACCAACACCCAAGCGATTTTTAGATCCACCGCATCCAACACCAATTGTTGAATACCGGGGCGCACCGGCGTGAGGGTAAGGCGACAGACCCCCTGCAAATGCCGTTCTTCCAGGTTGATTTTCAAGTCCAAAAAGATATGATTTACCTGCCCAGGGCGATCGGGGTTGTAGTGGGGTTTAGCACCGGGCAATTCAAAACTTTTGCGTTGGTTGGACTCGGTATCAAAGGTTAAAAACGACATAATGTGTTGAACGTTGGCAGAGGAACTTCTCAAACCATAGCGTTGCTAGCCTTGTGCTGACAAGCATGGAGGCTCCCTGGATTGATTTAACGGTTAATATAGTCCAACATCCTGAATTTTTTTCCCGTCATCGCTTTGTCGGATTAAGCATCATTGATAGGGAGTGCCAAAATCGTGACGGAGTAAATTCACTATGATTGCATCCAAAGAAAACTTTCCCCATCTTTCCCCAGCAGAATATTTTGTCTGGGAAGAACAACAGCTCGAAAAACATGAATATATTAATGGTGAAGTTTACGCCATGAGCGGTGGCAGTAAAAACCATAGCTTAATCTCTGTGAGATTTATCACCTTATTCTCTAATCATTTAGAAACAAGTGGTTGCGAAACCGGTAACTCAGACCTAAGAGTTAATATTGCCGGAACCAATGACTATACCTATCCCGATGTTAGCGTCACCTGCGACGAGCGGGATCAAACCACAACCCAATATATTACCTATCCCTGCTTAATTGTTGAAGTCCTATCCCCCGGCACCGAAGCCTATGATCGTGGCGGTAAATTTAGAATGTATCGCAATAACCCAAACTTAAAAGATTATTTATTAGTCAGTTCAACCAGCATTGAAATGGACTTATATCATCAAAAAAAGAATAGTGAATGGGTAATTATTAATTACAAAGAAGGAGACATTATCGAACTCAAAAGTATTGATCTTAGCTTTCCAATCGAGCAAGTTTATCGTGGCCTTGTCATTCCGCTCCCCATGCAAGAGGAGTAATCCCTGAAGATCATTGCCAAGACATTACACACCTCAAACCATAAAGCCGAAAATCTTTCCCTGACAAGCATTGAAACCCTATTTTGGGGAACCCTGCCAATCGGGGCATTCTTGGTCGTAACTGCCGTAGGGATGCATGCCACATACCAATAATTTCCCGCCATAAACATAGCCGTGGTAATGCTGACAACCCTGGCAAGCGGGCTGATGGCTAGGGGTAGCGGGTAAATAGGGGTTTATTCCTAGTCCGGGGTCTCCATCCAGGGGTGACCAGGGAACAATGGGGTAATCTTGGGGGAATTGCCAGAACGGCGATCCTCTGAATTTGACCAATCATCTAGGTCATTATCGAAGGGATTAACTTCCTCCCAAAAATCAGACCATTCCTGCCAAAACCAGTGCCATTCTTCCCCTAGCTCTTCCTCGATGGTTTCTGCTACCTCCTCCAGGGTTTGCTCAATACCTTCCACCAAGCCATCAATGGTAGTGGCGAAGGCTTCCATCGCCTCCTGGAGGTTTTTTTCCCAGTCGTCCATAATCCCTTGAGTTCCTATTGTGCTCAAAATTGGTGAAATTTGATTACTGGCGGTTCAGACGGCGTAATTCTGCCTGGAGGGCTTCCACCTGTCGCCGTAACTGTTCCACATCCTCTGTTTCTGCTTTAGGCTCATTATCCTTATCCTTTTGGGCAAGGGCATCATCCTCGTCGGTAATAATTTCAATGCGCCGGGGTTGTTTATTTTCCCCCTCTCCATCGGCGATCGACTCCCCCTGGGCCTCCCGAATCAACTCATCCACATAACGGCGGGCTTCCTCCGCATTCATTTCCCCCCGTTCCACCAGGGTATCCACCAACTTTTGGGCATGGGTTCCCAAATCCTTAAAGTTAGCATTAGCTGTTTCGGCGGCATAGGAAGCAATGCCAACCCCTAAATAAACCGCTTTTTGCACTAAGTCCCGCAACATAATAATCCTTCCCAAAAACGTTGTCTTTATTCTAGGACGGGGCTAGGAATTTTGACCCGGCGCAATTACCCCACCCCAGGTAGAATTAAAATCCATACTGACCGCCGGAGATATTTTTCCCATTTATACGCCCTCCCCTCGCCCGACTAATCGAACAATTACAGCGTTTACCTAGTGTGGGGCCAAAAACCGCCCAACGCCTCGCTTTGCACATCCTCAAACGTCCCGATGCGGAGGTGGAAAATCTAGCCCAAGCCCTGCTAGATGCGAAAAAAAGAGTGGGTCAATGCCAAATTTGCTTCCATCTTTCCGCCGAGCCAGTCTGTGATATTTGTCGCCATCCCAAGCGGGACAATAGCGTTATCTGTGTAGTCAGCGACCCTAGAGATGTAATTGCCCTAGAAAAAACCAGGGAATTCCAAGGTAAATACCATGTGTTGGGGGGAGTAATTTCCCCCATGGATGGCATTGGCCCGGAACAGTTAACAATCCAGCCCCTGGTCAAACGGGTCAGCAACCCGGAAATTAAAGAAGTAATTTTAGCCATTAGCCCCAGCGTGGAAGGGGAAACCACCACCCTTTACCTGGGAAAACTCCTACAACCTTTTACCAAAGTGACCCGCATTGCCTTTGGTTTACCCATGGGGGGAGATCTGGAATATGCCGATGAAGTTACCCTCGCCAGGGCATTGGAAGGACTTCATTCCAACCATGGCACTTCTCTAAAAGTTCTCGACGCACCAACATTCCATTTCCCCTTAATTCAGGCATTCCTCCGACAGCACTGCGATGGGTTTGAAGAAAACTATCAGAACACATCTCCATCTGCTGGCAAAGAGTTAAAAAATTATTGTCAGCATTAGAAATAGTTTTTCGTACCTGTACGGCACCGATTACCTCTTTTTGAAATAAGAAGACTGTTTGCCTTAGAAAATCAGCAGGAAGTTGAGCATCAGCATCACAAACTAGAATAATTTCTCCCTGTGTGCAGGAAAAAGCCGCATTAAGTGCCCCCGATTTGCCGCCATTTGATTCTCTCGTATACACCTGTAGATTTGCAAATTGACTTTGTAATTGCTTCAAAACTTGGGGGGTTTCATCTATGCTACCATCATCAATAATCCAAATTTCTAAATGAGTAGTGGGATAGTCTAGCTGAAATAAGTTATTAACCAGATTGGCTAAAACTTTACTCTCATTTTTAGCAGGAACTAGAATCGATACTGTAGGCAAATAAGCTTTATTTTCAATGACCGTAATGTCAGATTTTGCTGTCAACATTCGTACTGCTTGAGCAGCCAAAATCACTGTCAATATCACTATAAACCATTGTGTTTTTGGTTGCCAGTGTAGCAAACTAACGATGCCCCAAATAAGTAATACCACCAACGTTGCTTTAAGACAGCGATCTTGATAGACTTTTCCATCATTACTTAGTTGTTTTGTCACTCTATTTACTATGTATTCTCATTTGTTTACGCAATAGCAGTATGGCGATCGCCATTTTTTACTTCCTTATAATAAGGCTATGTCAGTTTTTAGTTTGAGTAGGCTTTACAGGATAAACCAAACTATTTCCAAGGTGAGTTACTCACCTTTTACAGACAATGTTGTTTTGCTTTTACAAGAAATGGGTATAGTTCACAAAAGCCTCCCTACATCTCCAATGCTTGATAGGTATAAAACTGCTTCATTACCCCAATGGTTTGAAACTCGTAGGTGGGCAGAGGGGCCGGCAAAGCCAAAGTAGTTTCGTAAATACTGAATAGTAAAAAATTTTGTTGGCTAGTGGTTTGAGAAATGATTTGTTTGATTTGGGGTTGTCCCGCATCCACTAAAGTTTTGCAATAGCTCTGGACAAAACCACCAAAATCCGCCGGAGCCTTGGGGCAAATCTCAGTTTTAAGATAGGTGCTGAGGGTTTCCAACGCATAGACCTCGTAGTCCGGCGTACCGGGATTGCCGATCGCCAACAGAATTCCACTACCGCCTAAAACCACTCCCCCCACCACACCAAACGCCGATAACACTCTCATTAGGGATGTACACTCCCATCGGGCATAATTGTTTGTGCCAAGTTTACACCACTGATATGGCTATTTTGAAAATTAACATTGCGTAAATCCGCCTCCCGCAAAGAAGCATCAATTAAATTGCTCCCCCGCAGGGCCGCCCCCGCCAATAAAGCCCGGTGCATCAAAGCATAGTCAAAATTAGCATTGTGAAAGTTGGCCCCTTGGAAAATTGTTCCCCGCAGGACACAACCGGAGAAGTTAACTTTTTCCGGGGTGGCTTTGGAGTTGAGGTTAATTTCCGATAGGTTAATCAAACTCAGGTTAACTTCCTTCATCAAAGCCCGGGCCAAATTAGCTCCTTTCAAATTAGCCCGGCTAAGGTTCGCCCCCTGTAGAAATGCCCCTTCCAGAGTGCTATGGCGGAGTTGGGCTTGGCTAAGATCCGCTTTGTACAAATTGGCCTGGTCAAAATCTGCTTTACGGAAATCTGATCCGGTTAGGTCTGCCCGACTGAAGTTAGCTCCAGATAAATCTAAGCCGGTTAAATCCGCTTCACTCAAATCGCTCCGGGAACAATTAACCCCCTCCAAGGTTGCCCCTTGGAAATTGGCTTCTATCAAATCAGCCCCCTGCAAATCAACGTTGATGAGGCGAGCCTGTTTGAGCTTGGTCTGGGAAAGATTGGCCCCATTTAAATTACAGTCAGTCAAATCTGCCCAACTGAGGTCGGCATAACTTAAATCCGCCCCGGTGAGATCGGCGCCGATAAACTTGACCCCCATCAAACGAGCATGGCTCAGATCGGCCCGCCGCATCCTGGCTTTGGAAAAATTACTGCCGCTAAAGTTACCGTATTCCAGAAGAGCTCGATTGAGGATAATGTCCTGGAGATCGGATTGCATCAAGTCAGCATTGTGCAATTCAATACGACTAAAGTCCCTGGTGCCCTCTTCGTACTGCCAAAGAAGCTGATCGGTGTCCATCTTTTCCTAAAGGGTATGAAATATGCAATTGTCGTTTTTTCAGAGGCTTTTTTTAGAGCCTGTTGGCAAAGTTTTAGTTTGCCCCCCCATCGACCCACTAAATCTCCGGCAATACTAATGCTGGGGAACTTGTATCTAGTATTTAGTTTTCTCCCAAACTTCAGGGGTCAGGGGGGCTTTTAAAACAGACTCTTAGATTGTTTTTAAAAAGGCCCCATAATTTAAGAATTCAAGGGTCGCAATAATATTTACCAAATTTTAGGAAAGGGTTCCTAGGCAGTAGTTCCAGACCAATGGAGATAGGGTAATTTATCGGCGGTAGCGATAATTTTGGCTCGATTTTGCACCAGTTGACCACAGGTATCCCATTGTCCATCCAGGAGCATTTGTTGGGCACCGTCGGAGAGGATGACGGGAAAACTCTTGTCGCCGTAGGTAAGGGAAGAACTAATTAAATCAAGGTCAACGGTTAAATTTGGCTCTTCGGTAATGGCTTTTTGTAAGGCTTGAACTTGATCATGGGAGGCAGTCACACAGGGAACCCCGTTGGCCAAACAGTTGCCCAAAAAGATTTCCGCAAAGCTTTCCCCCACGATCGCCTTAATGCCCCATTTAATAATCGCCTGGGGAGCGTGTTCCCGGCTGGAGCCACAGCCAAAGTTCCGATTCACCACCAGGATACTAGCCGATTGATACTGGGGTAAGTCAAAGACATGGTCTTGTCCCTGTTGTTGGCGATCGTCCGCAAAAACGTGTTCCCCCAAACCATCAAAGGTGACACACCGTAAAAAGCGGGCGGGAATAATCCGATCAGTATCAATGTCATCCCCCACGAGGGGTAAGGCGGTGCCCTGAATTTGTCTAACTTGGCTCAGGCTCATGGTTCTCGGTAACGGTATGAGGATTAATGGCTATCTTAGCAGGGGCATTGCGGTGTTTTAAGACCGCATTAATAAAACCGGCGAAGAGGGGATGGGCTTGGTTCGGACGGGAATGGAATTCTGGGTGAAATTGGCAGGCGATGAAGAATGGATGGTGGGGATATTCCACAATTTCCACTAAGCGACCATCAGGGGAAGTGCCACTGACCACAAAGCCCGTATCAATGAAATGGGCGCGGTAGGAATTATTAAATTCGTAGCGGTGGCGATGACGCTCATAGACCACTTCCTTGCCATAGAGGGAGAAGGCAAGGGTGTCCGGGGCAATGCGACAGGGATAAAGACCTAAACGCATGGTTCCCCCCAAGTCCACCACGTCCTGTTGTTCCGGTAATAGGTTGATAACAGGGTTAGGGGTTTCGTTTTCAAATTCAGCGCTGTGGGCCTCCGGTAATCGAGCTACGTTTCTAGCCCATTCAATAACGGAGCATTGCATTCCCAGGCATAAGCCCAAAAAGGGTAGTTTATTTTCCCTGGCATATTCGATCGCCTGGACTTTACCATCCACCCCCCGAATGCCAAAGCCTCCAGGCACCAGCACCCCATCCACATCGGCCAGGAATTTAGCCGCTCCCTGGGCTTCAATTTCCTCCGCACTGACCCACTTTAGATGGAGTTTACTTTCACTGGCGATCGCCGCATGGCCGAGGGCTTCCACCACGGAAAGGTAGGCATCACTGAGTTGGACATACTTACCCACCAAGGCTACGGTTATTTCGTATTGGGGGGACTGCATTTTTGCCACCAAGGATTGCCATTGGGTCAAATCTGGCGATCGGTTTTCCATTTTCAGCAGTGCCAAGGTCTGGTGCGCTAGTCCATCCTCTTCCAAAATTAGGGGAACTTCATAAATACTGCTGGCATCCTGGCAGGTAATTACCGACTCCACCGGCACATCACAAAATTCCGACAACTTTTCCTTCATACCAGGGTGTAAAGGGCGATCGCAGCGGCAGACCAGAATATCCGGCTGAATACCGATGGAACGTAACTCCTTGACAGAATGTTGGGTAGGCTTGGTTTTCATTTCCTTGGCCGCCGGAATCCAGGGAATGAGGGTAACGTGCATATAGATAACGTTATGCCGTCCCACTTCTTTGCGGAATTGCCGAATTGCTTCCAAAAAGGGCAGGGATTCAATGTCCCCCACGGTGCCCCCAATTTCCGTGATCACCACATCGGGGGTAGTATTCTGGGCCACCCGCAAAATTCTTTCCTTGATCTCGTTGGTGATGTGGGGAATAACCTGCACTGTGCCCCCCATGTAGGCCCCCCGCCGCTCTTTGTTAAGCACGGCCTGATAAATAGAACCCGTGGTAACACTGTTGAGGCGGGACATGGAGGTATCGGTAAACCGTTCGTAGTGCCCCAGGTCTAAATCCGTTTCCGCCCCGTCTTCCGTCACAAACACTTCCCCGTGCTGAAAGGGACTCATGGTGCCGGGGTCTACATTGATATAGGGGTCGAGCTTGAGAATGGAGACAGAATAACTGCGGGACTTGAGCAACCGTCCCAAACTAGCGGCCACAATGCCTTTGCCAATGCTGGATACTACCCCCCCAGTCACGAAAACAAACTTTGACATTGGCCGAACATCCTCAACTTGCGCTTAGTCCCCGCTCATTTTAGCCGAGATGTTAGCCCAGAGGCCCTATAAAAAAGGGTACCCTTCAGTTATTTTAGGGATAAACCAATAGATTTAACCCTTGGATAAACCGAAAATCCCTTTGGTTCTTAGTTAAGAGGGGAATTTGTTGGTTGATTGCACTAGCGGCAATGAGCGCATCGGGAATAAGAAGACCGTGACTAAGGTAATAATCTTGCAAAAGTTGCATAGCCAGATTGCCAATTTGAGGCATCAGGGCAATAATTTGAAACTGCGCCAGAAATAGGTTTAGGGTTTGCAATTCCTTTTTGTTGCGACAGCCAACAGTTAATTCCATCACCGTAATTGGAGAAACTGCCAAAGTTGAATCATTGCTCTCGGCTGTCAGACGAGTTTTAGCCGTTGCGTCCTTGTTGGCAACGTCGATGAGAATATCCGTGTCCACCAGAAGCTGAGCCATTATTATTTCTGCCAGTGCTGTTGTCGAATTTGTCTGACCCAAGCGGTGCTGTCTTGCATTTCGGATCTATCACTCCACATACCAGCAAAGGGTTCATTGTCGAGTTCTAGGGGGAGAGTTGGCGGTGGTGATGCGTAACGCTGTTTGAGGAAGTCAACGAAATCGACAACAAGTTCCTGGGCTGTTTGGGGCAAAGTAGCTATATCTTGATTGAGTTGATCGAGATTGGACATCGGTTAACCTCCTCCGATTTGACTAAGTTCAATACTACTTCTTGCGCTCAGTCCCCGCCCATTTTAGCGGAGATGTTAGCCTGAAGATCCGGCGAATTGATGGGCATGGCAAGTTGGGCAACATTTTCCCAGGGGTACCATGATGGTTGAAGCTGTTGCTCACCGTTGGCAGAAATTTTCCTTGAGGTTTTGCCATGACTGATAATCCTTCCCTCCTCCCCTGGCTCCAGGAATGGACTGAATTGGGCCAGCTTGCCCCGGAAATCCTTGAGGCGATCGCCAGTCAACTAATAGAGTTTCCATTGACCGCAGGGGAAACCTTACAAAAAAACAAGGAGAAGGTCACGGATTTATACATTTTAAGCCGGGGCCAATTGCAATCCAGTACTAGAAAAATTTGTTTGTTACCGGGGGCGATAATCAACCTGGAGGCCTTTATTGTCGATAGTCCGGTGGATCAGGATTTGGTGGCCCTCAGCGACTGTGAACTATGGCGTTTGCCGGGGCAAGCAATGCAGAAACTGCTCCAGGATTATCCCCAGATAACCCAGGGCTTTTCCCAACAGTTGGTGCAGGAACTGAAGGAACTCAATGCCCAACTATCCTTTGAGCAGGAAAGGCAAAAGATTTTGCGCCCCTACCTCATCCCCGCCGCTAAGCGGGCCATTATGGGCAAAAGCCGCTACGCCCAAAAGTTACGCAATCAGATCAAAACAGCGGCGGCGGATCAAGAATCAGTACTGTTGTTCGGAGAGCCTGGGCTGGAGAAGGATAACACGGCGGCCCTAATTCATTTTGGGTCAGCCCAAGCCCAACGGTCGGTAATGGTGAAGGTAAACTGTGCCCTTTTATCCGCTAGTGGTCAAGAGCTTTTTGGCAGTAATAAAGGTAAACCTGGAATTTTAGAGGCTTTGGGCCAGGGCACGTTGCTGTTAAATAACATCCAGGAATTGAACCCTCTACTTTTACCGGCGATCGCCAATTTAATTTGTGAAGGTATTTACCAACCCGTAGCCACAGTGGGGGAGGCAGAACCCACTTTTCGGCATAGTCAAGCCAAGGTAATTGCCATTGCTGAAAACATCATTCCTAAACTTACGCCCCTATTTACTAACACCATTAAAATCCCCCCTTTACGGGTGAGAAAAGCGGACATTGAAGATTACGTTGACTATTATCTAAGTATAATTTGTCGCTCCAAAGGTATTGAGGTTCCCAACCTAGCTCCGGAAGCTTTGCGCCGTTTACAAGCCTACGATTTTCCTAATAACATTCGGGAATTAAATAATCTAGTGGAGCGGGCTGTGACCCAGTTACAGGGGGAAAAAGTAATCACAGAGGAAATTATTTGGCCCTCCCAAAGCAAGAAACAATTATTTCGCCTTAATTTACTGAACCGTTACCCCAAGTTCAGACAATTTTTACGCAGTGCTTGGTGGCCCGATCGCCTCAATTATGGTGTTACGGTTTTTGCCTTTCCGATCATTGTCGCCATTTTATTTCTAGGGCCCCAAACCAGAGATCAAAATTTTGCCCTGAATTTATTTTGGGCTTGGTGGTGGCCTTTAGTGCTATTAGGATTTCTCTTTGTCGGTAGGCTTTGGTGTGCCGTTTGTCCCTTTATGATTTACGGAGAAATCACCCAAAAGCTATCCCTGTGGCTCTGGCCAAGGAAGTTAAAAAAATGGCCCAGACAAGCCGCAGACAATTGGGGGGGATGGTTTCTTTTTGCTCTCTTTACCCTAATTTTACTCTGGGAAGAACTGTGGCATCTGCAAAATACTGCCTATCTTTCTGCCTGGTTATTGCTTTTAATTACTGGGGGAGCCATGGTCTGTTCAGTCATTTTTGAGCAAAGATTTTGGTGTCGTTATCTCTGTCCCATCGGCGGCATGAATGGTATGTTTGCCAAGTTGGCCGTCACGGAATTACGGGCCCAGCAGGGAACTTGTTCGGCGGAATGTACTACCTACCAATGTTATAAAGGCGGCCCCGCCAAAGGGGAAGGTCAAGCTACAGAAGGTTGTCCCCTGGGAACCCACCCGGCCCAATTAGCGGATAATCGGGACTGCGTACTCTGTATGACCTGTTTAAAAGCCTGCCCCCACCGCTCCGTGGAGTTTAACCTCCGTCCCCCGGCGATCGCCATTTTGACTACCCACATTGCCCGACCCTATGAAGTGGCGTTATTACTGTTACTACTCAATAGTGTTTTGCTGAGAAGATTGCCGGAATTCATCCAGGTGTGGCATTTGCCGGCAATGGAAACATTTTTAAAGCACGGTTTACTTTCCCTGGGATTATTATTTTTGCCAGCTTTATTACCGTTCATAGCCTATATCTTAATACCAGCTCCAAAAGTAGGGCAAAAAGTATCTTTTATTAACCTTGCCTATGGTTTATTGCCCCTAACCTTAGCCGCTAATTTGGCCCATTATCTTAATTTAGGTTTGGGGGAAGCCGGGCAGGTTTTGACCCTGATTCCTAAAACTTTCCATTGGTCATTGTCCTTTGATTTCCCAATATTGGTGGCGGATCCAGCGGCGATCGCCTTTTTGCAGGGCATGGTTTTATTGGGGGGATTACTCTGGTCAATTTTTCTCAGTCAACAATTGGGCAAACAATCCTTTTTTAGCCTTTTGCCCCACCATGGCACCGTTGTCGGTTTAATGCTGATCTTTTGGAGTGTTATTATTTAAAAAACTGGGTTTGGTTAGCCATTGATTTGATTATGCAATGGTTTTCCCTCCCCCAGTTTCGAGTCTATGCAATTAAGTGCAATTAAACCTGTTTGTTGTGACCTGGATTAGAAGGCGATTGGTAATAAACCCCCGAACCTTGATTGGGCACAAAATGACAGGCCCAATAGGATTTAAAAAAGGCTTTCCAGATTGGTTCATTAGAAGAGCGATAATAGTCTCCTAGGATGGGTTTGATTGCCTCCGTAGCCCGACGTAATTTGTAGTGGGGCATATTCGAGAAAATATGGTGGGCAACGTGGGTGCCAATGTCATGGTGAATGGCGTTAATAAAACCATAATCCCGGTCAATGGTGGATAGGGCACCTTTGAGGAAATACCAATCATCCCCCCGATACCAAGGAATATCGTCTTCGGTGTGGTGTAGAAACGTGACCAAATCTAGCCACATGACAAACACGAGGTAGGGGGCAACATAAAATTTGAGCAGAAATAGCCAACCAAATTGGAAGGTTAAAAAGCCCAGGAAGCCAACAAATGCGATCAGGGAAAAAGTGCTGGTTAGTACGTCCCATTTTTCCGAAGGGCGGAATAGGGAACTACTGGGCATGAAATGGGAGCCTTCCCGATTTGGCGATCGCCGGAATAGATAGATGGGGTAGGCGATCAGGGGCAAATAAAAACGTAAAAGCTTTTCGTACCAGGGCATTTGGTCATATTTTTGCTCCGACACTGGATACCAACTCTCATCGGTGTCGATATTACCGGTGTTGGCGTGGTGGGTGCGGTGACTAATGCGCCAACCGTGGTAAGGAACCAAAATCGGCGTGTGGCTGAGGTGACCAATCCAATTATTTAGCGTTTTGGATTTAGAGAAGGAACCATGGCCACAATCATGGCCGACCACAAACAGCGACCAAAAAAGAGTTCCCTGGATCAACCAAAAAATCGGATAGAAGAACCAGGAATTTAGATAGGCCGCCAGGGCGTAAAAACCAGCAATTAAACCAATGTCCAAGAAAAAGTAGCCCAGGGATCGAACCACGGACGGCTCAAAGCAGTCTGCGGGGATCGCTGCCTTGAGCTCTTGGAGGGTAAAGGGTAATTCTTTGGTTTTGAGGTCGGGAAGCTCTGTCTGAAGGGGAGGAAATTCTATGCGCACGTATTTCTCTTGGGTACCAAAATGGCAAAACAATCCCCTGATTCTACCTACTTTTACGATCAATTTCCCTATATTTTCTTGTTATGGGGATCATAGACTGGAAAAGATTGACCACTGTCCACGAATAAATCCGGGGAATCCCCCTGTCAGTTTTAAAGATAGAGTCATCTCCCTTGTCCTCACCATTTAACTTTATGGAACGCTCCCGTCAGTTTGACCTTGCCCCCTACATTGACCACGCCGCCCTAGATCCCGCCACCACTTCCGAGGCGATCGCCACCTGTTGCGCCCAGGCTATCCACCATAAATTTGCCGGGGTCTGTGTATATCCCAGTGCATTACGGCAAGCGGTGGAATTACTCAAAGGACAAAAAGTTGCCATCTGTGCGGTAATTGGTTTCCCGTCGGGGGCCAGCACCAGCAATAGCAAATTGTATGAAGCCCAGGAGGCGGCGGAATTGGGGGCCACGGAATTAGACATGGTAATTAATTTAGGATTGCTCAAAGAGGGCAAAACCGAAGCAGTTTATAACGATATTGCGCCGATTTGTGAAGCCACAGGGTTGCCAGTAAAAGCCATTTTAGAAATGGGGAGCTTAACCGAATCGGAAAAAAGATTAGCGGCGGAAATTTGTCTGGATGCGGGGGTTCAATTTTTGAAAACCAGTACGGGCTGGAGGGGGGGAGCCACCGTTGCCGATGTGAGGCTATTGCGGCAGATTAGCCAGGGCCGAGTGGGGATTAAAGCTTCTGGAGGCATTCGCACCGTAGAGCAAGCCATAGAACTCATTGAAGCGGGGGCCACTAGACTAGGTACTTCTAGGGGGGTGGAAATAATTCACCAACAACGACAAATGTGGGAAAACGGTTAGGGAAGTAATATTAATCAGGGGCATTGGTGCTGTTTTCTGCCTCTGAAATTTCCGGCTTTTCCGAATTTTTAAACCGGTTTTGGGCTTCCTTGAAAGCATCCTTCATCACTGCTTGAATTTTCTTGGGATCGGGTTTTTTACCCCCCATTAAATCCCCAAAATAAACACAGGCCCCTTCCCCCAATGACCAGGTATAGGCCGCCGCCCAGGATGCCGCCACCACCGAACCAAATCCCGGCACAAATTTAATTAGTTCCCGCCCCACCGCCTGGGCCAAAAATCCTCCGGCGATCGCACTGACAACGCCCCCGGCCTGGGAAGGGGTTAACTCTTGCCCGTAAAGTTTGCCCAGTAGCCCCACCAAAGAAACCTGGAGAGCGGTGAGTACCGGCATGGTGGCAAAGGGTAAAGGTACGGCGGCGAAGGTTCCAGCCATCACAGAAAAAGCCAAAATATAGCGACGGGCCACGTCCCGATAGATATTACCTAAACGTTTGCCCGTTTCCCCGTCCAGTAGTTGATGGAGGGCCTGGGCTTCGGCCCTGGGTAATCTCTCCGCCAGGCGATCGCGCAGGCTGGTTAGACCGTAAAAAACTGGATTATAGCCGTCTTCTTCCCTAGTGAAGTCAATCATTACCGCCCCATCGATCCAGGGGGCAAAACTGCTGGCAATGGCGGCAAAGGCCCGGTTTATTTCTGGCTGATCGGGGGGATAGGGGGGATGGTCATCGCTGGGTTGGCCATAAACTTCATGGAGACAGGTAACCACCAACAGGCAAGGAATTTCCGGGTGGGATTCCTTTAACTTTTGGATAATTTGCTGGAGGGTATCGGTGGCAAAATCGGTAATTTTGACTGTAAGCAGTAAAACTTTGGCCGCCGGGGGAAGGTCGGAATCCTTTGGTGGTGCAAGGCTGGCCTTAAGTTCCCCAATTAAGGAATCAGTATCGTGGCCCAGATCCCCCAAACCGACGGTATCGGTAAAAATTAGGAGGGGTAAATCTTCGGAGGGGTAGGCATAGCGGGTGGTGTTTTGGGTATGGGGTTGAAAACCTTGCCCCACAATTTCCGCTGAAGCCCCGGTTAGTCCCCGCACAATGGAACTCTTACCGGACTGGGGTTTGCCGATTAGTAGGGCTTCGGTGGTGGGGAGTTCCCCCCGCAACTGGGTTAAAATTTGGGCAATTTCCGCTTCATCAACCCACAGACTACCGAATAGTTTTTGTTTGAGCGTTTCCGGAGGAAGTAGATTTTTGAGGCGATCGCCCGATGCCTTCCATAAATTAGATAATTGCCCGGCCCAGGATTTAGCTGAGGAAGGTTCCGTCGGGGTTGAGGGGGGAGAGAAGGAAGCTGAGTCCGGGGGAACAGAACTTCCGGGGGAACTTTTGGACATGGCTACAACATCGATGACCTAAACATTGAAGCGGAAAAGTAGAACGTCCCCTTCTTGCACCACATATTCTTTGCCCTCACTGCGAACTAGGCCTTTTTCTTTTGCTGCTTGTTGACTACCACAGGTGATCAAGTCTTGGTAAGCCACGGTTTCTGCCCGGATAAAACCCCGTTCAAAATCAGTGTGAATAACGCCAGCGGCCTGGGGAGCTTTCATACCACTGATAATAGTCCAAGCCCTAGTTTCCTGGGGGCCGGTGGTCAGATAGGTGCGTAAACCCAATAGCTCATAGGTGGCCCGAATGAGGGATTTAAGACCCCCTTCCTTTACCCCCAGGCTATCCAAGAAATCCTGCCGTTCTTCTTCGGAAAGCTCCACCAACTCCGATTCCACCTGGGCGGAAATGACCACTACTTTGGCGTCATCCTTGGTGGCGATCGCCTTGACCTGCTCCACCCAATCATTGCCGTTGGCCAAGTCATCTTCCGTGACATTGGTGGCGTAGATAATCGGTTTGAGGGTTAGTAAACCCAAGGATTTAATTATTTCTTGTTCTTCTGCCGTTAAACCTAGCCGCCGGGCCGGAATGCCTTCATTGAGGGCGGCGACCAATTTTTCCAGGATGGTCACTTCTTCCAATAAATCTTTATTGCCCCGGGCCTGTTTGCGACTCCGTTCTAAGCGTTTTTCCGCCTGGGCCAGGTCAGACAGAACCAACTCTAAATCAATTACTTCTACGTCCCGCACCGGATCTACGGAACCGGAAACATGGATAATGTCATCGTCATCAAAGCACCGCACCACATGGACAATGGCGTCCACTTCCCGAATATTGGCCAGGAATTGGTTACCCAGACCTTCCCCTTTACTAGCTCCGGCCACTAAACCGGCAATATCCACAAACTCCATGCGGGTGGGAATGATTTTGGCGGACTGGGAAATTTTGGCCAGTTCTTCCAAACGTTGGTCAGGCACGGACACCACCCCCACATTGGGCTCGATGGTGCAGAAGGGAAAGTTGGCCGCTTCGGCTTTGGCATTGGCCACCAGGGCGTTAAAGAGGGTAGATTTTCCCACATTGGGCAGACCAACAATTCCGGCTCTGAGCATAACGTTCAACTAAAAAGGCAAAATAGATTCCCATCTTACCAAGCTTGCTAGTTTCTCCGTTAACAAAAGCCATAATCGGCGATCGCCGTTAGAAATTGGCAGTTAATGTTTAAACATCCAATCATGGTGTTTAGTGAACTAACCAAAATATTTATCCAAAAACAAGGATAGTTTGTCGTAGGTGGAGGGCGGAAAATTTTCCTTGGGGGTTAGCACCGCATATTTAAGGGCACTGTGGGCAATGGACTCAAAGGGCTTAGTGGCCAGTTGTTTAACGGTTTCCATAATTACCTGTTGGGCATTGACCGCATTTTTTTGCAAGTTGCCAATGACCATTTCCACCGTCACATGGTCGTGATCCTCGTGCCAACAATCGTAATCCGTTACCAGGGCGAGGGTTGCATAGGCTATTTCCGCTTCCCTAGCTAATTTGGCCTCCGGTAGATTGGTCATGCCGATAATGGTGCCGCCCCAACTGCGGTAAAGATTGGACTCGGCAATGGTGGAAAAAGCAGGGCCCTCCATGCAGACGTAGGTTGCTTTTTTGTGGAGATCTACCCCGGGTAAATCTAAATTGGCGATCGCCGTGGAGAGATACTGGGCCAACTGGGGACAAATGGGATGGCCGAAACCAATGTGGGCCACAATGCCTTCCCCAAAAAAAGTAGAAATGCGCTGGCGGGTACGGTCGATGAATTGGTCTGGCACCACCATATCCAGGGGTTTAACCCCTTCCTGTAAAGAACCCACCGCCGAAGCTGAGATCAAATATTCCACCCCCAACTGTTTCATGGCGTGGATATTGGCCCGGAAAGGAATTTCACTAGGTAAAAGGTGATGGCCCCGACCATGGCGGGCCAGAAAAACCACAGCAATACCATCCAATTCTCCAAAAATGAAACTATCGGAGGGTTTACCAAAGGGGGTATCCAGGTCTATTTCTTGAATATTTTTCAAGGCTTCCATTTTATACAGCCCACTACCGCCAATGATGCCAATGCTCGCCGTTACCATGGTGGAATTCTGCTCCCTATTCTTAGAAAATGCCCATAAACTGGCTTTTAGTTCAGACAAGAATATCCTAAACGAGCCGGATTTTTCTGAATTCACCGTCACCACGATAAAAATTCAGACAAAAAGCCAGATTTTTTTCTTGCTCTTACCAAAAAAGCCATAACCTGGGACAGGGTGTAAAAAGCAATTTTCCGATAATATGGGCAGAAGCTAAACAGTACCCAAATCCGGGTAGCTGTGGGCCGTAAACATTCAATCTGAATAATAAGGACTGGTTGAAGATGGAATCCAACGTGGAACAAAGAACAGCAACCGCTGGGGTTAAAACCGATGTAGGGCCGATGACTACTCCCAAAAAGTCCCCAATTACCGACCAGGCTTGGCAAGAATGGCTACAACCAGTGTGGGAAGTACTGGGTAAAATCCCCCAAATGACCGGAGAATTTTTCGAGGACAATAAACAGCCTCTCATTTCCCTGGGCATTATTTTATTGGGCATTATCAGCGTCAAAATTTTGATTGCAGTGCTCGATGCCATCAATGACATCCCTTTATTGGCTCCGACATTACAACTGATCGGCATGGGTTACACCGCCTGGTTCGTCTGGCGTTACCTCTGGAAGGCCGAAAAGCGTCAAGAGTTGGCATCCGAGTTTGGGGCATTGAAGGATCAGATTTTTGGTGGGTAATTTACCCCAACCACCCCAGCCCATTTTTCCTACCTTCGTCCTCCGGGCTTAATTTTCGGGGGATTTTTTCGTCCAATGGGACAAAAATTAATTTAAAAGTTAATTTACCCTGGCCCCTGGAGTAATTGTTTGATTTTCTCCAATGCCTCTAGCCGAGCAGTTTGGGTCAGGACAGATAAATCTTCTCCGTAGTCAAAGTTAATGGCGGGAATGAGTACCCACCAGGCTTTGACCTTTGTCCCGTATAGAATTCTGGCCAGGGTTAACAATTCCATGGGATTGCCCCGGTGTCCTAGTTCCCCCGATGTTGTGGTCGGCTCTAGGGCTTTGATTTGCACCCCCTGATCATTTTCCCCTGCCCCTAGTTGGGCATCGATAAAAATTACCTGTTCCACAGTGGCGATCGCCGCGGCCAATTCTGGCGTTAGTTGATGGACTGATAAAACCCGACAATGGGGCCAACCTTGCTGGGCAATGTCGTTAGCTATATATCTCCCCACCCCATCATCCCCCCGGAGGGTGTTGCCGTAACCAATGATTAAAGTGGGACAGGGGGTCATATTGTTCTGGGCGCAATGGTGGGGATTGGATTAGTGTAGAAGATGTAGAGATGGATGCCCCGATTTTGCTTTGAATGGCAATTTTCACCACCATTCCCAGGGGAAATTTTCTTATCTATATGCGTCTAGGAGAAGCCAAATTAACCGCTGTGATTAGTAACACCGCCACCAGCACCCCCGATCGCCTAACCAGCACGGTGCGTAAAACCTATCCCAATTTTAAGGTGATTGTCCTCAACGACGATTTCAACACCTTTCAACATGTCTCCGATTGTTTGATTAAATATATTCCCGGTATGACGGCCGATCGGGCTTGGGAACTGACTAATCAAGTCCATTTTGATGGTCTGGCGATCGTTTGGACAGGGCCCCAGGAACAGGCGGAATTGTACCATCAACAATTGCGGCGGGAAGGCTTGACCATGGCTCCGTTGGAGGCGGCATAACTTCCATGAGTACTCCCCCCAAAGGTCGCCTGGTTTGGAACCATTCCACCCACATTGATGGCTTAATCCCCAGGCTGGAAAAGTTGATTACCTACGCCGGTATCACCACCGTCACCCCAGGGGTGCTCAGTCGTACCCGCAGTCATTTACCCAAATTCAAATTCCGGGTTTCTGTGCCCATTCGGGGAGGATTTAAGGTCATTGCCCGCTGTGGTAAAAGTGCCCAGGAGGTATTTATTTTGACGACTTTGGAGCAAGGGGAATTGGGGGATTTGTTGGCAAGTCTATAAATAATTTTGGGAAAAAAGAAAAAAGTTAGTTATGGAAAACTCAGCATTATTAATTAATTCCCCGGAAGGCGATCGCCGCATTTTGGACAAAGACCATGGTCTCCTAAGGCTGGAAGGGGTGTCGAAAATTTATGGAGAGGGGGAAACGGAAGTCCGGGCCTTGGCGGGGGTGGATCTAACCATTACCAAGGGGAGTTACTGCGCCATTATGGGGGCCTCGGGCTCGGGTAAATCCACCATGATGAATATTATTGGTTGCTTAGATCGGCCTACCCTGGGTCACTATTTCCTTGATGATGAGGACGTGTCAGGGTTAACCACCGATGAATTAGCCAAAATTCGTAACCGTAAGATTGGTTTTGTTTTCCAGCAGTTTTACCTTTTGCCCCAGATGACGGCCCTGGAAAATGTCATGTTACCGATGATTTATGCCGGCATACCAACTGAAACTAGGAAGGAAAGGGCGATCGCCGCTTTAACTAGGGTCGGGTTAAGTCAAAGATTGCACAATAAGCCCAACCAACTTTCCGGGGGGCAACAGCAACGGGTGGCGATCGCCAGGGCCATTGTCAATGAGCCATTATTGCTTTTAGCCGATGAACCCACCGGGGCCCTAGATTCCCACACCACCACCGAAGTTCTGGCAATTTTTGAACAATTACACAGCACGGGCATTACCATTGTGGTGGTGACCCACGAAGCTGATGTGGCCAGCCATAGCGAACGGATAATTTCCTTTCAGGACGGCAAAATTCTCAGTGATCATCCCACCCATCCCCAATCCGCCCTTGCCCAGTAATTTTTGCTGATTTTGGCGAATTCCAAATAATTTCTAAGTAATTTTTTGATGACCAATAGCGATAACAAGACCATCGGCAACCCTTGGCAACAGGGGGCCGTGGTGGAACTGACCATTACCGGCTTAAATCACCAAGGGGAGGGCATTGGCCGCTTTGAGGAACGGGTGGTTTTTGTGCCCGATACCGTCCCCGGCGATCGCCTGCAAGTGCGACTAATTCGGGTCAAGAAAAATTATGCCATCGCCCAATTGTTGGAAGTTTTGGCACCATCCCCCCAGCGGGTGCGGCCGGCCTGCATTGTGGCGGACAAGTGCGGTGGTTGTCAGTGGCAACACCTGGATTACCAATTCCAAGCAGAAAGTAAACAGCAACAGATTATTGACGCCCTAGAACGTATTGGGGGCTTTACCGATTTACCCCTACAACCCTTTCTGCAATCCCCCGCTAGTCTGGGTTACCGCAATAAAGTTACCTACCCCCTGGCCCGTTCCAAAACAGGACAGGTGCAAGCGGGTTATTACCGTAAAAGAAGCCATCGGGTGGTGAATATTAACCAATGTCCCGTCCAGGATGATCGCCTCAATTTATTACTAACGGAAGTAAAAAAAGACATTGAAGACCGGGGCTGGTCTATCTACGATGAAGAACAAAAACGGGGCAAACTCCGCCATTTAGGTCTCAGGATTGGGCAACATACCGGGGAAATGTTACTAACTTTAGTCTCGGCCCATAAGGGTTTACCGGAGTTGGAGGAGCAAGCCGGGGAGTGGTTGGAACGTTATCCCGATTTAGGGGGGGTTTGTTTAAATATCCAGCCGGAACCTAGCAATCGCATTTTTGGCGATGAAACCATCGTTATTGCTGGGCGGGGCAGTTGTCGGGAAAAGTTTGCCGGTTTAACTTTTAACCTGGGGGCCAATACCTTTTTCCAGGTCAATAGTAGTGCGGCGGAATTACTCTTAACCCATCTTCAGGAGGCGTTAAACCTCCAAGGTAATGAATTATTGGTGGATGCCTATGCCGGGGTGGGGACTTTCACTTTACCCCTGGCCCAACAGGTGCGCCGGGCGATCGCCATTGAAGTAAATCAAGATTCCGTACACCAGGGCCAACACAACGCCGAAATTAACCAGATTACCAACGTTGATTTTTTAGCTGGCACCGTGGAAGCGGTTCTGCCTACCTTGTCAGATAGTCCTGACATTTTATTGCTTGATCCCCCCCGCAAGGGTTGTACCCCGGAAGCCCTAGGGGAAATTATGACAATGCGCCCAGCCACCATTGCCTACATCAGTTGTCAGCCCCCCACCCTGGCCCGGGACTTGAAAATCCTTTGTGCTGAGGGTAATTACCGTCTTACCTGGGTTCAGGGTTGCGACTTCTTTCCCCAAACAGCCCATGTGGAATGTGGGGTGATTCTCCAAGCTGTCAATGTTTAATCAAATCTTTAGCTAACTTATCCAACCGGCTAGAATTTTTTCCAAAGCCCAAAGGTAGCGCAAGGCACATCTAGACAAACCTGGCGATCGAGTATAATGGCTGTGTTGCATCAGTACTACTAGATTGCTCTCTGTCAAGTGTGAGGTGAAGCGTTTGTTAAACATTAATTTTCCCCACAGGCGATCACCCTGGCAAAAGGTTAGTTTTTCCTCCACCCTCTACCTCTACCCCGTTCTTGACTTACTACTCCACTCCGTTCCCAAATCCCTCCACAACGAAGTGAGACTGGGTTTACAGGAGGCCCTGGTCAATGCCGCCACCCATGGTAATGCCCTCAATCCAGGTAAATGTATCACCGTAGAGTACCGACACTCTGGCCAGGGTTATTGCTGGATTATTACGGATCAGGGAGGGGGTTTTGACCGTCCTTGTCCTTGCGAGGATGTCCCCCTAGATTGCCCCAGTTCCATTGGTTCCTGGTTTCCCCCGGACGAGTCAGAGGATGGTAGGGGGCTGGGCATTCTAATCCAAGTTTTTGACCAAGTTCATTGGAATCAGGACGGTACCCGTTTACGGTTGAGTAAGAACATAGCCCGTCGTCCCAAAACCGTAGACCGTAACGTAATTAAACATTTTTTCAGCAAAAGTTATCGTCTTTTAAGCTTTTAATCTGGGTTAAGGGTAATGATTTCTGAGTAATTTTTCTAAACTAATTATTAATTGACAGTGCCTGAAATTTTAAGCCGCAATCCCGTTGTTTTAGTCCATGGTATTTACGACACGGGGGCGAAGTTCCGCACTATGGAAAAGTTTCTCCGCCAGCAAGGATGGCCTGTTCACTGTTTAGATTTAATCCCGAACAACGGTAGTGTTTCCCTGCAAGTGTTAGCAGAACAAGTAAAAGATTATATTGACAAAAATTTCACCCCTCAGCAGACAGTGGATTTAGTTGGTTTTAGTATGGGGGGATTAGTGACCCGCTATTACCTCCAACGACTGGGGGGAGTTCAAAAAGTTAAACGATACATCACCATTTCTGCCCCCAACCAAGGTACTTTGTTGGGTTACAGTTTGCCCCGACGGGGGGTGAGGGAAATGGCCTGGCAGAGTGATTTTTTAGGGGATTTAAACCGGGACTATCAACAGTTATTGGCTCCCCTACAGATAACTATTATCTGGACTCCCTTTGATTTGATGATTTTGCCCCCCAGCAGTTCCCGTTTAGACATTGGGGAGGAAGTTATTTTGTCTGTGCCTGTCCACGCCTGGATGGTATCCGATCGCCGTTGCTTGGAGCAGGTGGCCTTAGCTTTGGCTAAACCCTTGGATAACCATAACCAACAGTGATAAGGTGCCCAGATGTTTGACAATGTCTGTAAATATCTTGCAGAAACCTTTTCCGAAGACTACGCCACATGGCTGCTCGGGAAATGCGTTAGCCTAACGACCCTAAGCCCCAAAGAACTCTCCGATGACTGATCAAGATTTTTGTACTTCAGCGGCGATCGCCGGAGGCACACCGCATACCTGACCTTGGCAATGGCCAAATGTAACATTCCCAGATCTTCTAATTACCCATCAGTACTGCACCGGAACCACTGCCCTGGAACATAATCCAGGAAAGAATAAAATTACTAACAAAGATTGCTAGCAAGGACGTTACCACCGCCGCCTTTGTCGATTCCCCCACCCCTTTGGCCCCTCCCCGGGTAGTCAGACCCCAATTACAACCGATGATGGCGATTAAAACTCCGAAAACAAGACCTTTGATGGGCCCACAAAAAATATCCCAGGGCGTGACAAAGGTTTTTACCGATTCAAAAAATACTTCATTGGCAATGCCATAAACATTGGTGGCAATCAATGCTCCCCCGGCCATTCCCGTCACTAAAGCTATGACGCTCAAGGCTGGTACCATAATACAACAAGCCAAAAGTCGGGGAATAACTAAATATTCCACCGGGGTCGTGTTGAGCATATAGAGAGCATCAATTTGTTCTGTCACCCGCATGGTGCCAATTTCTGCGGCAAAGGCTGACCCCACCCGACCGGCGATCACCACCGCCGTCATAATCGGACATAATTCCCTGCTCAGGGCTAACATTAGAATCCCCCCCACTGCACTACCTGCCCCAAATGCCAAAAATTCCCGGGCCACTTGGATGGTAAAAATCATGCCAATAACAGCGGCGGCAATTAGGGTAATGGGAAGGGAAGCTGGCCCCACAAACATTAGTTGTTGACCCGTATTTACCCCATCAATTCTGCCGGTGAAAAGTTGAAAAATGGCATTTCCTAACAACAAAGTTGCTTGACCCGATCGCCGGAACCAGGAATTTAATTTTGCGAGAATAAAGGAATGGGGCATGGGAGTTATTGATTCTTGCTTATTGATATTTAGAACCTGATTGCCCCCTAACTTTAAGTATTGTTTCCCCCAGATTAGGGTAGGGGGCTAGAGGGGCTAGTCAAACACATTCTTAAACAGAAGCAATTTTTACCACCACTGGGGTGTGATCACTGGGTTTTTCCCAACCCCTGGGTTCCTTATCAATCCAGCATTTTTCTGCCCTTTGATAAAGTTCTGGGGTGAGGTAATGGTGATCAATGCGCCAACCCCGATTACGGCTAAAGCCCCTGGTGCGATAATCCCACCAACTATAATGTCCCGTTTCTTCGTTAAATTTACGAAAAGCATCCCTTAATTCGGAAGCCGCCAGCACATCTTTTAAAGCGGCCCGTTCAATGGGGGTAGCCATAATATGATTTTCCCGACCGACTGGATCATGGATGTCCCGATCTTCTAGGGCAACGTTGAAGTCGCCGCACACACAAAATTCCGGGGTATCGCTAGCCCTTAGTTTACTCAAATAAACTTTGAGCACTTCCAACCACCGTAGTTTATACAAATATTTTTCGCTGTCCGGGGACGAACCATTGGGCACGTATAAATTAATAATGGGAATATTTCCATAAATACCCGTAATTACCCGTTTTTGCTCATCCAAATCCCCCGTAACTTCTGCCCCTACTATGGGCGTAAAACCATAACTGACATCGGTTAAAGGTTGACGACTAAAAATTGCCACCCCGTTATAGGACTTTTGCCCGGAAATGTAACAGTGATAGCCCGCATCTTCAAAAGGTTGCCGGGGAAAATCCCCATCCACCACCTTGGTTTCCTGTAAACAAAGGGCATCAACGGGATTGTTAGCTAACCAGTCCAATACGTGGTGCTGACGGCTACGGATAGAGTTAACGTTCCAACTGGCGATTTGCATGGGAAAACAAGGAAACAATAGGTTGATAGCCCCGGCCTACCCCCCGCCATCCCAGATCAAAATCAACTCCTGCCTGGGACAACACCCACTGGGCGTAGGTATTACTGTTGGGGCCAGGCCAATAACGATAACAGTAACCGTGGGGATAGGTTTGGGGACTGTTGATAATTATCTCCCCCAGGCGATCGCCATCCGGCCCTGACCAACTTTGGGCGAGCCAACTCGGGCCATTGCCAACTCCGGCCTGGGGGGACATCAGGTTTTTGTGCAAATGACCCCAACTTTCCGGTTTTAAATGCCTTCTTTGCCACACCTCCCACCTTTGAGCCGTTTGGGATTCCAGAATTACATACCAGTAATGTACTGCTAACCAACCGACAACAGGAATTTTGGCCGCCCGTAATTCTACAACAATGCCCATAATTTCCATCCTTAACTTTCTGAAAATGTCCTCAGAGTCTAGACATTTTCCCATTAACGATTGCGGCGTTTAATTAGTTTTGGAAAATCCGGTACGATTGTCGATTGTTCTAATTTTTGCCCAGGACAATAAAAAGTTATATTACCCTGGCTATCACAGAACCATACTTCTTCAGCACCCGCTTCAAAATAAAGATTTTGTTTGAAGCCCATCTCTTCTGGAGTATTACTATCGGATACCACCTCAATACAAATTTCCGGGGCGATCGAAGCAGAGGCTTCCTCCAAAATTACATCGGCTCTGGCATCGGAAGCCCAAGCGACATCGGCAACCTTAACGCCATCCATGGTTTGGATAGCACATTCAGCCATGACCTCCCCTGAGGAAGTTAAAGATTCCAATAAATAGGCAATACGACCTTGAAAAAAGGCGTGTCTGACCTTAGCCGGACTCATAACTATTTGCCCCCACTTATTGAGCTCAATTTTGTAGGGTAAGTTTTGGAGTGAAGGATCTTCACAAATTTCTTGCCACTGCATAATGTTTACTCAGTTTGCATAAGTGGAACTTTGGGGATGATCACAGTCGAGGTTTAAACCATTAAGAAACAATTACAACTCTCTGGTGATTAGGAATAATTACAGAGTCAAAGATTGGGTATCGGTTTCGATAATGGCGGCCAAATCTTTGAGGAAACCGGCGGCGTGAGCTCCATAAATAACCCGGTGGTCACAGGTGACATTGACGCACATTTGTCGTTTGGTACCAATTAAACCTTCTTCGTTGGCCACCACCTGGGGTCGGGAAGCACCCACCGCTAAAATACCGCCCTGGCCGGGGGGAAGAATGGCATCAAAACGATCTACTCCGAACATTCCCAGGTTAGAAATGGTAAAAGTACCAGTGGTATATTCTTCCGGTTGTAACTGCTTGGCCGGCCGCTCCACCAACTCCTTCCACCGGCGGGAAAGGGAATAAATATCCACTTGGTCAGCGTTTTGGAGAACTGGGGTGATCAAGCCACCGTCGGGCATGGCCACTGCCAGGGAAATATTAATGTCTTTGTGGTAAACGATGCCTTGGTCGGTGTAGCTAGCATTAACCACCGGATGTTTTTTCAATGCGAGGGCCACGGCTTTGGCCAGGAGGGCAGTCATGGTTACCCCTTTACCCTTGATTTGTTTATAGAGCTTATCCAGTTCATTGGTGGTGATGGTGTAGCCCACCCGGAAAGTGGGGGCCTCCATAGCCGCCACCATGTTTTGTACCAAGGCTTTTTGGAAAGTCGTTAGGGGAACGGTTTGTCCCACGGGAACGCTGGGGGTTGGAGCGGCGGGGGCTGGGGTAACTTTAGGGACCGTGGGGGGAGCAGTGGCGATGGTGGCACTAGCTACAGCCACAGGAGGGGTAACTGGTTTACCCGCGGCACTTTCAATATCAGCGGCCACAATCCGACCATGGGGACCTGTGCCGGCGACGGTGGCTAAATCAACTTTGAATTCTTTGGCTAATTTTTTGGCCCGGGGGGAAGCGATGATCCTGCCACTACCTTTGCCATTACCGTTACTGTCACCACCACTGGAGGCCGGTGTTTCCACTGCAACGGCCACTGGTTCGGCTTGGGGAGCAGTTTCTGCTGGGGCAGCTGGGGCCGGAGCCGCCCCACCACCGGAGCCAGCTTTACTTTGGGCTTCAGCAATTTCTGCTTCTGTTTCCGCCACCAAACCCAAGGTTGCCCCCACGGGGGCCTCTTGCCCTGCTTCCACCACAATCACCGCTAGATAACCTTCATTGAAGGATTCCACATCCATGTCGGCTTTGTCGGACTCCACCACCAGCACGGTTTCCCCTTTTTCTACTTTGTCGCCGGGGGCCTTGACCCAGGAAACAATTTTTCCTTCGGTCATGGTGGAACTCAAGGCCGGCATGAAAATATCGTGGATCATGGTGGATTATCTCTTGGACTGCAAGGGTTTAGCGGTTTTGAAGGCCGTTCAAATTCTATCAGATTTAGGCGGGAGTCCTAGGGGTCAACGCCATACAAAGTGCCGATCGCCTGGGGAAGATCTGCTTGTTTAACCAGGGATTCCCCCACTAGGACGGCTTTAGCCCCGGCTTGGTGTACCTGGTGCAAATCCTCGGGGCCATGGATACCGGATTCGCTGACAATGGTGATCTGGCGATCGCCTAATAGTTGGCGGCGTTGCTCTAAAATTTCCGTTGTGGTGTGCAAGTCAACGGCAAAAGTTTGCAGGTTGCGATTGTTGATGCCAATTAACCTCACCCCGTCCAGGGCCAACACCCGATCCATTTCCTCCAGGGTATGCACTTCCACCAAAGCGGTCATCCCCAGACCGTGGATAATTTTCAGAAAATAACGTAAATCTTTGTCATCCAAAATGGCTGCAATTAGTAAAACAGCATCAGCCCCCCGACTACGGGCCAAATAAATTTGGTAGGGGTAAATGATAAATTCTTTACACAGTAGCGGTAACGACACCGCCGACCGCACCCGTTCTAGGTTCTCAAAACTGCCCTGGAAAAATTTTTCATCGGTCAACACCGATAAACAGGCCGCTCCCCCCTGTTCATAGCCCTTGGCGATCGCCACCGGGTCAAAGTCTGCCCGAATAACCCCTTTACTGGGGGAAGCCTTTTTTACTTCGGCAATTAGGGCCGGTTGGCGGAAACTGCGGTGTAAAGCCCCCACAAAATCCAGGGGAGGGGCCATATCCTGAACTAAACCTTGGAGGGCGGCCAGGGAAACCAATTCCCGCCGCTGGGTCACTTCCCTTTCCTTATGCCAAACAATTTCCTCAAGAATATGGCGGGGGGCCGATTCTGGATGATTAATGCGGTATTGGAGAATATCAACATTGATGGCGGGATTCGGGGGGCGACGACGGATTTCCATGGTTTGGCTGACTATCTCAGAAAATGGTGAAGGTTAAACAAAAAACAAAGTCCCAACAATAATGACAATACAGCCAGAAAGTAGAGAGGAGAAAGAGTCCTTCCCACTCCCCAGCGCCGCTTATATCCATATTCCCTTTTGTCGCCAGCGTTGTTTTTACTGTGATTTTCCTGTGATCCCAGTGGGGCCCCATGGACTTAGCTTAGATGGTTGGGTGGGGGAATATGTGACAGCGGTTTGTCGGGAAATTGAAGCCCAGAGCCATGGTGGCCCAGCTCTGGAAACAGTATTTTTCGGAGGAGGAACCCCCTCTTTACTACCGATCGCCGGTTTAGAAAAAATCCTCAAGACAGTACGACAACATTTGGGGGTAAATAATACCGCTGAAATTAGCATTGAAATTGACCCCGGCACCTTTGATCAAACGAAATTGCAAGCCTACGTTGATTTAGGTATTAATCGCTTCAGTGTGGGGGTACAGGCCTTTCAGGATAACTTATTGACCATTTGTGGCCGCCACCATCGCCGGGCCGACATCGACCAGGCCCTAACGGCGATCGCCAACGTAGGGATTAAAAACTGGAGCATGGATTTAATTACCGGTTTACCGGAGCAGACCGGAGTAGATTGGCAAAATTCCCTTACCCTGGCCCTGGAAGCCCAACCTAACCACATTTCTTGCTATGACCTGGTTTTAGAGCCCCAAACCGTTTTTGATAAACAGGAAAGACGGGGAAATTTATTGCTACCCCCCTCAGAACAAAGCGCCAATTTTTACCGCCGAGCCCAGCAAGTTTTGACCCAAGCGGGTTTTGACCATTACGAAATTTCCAACTACGCCCAGCCCCATTACCGTTGCCGCCATAACCAAACCTATTGGCGTAATCAGCCCTATTACGGCCTAGGCATGGGAGCCACTAGTTACCTTGACGGTCAACGTTTTAGCCGTCCCCGCACTAGAAATGACTATTACCAATGGTTGCAAAAGTGGTTAGCAACGGGGGCAACTTATCCGGGGGAAAGGGTTGCTAATACTGAACGGATTTTGGAAAGTTTAATGTTAGGTTTGCGGCTAACGGCGGGGGTTACCTGGGAGAAATTACCGCCCATTAATGAAATTCAAAAAGCAAAAATTTTGGATACTCTAAAACCGTTTGTTAAAAATAACTGGGTGAAGATTTATGACTTTCAGCATCATTATCTAGATGTAAAAGATTTAGAGCCAGCATTAGTGCAAGGATTTTATTTGCAAGATCCAGAGGGAATGTTATATTCCAATCAAATTTTAAGCTCCCTTTTTGCGGTACTGGAAAATAACTAATGGAAGATTATTAATATAATTAAGCCTAACCCTAGAAGTAACTGCCAGAGGAAAGCCGTGCGGGAATACCATAAACTTTGCTCAATTTGAAGTGTAGTTAAAACCTGGCCAGAATCCCCTAGCAAAGGTTTACTTTTCAGCACCCCTTGGTAATAGTTATCTCCCCCTAGTTGTACCCCCAAAATGGCCGCATAAATAGCCTCGCTCCAACCGGAATTGGGACTGGGATCAAGGGGCCATCCCGACGGGCGATCGCCAAGGCCTGCCTAGGTTTTTTCGACAGTAACGCCAGCATTAATATGGTGAGACGACAGGGCAACCAAGTTAAATAATCTTCCAGCCGAGCACTGAACCAACCTAAATCCGTATAGGGTTCCCGTTTATAGCCCACCATGGAATCCAACGTACTGGCCGCTTTATAGGCGATCGCCAGGGGCCAGGGGCCAATGAAAGGCAAAGCCATGCCTAAAAGAGCGTAGAACAGGGGGGCTGTCACACCGTCCACCGTATTTTCCGCCACACTTTCCACCGTCGCCCGCAATACTTCCGTTGCCGATAAATTGTCCGTATCCCTACCGACAAATTGACTTAATTTTTGTCGAGCGGTTACCAAATCCCCTATTTTTAAAGGTTCGATTACTGACCGCGCCGCCTGGGCTAAACTGTGACCGGCAAAACAACTAGCAACGCCCACTATTTGTATAAATATTGCTAAAACAGGGGAGAATTTTTCAGCTAAGTGAACTATTAACCAAGCTAAAAAGCCACTGCCGATAATTATTTTTAATCCTAAAAAAATTCCCCATAAACGTCTAGCAGTTTTACCTGTAACTTTTTTGATAATTAACTGACTAGCAAAATCAACTGCCCAGCCAATCAATTGCACTGGATGCAGCCAAGACTTGGGATCTCCCAGGAGAAAATCTAACCAGGCAGATCCTCCCAGAATAACCAAAGCATTGAGGGGAAAAAGATTTAGCTCTTCCACCATCATTATTGACTTTTGCAAACTAAATTTGGCTGGTCATCTAAGAGGGCTTGATAAACACCGATCAAAAGAGGTTTAACATTGTTATTTTGCTCATCCACTGCACTGTTAAACAAAGCCGAAATAATCACTTTATTACAGGGAAAATAAAGATAAAAAGAACGATGCCCAATGGTTTCCCCCTGATAAAACCAATACTGACCCCAATCTTCGTGATAGCCTTGTATAACTCCCAGGCCGAATCCCCTAGGATCTTCCGCAGTGGTACCTTTAATTGGCTCGCCAGTGGCGGTGGAAACTAATTGGGTTAACTTTTCTTTTTGTTCCGGAGAAAGTAATGTATTTTCTACAAATAAAGCCCTTACCCAATTGATAATATCTTCCGTATTGGCCACTAATCCCCCGGCAGGGCCAGCCCAGGAGAGATTGCCATTGCCCACCGGTTTTCCTGCTAATTCAGGATTTTCATAGGGGTTAAAATTATTACCTTCCACCATGCGAGCTAAAATTCCCGGAGGATAACTGGGAATGGGATAAAAAGTATTACCTAGCTCCAACGGTTGCAAAAGTTTTTTATCAATTAGCTCAGCATAACTTTGACCATAAACCTTTTCTAAAATGAGGCCACCCAAAGTATAAGCGGTGTTAGTGTAGGCATAGCCAGTATTTAAGGGAGGAGAGGGTAAATTAGCCTGAGGATATACCAAATCTACTAATTCCTCATCTTGCCAAATGCGATCTGGACTCTGCGCAAAACCGTAGTTAAGAGTAGGGCTATTACTGTAGTTGGGCAACCCGGAAGTCATATTCAATAACTGGGTAATCGTTACTCCACTCCAGCGGTCATATTCTGGTAAATAGGTGGCAAAATTGTTGGACAAGGAAGCTTTTCCTTCCGCTTCTGCTTGGAGGAGGAGAACAGCAGTAAAAGATTTGGTTATACTGCCAATTTGAAAAAGACTGTTGGCATCAATGGCGGGGCTGTTGGGACTATGGCTTTCGTTTCCCACCACGTAGGTTTTAGTCTCTCCATCCCCTACTTTAGTGGACAACTGAATAGCACTGAAAAATTCATCCTGTTTATAGGTTTGATAATGTTCATCCAGGATATTTTGTACCTTTTCATCTAGGACTTCTCCCCAGGCATTACCAGCGGGTAAACCAGAAAAAAATGCTAACGCACCCACCACAAATACGGATTTCTTCATAGTCTTTCTTGAATTTTATTGGGGTTTATTGCTTTGGCAGTTCATATTGATCAACAATTTTTTTGGCAAAGGGCGGGACGTGATCTGCTAATTTTTCGGGATAATTACGCTTAACATATAAATAATTACGGGTGAAATGGGAATCGATGGAAAAGCGGGCATACTCCAACCCCGTGGGGCCAATTTTGTCGATTACTAAACCCATTATTTTTGCCACCCACATGGGCAATGTTACTGCTTTATCGTAGGCCGTAATGCCCTGTTGCACTGCTTGATGGCGATCGCCGCTGGAGTCCACCTCCCCAGTGTGTAATTGATCCTGTACCAGGTCTAACATTTCCTGCCCAGTTTCATTGCGAACCACCAACCATTGCCAACCAAAGGGAGCCCCCATATAGCCGACGACCAGATCCGCTAAGCCGTTAACGTAATCAAAACAACTCATGCAGGAAGGGGCAAAAACTTCCTTTAACTGATTAGTTTTTAAACCAAAGAACGGGACTAATTCCGTGGAACCATCTTCATGTTTGAAATGCACCCGGAAATCCTGCATAAATTCGTAATACACCACCGTATCGGGGGATTTGCTGGTGGTTTCCAAGAATTTCTGCAATCCGGCTCGGGAAACGTTATCCACACAGGGAGTGCCCAGCACATAAAGTTTTTCTAGACCTAATTGTTTTTCCACCGCCCGTAGAGCTTGAATTTGGCAACCCACCCCGATCACTAATAAACGCTTTAAACCAGACTTTTCCACTTCCTCCAATACGGATAAATTTGGAGACAATGTGGGTTTATTCACTTTAGCGGCGAGCACTTCTGCGGGAGTCCTGGCAATGACCACCTGGGGCTGAAAACGATCCTCTGGGGTATTTTGCACACAGACCACCCCCTCCACCAGGCCTTTGTTTAGCATTTCACAGCCAATGGTGCTAACAATGCCCGTCCATTGGGCTCCGGGAATAGGTTCCTTTTTTTGGGCCGTTAACATCTTTTGATGGACGCCAAAGTACATCTCATCCTCGTTGCCCAAATCCCTAGGGCGGCCATGGGTTTGGCTTTCCAGCGGCTCAAACTGTTGATTGATGAAAGCACAGGCTTCTTTGACGTAATGAATATAGTAGGTGTCGCACAGACCACAATCACTACAGAGATCCTTGGCGGGGCGAGGACTACCGGGTTTGAGACCCTTGGCTTTTTGATGGGGGGCGGGAACGGTCATGGAATAGCTAAAAAATTATTATTTAAAAAATTGAAATTGCATAGGACTTTACTTAAGACTTATCATCTATCATCGTTTGCCATTATCCAGCGGCGACAAACCCAAATAAACTTTTGGCTGGGTCTTATGGAAAAAAGTAAAACCCCTCTCCCTTGCAAGCGAACTCCGCTAGGAAAAGGGGATTCTGTGGCTTAGGAATGTTTGGGGCCTAGTCCAATTTTGGGAGCATACACTGCCCGATCGCCTAGTTCATCTTCGATCCGTAGCAGGCGATTATATTTAGCAACCCGCTCCGAACGACAGAGGGAACCGGTTTTAATTTGTCCTGTCCTGGTGGCCACCGCTAAATCGGCGATCGTGGTGTCTTCCGTTTCGCCGGAACGATGGGAAATCACCGAACGATAACTGTAACGGGTGGCGAGGGAAATGGTTTCTAAGGTTTCGCTGAGACTGCCAATTTGATTGAGTTTGATCAAAATAGCGTTGGCCACACCCAAATCAATGGATTTTTGCAACCGCACAGGGTTAGTTACCATCAAATCATCCCCCACCAACTGGGTTTTAGTGCCTAGGGAGGTGGTTAAAGCCTTCCAACTTTCCCAGTCATCTTCATGTAAGCCATCTTCAATGGAAACAATGGGATATTGACTGACTAGTTTGGCTTGGTAATCAATAAATTCCTGGGGGGAGTGAACTCCACCGTCATAGGCATACTGACCATTTTGGAAGAATTCACTGGCGGCAATGTCCATGGCCAGGGCAATCTGGGAACCGGGTTTATAGCCAGCTTTTTCGATCGCCTCAATGAGAATATCCAAAGCTTCCTGGTTGGATTTGAGGTTGGGAGCATAACCCCCTTCATCCCCCACCCCACCAGAGAGTAATTTCCTTTCCTTGAGCACTTTCCCTAATACGGCGAACACTTCTGCCCCCCAGCGTAGAGCCTCCTTAAAGGTTTCTGCCCCCACCGGCATGATCATAAATTCTTGGAAGTCCACATTATTGTCAGCGTGGGCTCCACCATTGATCACATTCATCATGGGAACGGGGAGTACATTGGCCAAAGGCCCCCCAAATAACGGTAGAGGGGTAGAGCTAATTCGGCGGCGGCGGCCTTCGCATTGGCCAGGGAAACCGCCAGAATGGCATTGGCCCCCAACTCTTTTTTGTTGTCCGTTCCGTCCCGGTCAATCATGGCTTGATCCACCGCTAACTGGTCAAAGGCATCTAAGCCTTCCACCACCGGGGCAATTTTTTCCGTGACGTTGCGTACTGCCTTTTCCACCCCTTTCCCGTCGTAGCGTTTGGGGTCACCGTCCCGCAGTTCATGGGCTTCAAAACTCCCGGTGGATGCACCACTGGGAACCTGGGCAATGCCGTGGGCACCACTTTCTAACCGCACCTCTGCTTCGATGGTGGGACGCCCCCGGGAATCTAGAATCTCACGGGCGGCAATTTCTTCAATGGTGGCGGGGACTTTACTTAACATTGGTGTGCAATGCTCCAAACGCATATAACAGCCATAATTATAGGGGTATCATCCTCCCCTCTCCGACCTTTGTGTCATTAACTGATGATCCCAAGCCAGTGTTAATAATTCCCCTGGGACAGAAACCCCGGAAACCCCACCAAGGAAAATTTTCAAGGCAAAACTCCCCATGGTGGCGATCGCCTCTGGACTGCTATGGCTTTGGTAACTGACCTAAAAGTCAGGCAATCAGCTTCTTGGCCATGGGAACGCAGAAGTAATGGTAGTTTCACCGCCGGCGATGGCTTGTAATTTCCTAGGGAGAAACCGATGGCATTTGGGAAGCTTGGGGACTAATTTCCGCCGGTTCTTCCCCGCTATCTTCGGTCAGTAAACCCACCCGAGGTACGGGCCAAAAACGAACAAAAGCCCGCCCTACAAATTTTTCCCTGGGGACGAAGCCCCAATAATGGGAGTCAAAACTATTGTTACGATTGTCCCCCAACACCAGATATTGGCCATCGGGCACAGTGACAGGGCCATAGTCGTAACTGGGAGCCCCGGCAATGTAATCCTCTGATAACAACTCTTTATTAACGTAGACTTTGCCCTCCGTTACCTGCACCGTATCCCCCGGTAAGCCGATAATGCGCTTGATGAAAGCATCGTGGAAGTTTTTTTCCTTGAGGGCATCGGTGGGGTTGAATACGACTATGTCTCCCCGTTCCGGGTTATGGAAATGATAACTAATTTTTTCAATAATCAGACGATCATTGATCTGGAGGGTGGGCTCCATGGAAGAAGAAGGAATGTAGCGGGCTTCCGCCACAAAGGTGCGAATACCGATCGCCAGGATAACCGCCGTGATCAAGGTTTTTCCCAGTTCAACCCAGGTATTCTCAGGGGGAGATTCTTTTTTTTTCGGGGTTTCTTGGGCAAGGTGTTCGGTCATAGTAGGGCAGGGAAAAATGAGAAAATTGAGCTTACCTGTCACAGTTTAACTAATCCGGTAGCCTGTCATAAGGAGCAGGGGGCAGTGAGGGAAGTTCCCCAAATATTGCCCTAAAGTTTTTAACCTTTTCCCAGTCCCATCTACGGTAATTATGACTGCATTGTTCATTGTCCTCGAAGGCATTGATGGCTCGGGGAAAACCACCCAAGGCGATCGCCTTTTGGAGTATTTTCAAGCCAGGGGAACTCAGGCCATCCTCAGCCCGGAACCCACCGATGGCCCAGTGGGGCGTTTGATTCGCCAAGCCCTGCAACAGCAACTATTTACCTACGATGATCCTGGGGAATTTGAAGCCCAAATGGGTTATCTATTCGCCGCCGATCGCCATTACCACCTTTACCATCCAGACACAGGGGTGAAAGCTAAATTACAGCAGGGTTGCCATGTGATTACCACCCGTTATTATTTTTCTTCCCTGGCCTACAATTGCCATACGGACGCTGATTGGGAATTTGTACAAAGGCTGAATAAGTCCTTTCCCGCCCCGGATTGGGTAATTTATCTGGACTTACCAGTGGATATCGCCCTCCAACGCCTTGGCGATCGCCAACAATCCATCGGTACTGCCCCCAGGGAGTGCTACGAACAACGGGAAAAATTACTGGCCGTACACCGCAATTACGCCAGAATTTTTGACCATTACCCCGGCCAACTCCGCCGTCTTGATGCCAGCTTACCTGTCGAGCAACTACACCAAACCATCGTTACCGAAATCGAGGAAATGCTGTGACTTCATTGAAATTGAACCGTTTGTTGGTCGGGCTTTTCGTCGGTTTTATCCTATTCCTCGGCCTTTCCACCTGGGTAAACGCTAAACCGGCTTTTCCCGAATTGTCGTCAGGGGAAAATTTAGTTAGTTTGCAACCAAGCCAATCCCTAAACCCAGAGGGGGTTAACGATTTAACCGCGGATCTCGAAGCGAAGTGGGCGGGGATTTACGGCAATTATTTTCAGGAAGATTTTTCTAGTCTGGGTTTAACCCCCAAGGAAATTGGCCAAAAATTAGTATCCCTACAGCAGGAAACGGGCAAAAAAGCCGCCGTGTTCTGGATCAATCCCGAGGATGACGGGGCATCCATTTTCCTCTTAACCGGCGATCGCCCAACGGTGGGGTTAAAGGTTTTTGATACGGAAGAGCGAACTCTGATCGACACGGTTAGGGCTTTTTCCCTTCAGGTCAGTGATCCTAGCAACCGTACTTATAAACGAACGGGTAAACAGTTATATGACTGGTTAATTGCCCCCTTAGCCGATGAACTAACGGCCAACGACATTGACACCCTTATTTTCTGTGTAGGGCCAGGCATCCGCTCCTTACCCTTTGCCGCCCTGTATGACGGTGAACAATTTTTGGCGGAAAAATACGCCATCACCCGCATTCCCGGATTTAATCTAACCGAGTGGGGCATGACGGATCTCAGCCAAGCCAATATTCTTGCCATGGGTTCTTCCGAATTTCCCGATGCCGAACCCCTGCCGGGGGTAGCCCTGGAGATTGGTAATATTACTCCCCAACCCTGGCCCGGAGTCACCATGCTCAACCAGGAATTTACAGTCAAAAATTTACAAGCGGCCCGGCAACAGCAGGATTTTTCCCTCGTACACCTCGCTACCCATGCGGAATTTAATGCCGGTTCCCCCACCGATTCCTACATTCTATTTGTCAATAGCCGCTTAAATTTAAAGGAAATGAGGGATTTGCAATGGCAGGTTCCCCCGGTGGATTTATTGGTTCTTAGTGCCTGCAACACCGCTTTGGGAGATACCCAGGCTGAATTGGGTTTTGTCGGTTTAGCTCTCCAATCCGGGGTCAGGTCAGCCTTGGGTAGTCTGTGGCGGGTAAGCGATCTCGGCACCATGGCTTTAATGAGTGAGTTTTATTGGCAATTGAAAGCGAAATCCCTGAAAGCAGAAGCCCTACAACAGGCCCAGATCCGCATGATTAAAGGGGACATTTTCCTTGATGGTGGAGAATTGCAAACTTCCCGGGGGGCGATCGCCTTGGAAAATGAATCTTTGAGGGGATTTTATCTGGAATTATCCCATCCCTACTATTGGGCTAGCTTCTCCCTAATTGGTAATCCTTTTTAATGGGCCCCACGGGGTTTACCAGGGGTTAGGGTCTTCAAAGACATCGCAACTTTATTCAAGATTGGCGATCGCCTGTTGACCCTGGGGACTGGTGGCAAAGCCCAGAAAAGCTTCCACCTGGGGGGAGGGGGGAGTTTTATAAAAATAAAAAAGTTGGCGGACTAGGGCATAGTTTTGGGCATTAGGGAGGGCCCCATCAATGGGAAGAATGCGGGCGGTTTGTTGATTTTCCACTTGAACATAGGTGGCATAGCTGATGCCGTTATTACCTAAAGCCCTAATTATGGGGGTGGTGGCATCCCTAGCCATGGTCTGAAAATTGGCCCCCTGGCCAAAGGCTTGGCCCTGTAATACTTGGCTAACAAATATTTGCTGGGTACCACTTTCGGAAGGGCGATTGATCACTTTAATGGGTTTATTGGGGCCCCCCACTTCCGACCAATTGGTGATTTTACCCGTGAAAATTCCCTGTAATTGCGATAGGGTTAACCCCTGGCGGAAGGGATTTTGTTCCCCCACAATGACGGCGATCGCATCGCTGGTAATGGGCACAGCGGCCACTCCTTGGTTTTGTTCCTGGGGAGTGATGGGGCGGGAGCTAGCGGCAATATCAACTTTGCCCAAAATCAAATTAACAACACCTTTATCTGTACCCTGGGCATCGGTTTTAACCACCGTTCCCGGAAAGGCCTGCTGAAATTTAGTTCTTAGGGCTTCATTGACGTTGACCATGCTAGTGGAGCCATCAATGGTGACAGTGGTACCCCCTGGTACCTGGGTCGGTTCAGCAAAGGTATTGGTGTTTTGGGGCTGGGTTGGGGGAGGTAATTGTCCCGGTTCCGTTGTGATTTCCCCTTGATTATTGCCGCCCCCCTGCAAACGACTCCATAGCCACCAACCGCCCCCGGCTAACATTGCCCCGGTAATGGCCAAAGCCCCAATTAAAATAACCGCCTCATTTTTTTGAGCCATGGATTTTTTCCTTATTGAAAATTTCCCTAATTCTTTTACCAAGCTAGTTAAAGATTAATTCAATCCCGGATTAATTTGTCAAAACCAGCCCCGTCGGATTTTGTTTGAGATATTGACTAAATTGATCCCAGAGGTTATGGGAAATATCGAGAGTCCTTTTCATCCCGAGCATTCCCCACCAGGCGATCGCCATTTTCATCGAAGAGAAATGACCAGAAAAACTAAATATTATCAAGTTATCGCTGTTTTTATAATGCAACCATATATATCTTTTATCTATTTGTACGTAAAATCTCTATAATAAATAGCAAATCTATCTGATGGCAGGTTCAAAATGTTAGATCAACGTGACTACACCCTCATTATTGATAAAAGCGGTAGTATGTCTACCATTGAACCAAAAAGCCAAAAAAGCCGATGGGAATTAGTTCAAGAATCGACCTTAGCCTTAGCAAGAAAATGTGATCAGCTAGATCCCGACGGCATCACCGTTTATGTCTTCTCTGGCAAATTTCGCCGTTACGATAATGTCAGTGCATCTAAAGTAGAACAAATCTTTCAAGAAAACGAGCCTGTTGGGGGCACAAATCTTACTGCGGTGTTACAGGATGCCATCAATGACTTTCTGCAAAGGAAGAAGTCAAAGGCCACTAAAGTTGGAGAAACAATTGTAGTGGTTACCGATGGAGAACCCAATGATCGCCGCTCAGTCTTTGAAATCATCATTCAAGCCAGTAAATGTTTAGATGCCGATGAAGAATTAGCGATTTCCTTTGTGCAAATTGGCAATGATCCTAGTGCAACTAAATTCCTCAAAGCCCTTGATGAGCAATTGTTAGAAGTCGGAGCTAAATTCGACATCGTTGATACGGTAACATTTGATGACATGGAAGACTTGACCCTGACTGAAGTTTTATTAAACGCCATCGAAGATTAAGAATAGAGAGGTATTACCATGCCTAATTCCGATTCCGTAGAATCAATATTGGCTGATATGCGACAAAAGTATCTTGGGGAACCAGAAAAAACAGCAAAAAATTCAGTTGAGAACCCTCTATCGAATCAAGAAAAACAGCAAAAACACTCTAGCTTAGATAAGCTTTTAAAGGAATTAAAACAAGATTTAAAAGCTAATATTCTTCCTGTTCAAACTATTCAATCTCCATCAATAAAGGCAGAAAACCCAGAATCTCAAAATTTAGAAATAGAACGTTTAGTTGCCCAACAAAAAAAACAAAATCAAAAAATTATTGCCCAAAAAGCTCAACAGTGGCTTGACGAACTTGATCCTCTTTCCGGCGAGGGACTTTGGTTCACAAATCTAGCAAAGCATTACCCCTCACCCCTGGCCGCGGCCATTGATTTGTTGGAAAATAGCTCAGTTTAGTTAATTTAAAAATAGGGTAAATAATACTAGAATGGACTATCAACCCATAGCTACGCCCACAGCAAATTACCATTAGCTTTGAAAGGATTTTTGACATTTTTGCTGTTATCGAGAAGCTCAAATTTTCTATACAGTAAGCCTGGTAATTGTCCAGTCAATATCCTGACTCTGCATTGTCCCCAATAGTTATTGACCATTGCTACCCATCGGTCACCAGGAGATAATTCCATCCCCGATAGCATTTATCGGAATGGCGATCGCCGAATAGATCCTCACAAAAGCTGTTATAATCCCCTAAACACTAACCCCAATAGGAACTATTGATCATGCAAGAATTGGTTAAATCTTTTCCTAATTGGTTAAAATTAATGTTGGTTTTCCCCCTATTTTTTCTGAATGGGGTTTTGCTTTTTCTTGTCATTGATCGTTTTCGCGATCTTTTTGACTATATTATTATTGCCACCCTCATTGCCTTCTTACTGAAATTAACTATTAGCTTTTTAGTAGATAGAGGTATTCGTAAAAAGCTAGCTATTTTTGCTGTCGTTACCCTTAGTTTCACTGCCATTGTCTTTTTAGGCATCACCGTAATTCCCCTAATGGTAAATCAATTGGGAAATTTAACCAGTGATATTCCCGGTTGGTTAAATAGTAGTCAGAGTCGTTTAAACGAGTTTAAAAATTCGGGTTTAGCCATCACCCTGGGCAATGCAGGGGTTAATATCGAAGAATTGTTTGAGAAAATCTATCTCGCCCTTAGCCAACAAATAGACCGTATTGGACAACTTAGTTTTAAAGTCCTGGCTGAAACCTTTAATGGAGTAGTCGATACCCTAGTTATTTTAATTTTGACTATTTTTCTTCTGCTGGGGGGGGACTCATTCTGGAAAGGAATTCTGAGTTGGTTGCCTTCCCCCTGGGAAAGAAAGGTTCCGCAATATACTGCCGAAATTTTTCAAGATTATTTCATTAGCCGCCTTATCCTCGCTACCGGTTCCAGCATTGCCCGACTGATTGTTTTTTTAATTCTAGGTATTCCCTATGTGGCCCTGTTTGCCTTTGGTTTGGGCATGGCCAGTTTAATTCCCTTTGCGGGGGCAGTGGTAACTTTAGTGGGAACCTTAGTCCTGTTTTTAAAGGGCTGGGTGGTAGCGGTGAAATTTTTCATCAGTGCCATCATCATCGACCAAATTACCGACAATGGCTTTGCTCCCAAAATTATGGGGGATAAAATCGGTCTAAACCCAGTCTGGATCCTAATTTCTATTTTTATTGGGGCAGAAATAGCCGGTTTATTGGGGATATTACTCGCTGTGCCCATCGCCAGTGTGATCAAAAAAATCATTGACGAATTGCGGTATGGCGAGCCAACGCCGTTGGAATTAGTCCCGGAAGAATTACCAGAATCCCCTGCTTAGATCAGATTTGCGCTCTTCGGTATAGTCCAGTTTTCCCAAAAAGGACACCCAACCCAAACTGTTAAGAGTGCTTCAAAATTCGGCAAAGCGACACTCAACCTGTTAACAGGACATCTATTTTGTTAACGGTGACAAACAATTAGTGAGTGTACAAATTAATATGGCTCGAGGCAGATTTGAACTGCCGACCTTGGGCTTATGAGTCCCCTGCTCTAACCAACTGAGCTACCGAGCCTTATTTGTCTTTTCAACAGACAGTTAACCATCGTACACCAAATTTAGGAAATGGGAAAAGATTTTTTTCGTTTATTTGTTTGGATATTAGGCGGGAACGGTTATGGTTGTTGCTCCGGCCAAGTTGAAAGCACTGTGGGCGGCTTTTAGGGCATCTACTCCCCGACTTTGGGACACTACGCAACTAATTTTAATTTCCGAAGTGGCAATCATTTCGATGTTGATATTTTCCTGGGCTAAAGCGGTGAAGAAGTGGGCGGCGACCCCTGGATGTCCAATCATGCCGGAACCAACAATGCTCACTTTGGCGATGTCTTTGTTGACCACCACGGTGGTTTCGTCCCACTTGTTTGTCAGGGGGAGCAAAATATCTTTAGCTTGATTGCTGTCCCCTTCCGCCACCATGAAGGCGATGTCTCGACGGGGGGTGCCACGGTTGATGCGACACCTTTGGGATTGGATAATCATGTCCACGCTGATGTTGGCTTCCGCTAGGGCGGTGAAGAGCTGGGCGGCCATGCCTGGGCGATCGGGCACATGGCGGATGGCAATCTGGGCCTGGTCCTGATCTAATGCGACCCCCCGCACCGCTGGTAAACCAGAAGTATCAACTTTGGGTTTCGAGGGGGACAAGCTTACCCCAAAGGCACTGGATAAGGCGGCGATCGCCCGATCCGCATCCTGTTGATCGATCACACAACTAACTTTCACTTCGGAAGTGGAAATCATTTCAATGTTGACCCCCACATCCGCCAGGGTTTTGAACATTTTGGCCGCAATGCCGGGACGACCAATCATGCCGGCCCCTGCAATGGCAATTTTGGCGATACCTTTTTCGACAATAATTTCTGCTTCCTGATCCGCTTCGGGGTGACTCCGCAGGGCCGGGGCGATGGCGCTGGTGATGGCTTCCGCTTTACCCAAAAGCTCCTCAACCACGGTGAAAGCAATATCGTTACTGTTGCCGTCGTGGATAGATTGAATAATTAAATCAATATCCACCTGTTGTTGGGAAATGTCCTTGAACAAGCTGGCTGCCACTCCCGGATGATCGGGTACCCGCAACAGAGCAACTTTGGCCTGATCCCCATCGTATTCCACCCCATCCACTGCTTTGGCAATTTCTAGACCCACTAGGGAACGATTTTGTACCGGGGGGGCGACAACTTTCGTACCAGGTTCATCGCTCCAACTAGAACGGACTACTAGGGGAATGCCATAGTTACGGGCAATTTCCACCGCCCGGGGATGGAGAACTTTTGCGCCTAAACTGGCCAGTTCCAGCATTTCATCACAGGTGATTTCCGCCATCAATTGAGCTTCCGGCACTAGGCGGGGGTCGGTGGTTAAAATCCCTGGTACATCGGTGTAAATTTCACAATAATCAGCTTTTAGGGCCGCGGCTAGGGCTACGGCCGAAGTATCTGATCCTCCCCTTCCCAGGGTGGTAATTTCTAAATTTTCGATACTACTAATTCCCTGGAACCCTGCCACCACCACCACTTTCCCTTCCTGCAAATGCCGCTCCAGGCGATCGGGACGAATTTCCAAAATGCGGGCTCGACTATGTTCCGCTTCGGTAACAATACCCACTTGGGCCCCCGTTAGGGAAATGGCCGGTTGATCAATTTCTTGTAAGGCTAAACTCAGCAAGGCAATGGAAACCTGTTCCCCGGTGGATAACAACATATCCATTTCCCGACGGCAGGGATTAGGGGAAATTTGCTGGGCTAAATCCACCAAGACATCGGTGCTTTTCCCCATGGCTGACACCACCACCACCAGGGAATTACCAGCTCGCACAGTGGATTTGATGCGTTGGGCCACTGCTTGGATGCGCTCAACAGCGCCAACGGAGGTGCCACCAAATTTCTGAACGATTAATGCCATGGTTTTTCGGGGGGAATTAGGGCCGAGGAAGAGTCGGCAGTTCCCCATGTTATCAAAAAAATAAGTTCAGTTAGTTTGCTTAGGCGAGTTTCCGATAATTACTGGTCAGCCTAATTTGTCGCCGCAAGGGTACTCCATCTTCGGAAAAAAAGTGTTGATCGGTGATTTTACTAAATGCCTAACCATTGGGCGATGGGGGGAGGTACGGGCAAAAGAATTAACACTAAAATGGCGATCGCCACAATGCCCAACAGATCCCGGCGGTTATCTAGTTCACTGACATCATTCAAAGCGGGTTGGTCTCCCACGGGCATCAGTAGCAAAATAATTGCCCAGAGGAAAAAATCATTGCGGATAAAAGCCAACACAATCATGGCTACTCGGGTAATTTGTCCCGCCATAATGGCCGCCCGTTGCCCCAACATGGCATGGATAATGTGACCCCCATCCAATTGTCCAAAGGGCATCAGATTAAGAGCTGTGACAATTAAACCAATGTAACCGGCGATCGCCAGGGGATGGAGATCGATCACCATGTCGGGGGCTAGTTGACTGCCCAAAGCGGCTTTGCTCACCAGGGACATCAGGACAGAAAAGCGGGGATCAAGGGCATCAAACCTCAGTAAATTAGTGGTTTCCGGCATAGGTTCCACCACCGATTGGGTTAAACCCCACCAAAGAATCGGTAACGCCAGCACTAATCCCCCCAACGGCCCGGCGATCGCCACATCAAATAGAGCTTTACGGTGGGGTACCGGCGACTTCATCTGGATAAAAGCCCCAAAGGTTCCCAGGAAAAAAGGGATGGGGATGAAATAGGGTAGGGTGGTACGAATTTTGTAATGAACTGCGGCGAAATAATGGCTTAATTCATGGCACCCCAAAATGGCCATAATCGCCAAACTATAGGGTAATCCCACCAGTAAAGTGTGGGCTCCGGCCTCCATAACGGCGGGGGTCAGCCCGGCCATTTCTGCCCCAATAATGGTGGTGGTGAAACCTGTTAGTAACAGCAAACTTAGGGCTAACCAGGGCTTATGGATATTTTCTTGAACCGGGGAATCTTCCCCTTTTTCTTGGGCCGGATTAGGTACGAGGGCAAAAAAGGGCTGGCCCTGTAAGCTTTCCTGGAACAAGACCAAAAAGCGATCGCCAAAAACATCCTCCACGTTGCCCTTAATCCGTTCATAGGCCATTTCTGGGGCCACCTGGAGCTTGCCCCGACAAAGAATGGCCTGGGGTCGATAGTCCAATTGCTGAAGATAATAAACTCCCCAGGGAAAACAATCCCGTAAAGACTTTTCCTCCGTCGCATCAATGGGGCGGGTTTCCTTCGGTTTTTCTGGCTTCGGATTAGTTGCCTCCGCCGAATTATGGGATAGGGCTTGATCTTCTTCCTCGCGGACAATGCGACCTTTTTGCACTAACCACCAATAGACAAAAGGGCAAACAAGGAAAGGGCCCAGCAATAACAGAGGGGGCAAAGGCGTGTTAGGGCCATAAATTAATGCCCAGATTGTCCAGAGGGTTGCGGGGGTCATTAACACCAACCACAACATCCAAATGGGGGTGCGGGTGATGGGAGCAGCATTACTTTTAACCACAAAATAAGTGATGACCGCAAGAAGGAGCAAAAAAAGCCACATTTTTACAAACTTTAGAAATTACAAGACCACGCCCAGGCTCTAGCGTCTCTAAAAAGAAAAATTTAATACGGGCGGGAAAAAGTTAGCCCAAACCTTTATCCTCCAAAGAAAGCTCCCCTAAAAAAGGGGCCATCTCCCTTTACAGTTTAGGTGATGGCCTCTGGCGATCGCCATGGAGAAATTAGATTGCCATCAGCGGGGAAAAACCGTGTTTAACAGAAGCCGTACCGATCGCCTCCATTTTGCTAACGGAAATTTGATTACGTCCCCAGGAAAAGTTCGTGCGCCAGCCCTCAAACTCCAACAGAATCGCTTCGGCAAAACAGGCAAACATCTGGCGGGAGGGAATATCCATATCCACAATCTTCATAATTTCCCAACTAATATCCAGGGAATGCTCCACAATACCCCCTTTGAGAATATGGACTCCTTCCGCTTTAACTTTAGTATCCAGATTTTTGGGATAACCACCGTCCACAATTAAACAGGGTTTTTTCAGGGTAGCACCGTCAATCTCTACCCCCTTGGGCATGCTGGCAACCCAAACAATAATGTCCGCCTGGGGTAGGGCCGTTTGCAGGTCAACGATTTTACCCCGACCCAACTCTTCCTGAAGATTTTCTAGCCTTTGGCGATTACGGGCAATTAACAGCAATTCCTTAATTTGATGCTTACTATCTAGCCATCGACAAACCGCACTGCCAATATCCCCCGTTGCCCCACACACCGCCACCGTAGCTTGACTGAGATCAATACCTAACTTTGCCGCTCCCTCTTCCACCTGACGACAAATTACATAGGCCGTGTGGGTATTGCCCGTGGTGAAGCGGCTGAAATCTAGCTCCACATTGCGGACTTGATTATTTTCCTTGAGATTAAATTCTTCAAAAACGATGGAGGAAAATCCCCCCAGGGCCGTAATGTCCAAGCCAACTTTCTGGGCTAGGGCCATGGCGTTGAGAATTTTGCGAATGGCCGCCTTAATACGCCGCTGGGTTAACATTTCCGGCAAAAAACAGGATTCGACGTATTTCCCTTGAATCACCTGTCCCGTCACACTTTTAACCTGGAAGCTATCAACCACCTGGGGCGGAGCAGAACACCAAAAATCCAGCCCTTGGTTGGCATATTCGGGGTATCCTAAATCTTCGGCAACGGCTTGGGCATGTTCTAAACTCGTAAGATGACCGATAAGACCAAACATTGATGATAGTCAGAATAGAAGGGGGATAGTATCGCTTTCCGCTCAGTTAACAACGTCATAGCCATAAAAGCTTTACACAGTATGGCACAGTTTGACGGACATCCCGCCTGGTTGGGACAGCTTTGTTAAAGACCGTCGGGGCAAAAAAAAGCCCATAAATGTAAGTCCATGGGCTCATCGGGAATATTGATAACTCCCCGCTAAAGGGGAAATTTCAGGAGAGGGAAGTATTTAAACCCCAGCTAATCCATAGGAAGACATACGCATAATCTCCCGGGTGGTGAAACCAATATTGCTCAGGGCTTCGCCGTAGCTAATCATGAAGTCTTCCACCAAGGCCTCTTTTTCCATACCCAACACTTTGGCATCCCCTTGGACTTGGTTGAGCATTTTCCATACTAGGGGTAGGTTTTCTTTGTTGGCCTGCTCAAGTTCTTCTTTGGCGGTGGCAAAATTAGCTTTTAACCATTCTTCACCGTAGTTGAGGTGAGTGTATTCATCCTTGACCACCCCTTCGGTGATTTTCCGGGCAAAGTCGTCGGCCACGGGGATGTAGATGTTATAGGCGGCGATCGCAAAGGCTTCAATGATTAAGGCTTGGATCAAAAGACAGGTGACAATTTTTCCTTCAGCAAAGGCTTTTTGGAAGTGGCCATGGAGTCCAGCAAAAAATTCCTGGGCGTAGGGCATATCCGGGGTCACTTGCAGGTTATTACCACAGGCTTGGAAACCTTTTTTGTGGCGATTCTCCATTTTTGCGAGGCGGGTCAGTTCTTCCTTGTCTTCCGTCAGAAGTTCCGCCATTTGCAGATAGTTGCTGTAGGCTTCCTGTTCGCCCTCAATGACAATGGCGTTGATGCGACTGTAGGCGTCTTTGTAAGTGGCGCTGGAATAGTCAAACTCTTTGCGGACAGCAAGCTCGGGCATAGGGGCTTTGGACTCCTGTGGGGTGTACGGTTAAAACAGTTAAGAAAAATTAAGACGTTAACCTTTGGTTGTCTTTATAATACAGATTCCAGGTTAATGCAAATCTGGGGAAACAAGGGGATAGCAATTATAAGGAAGGCCTATCCTGTCAATTCACTAATATCCATGGTCAGAATGCCATGGCGTCATTCTTGCCTATTCTAGCAAAAGTTGCTTTTAGGGTTTGTTTAGTATTGCCGTCCAATTAGCTCCACCTGGGAATCGTTACCAATTAGAAATCTTAGGGCTTGGGGCTGTTGGGGAGCGGTGGAAATTTTGGCATTTTTCCCGATGACGCTGTCCACAATCCTTTGTTGAATGCCCACAATGGTGGCCCCGGTCAACACCACACTATGTTCAATGTCTGCATTTTTAATTTGCACATTGTCGGCGATGCTACTGTAGGGGCCAATAAAGCAGTTTTCTAAATGACAGTTGGCTCCGATCGCCACTGGCCCCCGGATAACGCTGTTGATAATCTGACTACCGGGGCCTATGGCCACCCGACCGGACACTTTACTCTGGTCATCTACCTTTCCCTGGACTTTTTTTTGTACTAGGCTGTCGAGGATAATTTGATTAGCGGCTAATAAATCATCTTTTTTCCCCGTGTCTAGCCACCAACCGGCCAATTGCCGGGACTCCACTTGAAATTCATGGCTAATTAAATATTGGATAGCGTCGGTAATTTCCAGTTCCCCCCGGGCAGAGGGTTCAATCTTGGCGATCGCCTGGTGGATAGTGGGGGCAAAGAAATAAAGCCCCACCAGGGCCAAATGGGAGGGAGGATGGGCTGGCTTTTCCACTAGGGCAAGAACTTTGCCTTGGTCATCGACGGTGGCCACCCCAAAGGCACTAGGATTGGCCACTTCCCGCAACAAAATCAACGAATCCAGGGATTTGAACTGAAAATGATCAAGAAAATCCTTTAAGTCATCCTGAATTAAGTTGTCTCCCAAATACATGACAAAAGGGGAATCCCCTAAAAAATCCTGGGCTGTTTTAACCGCATGGGCCAGACCCAAGGGCTGTTCCTGGAGAATATAAGTTATCTCACAGCCAAAAATTTCTCCGTTGCCAGTCATGGCCTTAATTTCTGCGCCGGTTTCAGGACTGATAACAATGCCAATGGCCCTAATGCCCGCCTTAACGATCGCCTCAATGCCATACCAGAGAATAGGTTTGTTGGCCACCGGCACCAACTGTTTAGCCCCGGTATAGGTAAGGGGGCGCAGGCGGGTTCCTTTACCCCCGGAGAGAATCAACGCTTTCATGGAAATTTGGGCACCTTAGGGGAATTTGGGTTAGCTTAACGCCAATTATGCCCATTGCTGGTCAGCCAAGAACCTGGACAAGGCAGTATTTAAAAAAATTACCGCCCATTCTGCCATTGGGGAAAATCTTTCCCATCCTTCCCAAATTGCCTGATATGGTTATTGATAGTAGGTTTTAGTCCTATGCCATCGCCCCATTGATCCCTTGCCCTATGCCCCTGCAAAACTTTCTATTTGAAATTGGAACTGAAGAGTTACCCGCCGATTTTGTCCGCAGTGCGATCGCCCAGTGGCAAGGGTTAATTCCCCAAAGTTTGGCGGCGGAGTTTTTGGAGCCCCAGTCTGTGCAAATTTATGGCACCCCCCGTCGTTTGGCCGTATTAATTAAGGGTTTGCCTAATCAACAGCCCGATCGCAGTGAAGATATCAAGGGGCCCCCGGCCAGTGCAGCTTTCAAAGATGGTCAGCCCACCCCGGCGGCCTTAGGTTTTGCCAAAAAACAGGGGGTTACCCCGGCGGACTTTGAGGTACGCTCCACCCCCAAAGGGGATTTTGTTTTTGTTAATAAGCAACTCCAGGGCCAAGCCGCCAAGGATTTGTTACCGTCTTTGGCCCTAACTTGGCTCAAAGCTTTGGATGGTCGCCGTTTTATGCGTTGGGGCGATGGGGACTGGCGCTTTCCCCGTCCCATTCGTTGGTTGGTACCCCTTCTAGACGACCAGGTTTTGTCTCTGGAAATTGTTAATGGTTCCACTGTCCTTAAAGGCGATCGCCAATCCTGGGGCCATCGTATTCTTCACCCTGGCATGGTCAATGTGGCCAATGCCCAGGACTATCAACAACAGTTGCAGAAAGCAGGGGTAGTGGTGGATCCGGCCGATCGCCGGAGCATGATCTTGGCCCAGATTGAAGCCCAGGCGGCCAGCATCGGCGGGGAAGCCATAATTTATGACAGTTTGCTCGATGAAGTCGAACAATTGGTGGAATATCCCACCGCGGTGTTGGGGGAATTTGACCGGGAATTTCTTAGCCTACCCAGGGAAGTAATCACCACGGTGATGGTTACTCACCAACGCTATTTCCCTGTGGTGGATAAAGACGGTGGACTATTGCCCCATTTCATTACTATTGCCAACGGTGATCCCAGTAAGGGGGACATTATTTCAGCGGGGAATAACCGGGTGCTCCGGGCCCGGCTGGCCGATGCCAAATTCTTTTACCAAGCCGATTGCGACGACAGCCTCGACAGTTACCTACCCCAACTGGAAACCGTTACCTTCCAGGAAGAGTTAGGCACCATGCGGGACAAAGTGGATCGGATTATGGAAATGGCGGCGGCGATCGCCAATCAATTGGAGGTAACGGAGCAACAACGGGCGGAAATTGACAGCACGGCCATGCTCTGTAAAGCGGATTTAGTTACCCAAATGGTTTACGAATTTCCTGAATTACAGGGGATTATGGGGGAAAAATATGCCCTTGTCAGCGGAGAATCTGCCATGGTGGCCCAGGGTATTGTGGAACATTATCTACCCCGGTACCAGGATGACGATTTACCCAAAAGTTTGACGGGGCAAGTGGTGGGCATGGCCGATCGCCTCGATACCCTCATTAGTATTTTTGGTTTGGGTTTACTACCCACCGGATCGTCCGATCCCTTTGCCCTACGGCGGGCGGCCAATGCAGTCGTTAACGTGGCCTGGGAGGCCAATTTAGAGATTAATTTACTGGCATTGTTAACCCAGGGCTGTGAAGATTTCCTCACTTCTCACCCCAAAAAGGAATCTCCCCTCGCCGCTTTGCGCTCCTTTTTTCTGCAACGCTTACAAACCTTGCTCCAGGATGAACAGGGCATTGATTACGATTTGGTTAATGCCGTGTTGGGGGATGGGGATACCGGCTATGGCCATCGCCTCTTGACGGATTTACAGGACGGCAAAGAACGGGCCCAATATCTCCAGGAACTCCGCAACAATGGCCACCTAGAGGCCATTTACCCCACCGTTAACCGCTCTGCCAAATTGGCCAGCAAAGGTACTTTACCCGTGGATCAACTGGATCCCCGCCCGGTTATCGAAGCCCCCCTACTGGTGCAGGATTCAGAAAAAGCAGTGTATCAGTCCCTCCTGGCCCTCTACCCCAAAGCGGTGGAAGTGCAGGAAAGCCGTAACTATGAAGCCCTGGTCAATGCCCTCCATGAACTGGCCCCTACGGTGGAAGACTTCTTTGACGGCCCCGACAGCGTTTTAGTGATGGCAGAAAATGAACAAATAAGGCAAAATCGCCTAAATTTATTGGGTTTAATCCGCAATTATGCCCTAATTTTGGCGGATTTCGGAGCCATTGTGAAAGGAGTCCAATAATTCCCCAAAAATCCTTAGCTTTGCCCATTTATGAGTGCCAATCAATCTATTCTTCAGGCCCTGGATAATTTAATCACCGTGGTGGCCCAACTGCGATCGCCAGAGGGGGGCTGTCCCTGGGATTTAGCCCAAACCCAACAAAGTTTGATTCCCTATGTGGTGGAAGAAGCCTACGAAGTGGTTCACGCCCTGCAAAGTCAGGATCAAAAGGCGATCGCCGAAGAGTTGGGGGATTTCCTGTTGCAGGTAGTACTGCAAGCCCAGGTGGCCCAGGATTTGGGGCACTTTAATTTGGAGCAGGTAGCCCAGGGCATCACCGAAAAATTAATCCGTCGCCATCCCCATGTGTTTGACAATCTGACGGTGGCCGATGAAGCGGAAATAAGGAGAAATTGGGAGGCCATTAAAGCCCAGGAAAAAGGATTAGATCCCCAGCAGAATTTACCTCTGAGTGCCAAACTAGAACGCTATAACAGCACTTTACCCCCCTTAATGGCGGGTAGTAAAATTGCCAAAAAAGCGGCGGCAAATTTTGAATGGCAGGATGGGGAAGAGATCTGCGCTGAATTGGAAGCAGAATTGTCGCAATTCCAAGCATCCCTAGGAACGGAAAATAAAGCCCATCAGCAGGAGAAATTAGGGGATTTAATTTTTAGTTTAATTAACCTTGCCCAGTGCTACGATCTTGATGCCTCCCTGGCCCTCCATGGCAGTAACCAAAGGTTTATCCAACGGTTAAAAATGATGGAAGATAGTTAAAGACTAACCAGTAACCCTTACCCAAAAAACGAAAATCTATCCATTAAATCAAATCAATCAAACCGAATTTACTCAGATCCCTTCAGATCTTTTTTCTGTCCTTGCCTAGTAACCATTCTCCAAACCCATGGCCATCAAACCCCAACCCCAATGGCAACAACGCCTCGGTGCAGTACTAATCTGGGGAGCCACCATTTACCTATTGGTGAATCTCTTTGCCCCCAGTCTATTTGGTGCTAAACCCCCCCAGGTTCCCTACAGTCTTTTCATTGACCAAGTGGAAGATGGCAAGGTGGCCAGTGTGTATGTAGGACAAAATGAAATTCGTTACCAGTTAAAGTCCGAGGCAGGGGCAACGGACGATAAGGACCCAGAGGGACAAATTCTCAAAACTACCCCCATTTTTGATCTGGAGTTACCGAAAAGATTGGAAGCAAAGGGCATTGAGTTTGCCGCCGCTCCCCCGGCCAAAAACTCCTGGTTTGGCACCCTTCTGAGTTGGGTAATTCCCCCCCTAATTTTTGTCGGTATTTGGTCGTTTTTTCTCAACCGCAATAATAACGGTGCCCCCGGCGGTGCTTTAGCCTTTACCAAGAGTAAGGCCAAGGTCTATGTGGAAGGAGATTCCACCAAAGTTACTTTTGACGATGTGGCGGGGGTAGAAGAGGCTAAAACGGAATTAAGTGAAGTGGTGGATTTTCTCAAATTTCCCCAACGCTACACAGCCCTGGGGGCGCAAATTCCGAAAGGAGTACTGCTGGTAGGGCCTCCGGGAACGGGAAAAACCCTCTTGGCTAAGGCCGCGGCCGGGGAAGCGGGAGTTCCATTTTTCATTATTTCCGGTTCAGAATTTGTGGAACTGTTTGTGGGGGCCGGGGCAGCCCGGGTGCGGGATTTATTTGAGCAGGCCAAAAAACAAGCTCCCTGCATTGTTTTCATCGACGAATTGGATGCCATTGGTAAATCCCGGGCGAGTGGGCCGTTGATGGGGGGTAACGATGAGCGGGAACAAACTTTGAATCAATTGCTGACGGAAATGGATGGCTTCAGTGCTAGTGGAGCCACGGTCATTGTGTTGGCCGCCACTAACCGTCCTGAAACCCTAGACCCGGCTCTGTTGCGTCCTGGCCGTTTTGATCGCCAGGTATTGGTGGATCGTCCCGATTTGGGTGGTCGGCTGAAAATTTTGGAAATTTATGCCAAAAAAATCAAACTGGACAATGAAGTGAATCTGAAAAATATTGCCACCCGCACCCCTGGTTTTGCCGGGGCCGATTTGGCCAACCTGGTCAATGAAGCCGCGTTGTTGGCGGCCCGCAATAAACAGACAACGGTCACCGAAGCAGATTTTCAAGAGGCGATCGAGCGGGTAGTGGCGGGATTGGAGAAGAAAAGTCGGGTTCTATCGGAAAAGGAAAAGAAAATTGTTGCCTACCACGAAGTGGGCCATGCTTTAGTGGGGGCGGTAATGCCCGGTGGGGGTATGGTGTCCAAAATTTCCATCATTCCCCGGGGGATGGCGGCCCTGGGCTACACCTTGCAAATGCCCACAGAAGACCGTTTTTTATTGGATGAATCGGAGTTACGGGATCAGATTGCGACCCTGTTAGGGGGAAGATCTGCGGAAGAAATTGTCTTCGACAGCATTACCACCGGAGCCGCTAACGATTTACAGCGGGCAACGGATTTAGCCGAACGAATGGTAACCACCTATGGCATGAGTAAGATTTTGGGACCCCTGGCCTATGACAAAGGACAACAGAATACTTTTTTAGGGGAAGGTATGGGTAATCCCCGTCGCATGGTCAGCGATGACACCGCTAAGGAAATTGACCTCGAAGTTAGGGAAATTGTCGAACAGGGCCACACCAACGCCCTAACAATTCTCAACCAAAATCGCGATTTGCTAGAGGCGATCGCCGAAAAGATTTTAGAAAAGGAGGTGATTGAAGGGGAAGAGTTGCAGGGGCTTCTAGCCCAGGTTCAAGTACCAGAATTGTCTAAAGACTAGACTCAAAGGTGAATGCCATTGTCCAGTAACCATGGCAGGTTGAACCTAATTAAACTTTCCAGGTGTTAACCGCAATAGTTCCTATTAAGGAAATAGAAACCACGATCATTGTCCAGAACCATGCCTCTTGAATTGCCCCAGCCTCCACGGCAAAGTAAATGGCCATGGGCATAGTTTGGGTCTGTCCTGGAATATTTCCCGCAATCATCAACGTTGTGCCAAACTCCCCCAACGCCCGGGCAAATGCAAGTACTGTACCCGCCACAATGCCAGGGGAGGCTAAGGGTAAAGCGATATGCCAAAACACAGCGCGGTCGGATGCTCCATCGATTTTAGCTGCGTCCAAAATTAATGTTTCAATCTGCTCAAAAGCTCCCAGGGCAGATCGATACATAAGCGGAAATGATACGATGATTGCCGCTAAAACCGCTCCGTACCATGTAAATACAATTCTTAAATTCCACTGGGCAAGAATTTGTCCTAAAACACCATTTTTACCCAGGGAAATTAATAGTACAAAGCCGACAACAGTTGGAGGAAAGATTAAAGGGGAAATTAGCAGACCGTCAATAAGCGAGCGGCCCCTCCCTTGATATCGGTACATTTTATAGGCAACAAGGGTTCCCAGTTGGAGGGTAATTATCGTTGCTAAAACCGATACTTTCAGAGAAACCCAGAGGGGAGATAGATTTGGTAGGAACATTTAGTCAAGGTTGGGCAATGCCAAATCCATATTTTTCAAATACAGCTTTTGCACTTTTACCTTGCAGTAATTCAATATATTTTTTTGACTCATCCAACAATTTACTCGTTTTCAAAACGGCGATTGGATAGACGATGGGAGAATGAAGTTTTTCATCGGCCATGGCGGAAATCGTAACTTTATCTGAGCTTTTCGCATCGGTCATATAAACGATGCCAGCATCAACATTACCTGTTTCCACCATAGTAAGAACGGATTTGACATTATTTCCCAACACAAACTTAGATTTTACCTGCTCTAAAATTCCTAGGTTTTGTAAAACTTCTGTGGCATATTGTCCTGCGGGAACACTGCGGGGTTCTCCCATGGAGATGCGTTTGATTTCTGGCTGAATAAGTTGCCTAAAGTCAGTCAGAGCTACAGAGGTTTGCTTGGGGGTGATTAGGACTAACTTATTTGTCAACAGGTTTCTTTGGGTGCCTGATTCTAGCAGTCCTTTTCTCTGTAACAACTGTATCTGGTTAGTGGCCGCTGAAATAAACACATCAACGGGAGCACCCTGCTCAATTTGCTTTTGTAATGCACCAGAAGCGGCGAAACTATAGTTGATTGCTTGGTTTGGATATGTTTGGACGTAAAGGGGGGTAATTTCCTGGAGTACTTTCTGGAGACTTGCGGCCGCCGCAACCAAAAGGGTTGAAGTTTGGGGCGTGGGTTGATGGGCTTTGGGCTGGTTCCCCTGGGTCAATGGTGGAATTTGAGCGCAAGCAATCAGGAGTAGTATTACCAAAAATCCTATTAATCCAGATCGCCAAAACTTTGCCCGCATAGGTGTTTTCCTTGGAAATTGTCTCTATCGTTGAAATCATCCCCATTCCCTCATCAAGGTTTTATGACTGAAAGACGGGCAAAGGGGCCTACGCTATGATCAGATTCAACAATGTAATGGTAGTTGTAGGTGGTCGGTTGTTAACGATGGGCCATATCCGTGATCAGAATTGACGATCTGGTATGTCTCCCAAAAAGACACCGAGGAAAAATTATTCCCTACTACCCAGGCAATTTTGCTACACCAGAAACAATATTGATACCATAGTTAGAATTTTTAGAAGAGGAAGAAGTTTTTACCGTGGAATTTGTTAACAAGGACGGATAAGCCTAGACAATGTTACTTATATCCCCAGGAGATATTGATGGCATTGTACGATGGGATAATTTCATTAGCTGATTAGTTTGCCAAAAAATAAGCTTTGCCCAACTTCTACCGTCACTTCATCTATGACCTCTTTCCGCATTGGTAATGGCTACGATATTCACCGTTTGGTGCCCGATCGCCCTTTGATTATAGGGGGGGTTCCCATACCCCATCATTTAGGGTTAGAGGGCCACAGCGATGCCGATGTTTTGACCCATGCTTTGATGGATGCCCTATTGGGGGCCCTGAGTTTGGGGGACATTGGTCATTATTTTCCCCCCACCGATCCCCAATGGAAAGGGGCCGATAGCCTCGAATTGTTGGCCCAAGTACACCAACTCATTTTGCAACGAGGTTGGCAAATTAATAATTTAGACAATGTTATTGTGGCGGAACAGCCTAAATTGAAGCCTTATGTTCCGGTCATGAAACAAAAATTGGCGACGGTTTTGGCCATTGATCCAGAAATTATTGGGATCAAGGCCACCACCAACGAACAGTTAGGCCCCACGGGGCGGGAAGAAGGTATTGCGGCCTACAGCGTGGCCCTGTTAGTTAAATCCCTATGAAATTTGCCCTGAAATTTGACCTGTCCAGTCAATACCAGTTTCTACCTCGTTTTTTTCGGCTAGCGGCGATCGCCGTTTTATCCAATATGATGGTGCCCTTGGCGGGGTTGGTGGACACTGCCTTTTTGGGACATTTGGAGGATATTCGCTATTTAGCTGGGGTTATTCTCGGCTCGATTTTGTTTGATTACCTCTATCGGGTGTTGAAATTTTTACGCACTAGTACCACAGCGTTAACGGCCCAGGCGGCGGGGCAAGAAGACGAAGGGGAAATTTGGGTGGTGGGACTACGGAGTGCCTTAGTAGCTTTACTTTTAGGGTTACTGATTCTAGCGTTGCAATATCCCCTGCAAAAATTTGGTTTTGCCCTGTTGACGGGGGCACCGGGGGTGGAACAGTCGGGGATGGATTATTTCTATGGCCGCATTTGGGGCGCCCCAGCGGTGTTACTTAACTTCGTTATCCTGGGCTGGCTCCTGGGGCAGGAACGCAATGGCTTAGTCTTACTGATTTCCTTAGTGGCCAATTTTTCCAATGTGGGTTTAGATTATTTGATGATTAACCGTTGGGGTTGGGCCAGTGCAGGGGCAGGTTGGGCCACGGCGGCCAGTCAATATTTAGCCTTAACTTTAGGATTAATCTGCATTGCCTTCTCGGCTAATGGGGCCACGTTAAAAACGGCGATCGCCAAACTATCAGACTGGGGAGCATTGCGGGACACCATCGCCCTGAAGGGCAATATTCTGATTCGCTTTGTGGTGTTAATCACCACCTATTCCCTGTTTACCAACATTAGCTCTAGCTTTGGCACGGAAGTCTTGGCCCAAAATGGCTTACTACTGCAAATTGCCCTGCTTAGCCAATTCACCATCCAAGGGGTGGGCATGACCAGCCAAACCCTCACCGGAAATTTCAACAGTAAAGGGGAATATCAACTACTTTTTCCGGTGTTGCTCACCGCCATTACCACCACCCTGTTGATGGCCCTGGGGTTTGCCTCCGTGGCGATCGCCTTTCCCGATACCCTCTTTGGGCTATTAACCAACCATGCTGAAATTAACGATAGCGTCCGCCAATACAGTATTTGGCTAATGCCCCTGTTGGAAATCACCGCCCTGGCCTTCATGTTGGAAGGTTATTTCATTGGCTTGAAAGCTTCTCAACCCCTACGGAATGGAGTTTTGTTTGCCTTTTTTGTGGTTTATTTGCCTTGCCTTGGTTTAGCGGTTTGGCAACAGAATAATAATCTACTCTGGTTTTCCTTGGTCTCCTATATGTTGGGTTTAGTGGTCTATCTGGGTTGGCAATTATTGACCCGTTTTTCTCCAAAAATTTTGGCTTCCCAGGCAAACACAGTCAGCGAAGGCAGTTAAACCCCTCTGCAAAGGTACCTGGGAGGAATCTTTTGCCCAAGGTTATTCCCCTTCCGTGATTCTCGGTAAAATCAACGAAAAATCGACATTCTAGGCTAAAAGAATCAAGGTTTTAACCCAGTTTAGGGAAAAAGGGTTATGGCCATTTCAGCCGAAAACAAGACCCACAAGCCCCCTGACCACCTATCTTCGTCATGTCGGCAATGGCCAGGGCTTTTGGGGGCAACTATTCCCCCATCATTGATTGCAGATAATTTTCCAAGCCAGAATTTGTGATTAACCACTGTTGGGACTCCAGCCAATCAATCTGCTCCTCCGTTTCCTCCAGGACTTCCGATAACACATCCCGGCTAACGTAATCCTGTTGAGCTTCAAACAAGGCAATACTGTTGACCAAACCAGCTCTTATGCCCTGGTTGAGGGTGAGATCATTTTGGAGAATTTCCGGCACTGTTTCCCCAATCAAAAGCTTTTCTAGATTCTGTAAGTTGGGCAAGCCTTCTAGGAATAACACCCTCTCAATCAGACTATCCGCCTGCTTCATGGCTGTAATCGACATCTTGTATTCATATTTATTGAGCAGGTTCAGTCCCCAGTTTTTGCACATGCGGGCATGGAGAAAATACTGGTTAATGGCGGTAAGTTGCAGTTTGAGTGCTTCATTGAGATGTTGCTTGACCTCAAGTTTGCCTTCCATGGGGTGATCCTCCCGGCGAGATTTTCGTTAGGTTTACTTCCAACATTGTGACCTGTTCCGGGCTAGGGGCGGAGACCCTCCTTAAAAAGATTGTTATTTTCATCTCCCTAAGCCATAATGAAAATAACTTGCAATAATTTTGCTAAAGATTCCTAACTAAAGTCAACGGAAAACCTCCTATGTACATCTGTGTTTGCCGGGGCATCACCGATAAAGCTATTCAAGCGGCGGCCCAGCAGGGCATCACTTCCCTAGAGCAGTTATCAGAATCCATGGGGGTGGGGATGGACTGTGGTGTGTGTCAAGGCCATGCCTGCCGAGTTCTTGAGGCGATCGCCCAGGGCAAAACAGCTTAGTTAGGGTTAGTTCAAAGAATTAACTCTCCCCCAGCATCGACCCATGGGTGATGGGTGAAGATGAGAGGGGATATGTCAAAATGTAAAATTTTTGCTAATAATGTTTAGATACGTTTTGGTTAAAAACACCAAGACAGAGGGGGTTGAGTCTTTCGGTCCAACCCGTTTTTTTAAAAAATTGGCGATCGGCGGGACAAATTCGTTCCTCCCATGGCCAGAATTTAGGTTTTGTCTGGCATTTTGGCTGTAACCGTGCAGTTTCCAATCGTCTCGTCTTATTAGAGAATGGGATCTAAATGGCATAACCTAGATTACAAAAGACCCCTTTAGAAATTCTTGCCTTTGATGCTAGCTACGCAAGAGGATTTGCATTTATGACTATTGCCGTCGGACGCGCCCCGGTCGAAAGAGGATGGTTTGATGTCCTCGACGACTGGTTAAAGCGTGATCGTTTCGTATTTATTGGTTGGTCTGGGATCCTGCTCTTCCCCTGTGCCTTTATGGCCCTGGGGGGATGGTTGACCGGCACCACCTTCGTTACTTCCTGGTACACCCACGGTTTGGCTAGTTCCTATTTGGAAGGAGCTAACTTTTTGACCGTGGCGGTATCTTCCCCCGCCGATGCCTTCGGCCATTCCCTTCTATTCCTGTGGGGCCCTGAAGCTCAAGGTAACTTGACCCGGTGGTTCCAAATCGGTGGTCTGTGGCCCTTCGTTGCCCTCCACGGTGCCTTTGGATTGATTGGCTTTATGCTACGTCAGTTCGAAATTTCCCGTCTGGTGGGTATTCGTCCCTACAACGCCATTGCCTTCTCTGGCCCCATCGCCGTTTTTGTCAGTGTCTTTTTGATGTACCCCCTGGGACAATCCAGTTGGTTCTTCGCCCCCAGCTTTGGGGTAGCGGGAATCTTCCGTTTTATCCTGTTCCTGCAAGGGTTCCACAACTGGACATTGAATCCCTTCCACATGATGGGAGTAGCCGGTATTCTCGGTGGCGCCTTGCTCTGTGCCATCCACGGTGCCACGGTGGAAAACACCCTGTTTGAAGATGGAGAAGATTCCAACACCTTCCGGGCGTTTGAACCTACCCAAGCGGAAGAAACCTATTCCATGGTGACTGCCAACCGTTTCTGGTCTCAGATTTTCGGTATTGCTTTCTCCAACAAACGATGGTTGCACTTCTTCATGTTGTTCGTTCCCGTTACTGGTTTGTGGATGAGTTCCGTCGGTATCGTTGGTTTAGCTTTAAACCTGCGGGCCTATGACTTCGTTTCCCAGGAATTACGGGCTGCTGAAGATCCGGAATTTGAAACGTTTTATACGAAAAATATTTTGTTGAACGAAGGGATGCGCGCCTGGATGGCTCCCCAAGATCAACCCCATGAAAACTTTATCTTCCCTGAGGAGGTTCTCCCCCGTGGTAACGCTCTCTAATACTTCAATGATGGGGGGACGTGACCTTCCTTCTACCGGCTTTGCTTGGTGGTCGGGTAATGCTCGTCTCATCAATTTGTCCGGTAAATTGCTTGGTGCCCACGTTGCCCACGCTGGTTTGATTGTCTTTTGGGCTGGGGCAATGACCATATTTGAAGTTGCCCACTTCATCCCCGAAAAACCGATGTATGAGCAGGGTCTAATTCTCCTGCCCCACGTTGCTACCCTCGGTTGGGGCGTTGGCCCTGCCGGTGAAATTACTGATATTTTCCCCTTCTTTGTGGTGGGGGTATTGCACCTAATTTCTTCCGCTGTCCTTGGTCTTGGCGGTATTTATCACGCTCTCCGGGGCCCGGAAGTTTTGGAAGAATATTCCAGCTTCTTTGGCTATGACTGGAAAGACAAAAACCAGATGACCAACATCATCGGCTACCACTTAATCCTGCTTGGTTGTGGCGCCCTGTTGCTGGTGTTCAAAGCCATGTTCTTTGGCGGTGTGTACGACACTTGGGCCCCCGGTGGCGGGGATGTCCGGGTGATCACGAACCCTACCCTCAACCCGGCCATTATCTTCGGCTATTTGCTGAAAGCGCCCTTTGGGGGAGAAGGTTGGATCATCAGTGTCAACAATATGGAAGACATCATCGGTGGTCACATCTGGATCGGTTTGATCTGTATTTCCGGTGGTATCTGGCACATTCTCACTAAGCCCTTTGGTTGGGCTCGCCGAGCTCTTATCTGGTCTGGGGAAGCCTATCTTTCCTACAGCCTAGGTGCCCTTTCTTTGATGGGCTTCATTGCTTCCATCTTTGTTTGGTTTAACAACACCGCTTATCCCAGTGAATTCTACGGACCCACTGGCATGGAAGCTTCCCAATCCCAGGCTTTCACCTTCTTGGTGCGGGACCAACGGTTAGGGGCTAACATTGCTTCTGCCCAAGGCCCCACTGGTTTGGGTAAATACCTGATGCGCTCTCCTTCTGGGGAAATTATCTTCGGTGGTGAAACTATGCGTTTCTGGGATTTCCGTGGTCCTTGGTTGGAACCCCTCCGTGGACCTAACGGTTTAGACCTAGACAAACTCCGCAACGACATTCAGCCCTGGCAAGTACGCCGGGCCGCTGAATATATGACCCACGCTCCCCTTGGTTCCTTGAACTCTGTGGGCGGGGTTATCACCGACGTTAACTCCTTTAACTACGTTTCTCCCCGGGCTTGGTTGGCGACTTCCCACTTTGTCCTTGGTTTCTTCTTCCTGGTGGGTCACCTCTGGCATGCTGGTCGTGCTCGGGCGGCGGCCGCTGGCTTTGAGAAAGGCATTGACCGGGAAACTGAACCCACGTTGTTCATGCCTGACATCGACTAGGTTTAAGACTGTTTTAAAAGCCCCCCTAACCCCCCAATTCTGGGGGAATAAGATTTAAATTTCTCTGAAGTTGGAGAATTAAGGGGATTAAACCAAATTAATTATTTTCCCCTGCCTGTTTGGTGGGGGATTATTATTTCTAAGATAATCCTATTTTTTGGAGTAAGGTTAGTTAACTATTATCTGATTTTTTGACTCTGTAGGTTTTTCGTTAATTTATTTTTTGAGAGGATTTTCCAATGGCGATTTCTACGGTCACTGAACAACTTTTAGCGGCAAAAAAAGCGTCTGGTTTAAGCTTTGCTGATTTAGAAGCGAAGTTAGGCTGTGATGAAGTTTGGATTGCAGCGGTTTTCTATGGTCAAGCGAGTGCATCCCCTGGGGAAGCAAAGAAGATTGTGGAATTAATCGGGGCAAATGAATCTTTGATTGAGGCGTTAACAGATTTTCCTGTAAAAGGCTCTTTGGATCCCGTAATTCCCACTGATCCGCTGATTTATCGTTTCTATGAAATTATGCAGGTTTATGGAATGCCCATGAAGGCAGTAATTCACGAAAAATTTGGTGATGGCATTATGAGTGCAATTGATTTTACTCTCGACATTGATAAGGTAGAAGATCCCAAAGGCGATCGCGTCAAAGTGACGATGTGTGGCAAGTTTTTACCTTACAAAAAATGGTAAGTAAACGCCTAATTATGGTTTAAATAAATATGACTGTTGAGGGTTAGATGACAGTCATTTTTTATGGTTTACAAAACAAGATTTAAGGGATTGGGCTATAATTATTTATCTTCCCAAGACCCTTATGGTCGTCGATTTAAAAATGGAGAAATTAGTTAACTTAATCCGTAATCTAAAAACAACTTTTCTTGATTTTCGGCAGGTGCATTGGTGGAAACAAATACTGACGGCGATCGCCTCCTTAGAAATTCCCCATAAAACCGCTAAAGTAAGTGATGTCATTACCATAAGCCTGGGGGGTGCCAGTTTGGTGGCAACCGTGGAGCAAAATCCTGAAATACTTATTAATCAAGCGGATCAAGCCCTTTATCGTGCCAAATCCCACGGACACAATCGAGTGGTTTCCCTGGAGTAACCCCTTGATTTTTAACGGCAATTTCAACGCACTGCCCGCCATAGATGCACCCCTAATCGCCTAAAATAAACCCTGTTGCCCCAAGAAGCTTTTTCGTTATGCAGTTTTTGGACTTTATTACCGCCTGGGAAGGGAAATGGCTTTCCCAACGTACTAATTATAATTTTGAGCAGGATGAAGCGGCCAATGGCAAATCCGATGTAACGGTGCAATGCTGTGATAACGATGACGCCAATGTTCAATTACTCTGGACCAAAGCGAACTGGGATCGGGCAGAAAAAGCAATAGTGTTGCAAGTAAGTTGGGATACGGCGGTGGATTGGGGAAAACCGAAACAAGCTGGTACTGTTTACTATGGTTTTTTACCCGATGGCGATAATGCTGACCGGGGACAACTTTGGCGAGGCACAGCGGATTCCAGCTTGGTCTTCCTCAAAGGTGACTATCATTTGGGATCCGATGAGTGTTTAACCTTAAATTTGGGGGATGGAGATACCCATTTAACGGAAAGACACTGGTATGCTAGCCCCAACCTACGACTCCGCACTAGTTTGATTCAACGGGGCAAGGGTTATAGTCATAGTGCATTCTATTCTGATATTCGCCGTTTACCCCCGGCGGAGAAGAATGGCTAGATCCGTTTTATTTCACCCACTATTCCATGGCATTTTTTAAAGAAGATCCAGCTTTGGGGGACATAGCCCGGGCCATCCTTGAGACTACTTGGCAGACTTTCCCTAATCTACAGCGGGATCAAATTGCCCTGACTTGGCTAGTGTATGATGCCCCGGTGGTGGTAAATACGGGGGGGGCGATCGCCGCCAATGAGTTTTGGACGTATCCCGTGCGGGGTTTTAGTTACCGGGGTATTGAACGGATTTATCCCGCCAGTGTGGTCAAATTATTTTATCTAGTGGCGATCGCCGAATGGCTGGAAGGGGGCATGATCTCGGATTCCCCAGAATTGGAAAGGGCAGTGCGGGATATGATTGTGGATTCCAGCAACGATGCCACCAGTTTGGTAGTGGATATTTTGACCGGGACGAGCAGTGGTCCCATGTTACCCCCAGGGCCCTTTGAGACTTGGCAACAACAGCGCAACATTGTTAACCGCTACTTTCAATCCTTGGGCTGGGAAGAGTTAGAAAACATTAACGTTAACCAAAAAACCTGGGGTGATGGTTACTACGGCCGGGAAAGGGCATTTGTGGGGGAATTGTACGAACAGCGCAATATGTTAACCACTAACGCCGTGGCTAGGTTATTGCACAGTATTATCGGCGGGGTGGCGGTGTCCTCCAGCCGTTCCCAACAAATGATGCAATGGCTCGAACGGGATTTGACCATGGCTCCGGCCCCCATCACCGAAGATAATCAGATTACGGGATTCCTAGGGGAAGCTTTGCCTAAAAATGCCAAAATTTGGTCTAAGGGGGGTTGGACAAGCCAGGTGCGCCACGATTGCGCCTACATTGAAATTCCCAACCAAAGCCCCTATCTATTGGTGGTTTTCACCGAAAATTCTGCCCTCGCTGGCAATCGCCGCCTATTGCCCTTTATTTCCCAGGCCTTTGCCAATGCCTGTTGAGCCTGGCCTATGCCTTCCAACCGTAGTCGAGCCTGGTTAAGTAGAATTCCCCAAGGCATAAGTGTAGGGGCCCATGCCCTCCATCCCCGCACCCTAGTGGCGGCCATTTTGGTGGGGATAATTACCGGCTGTTTGGGGGCTGGTTTTAAATCGGCGGTGGACATTGCCCTGGGTTGGCGATCGGATGTAGCTAAACAATTAGCATCCATTCCCGTCATCGCCTGGTTGGGCCCCGCCCTCATCAGTGGAGTAATGGTGGCCCTGAGTTTCTATTTAATGAAACGTTTTGCCCCAGATACCAGCGGCAGTGGCATTCCCCAAATCGAAGGACATTTAGAAGGGAAATTACCCCTAGTTTGGCAAAGGGTTCTTCCCATTAAATTGTTTGGGGGATTTTTGTCATTGGGAGCCGGTTTATTAGCAGGTTTTGAAGGGCCCACCATTCAAATGGGCGGTAGCATTGGCCAAATGGTGGGGGACTGGAGCAAAGCTGACCGAGAAAATCAACGTGTTTTAATTGCGGTGGGGGCCGGAGCTGGCCTAGCCACAGCTTTCAATGCCCCCTTGGCGGGGGTAGTTTTGATTGGGGAAGAAATGCATCCCCGGTTCCGTAATTCAACTTTGGGTTACCATGCTCTTCTTTTCGGTTGTGTGATGGCAACGCTGATGCTGAGGGTAATCCGAGGTCAGTCGGCCATTATTAGTTTGACCGAGTTTCGACGGGTACCCCTGGATTCCCTCTGGATGTTTATTTTGTTGGGGATTTTTTTCGGCTTGATGGGCTATTTGTTCAACTTTGCCATGTTCAAAATTTTGGACTGGTTCGATCGCCTACCCCCCATCGAAGCCCACTGGAAAGGTTTAATTTTGGGGGGATTAATTGGGGTTTTAGCCTTAATTCCTTTGCCTTTAACCGAGGGAGGAGATAATGCTGTGCTCTGGGCTTTCAACAGTCAATCTCCCCTGGGCACCCTGGTTTTGGTCTGTGTTGCTAGATTCGTATTAACCCTAATTTGTTATGGCTCCGGGGCGATCGGGGGAATTTTTGCCCCCATGCTGGGCATTGCTTCCGTGGCCAGCGTCGCCATAGCTAGGCATTTTCATCTTTGGTTTCCCACCCTAATCCCTGAACCCGCCGTGATGGCGATCGCCGGTATGGGGGCGTTGGTGGCGGCCACGGTTAGGGCCCCTTTAACAGCAATATTGTTAACCATTGAAATGACGGATAACTATTTTGTGATTCTGCCATTGTTATTAACTTGTTTGGTGGCCAGTGTGGTGGCGGAAGCTTTGGGCGGTAAACCCATTTATTCGGTGTTATTGGAGAGGACTTTACAAAAAGAAAAAGCCCTTGATACTACCAAGAATGTTAATTGACGCACTTACCTCCCCTAAGAAGCTAGAATTTTTTGAGCATCACGGTTGTTGATTTCTGGATTAGTAACTTAATTTGCAAGTTGATCACCTAGAATAAGTACACCTTAGTCTAGTTAAGCTGAAAGGTAATTTCCTGTGTCCATTCAATTTGATCCTGCCATTCACCTCCGACCAGTTAAAGCTGAAGCCGCCCAGATAAAAGGTGTTTTAGCGCGGATGAACCGAAGAATAGAGCAGGATGATCTTGTTCAAAATACGGTTGATCAACTCCGAGAATTTTTACAGGTGGAGCGGGTTATCCTTTACCATTTCTACCGCGAGTGGGAAGGGCAGGTGACGTTTGAATCATTACAAGATCGTCGGTTTTCTGTGTTGGGCATGAAGGGCCCCGATGAATGCTTCACCAATGAGTATGCGGATCTTTATTTAGCCGGTCGGGTGCGGGCGATCGCCAACATCATGGCCGAACCCATTGAAGATTGTCACCGGGATTTTTTAAGTCATTTGCAGGTGCGAGCCAACCTAGTTGTGCCGATTCTGCCGAACCAACGTTTATGGGGATTATTGATTGCCCATGCTTGCCAAACTACGAGGGATTGGTCAGCGGTGGACATTGAAAAAATGAAAATCGCCGCCCAGGCTTTGGCTACGGCCCCTCTATCGCTTTTTAGATGGCAAAAATATGAGTTTGATGTGTACGTAGATTTGATTACGAACGGTGTGTCCATATGATTGAACCCTATAGTGATTGGGCGATATTAGCGATTTTCATATTTCTGTATAGTCTGATTGCGGGGCGATTATCCCAAACTTGGCTGTCCGATGCGATTATTTTTTCAGTGTTTGGCTTAGTTTTTGGATCATTTGGACTTCAATTAATTCAATTTAATGTTACTTCTGAAAACCTAAAAACGATCGCCGAATTAACCCTGGCCTTAATTTTATTTACCGATGCGGCCAATGCCAATTTAAGCGTGTTGCGGAATAGTTTGCGGTTGCCCTGGCGTTTGCTGGCGGTGGGACTGCCCCTGACTATTGGACTAGGTTTTATCGTTGCCCAATTTTTATTTCCCCAATTTAGCCCAGTGGAAGCGGGTATTCTCGCGGTGATGTTAGCCCCCACCGATGCGGCCCTGGGAAAAGCCGTGGTTACCAATCCCCAGGTTCCTGACAATATCCGTGAAGATTTGAATGGGGAAAGTGGTCTCAATGACGGTATTTGTGTGCCGCTGTTATTTGCCCTACTGGCGATCGCCAAACCAGAGCAGGGGGATACCAACAGCACCGCCAATTTATTGCTAACCCTCTTCAGCCAGCAAATCGGCATTGGCATTTTGATCGGGGTCAGTTTTGCCGTCATGGGGGGGCAACTCAGAGCTTTTTGTCTCAAGCGGGGTTGGATTGCCGCCGATTGGCAACCGATTTTGGCGATCGCCTTAGCCATTGCTTGTTTTGCCAGCGCTCAACATTTGGGAGGAAGTGGTTTTATTGCTTGTTTTGTGGGGGGATTGACTTTTGGGGGGATGGTTAAAACTGAAAAAGAAGAGTTACTTATTGCCGCCGAAGCCACCGGGGACGCTTTATCGTTGATTACCTGGGTTGCATTTGGTGCTAGCGTTGTGCCATTTGTGATCAATGAATTAACCTGGTCAGCCTTTTTTTACGCAGTGTTGAGCTTATCCATCATTCGTATACTGCCAGTATTTTTAGCTGTTTTAGGGATGGGGTTAGACCGTTGGAGCACATTATTCGTCGGTTGGTTCGGCCCCAGAGGATTAGCCAGCATTGTCTTTGCGGTTATCGTGCTGGACGAAAATTTACCCCATAGCCGGGATATTACGATTATTGCTTCTTGTACGATTTTATTAAGTGTCTTGGCCCATGGTTTTAGCGCAACCCCCCTAGCCAATTGGTATGGTCAATGGAGTCGCCGCCAGAGTTCTTAATCCTGACAGGCATCGCCGCCGCTTTGAACAAATGATTGCAAATCTACAAAAAATTTGTGGATGCTTAACTTCGGTTATCCCCTACCCCAACCTTCTCCACTCCTTATCTCCCCCTAGGCGACGCTGTATTTTAGGATTTCTGGGTGGGCTGTTGGCTTGTGTCTGGTTAACGAGTTTCAACTTACCCGCCCAAGGGCAACTGATCAACCTGCCCAAAAATGTCTCCGTGCCCCTCAGTGATGTGAGCCAAGAAGGGAATATAGATATTGCCAAAGTTAAGCTGGATGGCAAGGTACTTTTTGCCATTGCTGCTCCCACGACCAATCAGTCTAGCGATGAAAACACCGTTTCTCCCATTCAACGACGGGTTAAGAGTATTAACTATAACCTCACCAAAATTGTTAGCGATGGTTTTGATCCCCAATCCCTAAGCATTGACCCTGCGGTTTTGAATAATCAAACGGTGTTGGTGGCATCGGATCAAAATTGGGGGCCACGATATTTAGTGACCGTTACCCTTGCCGATATTGAGTTAGATGAACCAATCACCATTGATGGCACAGCTCAGAAATGGTCTGACATTATCCGACAAGCATTATTACAAGCCCAGAGGGAAAGACAATTCCCCTATCAAAAACAACAAATTCCGCTAATTCTGGCTTTGATTCTAATCATGCTAGCCAGCAGTTTGGTGATTAGGCGGTTACAAAAATGGCGGCGATCGCAGCGTCTTCGTTTAGAGCATTATCGACAACTCTTACTAACATCCAAAGACAACCATGATTTTGCAGATGTCTCTCCGGCAGAGTTGGAGTTAGACGAAACCTTTATCCGTCAGTCTCAGAAGGCTTGGTATCACCGTTATCTGCCTCGAATTTCCGTTGAAAGTCAAATTGAGTTTCTGTTGATTTTGCGACCCCTATTGTTTGCCATGCAACTCAGTCTGTGGTTTGGGGGAGGGGGCTGGATTTTGAATCGGTTTCCCCAAACCCGCGCCGTCAGTGATTGGTTAATTCGATTTCCCCTGGCTTACATCGGCATTATGCTGGGCATTTTCCTATCAAAACCGATCTTAGATAGCATTTGTCGCCTGATTTTAACCCGCATTATTGATTTTATTCAAGAAAAAGGGATAGAGTATCCCCGCGTAAAAACCCGTGCAATTACGATTTTTTATGTTTTAAAACAATTCAATATTTATTTGATTTTAATATTAGGATTTTTATTATTTTCCTATTTTATTAATGTTTTATATTTTGCCTTAATCATCCTGGCCGGACTGGCTTTTTTGGTTCAAAATGTTCTTCAAGATTTTGTCAAAACCTATTTTATTTTGGCAGAAGATCAGTATGGATTGGGAGATATTGTGCAAATTGGCGAGGTTTCCGGCACAGTGGAACGAATTTCCCTCCGCAATAGCCAACTCCGCACTGTTTGCGGGGATTTGTTTATTGTTTCCCATAGTAGTTTCGACAAAATAACCAATTTTACCCATGGTCAATCGGGCATTAAAATGTTTATTGATGTTGCTTACAGCACGGATTTAGACCTAGCCATTACGGTGATCAATCAAGTTGCGGAAGATATGCAACAGGATGAGGATTGGGGTAAGTATGAAATTCAGTCAGACATGAAGGGGGTGGACAATTTTGGTGATAACAGTATTACGATTTTCTTGGTTTTAAAAACAAAGATAAGTGAGCAATGGACAGTGGCACGGGAATACCGTCGGCGTTTGAAATCAGCGTTTGATCACCAGGGTATTTCGATTCCTTTTCCCCAACGATCAATCTGGTTTGAAAATAGGTTGGCAATGGTTGACCCATCCGAAATTAACGCCCCGGATATGGATCAATCCGTGTCGCGCCTCTAATGGTATACGAGCTTTTATACTTTTTCTTCAACTTGATCCATGGGAAGCACCAAACTAGAGGATCTATCGTAATTTTAAAGTAAGAGGATATTTTATTCAATTTGATTGTGTTTGTAAAATACTTCTACTGCCTCCGCTAAATTCTCCACAATAAAATCCGGTTGGTAATGCTCTAACTGTTCCCTGTCCCGAATTCCTGACAAAACGGCGATCGCCGGAATACCTACCCTTTGGGCCGCCAAAATATCCGCTTCCGTGTCCCCCACCATCCACACCGTATCCGCCGGGGGAAGTTCCGCCATGGCCCGTTCCATCAACAGGGGTTTGTCGTTGGTATCTCCGGTTTTAACGTAATCATTACCGAGGCAATAACGGCGATTGCCGGGGAAAAAATGGGTAAGGTGGTTGCGTACTAAGGCTTCGTCCAATTCACTTTCCCGCCGCATGGTCATTAAAACTAAATCAATGCCCCGGTCTAAAATTCCTTGCAAAACCGCCTGCACCCCCGGTAAAGGTAAATCGTAGGGCAAATAAGGCTGACTATGGACTGTTTTTTTGCGGATAGCGGCAAACTCCTGGGCTTGTTCCGCCGTTAACCCCGAATCCAGTCCAATCTGTATCTCTGGGATTTTGCCCCGTTTCCTTTGCCAAAATTCCGGTTTGCTCAGAATATTGAGATTTTGCCCAGGAAATTTCACCTGATCAAGACAGTACTTATAGACCTGATAGTACCGTTCAGAAACATCCATAATCGGGCCATCACAGTCGGTAATCAGTCTTAGCATGGGGATAAAGGGGAAAGAACCAGACCAAATTTTAGCTAAAATTAGCCCGTCAGTTAAAGTTTAAATGTCCCACTTTTCTATGCCCAATGCTTCCGCTAGGGGGAAATCTTGCAATTCAAAAAAACTTATACCTTTGGTCATCGCCAGGTTAAATAAATAAATGCCTCCCTTAGCCCGTTTTCCCAACCAATGGGCCCCTAAAATCAGGCCCTGGGGGTCAATAATCACCTTGCAAACTCCCCTTAGATCACAGTGGTCGTCATAGGGTTCAAAGCCATGGATTATTTGCTTAACTTCTATCCCCTGGCGATCGGCTTCAGATTTAGTTAAACCAATGCGATACAGGGGAGGATCTAGGTCAATGCCAAAGGGGATACGACGGTAATCTATGGGATTTGATACCTTCCCTAACAATCGATGTCCCACATATTTGGCTTCTTCCCTGGCTAAGATTTCTGATCCATATCCCCTTAGCCGATCGCCACAGGCATAAATTTGGGGATGAACTGTTTGCAGAAAGTTGTTAACGGCTAAATAGGAACACTGACCAGAATGACTATTCCCCTTAAATTCCGGCAGGTGGGCAAATAAATCTTCAGATGATGGTGATTTACTAGGATAAGGACGAATAAAATGATCGACCATCAAGCTTATTAGTTCTTTACCTTCATTCTGGGTAAAATTGATATTATAAACTTGCTTTGCTTGGTCATGGTGGGAAGTTATTTCGCCACAATTGAAGTAAAAATTAATACCCAAATTTTCTAAATAGGACTGCAATAAGGCCGCTATTTCCGGTTCTTCCCCCGGTAATAAATAACCGTTGCGACTGATAATATCCACTTCATGCCCTTGTTGCGTCAAAGCCTGGGCCAAGGTAAGATTTTCCGGCAAAGCTCCCATAATCCCCCACTTTTGAGGTTGCCCTAGAAGCAATTGATTTTGTTCTGTTGTCCTATTCTTCTTGGAATTTAGCTGGGCAACAATGTCATTTTCATTATTGACCGCAAGACTGGTTAACAGATAGTTGTCCGCCACCAAAAACCGGTTTTCCGTTTGGCAAATTAATCCCTCAGCTTGAGAATGAAAAACCCCATTGCCCAATACCACATCTATTCCCTGGGCCGCTAACAAACGCAGATTTTCCCAAAAGTTTTCCTGCCAATCCACCACCTTATCTTATTCCCATAGTCCATGTTCCCAACCCTGGGTAATTAGGGCAATTCTGGACTTCTGGATAATGATCTATACACCATTGAGCCGTGCTTAACCCTTCGGGACTAGCCCCAACAATTATTAATTGGTACATAGTTAACTGCAAATTCCCAATTAGGGATTAATAACAGTTTCCAAGTCCCAAATTTTGTAAAGCTCAGGGCCGCCTGTTGGGCATTGAGGGGGTCACTAAAACTACCAACTTGCAGCAATCGCTGACCATTAAAGTTAGTGAAAAAAGCACCGGGGTAAGCGGCTTTTACCTGTTGCTCCTCCACGGTAGAAGTAACCGCAGCCATTACCCGATAGGAGGTGGCATTGGGGGTAAAACTCAGGGTATTGGGATCCGGTACTGGATTAGGACTACTGGGGGGCGGTGGCAATAGTTTGGTTTGACTAATTAGGGTTTTGCCTGAAAACAGAGGACTACCTTGGACTGCTGGGGTTGACATAAGCAGGGAGGTAAAACTAAGGGCTGTGATAAAAAAACGAATATTCATAACGGTGGACAAATAAAAATTTAGGTAAGTTGCCAGGGTTAACATTCAACATCCATCAAAAAAATTCGTTGCTCCTTCACTCCGTCACTGGATTGGCTGGTTTAACCCCAGGGGCATTGCCCAATCCTCGGAAGTAACTGCCCCCGATGATAACCAAAAAGATTCCATAGGCGATCGCCTGGAGCCAATAGAGATGATCCCGATAACCAGCCAGAGTTTTGAGGACAATGCCAGGAAATTGCCTATCCGGTAGCCAGGGGGACAAATCCCACAGTTGGGGCCCCAACACACAGGAATCCCCAGGAAGGGAACAAAGATAGGCTAAACCGAGGTTGGTCTGGCTAATCAAGTTAATTGCTAGATCAATATTTTTGAGCACCCCGATGACCAGTCCCCCCACAATCACCAGCAGTAGGGTGCCCATGACCTGAAAGAATAGCTTGAGGTTAAGGCGTAGCCCAATGCGGAAGATCAGAAAAGCCATCAGCACCGCCGTTAAAATTCCCCCCAGGGCCGCCCCGATCGCCAAGGCATTAGTCATCCCCTGTTGGGCCGCCAGGAAAAGTACCGTTTCAAAGCCTTCCCGCAACACGGCAATGAACACCACAATGGCAATGGCTTTTCCCCCTCCCTCATCCTGCCCCAGAGCTTGGTTAATTTCCCCCTGAATATCCGCTTTGAGGGAACGGGACTGTTTTGTCATCCACAGCAACATCCAACTGAGCATGCCCACGGCGATCGCCCCAAACAGGGCCGCCAGCAAGGCTTTCAAAATGGGAGTGTAGGGCCCCGGTAGTCGCTCCACCCCCTGCAATACCCCCGCCAGTAAACACCCCACTAATCCACTGGCCACAATGCCACCGCTAATACCCTTGTAAACCCATTGGTTAAGCTGGGTTTGCTGGGCTTGGCGCAAACAGGCCAGGACAATGCCCACCACTAAGGATGCTTCCAATGCTTCCCGCAGGGTGACAATGAAAATCGGCAGAGTCGAAACAAAATCCATGGCGTGGCAATGGGTCAGTGAATCAGTGAAAGGGAAACTAGGTTAATCCTTGGGGCTAACTGTTTAAGTAAGCAGTCAGGGCCTCTTGAACAATCTGATTCATGGGGCATTTATCCCGCTCAGACCGAGCTTTAAGTTGGTTATACATTTCATCGGAAAGGCTAACCCGGCGCTGATTTTTACGCCCCTGCCCCGTGCGGTTTTCATCCCCACTGCCATAGCTCTGGGAAAAGTCCCTTAGGGCGGTGAAGCCTACCCGGTGGCAAAAGTCCCCAAAACTTTCCTTGGATTTACGATCCTGTTTAAAAAAGGTAAAGAGCGGCTCAAAAAAGCTTTCCAACTTCTCCAGGGGCATTTTTTCCGTATAGGTCTCCGCCAGGCGCACCTGATCCGGACTTCCCCCTAGCCAAATTTGGTAACTGTTGGGGGCGCTCCCCACAAAGCCAATTTCCGCCATGTAGGGCCGGGCACAACCGTTGGGGCAACCGGTCATCCGCAGGACAATGCTTTCGTCGGGTAAGCCCACTTTATCCAACAAAGCCCGGATTCTTTCATTAACGCTGGGCATAATCCGTTCCGACTCGGTGACGGCCAAACTGCAGGTGGGCAGAGCCGGGCAAGCCATGGAATAGCGCACTAGGGTATCGATCGCCTCGGGATCCGTAACCACCCCATGGTGCTGGAAAATTTCTTCAATGGCCGCTTTATCCTGGGCATTAATTTCGTAGAGCAGGATATTGTGGTTGGCGGTTAGGCGCAGGGGTAATTGGAACTGATCCACTACTTTCCGCAGAGCCGTTTTAAGTTGGAAATCGCCATCGTCCTTGATGCGGCCATTTTCCACCGAGAGCCCAAAAAACAGTTTGCCATCCCCCTGTTCATGCCACCCCAGGTAATCTTGATAACGCCAGGCGGGTAGAGGTTTAAAGGATTGCAGGGGTTTACCCAAATACTTCTCCACCTGTTTGCGGAATTTGGCTACGCCCCAATCGGCTAAAAGATATTTCATCCGGGCATGGCGACGATTTTGGCGATCGCCGTAGTCCCGTTGGGTGGCCACGATGGCTTTAACCAAATCATAGACATCATCTTTGCTGACGTAACCAATGGGATCCGCCGCCCGGGCAAAGGTTTCCTCTTTGTTGTGGGTACGGCCCAACCCCCCACCGGCTAGGACATTGAAGCCCCGCAATTCCCCATGGCGATCGGTAATGACCACCAAACTAATGTCGTGGGTGAATACGTCAATGGAGTTATCCCCTGGTACGGTGACGCTAATTTTAAATTTCCGGGGCATAAACTGTTGCCCGTAAATCGGTTCTAGGGGGTCGTCTAGATTCGTACCATTGAGATTCTTTTGTCGGGCCGCCTTTACTTCCGGAGCTTCCTCCCCACTAATTACTTTTTCCCCATCCAACCAAATTTCGTAATAGGCACCACTTTGGGGACTGAGCAAATCCGCTACCTTGTTGGCATAGTCCCAGGCATAGCCATACTCCGGCCGATCCCGAAATGGCGCCGCCGGGGCCATCACATTACGGTTAATGTCCCCACAGGCCCCCAGGGTGGAACCCAAATTATTGACCACCGTGGCGATCGCCATTTTCAGATCTTTTTTGACAATGCCATGGATTTGCAGACCTTGGCGGGTAGTAACCCGGAGGGTATGGTTACCATGGGTTTCGGACAAATCATCCAAAGCGGTGTAGAGCTGGGCTGGAATTAGCCCCCCCGGATTGCGGGTACGGAGCATAAACTGATAATCTTTCTCCTGGCCCTTGACCCGATTATCCCGATTGTCCTGTTGGTAGGAGCCGTGGAATTTGAGGATCTGAACCGCATCCTCACTAAAATGGGTCGTATCGGCCAAAAGCTCACTGGCCAAAGGTTCCCGTAAATAATTGCTTCTTTCCTTGATGCCTTCTACCTTAGACGGTTTACGGGGGGCGGCGGTGGGGGTAGTTACCATTAACTCTCTCTATGTAATCGACGGGAAAATCGTCCGTGGTTAATCCACAGAAAACCTTATTTTAACGCCAATCAACACCGATAGTTCGGTGATAGAGACCCTAGTTCCTGACTAAGTGGTCATTGCCAACAATTCCTAAATACTGTCAAGAACGAAGAAAGTTATCCTAACATGAGCTCCAAGGGCGTGTTTGGAAAGTTTTGGTTTACCCCCTAAATTGACCCACTAAAGTTCCGGCAATACCGGGGGACTTGTATTTAGTTTTCCTTCCAATTTTGGGATTCAGAGGGGCTTTTAAAACACACTCTAAGTCGGCTAAGGTACAAAAAATACCGCCTTCCTCCTCACAAAAAAAATGTTAAAAATTCTTCAAAAACTCTTGATTGGTGTCAGCTTGCTCTGGCCCGGAGTGGCGATCGCCGGGGTTCCCAATGGCACTTGGTTATCCCAGCCCCAAATTCGCTTTTATGCCTCCCAAAACGCCCTCGATCAGGTAATGAGGGATATTCAAAGCCAAGGTTATCGCTTAGTGTTCCTCGATTTTCGGGGGGTATCCGACGAAGTACAACAGCAAATCAGCCAGGAAGCCCGTAACCATAGCTTAATTCCCATTACTTGGGTTCAGTCCCCCCAGCACCGTTCCTTAACCATTGAACAAATAATTTACGAAGCCCGCCACACCGACGGATTACAGGTGGACGATCACTTTTTTGCCAACTATTCCTCCAGGGAATTTGAAAGGTTGGCTAATCAATATAGAAAATTTATTTTTTGTAGTATTCAGCCCTTCCAAAAAGCCTTGGTGCCCCGCTATGGTTGTAACCAAATTGATGTGCAATGTTACACTTCCCCGACATTTAAGCAATGCCTCAATTTAGCTAATCAGCTTAATGCGGTGGTTAGCTTATATGAAAAAGATACTTTCCGGTATAGAAATCAACTAGGCAATAAAAACTTTAATGTTTTCCTTTGGCCCTACACAAACCAACGTATTTCCAGTACAAATTCTGCCCAGTGATCACTAACTTAGAGGTTATTAACCATGGCAATTTCCAAGTTGAGCTTACCAATATTAACGGTTGGCTTAATGTTTAGCGGGGCTGGTTCCCTTGCCGCCGAAACAAATTGGATTGTTCGACCATTAATTGATTCAGAAACCAACCAGGTTAGTTGTGTCGGCATTTATCAAGACTACTCCCACCAATTGCTTACGGATAAATTAATCCTGTTTATTCCCGGAGAATTTGACCAGTTTCAAATCGAGTTGACAATGGAGTTAAACCAGACCTCGCCGCAGTTAATTGTGGCAGAACGGCAGGGCTTTGCCTTGACCATCGCTGGGGATCTTTTTCAGCAGGTAATTATGGCTGATCAGTTAGTAGTTAAGACGATGCAAGGAGAGGAAATAGTTGGGGAATATGTAATCAATTTAACCGGCATTAATGAAGCGGTGCATTTACTCCAAACCGAAACCTGTGCCGATGGCGATATTTATCAGTTTCCTCCGGCCCATTTTTTGATGTATGAACAGTCACCAATTGAGCCGATGATTGTTCCTAACTGGACAGGGCCTAAACCAACTCCTCCCCCAGGAATGCCGTCGAACACAAACATAAAGTTTCCCCGACCTTCCAGGGATGGATTACCGGACTCCACCGGTGGTGGCGGCACCAGGCTCATGGAAGAACCCGATGGTTCCGACACCGCATTTTAAGCGTTAATCCCCGCTAGCCATTTTTTAGAAAAATTTTTTTAAATTCTAGTTCCGGTTAGGTAAGTAACCCAATGATAATTAAACACAATCCCAGTCCGCCGCTGGCCACCATGCCGTAAAAAGCTAACTGAATATTCTTGCTGGTAGTTTTAGTGAGGGTTTCTTCATCTTTCAGTGAAACAATAAACGGACGATTAACACCTACCTGTTGTTGTAGGCAAATATGGCCATTACGGTCGTCTGCTATCCCCACAATTAAAGCTCTCCGGTCTATGGGCACAATCGACTCGCTGTAACGATAGCCCAAAGTTCGGCGCCCTCCTCCCCCGTCTCCCAACGCTAGGGAAAAATTGCCGTAGGAAATCATTCCCCCAGAGTCCAATTCGGTGCGGAAATCGTCCAAAATACTTATGGTTTCTAGGTCTGCGCCTTCCGGGTTAACCTCAATCATTCCCGTTGCATCCTCCAGATAGAAAGGAATAGAACGCTGATTGTCTGAAACCACCTCTGATCTGCGTTGGGTCTCCCGGTAGGATTTACCTTCTTCGTCTGTTTTAGTAACAGTTTCTTCATACTCCCTGGTTACGGTCATCCGGTAATAAACACAGGGTTCCTCCCTTAGTTCTGAAAGTAAGGGCTGGTCACAGTGGATCATCCCCGTCAATTTCACATACTCTTCCCAACTGCCACCGCCAATTTCCTGGGCGACTGCCCCGGCCAATTGTTGTAGCTCTGCCACGGTGGCCTTTTCGGCTAATCTGAAGCTCCTCAAGCGGTGCATTTGATTTTTGCGGACAAAAAAGATAACCGCACTTATTACCAAAAATATGAGACCAAAGACTAGGGGTGCGCTCATAATAAGTTGTTAGTAAATTGTTTTCCAAGCAGAATTAAAGAAAGATTAACTAAAGTATGGGGCGGGAAGTCCCCCACTCTAATCTTTGATTGGGCGTTGTCAGTTTACCCGTACGATGGAACCCGCTGTAATTCTTACTCCCAATCTTTGTTATTCTTTGGGCTGGGTTTTAAGCATTACCATCATATCCAACTGCCCTGTTTCAGCGTTGGGATTGCTGGTGGTCAGGGCCAGACCGTCAATGGCATCCAGTAAAGGTTTAGTTTGCGGCGGTATGTTTTGCTGATTTCCGGGCAAAGCTTTGATTAACGGCCATGCTTCTTCAAAATTGATGTAGAAATAACCATTATTGGTATCGGGCAAAGAGGCGGTGACTTCTTCAAAATTCCCACTCTCGGCCAAGGAATCGTTTGGCTGGAGATCGATCAATGGGGTGGGGGCCGCTCCAACGGTTATTAACAGGACATTGTTTTCCAACCAACCATAGGCGATCGCCGTTTTATTGTCGGGACTATCCCAACGGGTGACGGCAATGCCGGTTATTTCTTCCTGGCGGGGACGGATTGTGGGGGGCAGTTGAGTAATGGTTAACTGTTCCAATTTTTTAATGGTATTTTCTGCGGTCTGGCGATCGCCGGTTTCCAGCAGTATCAGGCCCCCGATGCCAAAATCCCCCAACAGCCCCGTTTGGGCCGGCATAATGCCCATTGCAAACTCCCCGTCCATCCATCCCAAAACATCCCGATCTAAATCTAGGTTGGTGTTTTCAGAAAAAGCCAAGCGTATTTGTTGTAAGCTTTCCGCCAAAGGTTTAATGTCATCTTCCTGACTTACCAATTGTTCCCACCGTTGGCTAATGTCTGCACCGTTAAAAACCATCAGGCTATCCCCCGGTACCCGTTCTAAAATGCGGTTTTGACTGGGGGGCAAATCATTACCATCCGTAGCCCCAGGCTGGAGGTTGGCGATCGCCTGGAGATGGAGACCCCGGTCTTCGACCCCCACACTCATGACCATGGATTCTACCTGTTGCAACTGGTCTAAAGTTTCCGGCGGTAATTCCTCCCCCGACTGGGCAATCATTGTTGTTAGTAATTGCCCATAGTTAACTAAGTAAAATTTGGCAATGGGGTTAGATAACCCGGAATCCTGGCTCAATAAAGCTTTATTTTCTGGCATTGCCCCTAGGGAATTACCGTCCTGGGCCGCATCAATCACCCCTTGGACAGTACTTGTTTGGGAAGCAAGAACCAACTTATCCTCCACCAATCCATAGCTGAGGTTTTCCCCATTCTCCATGGTGGCTTCCCAGACCGTAACTCCCCTATATTCCGATTCCTGGGGTTTTTGTTCCAGTTGCTCCGTTAATTGTTGGGAAAATTGCAACGCTTTGACCTTATCTTTCACCCCCATCACCACCAACACATCGGTTTCCCCATTGTCCTGGGTTGGTACCACCGCCACCATGACATTGCCCAACCAGGGTTGAATATCTTGTGCGTAGTCAATATCTTTACTTTTCAATAACTGAGATTGTAATTCTGTCCCCCATTGCTCCATGGGCAAAGCTTTAAATTGGGCTAGGTCAGACCATCGTTCGGCATCGGTTTCGATGAAGCCCGCCATCATCGTTTCTTCCGGTAGAATCTGGGCCGCTGTCAACGGCGTTAATTCCTGGCCCCGGTTGATTTTCGAGTAAAGAAAAACGCCTCCTCCTATAACAATGGCGATCGCCGCTGTCCCAATCAGATAGCCCAAGCCGGATTTTTGGGTATTCATTATGTTTTTTTAGGTAGAGATTTAAACTATAGGAAAATTATTAGGAAATTAGAAATTAAAAGTCAAAATCTAGGTTGGTGGCCATGCGTAAAGGCCCCAGACCTAACTCCTGGGAAGTCAAAAACTTGGTCTCAAAATAGGCCAGCATATGCCTGAGTTCTGGCTGGCCCTTGGCTTTGCCCGTTACCCCCATGGCAATTAGTACCGCACAGTGGCCCTTGGTATCCTTACAACGACGATCCCAATTTTTCCTTGCTTGGCGGTGGGTGGGGGAATCCTGTAAAAACTCCCCAAACAAAAATAAGTTATCCGCCCCCGTTTTTAAAATTCCCAGGTCATATTTCGTTGTCATCCAAGGATCTTCCCCCACGTTGAACCCTAACCCGACGATGTCTCCTTCTTCGTGGAGACGACGAATCAAATCCCGGGCCTTGGGACGGCTAGTTTGAATCATCAACACCGGCATACCATCGCCTTTTTGCTTAAACTTGGCCGACTGGCAATGGATACTGGGGGAAATACGAATGGCTTCAACCAAATCCCAGGGCACCATGCCCAGGCTCATATAGGAATTTTCAGGAATTAGGTCATCGGTAAAAGGTTGATCATCACCGTCGTCCCCATCGGTCAAGCCGAGCTGTGTCAAAAAATCCTCAGTTAACTGAGGCTGGGTGGAGACATCCACTACTATTTGCTCTTTGGTAGTGCGGTTAGTGAGGGGATGTTTAATCCTCAACCGTTGGGTAAGGTCTGGGATGCTATCTCCTTCTTCCAGGGCATGGTAGTGGGTTTTGACAAAGCGGGCCAGGGATTCTAGGGCGTAATAAATAACCAGGGCTTCACTTTCGTCCAGGAAGGGGCGAATGCCTTCGAGGGGGTGAATGCTACCAAAAATGGCCATGGCATCTTCGTCTTGATCATCGTCGGGAAAGTTATAAATCCCTTGCTCAATGCCCCCCAGTTCATAATTAATAAACCAACAATCCTGGGAAAGAAAAACCTGTTCCAAATCCTGGGGATCATCTTGGCGAATGGCCATTTCCCGAAAATTTTTCAGGGACTCCAGGGAACGGTAAAGGATAATGCCATACTCCTGTCCCATCATTCCCATCACACAGGCATAGAGGGTGGGGACTTCTTCCAAAGACGGTATGTCAATGGCGATAATGTCTAAATCTTCCAACACGTCCCAGGGGGTTAACTTCCAAATCTTTTTGGCTAGTTTTTTGAGAATTTCACTAAACTTTTCCGGTAGGGGGCTGGGACGGTGTTCACCGGCTTTGGCGAAACTACGAAACAGCTCGTCAATGAGGGGCAACTGGGGTTGGTAATCAACGATGATATCTAAACCCTGCAATACCCCCCGCAGTAAAAATTGCAGTTCCCGGTTACGGACAATGATTTTTTTGGGACGACAGGGGGGAGCTGGCGATCGGGGAATTTCCATGGCCCGGATCAGGGTGCGGACAACGGTTTCTATGCCGGCGGTTTCGGGAATTACGTCCATGGAACGCACTAGCCCTTCAGTACCATCCACCCAAAGAATACATTCCCCTCCTTCCCCCGTTTCATGGTCAAACCCACCACTAAATGGCCGGCGATCGCCTTCCCAGACATTCGGAATCTGTGGTAACTGCTGTAACCGATGTTGGGTGGACACTGGCAGGGATGACGTCATAGACAAATAGTGGGCGGGCGGAGGATAGATAGTACAACAAGCGGGGCTGGAAAGGCTAATTTCTAAAAGCGTTCTAGGTTCAGTGACCAGGCCCTTGGAACGTATAACATCGTAACAAGGAATATGGGGATTGCGAGTTTTTCTAAACGACTTGGTAGAGAATGGGAAGACTCAACCAGTCTGCGGTGGAAAGCAAAACTACGTCATCGGGACTGGAGGCCAGGTTGGCTCCATGGAGAAATAGATCCTCCACTAGGGCGGAAACCACGGGAAGCAGATTTTTTAGCCCCAGTATTCGGGGGGGGTTATCGGCTAGGTTGGGGGGATTGGGGGAATTACTGCTGGTGAACTGTTGGCTGAGGGCCGTTACCGTACCAGGCAAAGGAAAGCGGGAAAGCACCAAAAACCATTGGGCGATCGCCTTATCTCCGCCGATTAACCAGAGGGGATCTTCCGGGGGAGGCCAGGTCAGTCGTTCTTTTCCTTCTAGGAGTTTTAATTCTGGATGGAGTATGCCCGCCACACTCAATCCCCGATTATTAATGCCAATTAAACAGCCATAGAGGGGATCTTCCCCTAAATTTTCCAATTGACACTGTAGGGCCTGGTTCGTGGCCACGGTGGGCAAAAATGTCGGCGGGGCATTGGGAACGGCATTAGCTTTACTGTTATTGTCCTGGGGAGCTTTGGGGAAACGGGTTGATTGCCATTGGTAAATTAGTCGGGGTAGGGGATTATCACCGCTGGTTTGTTGTACTAAACTTATCCCTACCCCCAGGCGGGTGCTGTCCCCATTGGCCAGGAGAGTTAACCATTTCATGGCCAACAGACGGTTTAAGGATGGCTCTAGGGCCGTGACCACGGTTTTCACCGCGCCGCTGGATTCGGATTTGGTCAGGGGTTGGAGGGGACTTCCCCCTTCACCAAAGAGGGTGTAACGGTGGCTTTCTAACTTACCAAAAACACAATCTGCACTTCCCTCTCCGGCGTTGATCACATTTTCCACTATGGCGATCGCCCCAAAGGCACTGGTGGCATCCACCTTCTCAATTCTTTCTAAATCATCGGCTAAGGCCACAGTTACCCCAAGGGATTTAGGTAGGGCCCGGTACATTTCCTGCAGACTACTACCGACGAAAAATGATCCAGGATTATCGTTATTGACGGGGGATTTAGTTTCGCTTGTGGCCGATTTCTCCCCTGCATTGGCGATCGCCGTTAGGTTGACCTTCTGTCCTTTGATGTTGTGGACTTGCCAGAGGGAAGAAGGCATTTCCTCCTTATCTCCATCGTCCTGGGCATTATTGACGGTTAGGTAACAGGAATGGAGTAGGGCCCTTTTCTGCACCAGGGGATTAACCCCCCGAACATAGCCTTGCAAAGAATTTTTACCTTGCAGGGCGGTAACTATGCCTTCTGCTCCCGGAAGCAAAATATTGGGGGGCAAAAAATCCGGGGAATTATTTGCTGATTTCCATTGGGGAATTTGTTGATTTCCCAAACGAGGCAGTAACAGGTTCCGACTATGCTCCCAGAAGCTAGGCATTAAATTGGGAGCCGTATTTTCCCACAGACTTTGGCACAGGGCCAGGGTGAATAATCCCACGGTTTGTTCCCCCACCTGTCCTTCCACCGCCGTTTGCCCTGGGCCCACCGCACTGATGAGGGTGATATTACCCAAGCTGTTTTTGGGTGGGGGATTGGCGGCCGGGATTTCCTTAATTAATGGCGCTGTGGGGCCGCCACTGCGGGAACGAAAATTGCCCTGAAACTTCTTGGCCACGGTGCTAAAACCGCAATCAAGGATTAGATAAACTTCTTTGGTTTTCAGGGATTGTAACCAATTAATTAGGGTTATTAGCGGTAAAACTTCATCGCCATTTTCACTGGTCAAAAATAGCCCCAGATAGGGTAAAGCCTGTTCCCAAGGGGCATTGGGGGCAAGATCTTCCGGGGGACTGTAGCTACCGTAGCCACTGAAGGCCACCACCACTCCGTCACCCTTTTTGGCCTTTTGTCGTAAATGTTGATCGAAAACTATTTCCAGTTTAGATAAAGTGCCTTCCTTTGTGCCCCACATTGACCACGTCCGAGGGGGAAAAAAGGTAACGACTCCGGAGCACTTCCCCCAGCATTTCCATATCATTGGCACACCCCAGCAATGGTGGGCGATCGCCATTTCCTTGGCCAGATCCCAACAGTAAAGCCAGCTTTTGACCATTGGTGGCCGCCAGGGACTGGGCTATGCCCTGGCCACACCGCCCCCACAACCAGGATCCAAACCCCAGGGCTACACCGCCACTTAAAAATGTCCGTCGGTCAAAGGTCATTGTCAGTTCAACTCTCCAAGGCGATCGCCGGGGGATTTATCACCATCTCAATAACTTAATCAGGTATTGAAAAATGGCGATGGGCCCTGCTGTCGATCTTACCCCAGCCAGAGGTGAACTATTTTATTTGCTTTTGCTTATTTGCTATCCTCGATTTTCCTATTCTTGGCCCATGCCTTACCATGCAAACGTAGAAGCACAGAACTCTCCCATAGCATGACCCGCTATTGTCCCATCATCTAATCCTAGGGCAGAGTTTATTTGCACTAAGCAGTGCCTGGGGGATTTCCCTCTCCCTGAAGCTGAGTTGATTTATTGAGTTATTGATTATGTCCCTTACCCCACATTGGGTTAAAAAAGCTGTTTTTTATCAAATTTTTCCCGATCGTTTTGCCATAGGTACCCCCGAAGCGAAGGCTTTTTTCCCCCAGCCCCATTTAGAACCATGGGCCACAGCCCCCACTGTGCAGGGCTACAAGGGGGGCAACCTCTGGGGAGTGATGGAACAGCTCGATTATCTCCAGGATTTGGGCATTAACGCTCTTTATCTCACCCCCATTTTCCAGTCCGCCTGCAACCACCGTTACCACACCCACGACTATTACCAGGTTGATCCTTTGTTGGGGGGCAATGAAGCCTTCCAAGCTTTGTTAACCGCCGCCCATGGCCGGGGCATGAAAGTGGTTTTAGACGGGGTTTTTAACCATGCCAGTCGGGGCTTTTTCTTTTTTAACGACATCCTCGAAAATGGC